>NZ_JBFAZZ010000002.1:0-635580 GCF_040689425.1 Actinoplanes sp. NPDC051475
GAGCAGGTCGGCATCTCCCAGATGCACGTCAGCCGCCTGCTCACCAAGGCCCTGACCAAGCTCCGCGGCCAGCTCGCCGCCGACAGCATCTGACCACTCAGCTACGAGAGCGCCAAGCGCTGAGCGCGTACCGGCCGTACAGTTGCGGCGTGATCGAGAACGAGTGGGTGCGCCATGCCGTGTGGTGGCAGGTGTATCCCCTCGGCTTCGCCGGTGCGTACCCCGAGCACGACAACGGCGGCCTCCGGCGGCTCGATGCCTGGCTCGACTACGCCATCGAGCTGGGCGCCTCAGGGCTGCTGCTCGGGCCGATCTTCGCCGCCGAGACGCACGGCTACGACACCGTCGACCATCTCCGTATCGACCCGCGGCTCGGTGACGACAGCGACTTCGACGCGCTGATCGCAGCCGCACACGAGCGGGGCCTGCGGGTCGTCCTGGACGGGGTCTTCAACCACGTGGGGCGCGGGCACCCCGCGTTCCAGGACGTGCTGGCCCACGGCGAGGCCGCCGCCACCGCCCGCTGGTTCCGCCGGCGCGGCGCGGACGGGTTCGTGACCTTCGAGGGGCACGACGCCCTGGTCACGCTCAACCATCTGGAGCCGGCCGTCGCCGACTACGTCGTCGAGGTCATGACGCACTGGTTGCGGCGCGGCGCCGACGGGTGGCGGCTGGACGCCGCGTATGCCGTACCGCCGTCGTTCTGGGCGAAGGTGCTCCCCCGGGTCCGGGCCGAGTTCCCGGAGGCGTACGTCTTCGGCGAGGTGATCCACGGCGACTACCCGGCCGTGGTGGAGCAGTCCACGCTGGACTCGGTGACCCAGTACGAGCTGTGGAAGGCGATCTGGAGCTCGCTCGAGTCGGCCAACTTCTTCGAGCTCAGCTGGGCCCTGGAACGGCACAACGACTTCCTCGGCACCTTCGTGCCGCAGACGTTCGTCGGCAACCACGACGTGACCCGGCTGGCCAGCAGGCTCAGCGACGAACGACTCGTGCCGCTCGCCGTGGCGGTGCTCCTGACCGTCGGCGGTACGCCGAGCATCTACTCCGGCGACGAGCAGGGCTTCCGCGGCGTGAAGGAGGACCGCGCCGCCGGCGATGACGCGGTGCGCCCGCCGTTCCCGGCCACGCCCGCCGGGCTCGTCCCGTACGGGCGGCCGTTGCTCCGCGTCCACCAGGAGCTGATCGCCCTGCGGCGGCGCAACGCCTGGCTGCACCGGGCCCGTACGCGCACCCTGCACCTGACCAACGAGCAGTTCGTCTACCAGGCGTACGACGGCGACAACAGCCTCGTCATGGCCCTCAACGCCGCGAAGGAGCCCGCCGTGGTGCCGGCCCCGTCCGGCGGCACCGTGGAGCTCGCGCCGCAGAGCTGGTCGGTCCTGACCTAGCGGCGCGGCGAGGGAAGCGCCCGGGCGACGTCGCCGTTCGCGGGGCCGAACGAGGTCAGGAACCGGTCGCGGAACTGGTTCATCGGCCACACCGGGGCGGCGGGCCCCGGCTTGAGCCCGTCGGTCCAGTTCCAGTCGGCGACCCGATCCAGCACCGCCTTGTCCTTGGCGACGATGGTGATGGGTACGTCGTGGGTGGCGCTTTCGCCGACCACGATCGGCGCCGGCTGGTGGTCACCGAGGAAGACCATGACGGTGTTCTCGTCGCCGTACTTCTCCAGGTACGAGATGATCGACGTCAGCGTGTACTGGATCGACCGGCTGTACTCGCGCTGGACCTTGGCCGGGTCCTTCCAGATCGAGCCGGGCTTCTTGGCGTCCGCCTTGATCTGCTCGTAGACCGCACCGTCGCCGACGTCCTTCCAGTCGATGAAGGTCGGGATCGGCGCCCAGGGCGTGTGGCTCGACACCAGCGGCATCTCGACGAACAGGGGCCTGTGCGCCGGGGCGTGCACGTTCTTCTCGAACCAGGAGAGCGTGTACTGGTCCGGCAACGGCCCCCAGCCGAACCTGGGGCCGGCGTAGCCGGTGTTGCGGGAGTCGTACACCCGGTCGTAGCCGTAGAAGTCACCCTCCGGCCAGGCCCGGGTGGTGCCCGGCATGACGCTCATGGTGTCGAAGCCGGCCTTCTTGAAGAGGCTGGTCAGCGTGAGCCGATCGCTGGACGTGAGGTTGCGGTAGCGCTTCTGGTTGTTGATCCACACCCCGGACAGCAGCGTCGAGTGGGCCAGCCAGCTGCCGCCGCCGAAGGTCGGCGAGCCGAGCCAGCCGCTCTTGGCCGCGAAGCCCGCCTTGGCGAGTGTCGCCGTCCCCTCGTCGAGCACCTTGACCGTGCCGGGGTTCAACACCGGGTTCTCGACGGCGGAGCGGCCGTAGCTCTCCACGAAGGTGACCATGACGTCCTTGCCGCGCAGCCCGGTGAGCAGCTGGTCCGCGGGGGTGGCCGCGAAGGCGTCGACCCGTACCTCGCGGGCGAACTTCTTCTCGTCGTTGAACCCGGCCTTCACCGAGTGGGCACGGTCCCAGGCGTACAGGGCGCTGCTGCGGGCCGCCACCGGGATGTTGTTGAACAGCTGGACGCCGAGCACCATGCAGACGACCCAGACGGCCGTGCCGGCGAGCGCGGTCCGGGCGGTGACCCGGCGGTGCTGCCCGGCCACCTTCGCGATCCGCATCGCGGCCAGCGTCATCAGGGTCACCACGGCGAGGACCAGGACGATCACGCCGATCAGCGCGCCGGTCGCGCCGGCGTCGCCGACGGAGCCCTTGAGGAATTCGCGGGCGTCGTCGAGGAGCACCCAGTCGAGCACCGGGTCGAAGGGCCGCACCAGGACCGCGTAGAAGCCCATGTCGAGGCACTTCTCGACGGTCAGCAACCCGAGTCCCGCCCCGAGCACCCCGGCCAGGACCCGCCGCCACCGCCCGGGCAGCAGGAGCAGCAGCCCGACCGCGACGAATCCTTCGATCGGCAGGCGCAAGTAGGTGCCCGGCCGCTCGAACCGGCTGAGCACGTTCGGCAGGATCAGCGCGGCGAAGACCAGCACGATCGCGCCCACGGTGAGCGCCCGGCTGGCGATCCGGCGCACGCGACCGGGAGGCGCGGACGCTTCCTCCGCACCCGCCTGCTCGAAGGAAACCTCCACGGTTCCGGTCTGCGAAGGCTCGGTCGCCGGCTCCGGTGCCGCCGCGGGGGCGGGGGCGGAGCGGCGCAAGCGGGCGGCGAGCGCTTCGCGGATGGAAACAGACAAGACGTGGCCCTCCTCCGGGACGTTCCCGAGTGAGGAACGGATCTCGGGCGCAAGCAGTTCAATGCCGTTCATCACCCCGCCGGCGAAGATCGGGTTGACACATCGGATCGGGTCGATACAAGCTGAGCTTCGACATGGCCTGACATCGATGTCATCAAGGGGACTCGCATGCTCGGACGCCGTACCGTCGCCGCCCTCGCCGGGGCGGTCCTGACCGTGCCGATTTCCGTCGCCGCGCAGGCCGCGGCCCTGCCGCCCCTCGTCGCGGAGCCGGCGGCGTACGTCAACCCGCTCATCGGCAGCACGAACCTGGGCAACACCTACCCGGGCGCGGTCACCCCGTTCGGCATGCTGGCGTGGAGCCCGCAGACGTCGCGCGGCAACCAGCTCTCGACCCCGGCGCCGGGCGGCTACCAGTACACGGCCACCCGGATCCGCGGACTCAGCCTGACCCACCTCAGCGGGGTGGGATGTTCCGGGGCGAACGGTGACATCCCGATCATGCCGCACGTCGGGGACGTGCCGACCTCGCCGACCGCGGACGCCACCGACGCCGTGTACGCCAGCACGTTCTCGCACGCCAACGAGGTCGCGAAGCCGGGCTACTACAAGGTCGGGCTGGACAGCGGCGCGGCTGCCGAGCTGACGGCCACGCCGCGTACCGGTTTCGGCAAGTTCACGTTCCCCGCCGACAAAGCGGCCAGCCTGCTGTTCCGTACGTCGTTGTCGGAGACCGGCAGCGAGGACGCGACGGTCCACGTCGACCCGGCCACCCGTACGGTCACCGGCTCGGTGAGCGCCGGCAACTTCTGCGGGCCGCAGAGCACCGACAACTCGCACGCGTACTACACGCTGCACTTCACCGCGAAGCTGGACCAGCCGTTCGCGGCCACCGGCACGTGGACGGACACGACCCTCACCCCGGGCGGCACCGAGGCGCGGGGCGGCAGTGGATACAGCAGCACGGGACGCCCGAACGCCAACAAGGGTTCCGGCGGATACGTCACCTTCGCCCCCGGCACCACGAGCGTGACGATGCGCGTGGCGATCTCGTACGTGAGCCTCGCTGGCGCGGAGAAGAACCTGGCGGCCGAGTCCCCGGACCGGCTCAGCTTCGGCGCGATCCAGGCCGGCGCCCGCGCCGCGTGGTCCGCCCGGCTGAAGAAGATCGGCATCGGCGGCGGCACCGAGGACCAGAAGACGACGTTCTACACGGCGCTCTACCACTCCATGCTGGAACCGACCCTAACCAGCGACGTGGACGGCGGCTACTACGGCGCCGACGGCGAAATCCACACGTTGTCCACAGGACAGAAGGCGCAATACGGGACATTCTCGGGCTGGGATGTGTACCGCGCCCAGGTGCAGCTGCTCGCCCTGCTCGACCCGAAGATGGCGAGCGACTACGCGCAGAGCCTCTACAACTACGCCACCCAGCGCGACGGCGAGTGGGACCGCTGGCTGCTCCAGCACGGCAAGACAGCCGTCATGTCCGGCGACCCGTCGGCGGCGGCGGTGGCCGGCATGTACGCGTTCGGCGCCCGCGACTTCGACGTGCGGGGCGCGTACGACTCCCTGGTCCACGCGGCGACCGTCCCCACCGCCAACGACTCCAGCGACACCGGCTGCAACGTCGAGTGCGTGGGCCAGCGCCCGGCCCTCGACAAGTACCTGGCGCTCGGCTACGTCCCCGCGGACGACTGCCACTGCTGGGGCGGCGCGGCCGAGACGCTCGAGGACGCCGCGGCCGACTACGGCATCGCCCAGCTCGCCAAGGGGCTCGGCGCCGACGACGACCACGCCGAGTTCCTGCGGCGGTCGCACAACTGGCGCAACGTCTTCGACGAGAACGCCAAGGCCGACCCCGGGCTCGAGCACAACGTCCGCGAGCGGATCACCGAGATCCAGGCGAGCGGCGAGAACGCCCCGTGGGAGGGCAAGGCCCAGGCGTTCGACGGCGACAAGGGCACCAAGTGGCTCACCTTCGCCACCACCGGCTGGGTACAGGCGAAACTCAGTTCCCCGCTGAGCGTGAACCGGTACGCCCTGACCTCCGCAAACGACGTACCCGAGCGCGACCCGAAGAACTGGGAGCTGCAGGGCTCGGCCGACGGCACCACCTGGACGACTGTCGACACCCGGGCGGATCAGAGCTTCGACAAGCGCGGCCAGACGAAGGAGTACGAGGTCGCGGACCCGAAGCCGTATGCGTACTACCGGCTGAACGTCACCGCCAACGGGGGCGCGCCCATCGTGCAGCTCGCCGAGCTGGAACTGGCCGACCCGGCCGTACCGACCCCGGTGCCGGCGGACGGCGCGGCGGTCGGCTGGATGCGCGACCGCTACAGCGACGGCACCTGGGCCGCGGGCTTCAGCCCGTCGACCGGCACCGGCTTCGTCGAGGGCAGCAGCGCGCAGTACACCTGGATGGTCTACTCCGACGTGGTGACGCTGGCGCAGAAGATGGGCGGGAACAAGACCGCCGTCGAGCGGCTGGACGCGTTCTTCGGCAACCCGGACGGCACGTTCGACCTGAGCGCCACCAAGAGCACGAGGTTCGACGCCACCAACGAGCCCGACATCCAGACGCCGTACCTCTACAACTACCTCGGGGCCGCGTACAAGACGCAGGAGACGGTCCGGGCGATCATCGACGGCAAGTGGAGCAACGGCACCGGCGGCATCCCGGGCAACGACGACGCCGGCACGATGAGCGCCTGGTACGTCTTCTCCGCCCTGGGCCTCTACCCCACCGTGCCGACCCGCGCCGAGCTGGTCCTCACCAGCCCGCTCTTCCCCCGCGCGGTGGTGCACCTGGGCAGCGGCAAGGACCTGGTGATCGAGGCGCCGCGGACCGACGCCAAGGCGATCTACGTCCAGAAGCTGACGGTGGACGGCAGGTCCACGACCAAGGGATGGCTACCGGCGTCGGCCGTCGCTGCGGGCGGCAAGCTGACCTACACCCTCGCCACGACGCCCAGCCTCACCTGGGGCAGCGGTCCGGGTGACGTACCCCCGCAGAATTAGGTTGCATTCCCCGCGGAAGCGGGACAAGTGGTGCCCCGGCGAGGGATCGTCGGGGCACACCCGTGTTTGCGGGTCCGACTGGCGGATACGGTGTGACGTCGTAGCCGCCGGCCCGACACCGACGACGGGAGCCTCTCGAGCCCATGCCGCCGCCCGACGATCTGCCGAGCTTCCTGCACGGAGTCGCCCCGATCCTGGACCGATGGGGCTACCTGGCGGTGGCCGGCGTCATCGGGGTGGAGAGCTTCGGGGTGCCCGCGCCCGGTCAGACGATCATGGTGGCCGCGGCGATCTACTCGAGCTGGGGCCGGCTGGACATCTTCGCGGTCGCCGCGATCTCGTTCGTGGCGGCGGTCCTCGGCGACAACATCGGCTACTGGATCGGCGTCCGCGGCGGCCGCAGGGCCGTGCACCGCTTCGGCAAGTACATCTTCATCACCCCCCCGCGGCTCGAACGCGCCGAGAAATTCTTCGCCCGCCGCGGCAACAGAATCGTCCTCGTGGCCCGCTTCATCGACGGGCTGCGGCAGCTCAACGGCGTGATCGCCGGCCTCACAGCGATGCCCTGGCGCACCTTCCTGATCTACAACGCCATCGGCGCGGCGCTGTGGGTGGGCTGGTGGACCACGATCGCCTACCTGCTCGGCACCCACCTCGTCGAGATCATCGACCAGGCCCACCATTACAAATGGTGGGCGATCGCGGCGATCGTCCTCGCCGTCGGCGCGTACGCCTACCTGCACCTGCGCCACATCCGCAAGCGCCGGGCGCGCAGCGCGGACACAGTGCAGGAGGAGTCACAGGCTTGACCGTTCCCCCTTCCGGGTAGGGCTAAGGCATGACCGGATGGGAGTGATAGTCGTGACTACAACGGCCAAGCCACTTGACCGCCGCCGGGACAAGGCGGGCGCCACCGGAGCCGCCGCCGAAAAGGCGCGGGCGGCCGTCACCGACCTCGACAACCAGCTCAAGACGATCGCCGGCCTCACCGAGGAGCAGCAGCTCTCGCTGCGCCGGGCCACCGACGAGGCGGCGCGCCTCAAGCGCTCGCTGAAGGCGGCCGGCAAGCGCCGCGCCGAACTGACAAAGCAACGCAAGAAGGCCGTCGCCCGCGCCGAGAAGGCGAAGGAGCGGGCCCGGGCGGCCGAGGCGAAGTACGACAAGGAACTACTCGCCGACATGGTCCGCCGCGAGAAGGAACGCGACCGGAACCAGACTGCGAATTCCTGACTTCTTTTCCGGTACGGGCGCCGGCGCGGCCAACCGCAACACCGGCGCCCTCACCTCACGGCCGGCGACGGCCGCTGCCTGGCTCAGGTTCCCGTCGCGGTCCCGCCCTGCGTGACCCCACCCTGGGCGCCGCCCTGCGTGCTTGATCCCGACGCCAGTTCCGAGTCCGTGACCGTCGTAGCGGTCGCGGTGTCCCCCGACGTTCTCGCCACCACACGAACCGTGTGCCCCTCCGACACCTCCGCGATCTGATCGGCGCCGTTGTCGACCGACGTCGCGCTGTTGACCACGTACGTCCTGCTGTAGCCGTCGGCGCTCTTCACGGTGAGGGACGTCGCGCTGACCTTGGACACCGTGCCCGTCTGGGTCTCCTGCGTCACGTAACCGCCGCTGCCGTCGGAGACCACGTACGTGCCGTGCAGCGCGCCGGCCATGCCGCCCCCACGGCCACCTCCGGCGAACTGCCCCCGGCCGCCGTCCGGCACCCCGCCGGGCACACCTTGCCCACCCGGTGCGGCGGCCGCCGCGGCACCGTTGCCGCCACTGTCGCTGTCGCCCCCGGAGCCGACCACCGCGGCGGTCACCCCGGCGGTCGCCACGACCGCGGCCACGATCGCACCGGCGACCGCGAGCTTGCCCTTGGCTCCTCCTCCCCCGGCCGGCCCCGAGCCCTCCGGCCCGGCGGCGGGAGGCCCCCACTCGGGCGGCGCCCCCGAACCGTCACCGGACGCCAGCACCGCCGACCAGGAAGGAGCGACAGGCACAGCGACCCCCGCCCCCGTCGCCGGCGCCACGCCCACGGGCGTCGCGGGCCCGGTCGCCGTCGCGGGGTCGGTGGCCGGTGGCCGGGCGATCACCGGATGGGCGTCGATCACCGTGGGGTCGTCTGCCGGCCCGGGCTGCGGCGTACCCGCGCCGGTGGGACGGAAGGCGTCGGTCGGGCGGTCGTGAACGGACATCGGTGCGGGTCTCCTCGGTCGGCGGATCAGCTACCGGCGAGCCTGGCCGTGCGGCCTGTGCGGGGCCTGTGCGTTTGCCAGGCGGCGGGTGTGACCCCGGCGCGGGCGGCCATAATCGTGCGTATGACCACGATGGAGCGGTTCGCATTCGCCGGGCGTACGTGTGTGATCACCGGGGCGGCGAGCGGCATCGGTGCCGCGCTCACGCTCGACCTGGCCCGGCGGCGGGCCGTGCTCGCGCTGGTGGACAAGGACGCCGACGGGCTGGCCCGGGTCGCCGCGCTCGCCCGGGAGCTCGGGGCCAAGGACGTCAGCACGTACGTGGTGGATCTCTCCGACGGCGGTGACCGGCTGGACCTGGCCGCCGAGGTGGCCGCCCGGCACGGTGGCACCGATCTGCTGATCAATAACGCCGGGGTGGCGCTGAGCGGCACCTTCGAGCAGGTAAGCATCAAGGACTTCGACTGGCTGATGGAGATCAACCTGCACGCCGTGGTGCGGATGACCAAGTCGTTCCTGCCGCAGCTGCTCGACCGCCGCGGCTCGCACATCGTGACCATCTCCAGCCTCTTCGGGCTCATCGCGCCGCCGGCCCAGGTCGCGTACGCCACCAGCAAGTTCGGCGTCCGCGGCTTCTCCGAGGCGCTGCGGCACGAGCTGGCCGGGCGGGTCGGGCTGACCGTCGTGCACCCCGGCGGTGTCCGTACCAATATCGCCGTGAACGCCCGGATCAGCGGCCCGGACCTCGACCGCGAGCAGGCCGAGCAGGCCCGGCGGTTCACCGAGCGGGCGCTGACGCTGCCGCCGGAGGAGGCGGCGAAGCAGATCATCGCCGCGATCCAGGCGCGCAAGCCGCGCCTGGTGATCACCAGGGCGGCGAAGGCGGCCGACCTGTTGGCCCGGGTCGTGCCCGGCCGCTACTGGTCCGTCATCGCGCGCGGGCTGCGCGACAGGCTGTAGGGGCCGTGTCGGCGCCATGTCGGCGCCGTGTCAGCGGGGCCGCGCACGCTGGGCGGCATGACAGATCTCGTGATCGAGGCCGAGGGCCTCGTGAAGCGCTTCGGCGAAACCAGGGCGCTGCAGGGCGTCGACCTGGCCGTGCCGCGCGGAACGGTCCTCGGCGTGCTCGGACCCAACGGCGCGGGCAAGACCACCGCCGTCCGCATCCTCTCCACCCTGCTCGTACCCGACGCGGGCAGCGCCCGGATCGGCGGGTTCGACGTCGTCCGAGACGCCGAGCGGGTCCGCCAGGCGATCGGCCTCACCGGCCAGTACGCGTCGGTGGACGAGGACCTCACCGGCCGGCAGAACCTCGAGCTGTTCGGCAAGCTGCTGGACCTGGGCCGCGCGGGTGCCCGGCGGCGGGCCGCGGAGCTGCTCGAGTGGTTCGACCTGACCGACGCGGCGGACCGGATGGCCAAGACTTACTCGGGCGGCATGCGACGGCGCCTCGACCTGGCCGCGAGCCTGGTCGGCTCGCCCGACGTGATCTTCCTGGACGAGCCGACGACCGGGCTGGACCCGGCCAAGCGCGAGGACATGTGGGACGTGGTCCGCACGCTCGTCGCCGGCGGCTCGACCGTCCTGCTCACCACGCAGTACCTGGAGGAGGCCGACGCGATCACCGTGATCGATCACGGCCGCGTCATCGCCCACGACACCCCGGACGGCCTCAAGCGGGTGGTGGGCGGCCAGACCCTCGAGGTACGCCCATCGCACCCGGCCGATCGGGAGCGCACCGCGGCCATCCTCTCCGAGGTCTCGTCGGGCGCGGTGGCCGACGAGATCCGCAAGGGGGTGCTCGCCGTACCGGTCACCGACGACGCGGCGCTGACCGAGGCCGTCGCCCGGCTGTCGGCGGCGGGGATCGCGGTCACCGAGCTCTCCCTGCACCTCCCCAGCCTCGACGAGGTGTTCTTCACTCTCACCGCCAAGGAAGAGGTGCCGGCATGACCACTCTCGTTCGGGAACCCCGTAAACCTGCCTCGTTGCGCCCGGTGGCGGCGACACCGCATCCACGCCCGCTGCGCCTGTTGCGGCATTCGCTCGCGCTGACCAAGCGCAGCCTGATCAAGACCTGGCGTACGCCCGAGGCGCTCATCGACGTGTCCCTGCAGCCGGTCCTGTTCCTGGTCATCTTCGTGTACGTCTTCGGCGGCGCGGTCGCCGGCTCGACCCACGACTACCTGCAGTTCCTGCTGCCGGGCATCCTCGCGCAGACGATCGCCACCGGCTGCATCGCGATCGGCGTCAACCTCAATACCGACCTGGAGAAGGGCATCTTCGACCGGTTCCGGTCGCTGCCGGTGCCCCGCTCGGCGCCCCTGCTCGGCGCGGTGCTGGGCGACATCGTGCGGTACGCGATCGTCACCGTGGTGACGGTCGGCTTCGGCTACATCCTGGGCTTCCGCATCACCACCGATCCGTTGAGCGCGCTCGCGGGCGGGCTGCTGGCGATCCTGTTCGCGCTCTGCCTGAGCTGGCTGCCGGTTTTCGTGGCGATGAAGGTCCGTACGCCCGGCGCCGTCCAGGGCCTGATGTTCGCCCTGATCATGCCGTTGAGCTTCGCGTCCAACGTCTTCGTCGGCACCGGCACCCTCCCGGGCTGGATGCAGGGATTCGTGAAGGTCAATCCCCTGACGCATCTCGTCGGGGCGGTCCGCGGGCTGTTCCTCGGCACGCCTCTCGAGAATCACGTGTGGTGGACCCTCGCGTGGTGCGCGGGATTCGTGGTGGTGTTCATGCCGCTGGCGCTGCGGGCGTACCGGAAAAAGGTCTGACTCCCACACTTTGGCCGGTTCTTGACAGCTTTGGGCCGCAGGTGGAGCCTGTATCCGTTTGATGCCCGGGTGCCCAGTTGACGGCACTCGTGGCACCGGGGTCCTCCTGCGGCCTCCGTCGATGAACGCAACCGCCGCCGACGGTTGCGTGGGTGATTGCGCCCAAAAGCCATTTGAGCCCTATCAACGTCAACATCGCATTAAATGAGTTTCTATCGATGGAACTGCTGATTGGGCCCTGGGCGAGCGGGCAAAGGGCGGCCTGACAGACGATCGTCGATGGAAGGATGGGACATGCGACCGAACACGTTCACCCGGGCCCTGCTCGCCGGCGCACTCGCGCTCTCCGCCGTGGTGGCCACAGGCGCCTCCGCCACCGCAGCACCGGCTCAGGCTCCCGCGGCACCCCGGTCCGCGGCGGGCACGATGACCTCCCAGGTCACCGGCACCTTCACCGACGCCCTCGGCGGCGCCGGCGCGGTGACCGGCACGTTCACCCCGACCCGCTTCGTGGCCCAGGGCGACCGGCTGCTCGCGACCGGCACCCTGCACAGCATCCTGACCGACTCGGCCGGCACCCAGGTCGGCGCGACGGACACCACCGTCACCATGCCCGTCCAGCTGCCTGCGGGCGGCGTGGGTGCGCAGGCCGTCTGCCCGATCCTCGACCTGACGCTCGGCCCGCTGGACCTCGACCTGCTCGGCCTTCAGGTGCACCTGAACCGGGTCGTGCTCGTCATCACCGCGGTGTCCGGCCCGGGCAACCTGCTCGGCAACCTGCTCTGCGCGATCGTCGGCCTGCTCGACGGCGGCCTGCCCCTGCCGCTGCCGCTGATCGCGAACCTGCTCAACCAGGTCCTGGCGCTGCTCTCGCTGTGACCGGCGGATGATCCGTCAACCGTCCGCGAGCAACCGGTCCATCACCTCATGGATCCGCGCGACGGTGACGGCGACGGGCTCCTCGCTGAGCCCGTCGAGCAAGGCACGGCGGCGGTCCTCGTCCCCGAGGGCCGCCGCCAACCGGCCGCCGAAGCCCGGCGGGACCAAGTTGATCACCGTGGCGCCGACCCGGGTGGACAGGGCCCACAGCTCACGGGCGCCCGCCTCGTCCCCGCGATACGCAGCGAGCGCGGCCCCGCCGATGCCCCAGGAACCGGAGAGCGGAATGTCCCGTGCGGACAGCGTCTCCTCCCGGCACTGCGCAAGCAGCGTGGCGGCAGACGCATCGGCGTGCTCCACCGGATGTTCTGCGGCGACGGTCAGGTACAGCACCGCGGCGGCCACCCGGAACATGACCCGGGGGTGCGGCATCGGCCCCGACACCTCGGCGGTCATCCGCACCAGCGCGTCGGCGTAGGCGAGGGTGCCCGGCACATCCCGCCGGTGCCAGGCCAGATGCGCGAGCCCCAGGTACGCCTGAGCCGCGTCACCCACCTCGGCCTGCGGGGACATCGCCGTTTCGTGCAGGCGCCGCTCGGCCTCGACGTCGCCGTCCACCGCCAGCCGGGCGTCGAGCACCACGCGGATCGACCGGGCGTCCTGCGCCGCACCGACCAGCTCCATGTGGCGTACGCTGCGCGCCAACCAGGTGACCGCGGTGTCGCGCTGCGAGGAGTACGAGTGGCCGACGGCCTGCGCCGACATCGCCATTCCCCAGTGGTCTCCCGCGGCTTCGAACAGCGCGTACGCACTCTCCGCATCGGCCACCGAGACCTCGGGCATCCCGCCGTTCTCCCGCATCACCGCCCGCGTGAAGTAGCCGAGCGCCCGCACGTACGGGTCGGGGTGGGCGATCAGCTTCTCCGCGCCGCGCAGGCTCTCCTCCGGCTGGATCCGGTCGAACGCGGGCAGCTCCTCGGCCGGCGCCGCGTACCGCGGTGAAACGTCCGCGGACCGTTCCGCCATCAGCAGGCGCAGCGCGCGCCGGGCCAGCACGGTCAGCCGGACCGGACCGGTGATGCCGCCGTTGATGCCGGTGAGGATGAGGACCTGGGCGAGGCGGTCCGCGTCCGGCAGGGGCCGACCGCTCCCGCGGCCGTTGGCGATCGCCGAGCGGCTGCGTGCCACCGGGTCGTCCACCCGCAACAGCAGCAGGCTCCACGCGGACACCTCCAGGTGCAGCCCGCGGACGGCCCACAGCTGGAACACGGTCCCGGCCAGGTCGACCGCGGCCGGCTCGTCCTCGTGGTCCACGGCCCAGCGTAGCGCCGCGACCAGGTTCTCCTGCTCGCGGGCGGTGGCAGCGAGCGTTTCGAGCTGACGCGGTCCGATGTGGTCGGCGGCCAGCTCGACGGCGCGGGACCGGGCCCACGACACCAGGCCGGTCATCGCGGCCGTGCGGTCGCCGAGGCGGGCCTCGCCGTACTCGCGGACGGTCTCCAGCATCCGGTAGCGCGGCGGGCCGCCCTCCCCCTCCTCGAGGGTCAGCAGCGACTGTTCCACCAGGACGGCGAGGCCGCGGCGCACGTCCGGCGTGCCGGCGACCGCGGCGGCCGCCTCGGCGGTGAACGGGGCCGGGATCACCGACAGTCGCTGGAGCAGGTCGCGTTCGGCCGGCGCGAGCAGCTCCCGGCTCCAGTCCACCATGGCCCACAAGCTGGCGTGCCGCTCGGGCAGCCCGCGCAGCGCGTCGTCGAGCAGCGCGAAGCGATCGGAGAGACCGGCCAGGACGTCGTCGATCGGCATGTGCCGCAGGCGTGCGGCGGCCAGCTCCAGGGCGAGCGGGAGGTTGTCGAGCCGGTGGCAGAGGGCCAGCGCGCGGTCCTCGTCCCAGGTGGGCGGGGCGCCGCCGGCCCGGGCCCGGGTCTCGAGCAGGTCCAGTGCCTCCGCGTCGGGCAGGGTCGCGAGCCGGTGCACCAGCTCCCCGACCAGCCCCAGCGGGGCCCGGCTGGTGGCCAGGACCGCGAGGTCGTCGGCGGCGGCCGCCAGCAGATCGGCGACGACGGTGGCCGCCGCGTCCAGGACGTGTTCGCAGTTGTCGAGGACGACCAGGCCGTCGACCTCACCCGCGACCACGCGGAGCCGCTCCTGCGGGGTGAGCACCCGCCGTTCGACGCTCATGCCCGGGGTGCCGCCGGCCGTCTCCGCCCCGCCCAGCGCCGCGAGGACCACGGGCAGCACTTCGCCGGGCGTACGCACGCCGGCGAGCTCGATCACCCGGACGGCGCCGGACGCCCGGCGGGCCACCTCGGCGGCGAGCCGGGTCTTGCCCGCCCCACCGGTCGCCACGAGGGTGACCAGCGCCGCCTCGGTCAGCTCGCGGGTCACGGCCGCCACGTCCGCCTCGCGACCGACGAGCGCGGTGCCGGGCCGCCGCCAGGAGCCGGGCATCGTCACCCGGGCCGCGCGGCGGGGCCGCGATCCGCGCGTCAGCTCGCCGCGCAGCAGGGCCAGGTGCACGGCCGCGATGACCGGGGAGGGGTCGGTGCCGTACCGGTCGGCCAGCTCGGCGCGGAGCCGCTCCACCACCTCCAGCGCCTCGGCGTCGCGGCCCTGCGCGGCGAGCACCTGCACCAACAGGGCCGCGGCCGGCTCGTCCGGCGGGGTACGGGCGACCAGCAGGCGCAGGTCGGCCTCGTCGTACGACCCGGCACCGGCGAGCGCCGCCTCGGCCCGTACGGCGGCGACGTCGCCGAACAGCCGGGCGGCGTCGGCGTCCACCAGCTCGGGAAGCTCCGGGAACAGGGCCCGGGCGGCGTCGGCTTCGCCGCGGGCGAGCTTCGGGTCACCGGCCTTCAGTGCGGCCCGCGCCCGGTCCGCGAGGCCGCGGGCGGCGACGACGTCGGTCTCGACCTGGTCGGCCGGCACCCGGTAACCGCCGGGCCCGGCCACGACCGGCACCCCCAGCCGGCGTACGCGGGAGATCAGCGCCTGCACGGCCCCACCCGCGTCGTCCGGCGGGTCGCCCTGCCAGACGGCGTCGATCAGCCCGGCCGGGGAGACGGCCCGCCCGCGCGCGCCGACGAGCTCGCGGATCACCGCGGCGAGGCGCTCGCCCCGCACCGGTTGTCCGTCGACGGCCAGCGGGCCGAGCGTCGTGATCCGCACTGGTCAGTTATAGCCTCCGGGCGCGAAGCCCCGGCGGTCAGTCGAAGGACGCGTACCGCTTGCGGTTCTGGCCGCCGATGGTGGTGAAGTCGCCGCCCGCACCGAGCGCACCACGGTTGCGGTCCACGACCAGCGTACGGACCCCGATGACCCCGTTGGCCTGCGGCGCCCAGCCGGTCAGCGCCCCGCCGCCGGTGACCGCGGCGAGCTTGACCCGCGGCACCGAGCCGTCGGTGCAGGTGCCGTGCGCACCGTTGTTGACGGTGGTGCAGGCCCGGTCGAAGTGGCCGCCGACGTAGATCGTCCCGCCCAGCGAGGCGACCGCGACCGCGTCACCGTCGAACACCCGCTGCCAGCGCATCGCCCCGCCGCCGCTGTACGCGATGACCCGGCCGCCCTGGCCGCCGGTGGCCACGTACACGCCGGCGGAGTCGGTCGTGAGCCCGTTGACCTGGGCCGGCGCCGTGGGCAGGAAGCCCCGGTCGACCGCGCCGCCGGCCGGGCTCACCGCGGCGATCCGCAGCGTCCGGCTGACGCCGTTGACCTGGTGGAACGCGCCGCCCAGGTAGACCCGGGAGCTGGTCACCCCGAGGGCGTGCACCGAGTCGTCCGCGCTGGGCCGCCAGCCGCCGTCCAGGGCACCGCTGGACAGCGAGAAGGCGGCGGCGTTGTGCCGGCTGCTGCCGTCGATCGCGCTGAAGCTGCCACCCGCGTAGAGCCGGCCGTTGCCGACGGCGAGGGCGTACGGGGCACCACTCACCCGGTGCGAGAACGAGCCGACGGATCCGGAGCCGGCGTCGATGCGGGCGAGATTGTCGCGGGCCACACCGGAGACGCGGGTGAAGGCGCCGCCCGCGTACACCGAGGAGCCGCTGACGGCGAGGGCCATCACCGTGCTGTTGGCCCCGGGCGACCAGGACAGCAGGGTCCCCGAGCCGGCGTCGAACGCGGCGAGCCGGGCCCGGGCGTAGCTGCGGCCGCCCCACGCGACGCTGGTGAAGGAGCCGCCGACGTAGACCGTGCTGCCGCGGTACGCGATCGCGTACACGGACCCGTTGAACAGCGGGGCCTTCTCGGGGCTCGCGCTGAGGGCTAGGGCCGGGGCAGCACCGGCGGCGGTGACGAGGGTGGTGGCGGCGACGGACGTCAGCAGTGCTCTACGCACAAAGTGGAGAAAACGCACATTTCAATCAACCATCCCGGCTGTGCGAAAGTCGCGCCGCCGCGCCGTCGCGGTCCTCTGCGAACGCCGCGAAAGGCTCTTCCTCGGCGACCAGCTCCTCCTGCCGCGCGTCCGGCGTACGCAGACCCAGTAGGGCGAGCCACTCCACCAGCTGCCGGTGCACCGCGTCGGGGCCGGCGAGCTCGCCCTGCGTGATCTGCCACTCGGCCGGGTGCACGAGCATCGCCTCGGTCTGCCAGCCGCCCAGCCCGCCGTGCGAGCCCACCAGCTCCTCGAAGGCGCAGACCTCGTCGGTGACCGGGTCGACGGCGCTGATCAGCACGAGGTCGCCGACGTGCCGGGACTCCTGGTGGCGCAGCAGGTCCCCGCGCGCCTGCGGGCCGTACGGCAGCAGCGGGTCCTGCCCCTGCACGGTCCCGTCGACCAGCCGGTGCGACCCGGCGGCGCCGTACGCGACCGGCCCGTCGCTCTCCCGCACCACCACCAGGCCGATGCCGGGGTGCCCGGCCAGGCCGCCGACCAGCTGCGGATAGTCGGCGTCGATGCGCTCCCGGTCCAGCCGCTCGGGATGGCGGGTCAGGTAGATCAAGGCGAGGTTGCCGGACGAGACCACCAGCAGCGGCGCGACCGGCCGGCTCGGGAAGTCGGGCTCCCTGGTCGCCTCCTGCTCGGCCGGTGCGGAGGGCGCGTCCGCGGGATCGGGCGCGGAGAAGCGGCCGACCGCCTCGTCGAGGGTCTCGCCGTACCGCTGGCGGAAGGTCGTGCCCTGGCTCTGGCCGTGGTCGGAGAGCACGACCATCCTGTACGCCCGCGCCGCCTCGGGCCGGAGCCGTTCGAGCACCCCGAGCATCCGGTCGAGGCTCTCCAGCTGGCGCATCGACTCGGGGCGGGCCGGGCCGGCGTGGTGCGCCACCTCGTCGTAGTCCACGAGGTCGCAATAGATCACCGGAGCGCCGCGGGCCATCTGCTCGGCGACGAGCGAGACGTTGACGTCGCGCAGCAGCACCGACGCCGGTCGCAGAGCCAGGAAGACGCCGGACCGGCTGACCCGCGGCTGCAGGTTGCGCCGCCGCTGGAGGCGGGCCTGGTGCAGCTCGGTGAGGACCTCGCCGACCCCGAGGACCAGCGCCCGGGTGAAGCCGAACGGGCTGGCCATGAACGCCGCCCAGCCCCGCGCCGAGCGGCCGGGCAGCGCCGCGTGACTCACCGTCAGCAGGTTGGTCACCGCATCACCGGAGAAGGCGTTGCCGATGCTGACGCCGCCGTCGCGCAGCAGGCCCCGGCCGTCGGAGAGGCGGGGCTCGATCACCGCGGCGTCCCGGGGCCGGTTGGAGACCATCAGCTTCCCGGTGCCCTTCTCGTACCAGCGGAAGCCGGGGATCTCCCGCGAGGCGCCGTGCAGGATGCCGGCCTGGGCGGCGGGGGTGGTCGACGGCAGCCCGGTGTGCCAGCCGCACACCGCGTGGGTTCCCGTCCGCAGCCAGCGGCCGATGGTGGGCAGGTTGCCGGCGCGTACGGCCCAGCGCAGCACCGGCTCGCTGACCCCGTCGAGCTGCACGACGAGCAGTCCCGGCTCGGTGCCCGGCGCCGGACGGCGCAGGGTGAGCAGGCGGCCGCCGCCCCGTCGCGCCTGCCGCCGCCGGACCGCCCGCATGAGGCGCCGGGCCTCCTTGAGGAACGTGCCGTCGGTGCCGCTGTCGACCATCCAGTCGATGACCGCCGCGCAGACCACCGCGAGCAGGGCGGCCACGCCGACGGTCGGCCAGCCGCTGAGCCGCTTGGACGGGTCCAGCTCCAGCGCCACCACCATCACGATGACCTGGGCGGCCACGCCGAGCAGCATCGCGCCCCAGCCGCCGAGCGCGGTGACGCCGGCCAGCAGCAGCGGGCGCAGCACCGCGCCGACCACCGCCACCAGGACGACGAGGCCCATGGTGTCGATGACGTCGGTGGCGCGTACGCCCGGCATCAGCCACAACGTGAAGGTCAGCACCACGAACGTCGTCACGCCGTTGCGGACGACCGCCTTCATCCGGTCGAGGACACGCGGCCAGGCGAACAGCGCGCGCAGCTCGGCGCGCCGTGTCCCCCCTGGTTCTACGGCCACGGGAAAACGATCGCACAGCAGGGGCGGACCGTGCTGCCCGCGTCGCGAAGGACACTCACCCGCCCGGCGGAACCCCGGTGTGCCCGCGGGCGTCGGACCGATAGCGTCGATCCCCGTGGAGGGCACTGTGCGTCGTCTCATCCCGTGTGCCGTGTTCGCCGTGCTGCTGGGCGGCTGCGCCCAGCCTCAGGCCCAGCCCCAGCCAGCCGTCGGGGCGGCGGCGCCGGCGACCTGGACGGTCCCCGACAAGTACGCGTTCACCCTCACGTCCGAGTGCGGCGAGCGGGCCCTGCTCGGCACGTTCCGGGTCACCGTCGTGGGTGACGAGGTGACCCGCGCCGAGGGGCTCGACGACGCGGCGCGGCGGGCGCTGATGCTGCGCCTCGCCAACCTCGTGCCCACCCTGCACCAGCTCGAGGCGCAGGCCGAGGCCGCGAAGAAGGACGGCGCCGACGTGGTCGAGGTCGAGCGGGAGCCGTCGGACGCCCATCCGACCCGCATCATGATCGACCGCTCGTCCGCCGCGGAGGACGACGAGGAGTGCTACACGATCCGGGACTACACGATCGGGTTAGCGGCCGAGCCGTCGGCGACGCCTTCGCGGTAGGTTCGCCGGACCTGCGAGGGATGGGGAGGCCCGCGTGCGGGTCGTACCCGTTCTTGTCGCCATGATCGTGCTGCTCGCCGGCTGCTCGTCGCCCGAGCCGCCGGGGCCGGCGGCGTCATCGCCCGGGGCGGCCGCGCCACGGCCGCGGGTCGTCGCCTACTTCACCGACTGGGGCGATTTCCCGGTGCGCAACGTCGACAAGAGCGGCGCGGCGGCCCGGCTCACCCACCTCGTGTACGCCTTCGGCAAGGTCACCGGCGGCGGCTGCACGGCCGGCGACCCCTGGGCCGACTTCGAGAAACCGATCGCGGCGTCCGACAGTGTGGACGGTGCCGCCGACCCGCCCGGGCAGCCCCTACGCGGTAACTTCGGCCAGCTGCGCAAGCTCAAGCAGCGGCACCCGAAGCTGCGCCTACTGTGGTCGTTCGGCGGCTGGACCGGCTCGAAGGGCTTCGCCGAGGCCGCGAAGGATCCCGCCGGCTTCGCGCGCTCGTGCGCCGCGCTGCTGCGCGATCCCCGCTGGGCCGGGCTCTTCGACGGCGTCGACGTGGACTGGGAATACCCGAACGCCTGCGGCTTGGCCTGCGACGACAGCGGTCGGGACGCGCTCGCCGGGCTGCTGTCCGCACTGCGCGCCGAACTCGGACCGGACGCCCTGGTCAGCGCCGCGGTCCCGGCCGACCGGGACAAGCTCACCGCCACCGACTACGCGGCGGCGGCCCGGTCGGCGACCTGGCTGAGCGCCATGACCTACGACTTCTTCGGTACGGGCGACACACCCGGTCCCACCGCGCCACACTCGCCGCTCACGGCGTACCCGGGAATTCCGCGCGAGACCGCGACCACCGACGCAGCGGTCCGCGAACTGATCGGCCTGGGCGTTCCCGGCGAGAAGGTCCTGCTCGGCGTCGGCTTCTACGGCCGGGGCTGGACCGGGGTGACGACGGCGGCGCCCGGCGGCCGCGCGAGCGGGGCGGCCGCGGGCAGCCACGAGAAGGGCATCGAGGACTACGACGTCCTGCGGTCGACCTGCCCCCCGACCGGCACCGCGGGCGGCACGGCCTACGCGCTCTGCCGCGGCCAGTGGTGGAGCTACGACACCCCGGAGACGATCAGGACCAAGATGGCGTACGCCCGCAGCACCGGCCTCGCGGGCGCCTTCGCCTGGGAACTGTCCGGGGACACCCCGGACGCCCGGCTCGTGACCGCGATGGCGGACGGCCTCGCCGGCTAGCCGATCCGGACCCAGACGTCGTCGATGATTCCGTGGAACTGGTCGTTGTCGGCGTAGGCGCCCTTGCCGCCGATGCTCAGCGGCCGGTTGTTGGCGACCGAGAGCTTCGCCGAGACCGTCCGGGTACCCCGCACCACGCCGTCGACCAGCACCACGAGGGTGGTGCCGGCCCGGCGGCACTCGACGGTGTGCCAGCTGCCGTCGGCGACGGAGAGGGAGCTGCGCACGATCTTGATGCCCGGCTGGGCGCCGACCAGCACGCAGCTCGGGCGCCCGGCCTCGCCGTCGATCTGGAGCTTCCACTGGCTGCTCGTGGTCGAGTAGCCCTTCTGCACGATGTTCTGGCCCTCGCTCGTCTGGCTGGGCGCGAGCAGCACCGACGCCCCGTACGAGATCGCCCGCGTGCCCGGGTTCAGGCTCGCCGAGCTGGGGCTCTGCAGCGCGGCATGCGGACAGGTGCCGGTGCACTTCGCCGGGAACCGCAACGCCTGGCCGCTGCGGTGCGGGACCGCCCTGACCGTGCCGCCGTTGCCGGCGATCAGCCGCAGGGTGTGACCGTTGCCGGAGTCGTCGCTGATCCCGCTCGACCGGCCGCCGTCGAGGGCGTACCGGGCGACCACGGTGCCGCTCACCGCAGTGGCCGCCGCGGTCACGGCGGCCGCCACCCGCACCGCCGCGGCGTGCGTGCCGGCCGGTGCGGCCTGCGCACCGGGCGCCGCGGTGACGGCGCCGGCCAGCACGGCGGCGAGGGTCAGGGCGAAGGCGGTACGGCGAGATTCCATGCCCGAATTATTACTTGTGAACCGATTCTGAGCGCGCGCAACCTCAGGAACGGGCCTTCTCCCTGGTGACCCCGGTGTCCGGCAGGCCCTGCGGGAAGGCGCTGTCGAGCGGCACCGCCGTCGCGGGCACCAGTCCGAGCTGGACACCCTGGCGCGGCAGGACGGCGTCGAGCAGCCAGTCCGCCGCCACGCGCACCCGGTTGCCCGGCATGGAGAGCAGGTGGTAGCCGCGGGTGACCACCTTGGCGGGCAGGCCGTTGAGCGGCACGCCCAGCGGGTTCGCCGCCGAGTCCAGGCCGCCCAGGTCCACCACGAAACCCAGATCATGATGCTCGTACGCGCGCCGCCGGCCCCGGCCGTACGACGCGGCGATGTTGTGCGCGACGGTCTTGCCCTGGCGGGTGGCGTGCTGTGCCGTCATGCCGGTGATCTCGCCAGGACGGGTGAGGTCGGGCACCGCCGCCGCGTCGCCGCACGCGTACACGTCCGGGCGGGCCGGGACGTTGAGGAACTCGTCGACGACCAGCCGGCCCTGCTTCGTCTGCAGCCCGAGGTCCGCCACGAGGGGATCGGGGCGTACGCCGACGCACCAGATGAGCGAGCGGGTGGGCACGAAGTCGCCGTCGCTGAGGTGCACACCCTCCGGGGTCGCCTCCCTGACGGAGCTCCCCAACAGCACCTCGACGCCGCGCCGGCGCAGCACCTCGTCGGCCGCCCGGCCCAGCCGCGGGTCCAGCGACGGCAGCACCCGGTCGGCCGTGTCGATCAGCAGCCAGCGGGGACGGCCGCGCAGGCCGGGGCGGCGCCGGGTCAGCGCCTCGGTGAACAGCACGCCCTGCGCTGCCACCTCCGTACCCGTGTAACCGGCCCCGACCACGACGAAGGTCGACCGGGCCTCCTGCTCGGCCGGGTTGTCGGCGGTGTCCGCCATCTCGATCTGCCGGGTGATGTGGTCGCGCAGGAACAGCGCCTCCGGGATGCCGCGGAAGCCGTGCGCGTACTCGGTGACCCCGGGCACCGGCAGCAGCTTGTTCACGCTGCCGGCGGCGATGACCAGGCGGTGGTAGCTCACGCTGCCCTTGCCGCCGTCGGGATCGCGGTAGGCGACGGTACGCGCGCTGAAGTCGAAGCCGTCGGCCTCGCCGAGGATCACCCGCACGCCGGGCAGCGCCGCGGCGAGCGACACCGACACCCGGCGCGGCTCGAGGATCCCGGTCGCGACCTCGGGCAGCAACGGCAGGTAGAGGAAGTAATCCGTGGGGTTGATGATGACGATGTCGGCGGCGCCGCGGGACAGCCGGCTGAGCGTCCGGGCGGTCTCGAAGCCGGCGAAGCCGGCACCGACGATGACGATCCGAGGACGGGCCATTCTGCGACGCTACCGCGGCGCGGAATGTGACATCAGGGCTTCTTGCGGGTAGGTAGGTGGTTCATGGCGCTGCCCATCGAGGATTACGCGATCATCGCCGACACCCAGACCGCGGCCCTGGTGGGACGGAACGGGTCGATCGACTGGCTGTGCGTGCCGCGGTTCGACTCCGGCGCGATCTTCGCCGCCCTGCTCGGCGACGAGGACAACGGCCACTGGAGCATCGCCCCGGCCGGCGAGGTGACCGCCGTACGACGCCGGTACCGGCCCGAGACGCTCGTGCTGGAGACCGAGTTCGAGACCGCCGACGGGGTCGTCCGGCTCATCGACTTCATGCCGCCCCGCGGCGAGGCCCCCGACCTCGTGCGGATCGTCGAGGGCGTCCGCGGCCAGGTGCCGATGACCATGCACCTGCGCCTGCGCTTCGACTACGGCAAGGTCGTGCCGTGGGTCTACCGGGAGAAGGGTGACCTGGTCGCCGTCGCCGGCCCGGACGCGGTGTGGCTGCGGACGCCCGTGCAGACCCGCGGGGAGAACATGACCACCCGCGCCGACTTCACGGTGGACGCCGGCGACCGTACGTCCTTCGTGCTGACCTGGCGCCCGTCGCACCTCCCGCCGCCCGAGCCGATCGACCCGGCGCACGAGCTGGGCGCCACCGAGGGCTACTGGCGGGGCTGGGTGTCCGCGTGCACGTACGAGGGCGAGTGGCGCGACGCCGTCGTCCGGTCCCTGCTCACGCTGAAGGCCCTCACGTACGCGCCGACCGGCGGCATCGTCGCCGCGGCCACCACGTCGCTGCCGGAGAAGCTCGGCGGCGTCCGCAACTGGGACTACCGGTTCTGCTGGCTGCGCGACGCCACGATCACCCTGCAGTCCCTGCTCTACTCCGGTTTCCAGAGCGAGGCGCTGGCGTGGCGCAAATGGCTGCTCCGGGCCATCGCCGGCAACCCCGCCGAGCTGCAGATCATGTACGGCGTGGCCGGCGAGCGCCGCCTCGACGAGTACGTGGCGGACTGGCTCACCGGCTATGACGGCAACCCGGTCCGGATCGGTAACGCCGCCGCCGAGCAGTTCCAGCTCGACGTCTACGGCGAGGTGATGGACGCCCTCCATCAGGGCCGACGCGCGGGCCTCAAGGCCGAGGACCCGGCGTGGGGCCTCCAGGTCAAGCTCATGGACTTCGTCGAGCAGCACTGGACGGAGCCCGACGAGGGAATCTGGGAGGTGCGCGGCGGCCCGAAGCACTTCGTGCACTCCAAGCTGATGGCGTGGGTCGCCGCCGACCGCGCGGTCAAGGCGGTCGAGGAGTTCCACCTCGAGGGGCCGGTGGAGCGATGGAAGGCCCTGCGCGAGACCATCCGCACCGACATCCTGGAGAAGGGGTACGACCAGGAGCGCCGCACCTTCACCCAGTTCTACGGCTCGGAGGAGCTCGACGCCGCGCTGCTCATGGTGCCGCTGGTGGGCTTCCTGCCGGCCACCGACGAGCGCGTGGCCGGCACGGTCGAGGCGATCGAGCAGCATCTGCTCCAGGACGGCTTCGTGCAGCGCTACACCCAGCACCCCGGCAGCGACGTCGACGGCCTGCCGCCGGGCGAGGGCGCCTTCCTGGCCTGCACGTTCTGGCTCGCGGACAACTACGCACTGATGGGACGCAACGACGAGGCGCGCGAGGTGTTCGAGCGTCTCCTCGCCCTGCGCAACGATGTCGGGCTGCTCTCCGAGGAGTACGACCCCGCCGAGGGCCGGCTCGTGGGCAACTTCCCGCAGGCGTTCAGCCACGTGCCGCTGATCGACACCGCCCGTACGCTCACCGACGCGATGGCTCCCACCGAGGCCCGCGTCCGCGAGGGCCTGAAATGAGGGCTACTCCGGCTGCGTGGTCGATGCCCGCAGGCGTACGCCGGTGATGGCGCGGCCGGTGACCTCGGTGACCTCGGCGCTGTGCCCGTCGACCTCGATGATCTCCCCCGGCCCGCTCGGGATGTGCCCGAGCCGGGACAGCACGAGACCCGCCACGGTGGTGTAGCCGCCCTCGAGCCCCTCGACGTCGACGCCGATGTCGGGCAGGTCGTGGATCGGGAAGGTGCCGGGCAGCAGCATCGCCCCGTCGTCCTCGTGCACCACCGCCCGCACGTCCCGGTCGGTCTCGTCGTAGATCTCGCCGACGACCTCTTCGACCAGGTCCTCCATCGTGACGATGCCGCCGGCTGTACCGTGCTCGTCCACCACGAGCGCGAACTGCTGGCGTTGCAGGCGCATCTGGTGCATCGCGTCGGAGACCTTCAGCGTCTCGGGAAGAAAGAGCGGGTCGAAGACGTACGCGATGACGGGACCGTCCACCTCGACCAGATCCCGCAGGTGCACCACCCCGAGCACGTCGTCGAGCCCCAACGGCCCGGTCACCGGCGCCCGCGAATGCCCGGCGGCCACCAACTGCCGCAACGCCTCCTCGGCGCGCAGCACCGCCGGCAGCGTCACCACGTCGCGTCGCGGAACGACGATCTCGCGCAGCGTACGGTCGGCGATCTCGAAAGCGCCGCTGATGATCGAGCGCTGCTCGGCGGAGAAGCTCTCCTGACCGGCGACGATGTCGCGAATCTCCTCGCTGGTCACCTCCTCCCGCGCGGCCTCCGGATCACCCCCGGCGATCCGCACGACGGCGTCACCGGCCTTGCCGAGCAGCCAGACCGCGGGCCGGGCGACGGCGGCGAGGAAGTCCAGGGGCCGCGCCACGGCCAGCGCCCATCCCTCTGCCCGCTGCATGGCGATGCGCTTCGGCGCCAGCTCGCCGATCACCAGCGTGAAGAAGGTCAGCACGACCGTCACCGTGATGATCGCCGCCGGCTCGGCGCCGCCGCCGAGGAAACCGAACGGACCGATCAACGGCTGGGCGAGCGACACGGCCGCGGCCGCCGACGCGAGGAAGCCGGCGAGGGTGATGCCGATCTGGATGGTGGCGAGGAAGCGGTTGGGGTCGCGGGCCAGGCGGGCCAGGGTGGCGCCGGTGCGGGACTCGCGTTCCAGTCGTTGCAGCTGGCTCTCGCGCAACGCGACGAGCGCCATCTCGCTGCCGGCGAAGACCGCGTTGAGCAGGACGAGAATCACGACGAGCGCGATCTGCCAGCCATAGCCACCCATCCGCGTCCCTTACCCCGATCCGGCCCGGCGAACGCCCATCCGTGGTGGCCGGGGTGAGCATTGGCCGGCAGCACTGATGCCGGCGGCGGCCAGCGCGCAGCAAACTGCCACCGCCACAAGGACACTGGTGTAGCCGCCCGTTGCGGTGTGAAGCGAGGCGGCGGCCAGCGGCGCGGTGGCTTTCGCGAGGGTGGTCGGCACGACGAGGGCGCCGGCGAGAGTGGCGTAGCGGCTGGTGTCGTAGCGCTCGGCGAGCAGGACGGGTTTGGCGATGGTGGCGACGCCGAAGCCGATGCCGAACCCGATGACCGTGCTGACGGCTCCCGCCGTGGTGGCGCCGAAGATCGGCATCGCCAGGGCGGCGGCCGCCTGGATGCCGAAGACGGCAGCGGTCACCAAGGCGGGACGGTAGCGGCGGTGCAGCCCGGTGGTGAGCAGTCGTCCGGCGACCGAGAGCACGCCGAGCAAACCCGCGATGGTGGACGCGAATGCCAGCGGGTGTCCCCAGGAGACCAGCGCGGCGACCAGGTGCACGGTGAGCGCGCTGACCGCGGCGGTGTGAGCGGTGAACCCGGCGGCGAGCAGCCAGAACCCGGGGTCGGCGAGCGCGGCGCGGATGGTGCTGGTCGTCGACGGGGGTCGGGCCGCTGCTGCCTGCCGATGGTGTGGGGGCCGGCGGACGGCGAGGGCGTGCAGCGGCACGGTGACCGTATGAACGGCGGCGAGGATGAGCAGGGTGGTGCGCCAGCCGTGGGCATCGGTGAGCCAGCCGGTCAGGGGCAGGAAGATGCTGCTGGCGAAGCCCGCGACGACGGTGAGCGAGAGCAGGGCGGCGGCGCGGCGTTCGGCGCTGAACCAGGCGATGATGACGGCGAAGGCGGCTTCGTAGAGGCTGGCTGCCCCGGCGGCGCCGATGCCGATCTGCACGAGATAGAGCTGCCACAGGTTCCCGATGCCGCTGAACGCCACCAGCATGAGCACGCCGAGCAGGGATCCGGCCGTCATCAGGGCGCGGCCGCCGTGGCGGTCGAGCCGGCGGCCGACCGGGATCGCCAGCACCGCCGCGGTGAGGACGTTGGCGGTTAAGGCGCCGGTGACCGCGGTGGTGCTGCTGTGCAGGTCGGTGGCGACCGGTTCGAGCAGCACGGCGAAGGCGTAGGAAAGGGTGCCGTAGCCGATGGTCTGGCTGATCGCGAGCGCCCCCACGGTCAACCGCCCGGTTCGTCGGTGGTCCCCGCCGGCGGCCGTGCCGGCGGGGACCCGGGTGGTGATCCGCCTGCCGGTCACCCGCAGCAGCCGCCCGCGTTCACCTCGGCCCTCGGCCGGTCGTCGAGCTGGTCGCCGGCCAGGGCGGCGAGCTGCAGCGCCACCTGCGGATCGATGCCCATCTCAGCAGCCGCGGCGTGGGTGGCCTCAGCGACCGAACCCGCCTCCGGAAGATGCCGCAGCGCGGCGGAGACGAGCCGGCCCGGGACGTCGGGGGCGAGGCCGTAGCGGGCGGCAGCGTCGTCGAGCATCGCCTTCGCACCAAGAGTCGCGGAGCAGACGCCGGTCTCGGGCAGGTCCAGCTGCACGTCGCGGGCGGCGGTCCAGTCCCCGGCCAGGGCGGCGGCGATGGAGCGCACCTGTTCGTAGCCGGTGGCGAGCAGGAACGTAGGCGCACGGCCGTAGGACTTCATGCCGACGGCGTAGTAGCCGGGCTCGGGCTGGGTGAGTTCGTCGACGCCGTGCGGACGTACGGTGCCGCAGGAGTGCTCGTTCGGGTCGATCAGCGGCGCCAGCGCGCGCGTGCAGCCCAGGGCGGGGTCGAGGTCGAGGCGCAGTTCGTCGGCGACGGTGTGGTCGGGCCGGAACCCGGTCGCGCCGACGATGCGGTCGGCGGTCAGGGTGCGGCCGTCCGCCGCGGTCAGTTCGGCGCGCCCGTCAACGGCGGTGACGGCCTGCACGGCGAACCCGGTCACCAGCGCGATGCGGCCGTTCTGCACGAGCAGCTTTATGCCGGTGCCGAGCGCGCCGCGGGCCGGCAGGGCATCGGCATCCCCACCACCCACGGTGCGGTCGACGTTGCCGCCCCGGGTGGCCCACGTGATCCGGGTGTCCGGCTCCTGCTCAGCCAACTCCGCGAGCGCGAGGAGGGTGTTCGCGGCGGAGTGCCCGGCGCCCACCACGACGGTGTGCCTGCCGGCGAACAAGGTGCGCTCGGCGCCGAGCACGTCGGGCAACCCCCCGCTGATCAGGTCCGCCGCCCGGTGCTCGCCGCGGGCCGCCAGGCCGTTGGCACCGAGCACGTTGGGGGTGCGCCAGGTGCCGGAGGCGTCGATGACGGCGGAGGCGAGCACGTCCTCGCCGGTGGCCAGGCGTACGACGAACGGCGCGTGCTCCCGCCCGGCGGTCTTGACCCGGTCCACACCGACCCGGCCGATCGCGACCACCCGGGCGTCGTAGCGCACGTACGGGGCGAGGGCCGGCAGTTTCGCCAGCGGTTGCAGGTACGCCTCGACCAGCTCGCCGCCGGTGGGCAGCACCTCGGGGTCGGGCTCGGCCCAGCCCGCGGCCTCCAGCAGGCGCCGGGCGGCGTGGTCGATGTCGTAACGCCACGGCGAGAACAGTCGCACGTGCGCCCACTCGGCCACCGCCGCTCCGGCCGTGGACCCGGCCTCCAGCACGAGGAACGGCAGCCCCCGCTCGGCGAGATGTGCGGCCGCCGCCAGGCCGACCGGCCCGCCACCGATGACCACGACCGGCCGCTCATCATTCTGCACTGATTCGTCGGTGGTGGTGCCGCAGCACGACGCACCGCCGGCGACCGCCTCGACCTTGGCCGCCGGAGCACAGCAGGCGTTCGCCTGCGCAGCAGCCTCCGCGGTCCCGCAACACGGCGATCCGGACTGGTTCTGCCCCATAACCTGTTCCCCCATCATCTTGATAGCTGTCGAAGCGACTCGTCCACCTTGCATTCCGATTAGACGACTGTCAAGCTATTCGGGTGTCGGTTCTTCCCGTGCTCGAAGCCACGCCCGTGCAGGCGTGCTGCCCGCCGCTGTCGGCCCAAGCCCTGACGTCACAGGTCGCAGGGCGGCTTGCGCCCCTGTTCAAGGCCTTGAGCGACCCGGTCCGGCTGCGCCTGTTGTCGCTGATCGCGTCCACGAACGAGGTGTGTGTCTGCGATCTGACCGACGGATTCGACGTGACCGGGGCGACCATCTCGCATCACCTGCGAGTGTTGCGGGAGGCCGGACTGGTGGACTGCGAACGCCGCGGCACGTGGGTCTACTACCGGGTGCAACGCGACGCTCTGGACCTGTTGGGCGGCCTGCTCGCCGACGCCGACGGCGCGGCGGCCATCACCGATCAGCGCGAAGTGATATCACCACAGCCTGATGTGACCCGCTTGCTGGGGGACCCGCTGCGGGCGCGGCTGGTGCAGATCCTCGCCGACGGTCCGGCCACGACCTCGCACCTGGTGGCCGGCACCGGCGCGAAGCAGCCGAACGTGTCCGGGCACCTCAAGCAACTGCGCGAGGCCGGCGTCGTGAGCGCCGAGCCGCGCGGCCGCTTCACCTACTACCGCCTGAACCCGGACGCCTTGCAGGGCGCCGCTCTGCACCTGGCCGGCCTCGCCGCACGGGCGCGCGCCAACGCCGAGCAGTTCCGCGCATGAATCCCGTTGAGACCTGGCGGCGCCTGCTCGCCGAATTCGCCGGCACTGCACTGCTGGTCACGGCGGTCGTCGGCTCCGGGATCATGGCCACGACCCTGTCCCCTGGCGACGTGGGTCTGCAGCTGCTGCAGAACTCGATCGCGACCGCGCTCGCTCTCGGTGCGCTCATCCTCACCTTCGGCCCGGTCTCCGGCGCGCACTTCAACCCGGTCGTGTCGGCCGCCGACTGGTGGCTCGGACGCCGGTACGGCACCGGCCTGACCGCCGGCGACCTCGCCGGCTACGCCGCCGCGCAGACCCTGGGGGCCATCGCCGGATCCGTCCTGGCCAACACGATGTTCGACCGGGCCCCGGTCAGCATCTCGACAACCGTCCGCACCGGGGGGCATCTGTGGCTCGGCGAGGTCGTCGCCACCGCCGGGCTGATCCTGCTCATCTTCGCGCTCGTGCGCTCGGGCCGAGCCGCCGTGGCACCCGCGGCCGTCGGTGCGTACATCGGGGCGGCGTACTGGTTCACCTCGTCCACCAGCTTCGCCAACCCCGCGGTCACCATCGGGCGAGCCTTCACCGACACTTTCGCCGGCATCGCCCCGGGCTCCGTGCCCGCCTACCTCGGCGCCCAGCTTGTCGGCCTGGCGGTGGGCGTGGGGCTCACCGCCGCCCTCTATCCCCACGCCGGCGCCGACGCCGGTCAGGTCGTCGTCCCCTCTGCACCCGCGGGAGAGAAGCTTTGAGCAAGAAGCCGTCCGTCCTGTTCGTCTGCGTACACAACGCCGGCCGCTCCCAGATGGCCGCCGGCTGGCTGCGCCACCTCGCCGGGGACAGGGTCGAGGTCCGCTCCGCCGGGTCCGCGCCCGCCGATCAGATCAATCCGGCGGCGGTCGAGGCCATGCGCGAGGTCGGCATCGACATCACCGGGCAGACTCCGCAGAAGCTCGAGTGGGAGACCGCCGAGAGCAGCGACGTCATCATCACCATGGGCTGCGGCGACGCCTGCCCCGTCTTCCCCGGCAAGCGCTACGAGGACTGGAAGCTCGACGACCCGGCCGGTCAGGGCGTCGAGACCGTACGCCCGATCCGCGACGAGATCAGGGCCCGCATCGAGAAGCTGCTCACCGACCTGGTCCCGGCCGGCTGACCGCGGCCCGGGCGGCCGCCGGATCGCTCGCGGCGAGCGCCTTCTGCGCCGCAGCCCGGCACTCGTCCATCGTGTACGCCCCCACCGCGGCCCGCACCCCCGGCACCGCCGCCGGCGACATCGAGAGGCTCGTGACGCCGAGCCCCACCAGCACCACCGCGAACGCCGGATCCGCCGCCGCCTCCCCGCACACCCCCACCGGCCGTCCCACCGCGGCGCCCGCCGCCGCGCACAAGGCGATCAGCGACAACAGCGCCGGCTGCCAGGGGTCCAGCAGGTCGGCCAGCTCGCCGCTGCGGCGGTCGGCGGCGAACGTGTACTGGCTGAGGTCGTTGGTGCCGACGCTGAGGAAGTCGACCACCTGGAGGATCTCCGCGGATCGCACCGCCGCGGCCGGCACCTCGATCATCACGCCGACCGTCGGCAGGCCGGCGTCGCGGCACAGCGCGGCGAACTGAGCGGCCTCCGCGACCGTGGTGACCATCGGCGCCATCACGGCTACGCGGGCGGTTGATTCGCGGGCGGCGGCGGCGATGGCGGCGATCTGGGTGCGGAGGATGTCGCCGCGGCGGCGGGCCATCCGGAGGCCGCGGATGCCGAGCGCCGGGTTGGGCTCGTCGTGCTCGTGCAGGAAGGGCAGCGGCTTGTCCGAGCCGGCGTCGAGGGTACGGACGACCACCTGCCGGTCGGGCATCGCGGCGAACACCTCGGCGTACGCGGCGATCTGCTCCGCGGGCGTCGGCGGATCGATGTGGTGCTGGAAGAGCAGCTCGGTGCGGAACAGGCCGACGCCCTCCACCGCCACGCCGGCGAGTTCGGCGGCGCCGCCGATGTTGGCCAGGAGTGCGACCGGGTGGCCGTCCGCCGTACGGCCGCGCAGGTCGGCGGGCTCCTCCCGGGCCGGGACGGGCCGATCGTCATCGACCTCCGTGGCGTGGCCCAGAATCACCCGGCCGGCGGTGCCGTCCACGGTGACGACCGTGCCGTCGGCGATGTCGAGCGCTCCCCCGCAGGCGACGACGGTCGGCAGTCCGCGGGCCCGGGCCAGGATCGCGGTGTGGCTGACGAAGCTGCCCGCCGAGGTGACGACGGCCAGCACCCGGGCCGGGTCGAGCAGCGCCGCGTCGGCGGGCGCAAGGTCCACCGCCACCAGGACGAACGGGCAGCCCGGCTCGGGCAGGGTCGGCATCGGCAGGTCGAGGCAGTGCGCCACCACGCGGTCGCGCAGGTCGTCGAGGTCGGCGGCGCGGGCCGCCAGCAGTCCGCCGGCGGCCAGGAGCGCAGACCGGTGTTCCGCGAGCACGGCCGCGACCGCATGCGGGGCCTCGAGGCCGGTGCGCACGGCCCGCGCGACGCCGTCCCGCAGGGTGGGGTCCGTGGCCAGCGCGGCCTGCACCCGCAGGATGTCCGCGGCGGTGCCGTCGGCGGCGGCCGCGCGCAGGCCGATGTCGTGGCAGACGGCGTCGATGGCCGCGTACGCCCGGTCCACCTCGGCGTCGGGGTCGGTGAACGGGCTGGGCGGAGGCAACCGCGGCGGGTCGGCCAGCCGGTACGCGGGCCCGGTGGCCGTGCCGGCGCTGGCCCCGAGGCCTCGGAGCAGCTCAGGCACCTGCCACGTCCACATCAGTGGCGAACAGCGACGCCAGGCGGTCGAGCGACTCGGCCGCGCCCTCGCCGTGCGCCTCCAGGATGAGCTCGGTGCCGCAGAGGGCGCCCAGGGTGAGCAGGGCCAGCACGCTGTCCGCCCGTACCGGCGGCCGGTCCAGCGTGCGGACGGTGACCGGCACGGGCAGCAGGGCGGCGGCCACGGCGATCCGTGAGGCCGCCCGCATATGCAGGCCGGCGCGCCCGGCCAGGAGAACCGTATGGATCATGGCTCGTCGTCCTCCGCGTGGAGCATCGCAACGATGGTCGCCGGGTCGTCCGCCTCGCGGAGGGCCCGCGCCCGTACGGGGTCGACGAGGATCCGGGCGAGCGCCGACAGCAGCGCCACGTGCCCGTCCCCACGTGCGGCGATGGCCACGCAGACGGTGACCGTGGCGCCGTCCCAGTCGACGCCGTCCGGGAAGCGCAGCACGGCGAGCGAGTCTCGGCGCACCAGCCCGCGCGACATGTCGAGGCCGTGCGGGATGGCCACGCCTTCGGCGAGGTAGGTGGACATGGCCCATTCGCGGTCGAGCATGGCCTCGCGGTAGGAGCGGTGCACCGCGCCGATCTCCTCGAGCACGTCGGCGCAGCGGTGGATCGCGGCCACCCGGTCGGTGGCGTGCTCGTGCACGCGGACGGCGGCCGCGTCGAGGACGGGCCGCAGGTCGATGGTCATCCGGCGAGCCTCACCAGCGCACGTCCCAGCACGCCGTCATTGTCGTCGGGATCCCAGGTGACCACCAGGGTGGGTGTGCCGTCGTGCTCCGGGCCGGTCACCATTTCCGCTGCCTGCACGCTCGGCGTGGCATTGGTCACCAGCAGCAGGCCGTGGACCTGCTGCTCGGCGAAGACCTGCTGCGCGGCGGCGACGGCGGTCGACTGCAGCGGGCCCGAGTCCACGTAGCACACGGAGACGCCGAACAACCGGTGCATCACCCCGGCCAGCAGGTTGCTGCCCTGGTCGTCGGGGACCCAGTGCAGGCCGGCGGCGGTGCGGCGCAGCGATTCGATGACCCTTTTCTCGTACGCGACCCGGCGCAGGTCGGCGAGGCGCAGCGGATCAAGGACGTCGACGAGCCGGCGGCGCTGCGGCCCGGGCATCGCGTCGAGCAGCATCGCGAGGTGCACCGACGTGACCCGGTCGAGCTGCGGGCGGGCCCGGGTCGCCGGCAGCGCGGCCAGCACCGCCGCGGCCTCGGCCAGCGGCAGCAGGGCCAGTTCGGCGGCGAGGCGGGCGTCGTCGAGGTGACTCAGCAGCGCCGCCCGCCGCTCCGGGTCGGCGGCGATCAGCATCTTGGCGATGAGCCGCCCGTCCATCGCGGCGAGGAGGGCGTCGATCCGGTCCCGCGGCATGGCGAGCAGGACGCCGACCGCGCGCTGCGGCGGCGAGGCGGTGAGCATGGTGACGACGTGTTCCGTCGGCATGGCGCCGAGCACGGTCAGCCCCCCGTGGTGCCGACGACCGGGCCGCCCTGCTTGACGGCGGCCACCACCCGCGCCACCTCCGGGTCGCCGAGGAACATGCGGAAACCGACCACCACCGCGCCCGGTGCGCCGGCCCGGGCGCGTTCGGCGAGGGCCGTCTGGCAGAGGACGACGTCCGCGTCGGCCGGGATGGCGGCGACCGGGTGGTGCTCGATCGTCACCGGATACTTGCGCAGCTCACGCCGGAGCTGGCTGGCCAGCATCACGCTGCTGCCCATGCCCGCGTCGCAGGCGACCACCAGCTTGTGGACGCTGCCGCCGTCGATGCTGCTCACCTCAGATGCCTTCCTCGTCGCGCGCCAGCCGGCCGAAGCCCAGCAGCAGGGAACCGACCACGAAGGACACCCCGGCGGCCACCACCACGCCGGCCAGCACACCGAAGTAGTCGCCGCGCGGGGTCTCGGCGAGGTAGGCGAAGATGCTGCCGGGCGACGGCGTGGCCACCAGCCCCACGCCGGTCACCATGAACGTCATGATCCCGGCGGCACCGCCGCAGATCGCCGCGAGCACCATGCTCGGCTTCATCAGCACGTACGGAAAGTAGATCTCGTGGATGCCGCCCAGGAACTGGATGGCCATCGCGGCCGGCACGCTGGGGCGCAGCGCCTTGGGGCCGAACAGCAGGTACGCGAGCAGAATGCCGAACCCCGGCCCGGGATTGGTCTCGAGCATGAAGAGGATCGACTTGCCGCTGTCCGACGACTCGGCGATGCCCAGCGGGCCCAGCACGCCGTGGTTGATGGCGTTGTTGAGGAACAGCACCTTCGCCGGTTCGATGAGGAACGCCGCACCGGGCAGCAGGTCGTGCTCGACGAGGAACCGGACGCCGTCCCCGGCCGCCGCGGTGAACACGCGCATGACCGGGCCGATCGCGAGCACGCCCGCCAGCGCCGACAGCGCGGCGACGATGCCCGCGGAGAAGTTGTCGACCAGCATCTCGAAGCCGGGCCGGATGCGGTCGGTGAAGAGGCCGTCGACGAGTTTGAGGGCGTACGCGGCTAGCGGCCCCATGATCATGGCGCCGAAGAACATGGGCGACTCGGAGCCGACGACCAGGCCCATCGTGGCGACGGCGCCGACGACCGCGCCGCGCTGCGCGTGCACCATCCGGCCGCCGGTGTATCCGATGAGGATCGGCAGCAGTACGTGGGACATGGGGTCGATGAGGGCGGCGAACTTCTCGTTCGGCACCCAGCCCTTCTCGAAGAACAGGGCGGTGATCAGCCCCCATGCGATGAACGCCGCGATGTTGGGCATCACCATGCCGGCGAGGTGTCCGCCGAAGCGCTGCACGCGTGCCTTGACGCCGGTGTCCTGGGCAGCGGGCGCATACAGCTCTGCCACGGGAGGGCTCCTCAGGGGGGAAGGTGGCTTTGTTGTACCGACGAGATCACCTACTGTCAATTGGCCGGGACCGCCGGGACCGAAATTTTCGGTGCCCCTGCGCGAACATGCGCGCACCATCGGTTTCCGATCCGCCAATGTGCACAAAGCCGGGATAGTGGCGCCCTTCAACCATTCCGGAACGTCCGGGCCGTTCGTCCCATACGGAGAATCGGCCGAACGGCCTGTCACCCGGCCACGCCCGGATTCGCGTCCTCTCTGGCGTACGGGGTGGGGCCGGCACCGAAAACGGGGGGTGCCGGCCCCACACCGAACTGGCGCGGCAGCAGCAGGGGAGACGTCGTGAGCCCACAGGCGGTGATTGACCGGCCCCGGTACGCTCACGGCTCCTTTGCCACGCCGATCGGATTGCGGGGAATGGACGACATCAGCGATGCCGCCTACGCGGTATTCGTTCGCGACCGTTCCCATGCGCTGCTCCGATCGGCCTTCCTGCTGACCGGCGATCAGCACCTCGCCGAGGACCTCGTGCAGGAGGCCCTGGCGCGCACCCACCGTGCCTGGTCGCGCCTCGAGTGCCCGGGCAACGCGGAGGCGTACGCCCGCAAGGTCATGTATCACGCCCAGGTCTCCCTGTGGCGGCGGCCGAAGGTCGCCGAGATCCTTCCCGGCGACGACCTCGAACGCGACGGCGGCAGCACCGACGACCCGGCGGAGGCCGCGGTCCACCGGATCGCCCTGCGGCGGGCCCTGCTCGCCCTCAGCCCCAAGCAACGCGCGGTCATCGTGCTGCGGTACTTCGAGGACCACACCGAGGTGGAGGCCGCCCGGATGCTCGGTGTCTCGGTGAGCACCGTCAAGACCCAGTGCGCCCGCGCCCTCGAGCGGCTCCGCGCCCTGGTGCCCGACCTGCACGCCCTCGCCGACGTGCACGAGGGTCCACGGTGACCGGTCGCGATCCGCTGCGGGAGTCGCTGACCGACCTCGCCCGCGCCGTCGCGCCCGCCGATCTCTACGAGCGCTCGCTGCGGCGGTCACGCCGCATCGGCCGCCGGGAGGCCGCGATCGGTACGGGTGCCGCCCTGCTCGCGCTCGGCCTGCTCGGCAGTGGACTCTGGCAGCTCCCCCGCGGCACCGACCAGAGCGCCCGTGGCGTCGTGGCGGTGCCGCTGAGCCCGGCCGCGGAGGCACCGCCCGGCTCCCCGGCCGCCGCGGCGACGACCTCCACCGGGCCCGTCCGCACGATACCGCCGAGCGGGCCGAGTCGCCCGCGACCGACGCCGGCCACCCTCCCGAAGCCGCGGTCCACCTCGCTGGCCGCCCTGCCGGGGCAGGCCTTCTACGACGACGCGGGCACGGACGGCGACCTGGTCCGGCTGACCCGCGACGGCGATCCGGAGACGGTGCTCTCCGCGCCCTTCTCCACGGTGGGTGTGTCGCCCGACGGCGCCCGGATCGCCTACGTCTCCGACGGGCAGCTCCTGGTCGTCGGGACCGGCGGCGGCGAACCGGAGCGGGTGTACGCGGGCTCCGCCTCCGCCGACCAGGCACCGGCGTGGTCGCCCGACGGCGCCCGGCTGCTCATCGACGCCACCGACCCGGGCCTGCTCGACGTGGCGACCGGGCGGTTGGACCCCCTGCCCAGCGGCCTCGAGGGCGAGCACTACCGCTGGTCGGGCGACGGCACCACGCTGGTGTACGCCACCCCCTCCTGCGGCCTCGAGGTCGCGGCCGTCGGCGCGCAGAGCGGCACACCCGTACCCGATCAGGACACCGCGGACGGCCCGGCGGCGTGCCGGCCCGTCAGCGTCGACTCCACCGGTGACCTGGTCACGGTGCGGACGGAAGCGGCCGTCACGGGTACGGCGGACGCCGTGCTGGACACCAAGACCGGCGAGCGCGTGGAACTCCCGGTCGGCGGCACAATCATCGGGGCAGTCTTCGATCCGGCGGGAAACCTGCTTGTCCGCTGGGTGCACGGGGGCGGCAACCGGCTCTCCCTCTTCGACCGCGACTTCACGTTGCTCGTGCAGGCCGGGGAGCCCGCCGGGCTGAAGGGCCTGGATCTGGTCGCCTATACGCGCTGAGAATGCGACGATCATGGCGATGACCGACACCCCGCCCTGGTGGCGCCGCAGACCCGTGGTGGTCGCGGTGGTGCTGCTCATCCTGCTCACCGAACTGATCGTCGGCTGGCATCCGCTGGTCGAGGCGGTCGCGCAGCTGCGTACGCCGCACTGGAACTGGGTTGCCGGAGCGGTCGTCGCCGAGATCGCGTCGATGGGCTCCTACGCGCGCATGCAGCGGGCCCTGCTGCGCGGCGCCGGCACCAAGGTGCAGGTCCGCAAGCATGTGGCGCTGGCGTACGCGGCCCACTCGCTGAGCGCCACGCTGCCCGGCGGCCCGGTGTTCTCCACCACCTTCAACTTCCAGCACATGCGGCGCTTCGGGGCGTCGTCGGCGGTGGCCTCCTGGTGCATCGCGCTCAGCGGGGTGCTGTCGGCGGGTGCGCTCGTGGTGATCGGGGCGATCTTCGGCATCCTGACCCGCAGTACGGGCAGCTGGCAGACCCTGCTCGGCTACACGGGCGGTGCCCTGCTGGTGGCGCTGACCGTCCGGGTCGTGGCGCAGCATCCGGAGTTGCTGATGACCCCCGCCCGCCGGCTGCTGCGCGGCGTCAACCGGATCCGCCGGCGGCCGGCCGACAGCGGCCACGCCCGCCTGGCCGGCTTCCTGCGCCAGCTGCGGTCGGTGCGCGTACGGCCCCTGGACTTCGGGTACGCGGCGGTGCTCGCGGTCGCGAACTGGCTGCTCGACGCGTTGTGCTTGTGGATGTGCTGCATCGCCGTGGGTGCGACCGACATCCGGCCCGCCCAGCTCGTCATCGCGTACTGCGCGGGCATGGCCGCGGCGAGCGTACCCATCGTGCCCGGCGGTCTGGGCGTGGTCGACGGCGCGCTGATCCTCGGCCTGGTCGCCGGCGGCCTGACCGGCAGCTCGGCGGTCGCCGGGGTGGTGCTCTACCGGCTGATCAGCTTCGGCTTCATCATCGGCCTCGGCTGGCTGGTCTGGCTGGTCATGCGGTCTAGGGCAAGAGCTCCTCGGGGCGTACCGGCCCACTGACGTCCCCGCTGCGGCGGCCGAACAGCTTCCAGCTGCGCTTCTTCTTCTCCGGTTCCCGGACCGCCTCGCCGTTGAGCACTGCCAGGCGGTGCTGCGCGACCGGGTTCTCCGGCTCGAGCTTGAGCGACAGCAGGAACGCCTGCCGGGCCTGGTCGGCGTGGCCCAGCGCGTCCAGCGTCACGCCGTGGGTGAAGTAGTAGTGCGCCTCGTCCGGGTCCAGCCCCACCGCGGTACGCGCGGCCTGCTCGGCGTCCGCGTACTGCCGCTCGGCGGCGAGCAGCGACCAGGCCACCCGGTCGTGCCAGAGCGGATTCTTCGGCTCGGCGATGACCGCCCGGTACGCCATCGTGACCGCCTCCTCGTGCCGCCCGAGCAGGGTCAGCGCGCGGCTCGCGATGGCCAGCGGCCGGGGGTCCTCGGGGGCCAGCTCGATGCCGCGGTTGGCCGCGTCGAGCGCCTTGTCGACCTCGTCGAGCACCAGCCTGATGCGGGCCATCAGGACCCAGCCCGGCGCGGACGCGGGGTCGGCGGCGAGGATCGGCTCGAGGTGCTGCGCCGCCATGGCCGGATCGATCCGCTCGAAGTACGCGGCGGCGCGGGCCACCCCGATCTCGGTCGGCGTGCCGGACCCGGCGGACCCGGCCTTCTGCGGCTGCGGCGGCGCCGTGCGCGCGGCGTCGACATCGGTCATCGGTACGCCCGGGCCCGCGCGAAGGTAAAGGTCACACGGTCATCATCGGCAGGATCGGCGGCGGCTCTGAGCCGTTTCCGGGAAAAGGCCCTTTCCGGAGTACGGGGTCATGCGCCTGCAGTCGGTAGCCAACCTCCGGACCTGAGGTGGTCGTGCGGCTCGATCTCCGGTACCGCCGCGTACGCCCGGACCGGGAACGTCCCGAAGGCAGCCACCCGTGGCGGCGCGGCGGTGAACCGGGCGCCCACCGGGGGCAGGTTCTCCAGGCCGGTGAGGTGCTCGACGATCGGGATGCCGGCGCCGAGGAGCAGGGTGTGGGCGGGGCGGTTCCCGGCGGCCTCCGGCGAGACGTCGTCGATGTTGACCGCGTCGATGCCGACGAGCGCGGCACCGTGGTCGACCAGCCACTGCGCGCCCGCACCGGTGAGGAAGGGCGCGTTCTCCACGTACGCCGGGGTGGCCCAGTGCAGATCGCCGCCGGTGTGCAACAACACGGCCCGGCCGGCGACGTTCAGGTTCTCGAGCGCGTCCACACCCACGCCGCGGACGTCGCTGCCCGCCGTACGGACCACCACGGCGGGCAGGTCGGCGAGGCGCTCGAGCGGGAGTCCGGCGAGGTCGGTGCCGCCGGCGTACCGGTGGAACGGGCTGTCCAGGTAGGTGCCGGTGTTGCCGACCATCGTGATCGTGTCGATGGCGAACTCGGTGCCCTCCGCATAGACCGCGCGAGAGGCCTCCCTGGTCAGGTGCGGCGTGATCACCGGCGTGGGCAGTCCCGGGTACGTGGTCAGCCCCGCGCAGATCACGTGGCTGAGCTCCACCCATCGGGTCCGCGGGAGCCGCTGCGACGGACCGCCCGGGGTGCCCAGGTGCGGCTCCGCGAAGACCCGGATGTTCGCCAGCTCGACGCGGTCGGCGAGGAGCAGCCGGCACGCCGTGACGAACAGCGACGCGATCTCCGCCTCGGTCACGTCCGCGTGCGGGACGTCGACGCGGAAACCCTGCGCCTGCAGCCCGCCGCCGTTGGAGAAGGTCACGACGGCGTCGAACTCCGCCCGGTACTGCAGCACGGTCTCCCCGCCTCCTATCGCAGCTCGATGACGGCCTCCACGAGAAGCCAGATGCCGAAGATAGCGAAGAGGGCGGCGGCGCCGTACTTGATGACCTTCTCCGGGAGGTGCCGGCCCAGGAGGCGGCCCACCAGGATGGCGAGGGCGTCCGCCGCCACCATGCCGACCGTGGAGCCGAGCCAGGTGCCGAACCAGCCGTACTGGGTGGCCAGCGTGATGGTGACCAGCATGGTCTTGTCCCCCAGCTCGGCCAGGAAGAACGCGCCGCCGACGGCGAGGATCGCGGACCCGGTCGAGCGCTCTGCCTTGGCCTTCTCGTCGTCGGTGAGCCGGTCGCCGCGCAGGGTCCACGCGCCGAACACCAGGAAGGCCAGGCCCGCCACCAGGGAGATCCAGCCGGTGGGCAGGGCGGCGCCGAGGCCGTACCCGACAGCGACCGATACGAGGTGGACCACCGCCGTCGCGACCGTGATGCCGATCAGCACCGGCAGCGTCCGGAAGCGGGTGGCGAAGGTGAGGGCCATGAGCTGCGACTTGTCGCCCAGCTCGGCCACGAAGACGACGGCGAAGCTGACCGCCGTCGCGACGAGGAAACCGTCCATGGAAGGGAACTCCCGGTGCGTGTCGGACCGGGGCTCGGGCGCAGGGCGACCTCGACCCGGCCATCGGAACTGGCCAAGTCGAAGGTCTCGCTCGCCCCGGCGGACCGAGGCCGCGTGGCCGGATGCGCCGCAACGAGCCCGGCGGATCAGTATGTCGACCACGACGTTGGGAGCTACTCCCCTTCGCGATCCGGATCCTACCCGCTCCGGCGGCCGTCGAGCCGGGGCCAGCAGTGTGACCCCTGTCCCGTCGGGCCTCGGGACAGGGGTCGGACCGCGGTCAGCGTGCGGCGATCAGCTTCTGCAATTCCATCCGGCTGAGCGGGTTCACGCTCTCCGCCCGCTTGCTCGCCGCCGCGGAGGGCGTCGGCTGCGGGAGCGGCTCGCAGCGCTTGTCGGACGTGTTGGCCTTGACCCGCTTCGGCAGCTTGCCGGTGGCGAGGTAGTCGGCGATCGTGTCGTCGACGCAGGCGTTGCCGAAGAGCGAACCGGCGTGGGTGGTGCCGCCGACGCCCTCGACGAGGGCCGAGCGGGGGAACCGCTTGCGCACCTCGAGGCTGCCGGAGAACGGCGTCGCCGCGTCCAGCGTCTCGCTGATGAGCAGGATCGGCGGAACCTTCCGGCCGGTCACCGCGACGGGGTTGCCCGCCTTTGCCGGCCAGTTCAGGCAAGGCGCGTTGAACCAGGCGTTGCCCCACGTCTCGAACGGCGCCTTACGGTGCACGCGCCAGTTGTCCGCGCGCCACGTCGACCAGGACGCCGGCCACTTGACGTCGGTGCACTGCACGGCCAGATAGATCGCGTACCCGTTGTCGGCGCCTTCCTCCTGCGGGTTGCCCTCGTCGAACAGCGACTTCAGCGGCTGCGCGTCCCGGTCGTTGACCCACGCCGAGAACGCCGACGCGACCGTCTCCCAGCCGAAGACGTAGTACCCGGCCTGGAGGAACACGTCCGTGAACTCGTCCGGGCCGATGACGCCCGCGGCCGGCTTCGCGATGAGCCGATGCTGCTCGCGGTAGAAGAGCTTCTCGACCGCTTCCCCGGTACGGCCGAGGTGGTAGACGCTGTGGTACTTGGCCAGCCAGCGGAAGTAGATCTTCATGTTGCGGTCGAACGCGATGTCCTGGTCGAGGTTGGCGTCGTACCAGACCCGCGAGGGGTCGACGTTGCCGTCGAGGACCATCCGGCCCACCCGGTCCGGGTAGCGCGTCGCGTAGACCTGGCCGAGATAGGTGCCGTACGAGAAGCCGTAGTAGTTGATCTTATCGGCCCCGAGCGTCGCACGGATGCTGTCCATGTCCTGGACCGAGTCGACCGTACGCAGGTGCTTCAGCAGCTCACCGCCGCTGCGGGCACAGGCCGCGGCGTAGCCCTTCGCCCGCTTCAGCCACGCCTTCTCGATGGCCGCGCTGGTGGGCACGTAGGGCGGCCGGTTGTAACCGGTGTAGTCGCCGTCGCAGGCCAGGACCGGTTCGCTGGAGCCGACGCCGCGCGGGTCGAAGCCGATCCAGTCGTACGCGGCACCCGCGCCGTCCGGCACGAACTCGCCCAGCACCGAGAGAATCAGCCCCGAGCCGCCGGGGCCGCCCGGGTTGACCAGCATGACGCCCTGGTACTCGCCGTCCGGCACGGTGTGCTTGATCCGCGAGACAGCCAGCTTGATGTGCTTGCCGCCGGGGTGCGCATAGTCGAGCGGCACGCTGACGAACCCGCATTCGGCCTTGCGCTCACGCAGGGCCGGGCTGTCGCACTTGCCCCAGCCGACAGCGGAGTACGCGGCCCGGTCGCCGGACGGCTCCGCGGCAGGCGCCCCGGCAGCCGCGGCCGCACCGCCCATCACCAGAGCGAACAAGGCGGCGACCGCCAGAAGTCTTCTCATGCCTTACCCTTCATGTGGATTCGCCCCATATGGTCCGGGGTGGACGGCCGGATGGCGGCCGCCCACGCCGGGGCGTGACACGAAAGAGCGGGCGGGCCGGTCAGGCTCGGCGGGTCCGCTGCGCGATCACGGCCACCCCACCGAGGGCCACCACGACCAGGCCGTAGACCAGGGCGGTCAGGTGCAGGCCGAACGATGTGGCCGCCAGCCCCGCCACCACGGCCGGCAGGCTGAAGGCCAGGTACGCGATCGTCAGCGCCACCGCCAGCAGCTCGCCACGCTCCGCGGGGGCGGCCAGCACCGCCAGCGTGCTGAAGGAGGCCAGCGCCGAGGCGCCGAAGCCCACCCCGGCAAGCACGGTCCCGGCCGCCGCGAGCACGACCGATTCCGACTGGACGGCAAGCAGCGTCACCGCCGTACCCGCGGTCAGCAGGACGCCGGCGATGGTCAGCACCCGCGCTGTCGGGCGGCCGCGCAGCGCGAAGGCCGTCACCGCGCCGGTCCCGCAGAGCAGCGTCACCACCAGGCCGCCGATGAGGTGACTGGCCAGCCCGAAGACGCCGGCCGCCACCGAGGGGCCGAGGGAGAGGTAGAGCCCGCCCAGGGCCCAGCTCGCCACGATGATCGGCACCAGGGCGAGCACGTCGGCGCGCAGCCGGGCCGGCACGCCCAGCCGCGGCACCAGCGACCGGGCACCACCCGGGCGGCGGCCGGAGGTCTCGGGCATCAGCAGCACCGCACCGGCCGCGAGGACCATGCCGGCGAGCAGGAGGGCGTACACGAGGCGGGTGGGTCCGGGGGCGTACTGCACGAGCGCCCCGGTGCCCAGCGACCCGAGCGCCAGGCCGGCCGGGGGCACGATGCTGTTGATCAGGCCGGCCCGGCCGGGGGCGTGCGGCGGGTCCAGGTCGACGAGGGTAGCGCCCAGCGTGGTCAGCGCGGCGCCGGTCGCGATGCCCTGGAGGAAGCGGGCGGCCAGCAGCACGCCGACGTCGCCCGCGGCGAGGAAGAGCGCGAGCGCCACCGCCTCCAGCGCGATGGCGGCGACGAGAACAGGCCGGCGCCCGACGTGGTCGGAGAGCGCCCCGAGCACGAGCAACGCACCGATCAGGCCCACCACGTACACGGCGAACACGACCGTCAGGGTGACCGCGGAGAAGGACCAGAGCTGCTGGTAGACGACGTACAGCGGGGAGGGGGCGCTGGAGGCGGCGGTGAACGCCACCAGGATCGCCGCGATGGCGGCGAAGGCGACCGGATGGGACAGCCGTCTCGGCTCGCGAACGAGGGCAGGTGCGGTAGTCATGACACTCCCAGTCGATGACAGACAGGTCTGTCTGGCAAGCCCGACACTAGACAGATCTGTCTGCTATCGTCAATCGCATGTCTGGTGCATCACCGCGCAAGCCGTCCGCGCGCGACCGGCTGCTCGCCTCCGCCGACGAGCTCTTCTACGCCGAGGGAGTGCACACCGTCGGCATCGACCGCGTCATCGAGCACGCGGGGGTGGCCAAGGCGTCGCTCTACAGCTGCTTCGGCAGCAAGGACGGCCTGATCCGGGCCTACCTGGAGGGCCGACACCAGCGCCGCCGGGAGCGCATCCTCGCCGAGCTCGAGCGCTTCCGGACGCCCCGCGACCGGCTGCTCGGCGTCTTCGACGTCCTGGCCGAACAGGCCGCCGCGCCGACCTTCCGCGGCTGCGCCTTCTACAACGCCAGCGCTGAGTCGACGCCGGGCGGCGTCGTCGAGGAGGTCAGCGACGCCAACCGCGCCTGGACCCGCAGCCTCTTCACCGACCTGGCCCGCGAGGCCGGAGCGCCGGACCCGGCCGCGCTCGCCGCGCAACTGGTCATCCTCTACGACGGCACCTCGGTGGGCGCCCGGATGGACCGCACCCCGGCAGCAGCGGTCACCGCCCGCGCCGTGGCGGCCGCCCTGCTGGACGCCGCACTGGGGGACCACCCGGACGCGCCAGTCCCATATGCACCGACTCGCGGCGATGGTGATGTCACCATGCGGTGATGGAGTTCTGGGGCGGGCAGCCGTGCTGGCTGCACCCACACATGGGGACTACCACGGTGGACGGCCGCGCCTTCCAGGCGTACATGGTGGCGCTGCAGCACGTCGTCGTGACATTGGACGCCGATCCCGGCTGGCGGCGGTGGTGGCGGGCTTCCGGCGTATCGGAATGCGAGCTGGGGATAGTCGCCGAGGGCCACCTCCATCACCTGCGGCCGAGCGCCGACATCCGGAAGGTCCGCGACAAGATCCGGGCCAACTTCACCTGTGCCGCTCCGGCCGCGGCGGGCCGGCGGCCGGCCGAGCTCTTTCCCCTGGCCGTACGGGAAGTGACCGGGATGTTCGAGGTGATCCGCGAGGCGATCGGGCTGGGCGAGCTCCCGCCGGTCCCGCCCCTGCCCGATCTTCCGGAGCACCCGGAGGAGCCCGAGGTCACCCGCAAACCGCTGCCCACCGACGCCGGCGAGGTCGAGCAGCAGGGTTACCTGACCCTCACCCAGATCCAGGAATTCTTCGGCGACGACCCGGCCGCTACCCGGCGAGGCGATTGACCCGGTCCGGCCGGTGCGCCCCGGGCGACCGCGGTCGCGGCACCGTCAACGTGGACGGCGCCACCACCACCGCCGCGCCGCCGAGGCCGATACCCGCGTAGGTCACCGGCCGGGCGAACCGCAGCACCACGGCGTAGAGCACTCCCAGGAGCACCGTGGCCAACGCCGCGGCCACCAGCCCGGGGAACTGCAGGTACGCGAGGTACGCCAACGCCCCGAACCCGATGGTCGACGCCGAGGGAGCCCCGAAGCGCCGCCAGATCCCCTCGTCGCCCGGATGACGGTTGAGCAGCAGCAGCGCCGCCAGCGACGTGGCCAGCAGCAGGAGCAGGATGCCCAGGCCGCCGCCGATCGCCAGCCGGCGTCCGAGCGACTCGACCGGGTCCAGGTCGAAGCCCGCGCACACCCCGATGACCAGGCCCGCGGCGAGGCTCTGGGTGAACGAGGCCGGCCGCGGCGCAGCGAGCCCGGCGGACAGCACCCGTTCCCGGCCGAGCGCCACGACGTAGCGGGCGATGGTGTGGTGCAGGGCCAGCATGGCGGCGAGCAGGCCGGCGACGACCAGGGCCCGGCCCAGGGTGACCGCCCAGGGCGCGAGGCGGGCCGAGGCGAGGTCGAAGGCGAGCTCGGGCCCGCGGGCGGTCGACGCGGCGACGATCCGGCCGGGCCCCGCGCCGACCGCCATCGCCCAGCTCGACGCGGCGTACAGGACGGTCAGGAGCAGGACGGACAGGACGGCTGCGCGGGCGGTCGAGCGGCGGGGAGCGTGGACGTCCTCGGCGTACGCGGCCGTCGTCTCGATGCCCACGAAGGCGAACGCGCCCACCACGAACAGCAGCCCCAGCACCGGACGGGAGACGCCCGTCAGGTGGACCGGATCCAGCGCCGTCCAGCTGAGCCGTCCGGCGGCCGGATCGAGCAGGTTCGCGACGGCGTACGCGACGGCCACGACGATCCCCGCGACCACCAGCACCGCCGGCAGCCAGACGGTACGCGCCAGGCCGAGCAGCCCGCACCCGGCGACGACGACCCAGCACGCCCCGGCAGCCACCCACCACTCCACGTCGGCCAGCGGGGCGGCAGCCGCGGCGACCACGCCGTACAGGCCGATCTGCAGTGCGTTGTAGGAGAGCAGGGCGAGCCACGCCGCCCCGACGCCGGCCGGGCGGCCCAGCCCCCGCGCGATGAACGTGTAGAGCGCGCCCTGCCCCGGCGCGCGGCGGATCATCGCGGTGTATCCCGCCGTGAAGGCCAGCATGAGCAGGCCCAGGCCGGCGAAGAGCAGCGGGAGGGCGAGCAGACCGCTGTCGGCGTACGCACCCGGCACGACGGCGGTGACGACCGTCAGCGGGGTGGCCGCGGCCAGCGCGAGGAGGACGACGGACGCGCCACCGAGGCGTCTCGCCGCCGGGGTGGGTGGCGAAGGCACCGCTCCATTGGAGACCCCCGGCGGCGGTCTAACAACATGCTGTGACCATCAAATAACCGATAGTGAGAAGATTGGCACTCCCTATGGCTCGATGAGGGTCTTCCTGCCGATGCCCGCACGGAACTGGTCGAGCGCCTCGGCATATCGGGCCAGAGGAAACCGGTGGCTGACGAAGATCCGCGGGTCGAGCACGCCCGCGGCCATCAGCTCGCCGGCCCGGTCGAAGCTGTGCAGGACGGCCATCGAGCCGGTGATCGTGATCTCGCGCCGATAGATCTCGTACGGCTCGATCTCCACCCGGGCGTCGTACGCCGAGACCCCGAACTGCAGGAACGTCCCACCCCGGCCGACGCGCCCCAGCCCGTCGCGGATCGCGGCGGCCGCCCCGGTGCAGTCGATGACGACGTCCCAGCCGCGCGGGGCGTCCAGCTCCGCGGCGTCGGTGACCGCGGCCGAACAGCCGAGCACCTTCGCCGTCTCGAGCCGTTCCGGGTTCAGGTCCACCATGGAGACGGTCGACGCGCCCGCGCGCTTGGCGAGCTCCAGCATCATCAGGCCCATCGTTCCCGAGCCGTAGATCAGGAAGGTGTCCGCCATCCGCCGGGGCAGGACGTCGAAGCCGCGGACCGCGCAGGAGAGCGGCTCGATCAGCGCGGCGTCCCGGGCGGCGAGGTGGGGCGGCAGCCTGAACAGGTTGGCCATCGGCGCGGACACGAACTCGGCCGCCGCGCCGCTCTTGGAGACCCCGATCGCGTTCCAGTTCTCGCACTGGTTGCCCCGCGCCCGTTTGCACTCGTAGCAGTGGCCGCAGTACAGCGACGGGTCCACGGCCACCTGGTCGCCCACGGCGTACCCGATGACGGCCGAGCCGATCTCGACGATCTCCCCCGCGAACTCGTGCCCGGGGATGATCGGAAAGGCGGGCGCGAACTCGCCGTCCATGATGTGCAGATCCGTGCCGCAGATGCCGACCGCCGCGGGCCGGACCACCACGTCGGCAGGGCCGGGAGTGGGATCGGGCACGTCCGTGATCTCGATCGTCCCAGGCGTGACGACCACCGCTGCCTTCACTTGACCGCTCCCATCGACAGGCCGCGGACCAGCTTGTTCTGCGCCAGCCAGCCGGCGATCAGCACCGGCAGCGAGACCAGCGTCGCCGCGGCGCAGAGCCGGGCGAGGAACAGGCCCTCCGAGGAGATGAAGCCGACCAGGAAGATCGGCGCCGTACCGGCGTTCGTCGCGGTCAGGTTCACCGCGAGGAAGAACTCGTTCCAGGCGAAGATGAAGCAGATCAGCGCGGTCGCGGCCAGGCCGGGCGAGACGATCGGCAGGATGATCTTCCGGATCGAGGTGAGCAGGCCGGCCCCGTCCACCTCGCCGGCCTCCAGCACCTCGCGCGGCACCTCGAGCAGGAACGAGCGCATCATCCAGACCGCCAGCGGCAGGTTCATCGAGGTGTAGAGGACCACCATCGTCCACACGTTGTCGAGCATGCCGAGGTTCTTGACCAGCAGGTACACCGGGAGCAGGGCGGCCACCGCGGGCATCATCTTCGTCGAGATGAAGAAGAAGAGCGCGTCCGTCCACTTGGCGACCGGGCGCAGCGACAACGCGTACGCGGCCGGCGTGGCGAGCAGGACCACGAACAACGTGGAGAAGAGGCTGGCCATCAGCGAGTTCAGCAGGAACGGCGTGATGTTGCGGTCGAAGACCTGCGCGTACTGGTCGAGGGTCGGGGTGAAGACCCAGGACGGCGGGTTGCTGGCGGCGGCCTGCTCCTGCTTGAAGCTGGTCAGCACCATCCAGATGACCGGGAACACGAACACGATCCCGGCGACCCAGGCCACCGCACCCCAGACGGTATTGCTCAGCCGGAGCCTCATCGGCCCTCCTCCATCCGGAACAGGCTCGAGATGACGCGCAGCGCGAATGTCGCCACGATGATCGTCAGGATCACCACGATGACGCCGGCGGCCGACGCCTCGCCGTACTCGAACTTGCGGAACGTGGTCAGGTAGATCTCGTACGGCAGGTTCGTGGTCGCCGTGCCCGGACCGCCCTGGGTGATGCTGAAGACCGAGTCGAAGGTGTTGACCAAGTAGATCGAGCCGAGCAGGGCGCCCAGCTCCAGGTACTGGCGCAGGTGCGGGATCGTCATCCGGGTGAAGATCTGCCACGCGTTGGCGCCGTCGACCCGGGCCGCCTCGAGCACCTCCTCGCTCTGCGACTGCAGGCCCGCCAGCAGGATGAGCATCATGAACGGCGTCCACTGCCAGACCAGCGTCGTGATGACCGCCGCCTTCGGGTACGACGAGATCCAGTCCGTCGAGCCGCCGAAGAGGCCGTTGATGAGCCCGTACGCCGGGTTGTAGATCGCGTGCTTCCACAGCAGGGCCGCTGCGATCGGCATCACCAGGAACGGGGTGATGAGCAGGGTCCGCACCACCGACCGGCCGACGAACCTGCGGTCCAGCAGCACCGCCAGTGCCAGGCCGAGGATCATCGAGAAGATGACCGCCCCCGCGGTCAGCAGAACCGTGTTGGCCAGCGCGGCTCGCAGGCGCGAGTCGGTCAGCACGGTGACGTAGTTGTCCACGCCGACGAAACCGCGGGCGCCCGGGCGCAGCGCGTTCCAGCTCTGCGTGGACAGGTAGATGGTGACCAGGAACGGCACCTGAGTCACGATGATCGCGAAGACCAGGGCCGGCAGGAGCGGGGCCCGGCGGACCCATCGCTCCCGTGCGCCGCCCTTGGCGGGTACGGGGGTGTGCGGCGGAGGGGTGTCCGTCCTGCCTTCCGCCCGGGGAATGACGTCAGTCATCTCGGTCGAGCCTTCCGGTCGGGTGCGGGCACGCCACCGCTGGGGCGGCGCGCCCGCGAGGCATTACTTGTATTTCTTCGCAACGTCTTCGGCGAGCTTCTGGCCGTCGGCCAGCGCCTTGTCGACCGTCGTGCTGCCCGCGACGGCGGCGCTGACCTCCTGCGACACCTTGGTGCCGAGGTCCGCGAACTCGGGGATGCCGACGAACTGCACGCCCAGCGCGGGCCGCGGCTGCAGCCCCGGGTTCTGCGGCTTCGCGTTTTCGATCGATCCGAGCGTGATGTCGGCGAAGGCCTTCGCGGACTCCTTGTACTCCGGGATCGAGTACGTCGAGGTGCGCTTGCCGGACGGCACCCGCGACCAGCCGAGGTTCTTGCCCACGAGCTGCTCGTAGTCCTTGCTGGTGGCCCAGGAGATGAACTTCCAGGCTGCGTCGGACTTCTTGGTGGTCTTGGGCATGGCCCACGCCCACGTCCACAGCCAGCCGGAGTACTCGGTCTTGTTCACCGGGGCGTACGCGTAGCCGACCTTGCCCGCGACCTTGGAGGCCTTCGGGTCCTCGAGGGTGCCTGCGGCCGACGTGGCGTCGTACCACATGGCGGCCTTGCCCTGGCCGAAGGTGTTGAGGCACTCCGTGAACCCGGCCTGCGGCGCACCCGACTCGCCGTAGTTCTTCAGCAGGTTGACGTAGAAGTTCGTCGCCTCGGTGAACTCGGGCGAGTTGACCTTGGGGGTCCAGTCCTTCTCGAACCACGTACCGCCGTAGGTGTTGACGACCGTCGTCAGCGGGGCGAAGAGCTCACCCCAGCCGGGCAGGCCCCGCAGGCAGATGCCCGCCACGCCCTTCTGCTTGTCGTTGAGCTTCTGCGCCATGTCGGCCACCTGGGCCCACGTCGGCTTCTCCGGCATCGTGAGGCCCTTGGCCTCGAACATCTCCTTGTTGTACATGAGGAAGGAGGACTCGCCGTAGAACGGTGCCGCGTACATCTTGCCGTCGTCGCCGGTCAGCGACTGCACCATCGGCTTGATCAGGTCGGCCTCGTCGTAGGCGCTGTCCTTGCCGGCGTAGCTCGACACCTCGTGGAGCCAGCCGTTCTTCGCCCAGATCGGCACCTCGTACGCGCCGACGGTGGCGACGTCGTACTGCCCGCCCTGGTTGGCGACGTCCTGCGTCACCTTGTCGCGCAGCTCGTTCTCCGGGAGGATCGTGAACTTGACCGTGATGCCGGTCTGCTTGGTGAAGCTGTCGGCGGTCAGCTTCTGGATGTCCTCCATCTGCGGGTTGCCCACCATCAGCGCGGTGATGGTGTTGTCCGCCGAGTCTCCCCCGCCGGTCGAGCCGGCACCCGAGCATCCGGAGAGGACGAGCGCGCCGGCGGTCGCACCGGCAATCAACAACGAGAATTTCTTTCCTGTTTTTTGCACAGCGGATCCTCCGTTTGAAGACATGCACCACCGCGCCGGGCAGGCGCCGGGCGAGAAAAACTGCGACGAGCGGAATCAGACGCGGATGACCTGAGGGCCGAGCCGGGAATAGCGGTGTGCCTCGGAAGCCGGCAGCCCGGTGTCCGTGACCAGGGATTCGAAATCGGATATCTCGGCGAATCGGCAGAACGTGCGTACGCCGAATTTCGTGTGTATGCCGGCGAATATCCGCCGGCGGGCCGCGCGCACCGCGTGGGCCTTCACGTCCGCCACCGCCGGGTCCGGAGTGGTCAGTCCCACCTCACGGGAGATGCCGTTGGCGCCGACGAAGGCGAGGTCGATGACGAAGCCGGCCAGCATGCCGCTGGCCCAGTGGTCGACCGTGGCCAGCGTGCGGCCGCGTACCCGGCCCCCGAGCAGGAGCACGGTGACCGGCGAGTTCGTGGACAGCCACGCCGCGGTGTTCAGCGAGGCCGTCACCACGGTCAGGGGACGGTCGGCGGGCAGCGCCTCGGCGATGAGCTGCGGGGTGAAGCCCTCGTCGATGAAGATCGTCTCCGCGTCGCCGATGAGTCCGGCGGCCGCGGCGGCGATCCTGCGCTTCTCCGGGACCCCGCGCGTGGTTCGCATCGCGAGGTCGGTCTCGAATTTCGCGGTCTCCACCGGATACGCGCCGCCGTGCGTACGCCGCAACAGACCGTGCTTTTCCAGCAGTCGCAGGTCACGCCGGATCGTTTCCGCGGAAACGCTCAGCTCGGCGGACAGTTTTGCGACGTCCACCTCGCCTTGCCGCCGCGCCAGGGCGACGATCTGATGCTGCCGTTCTTCCGCATTCAATCCGCACCTCCGGCCGCCCGTCGAGGCGGTCGCCGTGACCGCGTTTGCCGTGGACCATTTGTAACACCGGAGAAACGTGTGGCCCCCATCACAAGCCAGGCCGATTCGGTGTGTCTCTGCCCGTTTGGCAAGCGCCCCGGCGCGGCAGATATCATCCCACCGCCTGCTGAATCGGGACGAAGGTTGTGCCCGATTGCCCGGAAACGCTGCCCGGATCATGCCCGAGGGTGTGAGCTCGGTCGCCGGGCCTCATCGGGCCCCGCGCACGGGCAGCTCACCAAGACCGTCACGGAAAAGGCTCATCTCGCCCGGCGCCGGACCGACAAACGAGGTCATGGGCATGCTCGCAACGCAGCAACTCACGGAGTTCCTCTCCGCCGTCGCCGACCGGCCGGAAGAACCCGTGGCACAGTACGCGGCCGTGGAGTGTGCCGCGCGTGCCCTCGAGGCGGACATCGCGGTGCTGGTCATCGACGCCGGCGTGGTCGCCTCGTACGGCCTGCCCGCCGAGCAGGTGCCGCTCACCACGCTCCAGGACGCCGCCACCGACCGGACGGAGACCGTCGAGCTCGCCGGCCTCCCGTACGCGCTCACCCACGCACCGATCTCCGGCCCGGCGAGCGGCCTGCTCATCCTCGGCCGCCGGCAGGGAGCGTTCTCCGACGAGGAGATCTGCCTGCTGCGCGGGATGGCGCGAGTCCTCGAGCTGAGCCTGCAAGCGCTGCACGTCATCGAGGCCGAACGCCGCCAGGCCCAGGAGAACGGGCGCCTCGTCGACTCGCTCCAGGAACGCCAGCGGCTCTTCGAGCACCTGAGCCGCATCCAGCGTCTGATCGCCCGCCGCACTCCCCTCCAGCAGATCCTCGACTCGATCACCGCGGCCGCCGCCGAGCTGCTCGGCCTGGAGATGTCCTCGCTCAACCTGCTGGAGAAGGACGACCCCTCGGTCGGCAGCATGGTCTCCCACGTCGGTTTCGCCCCGGACATCCTCAGCAAGATGCAGCGGGTCCCGCTCCCCTCGGCCGGCGTGGCCGGGCTGGCGGTCATGGCCGACGAGATGGTCCTGGTCGAGGACTACGAGAACTGCCCGATCGCCATCCCGGACATCCAGTCGCACCTCAAGGCCGTCATGGCGGTGCCGGTGCACGAGAACGGCGAGGTCGTCGGCTGCCTCACCGTCGGCACGTGTGCCGGCCCGCGGAAGTGGGACAAGTCGTCGCAGGAGATCCTGCGGGCGTTCGCCGAGCATGTGAGCCTCGCCCTGACCGACGCGCAGACGTTCGCGGCGATGAACCAGGCGTTCCACGACTCGCTGACCGGGCTCGCCAGCCGGGCACTGTTCCTGACCCGGATGGAACGGGCGTTCACCGCGGCCGGCGAGGCCCGCACCGGCACCGGGGTCCTCTTCGTCGACCTGGACCGCTTCAAGGTGGTCAACGACTCCCTCGGCCACGCCGCCGGCGACGTCCTGCTGGTCGGGGTCGCCGAGCGCATCCGCGCCTGCCTGCGCCCGGGAGACACGGCGGCCCGCCTCGGCGGCGACGAGTTCGCGGTGCTGCTGCCGATGGCGTACGACGCCAGCGAGGCCGTACCCGTGGCCCAGAAGATCCTCGAGGCGCTGCGCGAGCCGTTCGTGCTCGCCGGCAAGGAGACGTTCGTCAGCTGCAGCATCGGCATCGCGTACAGCGCGCCCGGCGAGCTGAAGGACGCCCACGACCTGATGGTCCGCGCCGACCTCGCCATGTACCAGGCGAAGAAGGAGGGCAAGGACCGCCTCGAGAGCTTCGAGCCGGCGATGCAGATCTCGTTCCAGGCGGGCCTCCAACTCGAGGCCGACCTGCGCCGCGCCGTCGTCCGCCACGAGTTCGAGCTGCGCTACCAGCCGATCGTGCACCTGCGTACCGGCGAGATCACCGGCCTGGAGGCGCTGGTCCGCTGGCAGCACCCCGAGCGCGGCCTGATCCCCCCGCTGGACTTCATCCCGCTCGCCGAGGAGACCGGCATGATCGTGCCGATCGGCGAATGGGTGCTCCGCGAAGCCTGCCGCCAGGCCGCCGCCTGGAACGCCGTCCGCGAGGGCAAGCGCCCGCTGAGCGTGAGCGTCAACATGTCGGCGGTCCAGCTGGACGTGGAGGAACTCCCCGAGGTGGTGGCCTCCGCCCTGGAGCAGAGCGGCCTCCCGGCGGCCTCCCTGGTGATCGAGCTGACCGAGTCACTGCTCGTGGACCACCGGCCGTCGACGCTGCGCCAGCTCGAACGGATCAAGGAGCTGGGCGTCCGGCTCGCCATCGACGACTTCGGCACGGGCTACTCGTCGCTGGCGTACCTGCGCCGCTTCCCGGTCGACATCATCAAGATCGACAAGAGCTTCGTGGACGACGTCGGCGACGTCCCCGCGGCGGCCGCCCTGACGCTGGGGATCATCCAGCTCGGGCAGGCCCTCAGCCTGTCGACGATCGCCGAGGGCATCGAGGATGCGGGGCAGCTGAGCGAGCTCGCGGACGGGAACTGCGAGCTGGGCCAGGGCTACTACTGGGCCGAGCCGCTCAACGAGGCGGCAATGGGAGAACTGCTCTCCCGGTAGCGGTCACCCGGCCGCGCGGGCGAGCAGGAAGCCGAGTGAGGCCGCGCCAAGGCCGGCCAACACACTGCCGAGCGCGTACGCGAGCGCGTGGAACCGCTCCCCGGAGCGCGCGAGCCCCAGCGTCTCGTAGCCGAACGTCGAGTACGTGGTGAGCGCCCCGCAGAAACCCGTGCCCAGCAGCGCGGCGACTGCGGGGGCTACCGGCAGGCCGACGAGGAAGCCGAGCAGCGCCGAGCCGGCCACGTTGACGGTCAGCGTGCCCCACGGGAACCGTGACTCGTGCCTCGACTGCACGTACCGGTCCGTGAGGTAGCGCAGCGGGGCACCGATCGCCGCGCCGAGCGCGACCAGCAGCACGGTCACCGGCGCACCGCCACCTCAGTGAGAGCCGTGCCGAGCCAGACCGCCACGAGTGCCCCGGTCAGCGTCACGGCCAGGTAGACCAACGCGACGCCGGGCGCGGCCTGCAGCACGTCGACGGTTGCGGTGGAGAAGGTGGTGTAGCCGCCGAGGAAGCCGATGCCCCAGAACGGGCGGACCAGGCGATGCTGCAGCCCGAGGTGTCCGATGAGGACCATGAGGACGCCGATGAGGAGACAGCCGCTGACGTTGATCGTCCAGGTGGACCAGGGGAACCCGGCCGGGTCGTGCGGCCAGGCGGTGGAGATGCCGTAGCGGGCCAGGGCACCGAGCATGCCGCCCGCCGAGATCGCCGCGAGCACCTGCCACCGGCCATGGCCCGGAACCTCGGTGTCCGGGACCTCGGCGTCCGGCGAGTCCACGCCGACCGCCGGCATTGAAGCGCGCGGCGGGGCGGCTTCCGCAGGCAGGACGGCTTCCGAATCCATGCGATCACGCTAGCTCAGGCCACCATCCGCCCGCGCGCGTGTGACTGCAACCGTTAGTCGGCCCGCCTCACGCCTTCTGAACTGGCCCGCTGCCGCGCGATTGCAGCAGCCCGGTGCGGCGCAGATCGAGCAGGATGCCCTGCAGGAAGCTGAGCGGGATGTCCTGGGCCGCGGCCAGGCCGCCTTGACCAGGTGCGTCAACAAGTAGCCGAATTGAGCGCACTCGATCATGGCCGATGTGAGTGCGTTGGTTGTTCGCCGCTGTCACGGGTTCATTGCAAGTCCGCCGACAAAAGCAACGCCCAAACCCATGAGGAGCACCAGGATCCCGAAGTGCGGGCGGTCCATGTTCCCCATCATCAACAAGCCGAGGCCCGCTATGCCTAACCCCACGAGAATAATCAGGCATCCCGAACCCATGGAGCTGTGAAGTTCTTTCCGCTGATGTTCGGCGTTCGCGACCCGGCACGGCTCGCATCGTGGAACCGGCCCCTGGTCGACGTGCATTCCGCAGAAGAGCTTGCCGCATCCGCTACAGCTGATGACACCAGGGTTCGGACAACCCGACGTGTGGCATGTCATCGGTTCACCTCCGGGGTCCCGGATCCACCCGACACCCGCCAAGGCCTGCGCCGCAATCCTGCGGGCGGGCTCCGTCGATCGCCTAGCGGTCACCGTCAGACGTCGATCGGCTTGTGGGTGCGCACTCTTTCGAGCAGAGTGTCGGCGATCATGAATTCCCGCGCCTGAGGTTGTGGCGATCACGCAATTCCACACGGCGCCGATCGCATGGTTCCCGATGGGACGATTCGGCTCCGCCATCCCTCATCCGTGCTTGTTCTCAACATCGTGGACATGCTGACCTGCCGCGCGGAGGGCACTGGTGCCTGCGTCCGCGGTGACGCACCGTGAGCTATGACTGCCTTCTCCGCTCCTGAGCAGACCATCATCGCCTCGGACGGCCGCGTTCTCCGCGCGGCAGTGGCCGCCTACCTGGGCCGTTACCGCGGCCAGTCCCGCCTGCACACCGGCTCTGATCTCAAGATCTTCATGGCGTCCGGCACGTGAGCACTCAGCACGCGGAACTGCCGCCCTCCATGCCGCCCCAACCGCACGCTCGTGCCCATGTGAGTGTCCGGTTCACCGTCGACGGAAAGCGGCTGAATCTCGCCGCTTCAAGACCGGGCGCCCCTGTCGGATAGCAGACAGCGGCGTGTGGCTCGACACGGCCGAATTTCCGCTGCTACCGCCTTAGCGTCGAGTTGATACCGCACCGCCCGGGAGCACCCATTGACATCGACCCGCCGAACATCAGGTCGCGCTGAGTTGGCGCGACGCTCCAAGCGGCCGGAAAGTCTTGGCCATCAGCCGCTCGAACTCGTACTGCACCGCGTATGGAAAGGGCATTGATCGAAGTTCGGATGGCTCGGTGGTAACTGAGGCTGTACGGACGATTCTCCACGATGTTGCCGCCCGGAACGGCGCCGGGTGGTCGAGCGAAAGCGAACAGGCGTCCCATGAGTCAGGACACCACCGGCGCGAACGAAGCCGACATTGACAAAGCCGATGGAACCAGCGCACCGGCCAGGAAGGCCGGCTTGTGGCTGACCATCGCGGCGGGCGCCGTCGGCCTGGGATCGACCTTGCTTGCCGGCCGGCCTGTGTCGACAACAATGATTGCGGTCGTGCTGGTGCTCGCTGGTCCGGCATGGCTGCTCCGTCGCAACCTCAAGAAGCTCGCAGGCGAACCCCGTGCGCGCAAGATGGCCGCGTGGGCGGCGACCACCGTGGTGGCGATCGGTGTCACCGCGACGGCGGCAGTTCCAACGGCTCGGTCCCTTGTGGTGCACGATCTCCTCGGCTGGCCGGACAACGCTACGGAAATTGCCGCAGTCGTCGCTGTGAACATCGAACCACGAGTTGACCCCTCCCCATCAACCCGAGGATCCCAACTTGGGATCGCCCCACGAGGATCGGCATCATTCGCCCCGGCGCAGCCTATTCTTCTGAACAAATTTCGCAGCGTGCTCAGTACGGTTGATAACCAGTCCGACCGGCGGCAAGTGGTGCGCACCATCGAGGTGTCGTTCAAGGCATTCGAAGATGAAATAACATACCTCTCCGAGGGTCCGGAGTATGACTACATCATCGAAGGCCAGCAGGTCGGCATCGCTACGGAAACGACTCGACGATTCGAAGGAGCTGCTCACGAAGACATTTCGTCCGACTCTGCCGGCAAGTCCCGGGCATGGCCTGTGCGAGGGGAGATCCACGGCAGTTTGGGGAGCGGGGCAACGATCAACTTGACACTGTCCACAGCCGTACACCTGGAACCGCGCTCGCTTACGACAATCGAGCTGACCATCGGTCGAAGCGTTTTCAATATCGGCGGCCTTGCCTGCGACGACACCAGCGGCCTCGGCGCGGGGGCCGCCGCCGACTTCCTGCATGCCAACGTGTACAGCGCCAGCCCATACGAACTATCCGCTATATGCCCAACCGAGAAAGGAGTCCGCTTCCGCTGGATCGTGCCGGCCTCGGTCAACGTCAGGATGACCCTTTCCAACGGCACGAGAATCGCACGTCACGCCTAGGACTGCAGCCCGCATGTCCGCCGGCCACCGGTACCGGCCGAATCACCCACGCTCGGGCTCGGACACCAACAGTTCGAAGCCCTGATTACAGCCGCCCGGTACTCGGTGAACATCAATGACTTCGCGCTGATCGCGATGCTGGGCCTGCTCGGCCTTTGGATCTTCGAAGCCTCCGGCGCGAACATCGGCAACCTCGGCGAGGAACACGGCCACCATGTGCTGAAGATCCGCGGCATGGGCGAGAAGACCGCTCTGATTCGCCTGCCACCGGCGGTGGCCCGCGCGATCGACCGAGCCGTCGGCGGCCGTGAGCACGGGCCGATCCTGCGCAACACCTACGGCACCCGGATGGACCGGCACGCCACGAGCCGCCGCCTGAAGGCCCTAGCCGACGGGGCCGGGATCCGGATCGCACGAATGCACCCGCACATGTTCAGGCACACGTTCGTGACCACCATGCTCGACGCCGGCGTCGGCCTGCGCGACGTGCAGATCGCCGCCCGCCACGCCGACCCGCGAACGACCATGCGTTACGACCGCGCCCGCAAGAACCCCGACCCGGCACCCCAACTACATCCTCGCCGCCTGCGTGGCATCCGGAACCTGAGCAGCCGACACGCGGAACTGCCGAGATGCGTGCAGCGGATCTTGTGCAACAACAGCCTGGTTGGGTCTTGCGAGATGACTCCGAGAGGACCTGCCATCCGCGAACGGCGGAATCACACCGCCACAACGGCCCCGGTGTCAGCCGACAAGATCTACTACTGTCGGAACGTGAAGCGTAAGCACATAGGGTTCACCGTCGCGGTGGTCGTCAGTATCGGGCTGGCGGTGAGCGTTGCTCTGTTACGTCAGACTGCTGACGCGGCTGAGACGCCGCCGTTGCTGGCGAGCGACCTGGTGGTCGACGAGTCGGTGCCCGAGTACAAGTTGTTGCAGGACGCCCTACGTATCGACCTGGATCGGCGGGCCGGGGAGAGTCAGCATTTCGCCCTGGTGCCGAAGACCCGGCCGCCTGACCTGCTGAGAATGAGCATCGGATCCGATGGGACCCATTCGGTGGTGGATACGTATCAGTTCGGCCAGCAATGGCTGCACAGCCTCGTGGAGCTGGCCGCGCAACCGACCGACACCTGCGAGGGTATCCGGGACGAGCAGTCGTCCGGGATGTGCGTCAGGGACGGATCCCTCACCCGAGTTGCTCCGGAGATGCCAAGTCTTCGGCACGTGACGGTGTATTTCACCGGCAACGTCAGCACCACACCGAAGGTCGGGGACCCCGAAACCGACAGGGCCCGAACGTTCTGGACCGAAGTCGAGATGGTGCCCCTCGATGAGGCCGCCTGGTTCACCGACGTGGTCACGCGTGGCAGGGCCGCCCTTCAGAGGTAGAAGGTCCGGCCGGCGCCCTGATTTGCCGCAGCACGGGCGTTCAGTGGGGGAACGCGCGTGGGATGCGGGGGGAGACTTCGTTGCGGAATGCCTCGATGCGCCCCGTCACCTGGCGCCTGCCGAGGGTGTGCTCGATGCGGTCCAGGTACAGGCATCGAGCGGCAAGCTTGTCCAGATCGACGGTGAAGTAGATCGACATCAGCGGGTTGACGAACAACGGGCTGCCGCTGGTGCGCTGGGTGAACTGAACGTCGCCGAACGCGCCGCGGGTTGCGGCAGCGATCTGGCCGTTGACGATGCTCGGCCGGGCCGGGGTGGCGGCTTGAGCGTCGGCGACTGCGTCGCGGTACAGCGCGGCCTCCCGGCTCGCGTTGGGTATGGAGAGCGCGCCCAGGTAACCGCCGTCGCGGTCGAGCGCTGCGATGTTCTCCAGTACCTGCACATGGTTGACGCCGTCATAGGCGTCTATGCCGAAGCCGAGACAGGTCACCAGCTTGACCGGCAAGTCGAGACCTGCGACGGCGCCGAGGCTGGTGATGTCCTCCACCGGCGTGCCGAGGGTGCTTTCGTCCCCGCGTAGCAGGATGTCCGTGCCGCCGTCGACCAGCACCACCGCGTCGATGCTCAGACGCTCGATGAGGTACCGGTAGGCGTCCCGCAACAGCTGGACACCGAGCGGAGGAAGGGCGTACACCGTCGACGGCAGATCATGAGCCGCTAGCCATCGGGCGAGCGTGCCCTCAGGGAAGTACCAGTCCGAGCTGGTCGTGTCCGGCGTGACCTCCACGACGTGCTCCGCCACCCACGAGTCACGATCAATCAGTACGAGTTCGGAGAACGACAAGTTGGCCAGATGCACCTGCACGCCGCTGCGCCACAACGCGATGGCCAGCGGCAGACCGGCATACACATCGAATCCGCCGCCCGCACCGGCGATGAGGACACTGCGGGCCGAAGCCAAAGCGGCAAACAGCGGCGGAGTGGTCAGCGAAAACGTCCTCGAATCAAGAGGCGGCATGGCAGGGCTCATCACCCGCACCATGATCCGTCACCCTCGCAAACCACCCCACGAGTGGTGCCGCCGCCGGTGGACGGCAGATGCGCTCAGGAGAGGGCCTGCGCCGTACGGATCCATCGCTGCCCGACGTGACGTAACGTCGCCGGCCAGCCGTGCCCAACTAAGCGTTGCACTGGCCGACCAGCCGTTGCAGTCACAGCGCGGACGCCCGGCGAGAGGATCAGCGGGAGGCGGCTCGGCGGTATTGGCGGATGGCGAGGGGCATGAAGACCGCCAGGGCCACGCCGCTCCAGATGAGGCTGTAGATGGCCGGGTGCTGGAGGGCCCACGTGTCCGGGACCGGGACGGCCGGGTTGGTGTTGCCGAAGAGCTCGCGCGCCGCCTGGGTCACCGCGGACACGGGGTTCCACTCGGCGATCACCTTGACCACCGTGGGGAGGTTGTCGGTCGGTACGAACGTGTTGGCGATGAACGTCAGCGGGAAGATCACGATGAAGCTGGCGTTGTTCACCACCTCGGGCGTGCGGACCGACAGGCCGACGACCGCCATGATCCAGGAGATCGCGTATGCGAAGGTCAGCAGGAGCAGCACCGCCAGGATCGCCTCGCCCGGCGACGAGCGGATCCGCCAGCCGACGAGCAGGCCGGTGGTCGCCATGACGGCGAACGTGACGAGGTTGATGCCGATGTCCGCCGCCGTGCGGCCGAGGAGCACCGCCGAGCCCGACATGGGCAGGGTGCGGAACCGGTCGATGATGCCCTTCTGGAGGTCCTCGGCGAGGCTGGCGCCGGTCCACGTGGCGCCGAAGACGACGGTCTGGACGAAGATCCCGGCCATCAGGAACTCGCGGTAGTTGACGCCGGGGACCTCGATCGCGCTGCCGAACACGTACGCGAAGAGCAGGACGAACATGATCGGGGACAGGGTCGAGAAGACCAGGACGTCCGGGACTCGTTTGATCTTCAGCAGGTTGCGGCGGGTGATGACCGCACCGTCCGCCAGCGCGGTGGCGACTCCGTTCATCGCACGGCCTCCTTCTCGCGCGGTGCCGCGGCTTCGGGTGCCGCGGCGTGGCCGGTCAGTTTGAGGAACACGTCGTCGAGGGTGGGGCGGCGTACGCCGACGTCCAGGACGCCGATGCCGCTCTCGTCGAGGCGGCGCAGCGCCTCCACCAGCACCGTCGCGGCCGGCCTGCCGCCGTCCACCGGGGCGGACAGCTTGCGGGTGTGGTCGTCGGCGCTCACCCTGCCCCGGCTCACCTGGTCGAGGATGCCGGAGGCGGCCCCGATCTGCGCCGGGTCCGCGATCACCATCTCGATCACTTCGCCACCGACCTGCGACTTCAGTTCGTCGGCGGTGCCCTGGGCGATCACCCGTCCGTGGTCCACGACCACGATGGAGTCCGCGAGCCGGTCGGCTTCCTCGAGATATTGCGTCGTCAGCAGCACGGTCGTGCCGCCGGCCACGAGGTCGGCCAGGGTGCCCCACATCTCCGTGCGGCCGCGCGGGTCCAGCCCGGTGGTCGGCTCGTCCAGGAACAGCACCTGGGGCCGCGCCACCAGGGCGCCCGCCAGGTCGAGCCGGCGCCGCATGCCGCCCGAATAGGTCTTCACCGGCCGGTTGGCGGCATCCTCCAGCCGGAATTGGGCCAGGAGCTCACGGGCCCGGTCGGCGGACGGGCGGCGGCCCAGGTGATACAGCCGCCCCACCATGTCCAGGTTCTCGAATCCCGTCAGATATTCGTCGACCGCCGCATACTGGCCCGAGACGCCGATGCGTTCGCGGACCCGTTTCGGCTCGCGAAGCACGTCGATCCCCATGACCTCGGCGTGGCCGGAGTCCGGCCGCAGCAGGGTCGTGAGCACCCGCACGCATGTCGTCTTTCCCGCCCCGTTGGGTCCGAGCAGGCCCAGGACCGTGCCCTCCGGGATCTCCAGATGGAGCCCGTCGAGCGCTTTGACCTCCCCGTACGTCTTCACGAGGCCGTCCGCCACCACCGCCGTCGTCGTCATGGTGGCCGACGCTACGCGCGCCCTACGACAATTTCCGCCCCGATCGATGTCTGCCCGGTCGATGAGCGCGGGAGGCCGGGGGTGGACGTGGCGGCGTCCACCCCCGACCTCGTCCGAGGGCGTTGCGTCCGGCCACCGCAGCGGCGGGCGACCGGACATCTCGCATTGGCCGTCCACTGTAGGCGAGTCTCCTCGCCGGCGCCTCAGCTTCGCGTCGTCGCGCGCGGGCAGCACGCCGGCGATTCGCCGGGAAAGTCTGACTCGACGGAGATGTCGCGCAGGTCGATGCCCTCCGCCCGCTCGAGGAGGATGGGTGACCACGAGTCGCCCGTGCCCGCGCCGCGCAGCCGGCAGTTCCGGATCACCGTGTCGCGGTAGCGCAGCACGCTCACCACTCCGTCGATCTCGCTGCGACCCCATCCGGCGGCGCGGACCGCGTACAACGGGCCGTGCCAGTGCACGCACACGTCCGAGACGTCGATGGCCGCGCCGACCACGTCCGAGGTCACGAACCGGTCGGTGTTGTCGCCGGGCAGCAGCCGGAAACCCATCTCGACGTCGCGCAGGCAGGCGCCCTCGACCCGGACGTCGTGCACCGAGCTGAGGTAGAAGCCCTCGATCGCGTCGCTGACCCGCAGGTCGGTGACGGTGAGCCGGTGCGGGTGGTAAGTGGGCCCGGTGATCGTCGAGACGTCCGCACCGACCGCGCCCCAGTGCACGGCGACTCCGGTGTAGCCGCCGCGGATCGTGAGGTCGTGCAGGGTGATGTCGTGGACGGCGCCCATGAGCGCCACGCAGTTCGCGTGCTTCTCGGTGGGCCGCTCCACGTGCACCCGCCGGACGTCCACACGGGCGATCCACTCGGGCGTCTCTTCGTAGAGGTAGTCCCCGATCGTGATGGCGGTGCCCCGGTCGCCGCCGTGTTCGCCGGGGTCGGCCGGCGGCGGGCGCAGGCCCAGGTCGCTCACCGACACGTCGGAGCCGACGACGTGCAGGACCGGGTGCCCGGTGGTGCCTATCGACTCGAGCCAGGTGCGCGGCCGGCCACCGTTCGCGCCGACCACCTCCGAGCCGCGGATGGTCCAGCCGCCGGGCACGCGCAGGCCGTCGCTGACCACGTACGTGCCGGGTGGCAGCTCGAGCTTGCCCGCCGGCGTGGAGTCCAGCGCCTGCTGGAGCAGGCGGCGGTTGCGGTCCGGGTCCGCCCCGAGCGCCGGCCGGTGGATCATCGGCCCGGGACCGTGATCCGGCAGGACAGCCCCCGGTCGCCCGGGTCCAGGCCGATCAGAATCGGACCCTCCGACGGAGTGGTCCGGCGCAGCTCCAGCGCGGCGGCCTCGCGTTTCACCAGCTCCAGATTCACGGGTACGCCGGTGAGCAGGTCGATCGCGCGCACACCGGTCGCGGAGCCGGGGCGGGACCGGTGCACCTCGGCCAGGACCCGGGTGCCGGCGCGGCGGGCGGCCCGGAGCACCTTGAAGCCGGCCCGGGCGGGCTTGCGGCGGGTCAGCCTGGTCGAGGGCGAGCGCGGCAGGGGCGGCGCCGGGGTGACGGGGGACACCTCCAGCCGGAATTGCTCAGGGCCGCCGGGCGGCAGCAGCGCCAGGTCACAGCCCGTGGGTCCGTCCGGCACCGGTGTTGCGGTCGTGGCCGGCTGTGCCCGTACCGATATCTTGTCGATCCGCACGCCCAAGGCGGAACGCGCGGCGACCCGGCCGTGCACCCAGTCGGGCCGCGGGGGTTCAGCGAGCTCGACCATGAGCAGGCCGTCGCCGTCGAGATCGGCCGCGGCCAGGTCGAACTCGACCGTGACCTTCGCTCCCCCGGCGTGGCGCAGGCCCTGCCGCCGCGCCAGCACGGCGGCACCGCGCAGCTCGCCCTGCGCCCGGACCAGGACCAGCCGGGGCAGCTCGGGGGCGAGCCGCGGCGGGCGCACCCGGTCGGACCACCACCGGGTGCCGGTCTCGTCGAGGTGGATCACCACCGAGATCCGGGTCGGCACGCCCGGGCTGCTGACCTTGAGGCCGACCGCGCCGTGGTCGCCGGTGACCCGCCCGAGGATGGCGGCGCCGCGCACGACCTGGTCGACGATGCACACGCCGGGGTCGCGACCGCTGCCCACCTCGACCGGCAGCCCCTCGATAACGTGCTGCGGTTCGTCGTAGTCGGTGGCGAACCAGGAACCGATCATGCCCGAAAATCCGTCCGGGTCAGCATCGGTTCCTTGCGGGTCCACATCCGCTCGACCGAGGCGTAGAGCGGGTCGGCGTCGGCCTCGATGTGCCGGAAGGTGGCGCGCATGGTCTTGAGCAGCGTGTCTGCCGGCCAGACCTCCCACTGCGGCACCAACGGCGTCACCACGTCGGTGCCGCTGCGGTAGAGCCACAGCCAGAGCCGGGCGCGCCGGACCTGTTCCTCGCTGACCAGGTCGACTCCGTCGCGGATGGCGGAGATGCTCTGCTCGAGGGTCTTCCAGTAGGCGTCCTGATCGTCGACGACGGTGGAGAGCCCGCACGAGCTCCACTCCGACCAGCCGGCCTGGATGACCGGGATGCCGTACGCGGGCAGCTCGTTGCTGACGCTCCCCCGGACCGTGACTCCGAGGTCGGTGAGACTCCACAGCGCGTTCTTGCTCAGCGTGGCGCTGGGCCGGAACGCCATGTGCTTCACGCGCTTGTACTTCGCCGCGACCGAGTCGAAGAAGCCGGTGGAGTCGTAGAGCGCCTGGCTCGGGTGGTCGAGGAAGAGCCACTGGGCGCCGGTGTTCTCCGCCGCATGCGCCGCCGTGTCAGCGAACCAGTCGGCGAGGCTGGGGAAGAGCTCACGGTTGGTGCCGAGCGCGTCCGAGACCGCATGGTTGAAGACGGTCACGACCGGCCGGGCCGGGTCGAAGCCGATCCGGTCCACGACGTGGGTGCGCAGGCGCGCCCGCTCGGCGGGGTTGTTGAGGTCGACGGAGGCGGTCACGCCGCCGCGCCACCAGCTCGGCCGCCCGAGGTTGACCTTGGCACGCCACGCGACCAGCTCGGCGCTGGGCCGCAGCTCCTCCTGCCGGGACCAGACCTGCGTCTCGAAGACGTCGCCGATGTGCCGGGTCAGCTCCTCGCGGAACGTGCCGGTGCCGGTGTCGGTCTCCGGGAAGAGCCCGTACGCCTTGAGGCACCCGGTCTGCTGCATGTGGATGATCGGGATCCGGGCGCGCCGGGCCGACTCGACGGCGAGCCCCCACTGGTCGTAGTCGACGTGGCTGGTGACCAGCGCGACCACGTTGCGCCGCATCAGCTCGTCGTAGAAGTCTGCGAGCCGGGTGGCGTACGTGTGCCGGAGCTTGTAGTCCGCCCGCGACCGGTAGCCGTCGGGCAACCGCGGCACCTTGGCGAGCCGGCAATAGGTCGCATCGGCGTACGCGACGACGGTCTCGTCATCCCGGGCCGGCGTGTCCGAGCGGCGGACCCGGTCCCAGACGTCGATCACCTCGGAGGCGGCGAAGGCCTCCGACACCTTGCGGACCACGTCCACGTCGAAGCCGCTCCACAGCGTCCTCGACCACTGGTCCTCGACGCCGGTCAGCACCACCATCCGCGCCGGATGCACGCGCCGGATGGCATTCGCGAACGCCAGGTTGCGCAGGTTGACCCGGATGTCCTGGTGGAACGCCTCCACCAGGATGACCGCGTCGTCAGCCGGCCGCGGGAGGTTCTTCTCCCAGTACACAACTGCCGACTCGAGGAACCACTGGAGTTCCTTCGCGTTCGCGTTCAGCCACACCGTTGCTCGCGCCTCTCAGATCAGGTCCCAGGACAGCGGCGATCCCTTGGCCGCGTCCCGCTGGAAGGTGCGCCCGAGCACCATGCCGATGGCGTCCGGGGCCAGGCCGCCGGTGGGCCGGATGGAGCGGACGTTCTCCTCGGTGACGGGATCGCCCGCCTTGACGTCGGCCACCACGAAGAGCGAACGCCGGAAGCGCAGTCCCTCCCGCTCCGCTTCGGTGGGGCCGATGGAGGTGGTGCCGAGCGCCTGCCAGGCCCGCTCCGACTCGACGACCAGGGCGGCGAGCTCCTGCGGCTCCAGGGAGAACGCCGAGTCCACGCCGCCGTCCCCGCGGTCCAGCGTCACATGCTTCTCGATCAGGCAGGCCCCGAAGGCCACGGCGGCCACGGGTACGCCGATGCCGAGCGTGTGGTCGCTCAGGCCGATCGGCACCCGGAAGGCCTCGGCCAGCACCGGGATCCGCCGCAGGTTGGTGTACTGCGGCGGGGCCGGGTAGGAGGCGGTGCAGGAGAGCACGACGATGTCCTCGGCGCCGGCGGCCCGGGCGGCGTCGACCGCTGCGGCGATCTCCTGCACGCTCGCCATGCCGGTGGAGATGATCAGCGGCTTGCCGGTGCTCGCGCAGAGCCGGATCAGCGGCAGGTCGGTGATCTCGGACGAGGCGATCTTGTACATCGGCGCACCGAGTTTCTCGAGCAGCTCCACCGCCGTGCGGTCGAACGGGCTGGAGAACGGGGTCAGGCCGCGCTCGCGGGCCCGCTCGAAGATCGCGTCGTGCCACTCCCACGGCGTGTGCGCCCGCTCATAGAGCTGGTAGAGGTACTCGTCGCCCCACAGCTCGTGGCCCTTGGAGATCTGGAACCGCGGGTGCTTGACGTCGACGGTCATGGTGTCGGCCGTGTACGTCTGGATCTTGATGGCGTGCGCCCCGGCGTCGGCGGCCGCGTCCACCAGGGCGAGGGCCCGGTCGAGCGAGCCGTTGTGGTTGCCGGACATCTCGGCCACGATGTACGGCCGGTGCCCCGCACCGATCTCCACGTCGTCGACGTTCACTGCACTCTCACTTTCTCGATCCACACCACGGTCTGCGGCGTGCCGTCGATCAGCCGTTCGTAGCGCTTCGTCTCCCGGAACCCGAAGCGCCGGTGCAGGGCCAGCACCTGGGCGTTGACGGCCAGCGTCTCGCCGCCGAGCCGCTCGAGCCCGAGGTCGTCGAACGCGTACCGGACCGCGGCCCGCTCGAGCCGCATCCAGGTCGGCAGGAGAGCGCCGCCCAGGCCTGCGACGTCGAGGTAGAAGCTCCAGCTCGGCGGGTCCTCGCGCAGGTCGAAGACGACGACCCCCTTGTCGTCGAAGATCAGGAGGTGCCGCCGGGGGTCCCCCATGGCGGCGTCCCACCACTTCGCATGCTCTTCCGGCGAGATGACGTGGGTGGTCAGGCTGACCGAGCGCACGTCCGGGTGGTTGCGCCAAGCGAGCACGGTGTCGCGATCAGCATCGACAGCAGCACGCAACACTCGGGGCACACCTCTCACGTTGTCCTGGTGGAGGCGTCACCGTATGGTCGCCGCTTGAGCCGGCTGTGGCGCGGAGGCAAGGGCCGGGCGAACCGCAGGTGACAGCTCGGGGTCGCGCTTGCCGATCCGGTACGCCTGCCGCAGCCCCGCGTACAGCGGGTAGCTCCCGATCCGGACCAGGCGGTGCTTGACGCCCGGGTGGCCCGGATAGTCGGCGGGCAGGTAGCGGCGGTACTGCGTGACCAGGCGCTTGAAGAAGGCGCGCCGTCGCCCGGGCTGGAGGCGGCCGTCGTTGCCGGCCACCACCAGGAGGTGGTTCATCATCAAGGTGAACAGCTGGTGACACAGCCACGGCTCGGGATTGCGGGCGGCGACCCAGGCGAACATGCGGTCGTACTGCTCGAAGGCCTCGAAATGCCGCTCGCTGCGGGTGGCGGTGATCGCTCCCAGGCGGCCGATCCGGTAGTGGTAGCAGACCCGATCGAGGACGGCGATGCGGTCCGCCGCGATCAGCACCGGATTGCTGAACGGGACGTCCTCGTACCAACCGGGCAGGAAACGCAGGTCGAGCTCCTCGAGCAGGCCGCGGCGCACGACCCGGTTCCAGGCGGTGTGCTGGAGCTTGATGAGGCTGGTGAGGCGCGGGTCCTTGAGGACGCCGCTGCTGGCGTCGGGCTCCAGCCGCCCGTTCTCGTGCACCCTCAGGTGGTCGACCAGCAGGACGTCGGGCCGCTCCGCGCGCAGCCGGTCCAGCACCGCGCGGACCGAGCCGGCCGGGAGCCAGTCGTCGCTGTCGACGAACCAGACGTACTCGCCCCGGGCCTCGGCCAGGCCGGCGTTGCGGGCGAGCCCCAGGCCCACGTTGTGGCTCAGGTGCACCACCCGCAGGTCGCCGTGGCGGTCGGCGTACGCGTCCAGCATCGCCCCGCACCCGTCCGGCGAGGCGTCGTCGACCGCGATCACCTCGACGGCCGCCGACTCCTCGGCGGTCAGGCCGGCGCGGATCGACTCGAGGCACTGATACAGGTAGCCCTCGACCCGGTACACCGGCACGACCACCGACAGCAGCACGGTATTCATGCCGATCACGCTCGACCCCCGGGGTGACCAAAGGTGAAACCCCGGTTGTCCGGAACACGTCCGCGGTGAGGCGGGCCGCAAATTCTCACGCCGGCGGCCCAACGACCGATCAGTGCAGTACCGAACCGGAAGCTGAGGGAGTGAGCGTGCACAAAACGGACCGGCTGCTGCGCGCCTCCGGCATGTGCGCACTCATCGCGGCCCTGTGGTTCACCGTCAACCTGGTGCATCCAGTGGGGCCACGCGTGCTGCTGTGGTTGCCCACCGCCGTCGCCGCCTGCTTGCTGGTCGCCGGTTTCGTGCGTACCGCGCGGACTGAGTCGTTGCTCCCGGCCACCCGACGGTTCTGGCAGCACCTGACGGTCGCCGCGGTGGTCATCGGCGTCGGCGTGTCCTCGCAGGCGTTCGACGTCCTGGCCGAGGCGCACCCCCGCGGGCCCCAGACCGGGCCGGTCATGCTGATCGGCTCCGGCGTCGGCGTCTTGATCATCATGTACGCGCTCTTCCGGCTCCCGCTCGGCCGGCAGTCCGCCGGTGAACTCCTGCGCGTCGTGCTGGACGCCGCCACGCTCATGCTGGCCGCCGCGGTGTTCCTCTGGCACTTCTCGACCCGCTCGGCAATGCACAACGGTGACGACACGGGCATCTTCATGTCGCTGCTGGTCACCATCATCGCCCTGCTGGCCGTCTTCGCGGTCGCCAAGTTTGTGCTCTCCAGCCACTCGCACGTCGACAACGAGGCGCTGCGGCTGCTCGCCGTCGCCATGTTCGTAGGTGCCGTCGCCCCGATGTTCCGCCCCTTGTTCGAGGAGGTGAACCCGCACCTGTTCCCCGACATGGCGAGCACCCCGATCGTCTACTACATCGCCCTGCTGGCGGCCGCGCGGCAGCGGGTGGCGCCGGGCGGTAAGCGGCGTGGGGCGGTGGTGCCACGGCAGCGGTCGTTCAGCGTGCTCCCGTACGCGGCCGTCGCCGCGGTCGACGGGCTGCTCGTCTCGGTGACCTGGTCGCACGGCGCGGACGAGATGGTCGTGGTCGGCTCCGCGGTACTGCTCACCGCGCTGGTGGTGCTGCGCCAGCTCACCGCGTTCCGGGACAACAGCCGGCTGCTGGCCCGCCTCGACCACAGCGCCACCCACGACGGCCTCACCGAGCTGCCCAACCGGGTGCTGTTCCACTCCCGCCTCGAGAAGGCCCTCGACGCGACGAGTGACCGCCCGGTGGCCGTCGCCCTCATCGACCTCGACGACTTCAAGGAGGTCAACGACACCCTCGGGCACGAGGTCGGCGACCTGCTGCTGGTCGGGGTGGCGAAGCGCCTGGAGGGCTGCGTCCGCGCCGAGGACACCGTTGCCCGGCTCGGCGGCGACGAGTTCGTCGTGGTGCTCGACGACGCCGACCCGGCCGCCGCCGACCTGGCCGCCGAACGCATGATGAACGCGCTGCGCCAGCCCGTCTACGCCGACGGCCACGAGCTGCCCATCCGGGCCAGCATCGGCATCGCCGACGGGCGTACCGGCGACCGCGCCTCCGTGCTGCTGCGCCACGCCGACATCGCAATGTACGCGGCGAAGAACCTGCCCGGCACGGCCTGCCTGCACTACGACCCGACCATGTCGGTCAGCGGCAGCGACCTCGGCACGGAGCTGCGCGACGCGATCACCGGCGGCCAGCTCTTCCTGCTCTACCAGCCGATCGTCTCGCTGGACGACGGCCACATCATGGGGGCCGAGGCGCTGGTGCGCTGGGCCCACCCGATCCGGGGCACGCTCGCGCCGGACGCCTTCATCCCGGTCGCGGAACGTACCGGCCTGATCGTGCAGCTGGGGCACTGGGTCATGCGTACGGCGTTCGCCCAGCTCGCGGAGTGGAACGTGATGCACGGTGACGCCGCCCCGCAGGTGCTGAACGTCAACGTGTCGGCCCGTGACCTGCGCGAACCCGGCTTCGCCGAGCACGTGGCGGGGCTGCTCACGGAGTTCCGCCTGGCCCCCGAGCGCATCGTCCTGGAGATCACCGAGACGATGGCGCTGGAGCCCGGACCCTCCGTGGTCAACCTGCTCCGGCTGCGGGGCATGGGCGTACGCGTGTCGCTGGACGACTTCGGCACCGGCCACTCGACCCTGACGCTGCTGCACGACTGCCCCATCGACGAGATCAAGCTCGACCGCTCGTTCACCCAGTCCCAGGTCGACGACCGCCCGCCGGTCTCGGCGGCGGTCATCCACCTCGCCCAGGCGCTCGGCCTGCACGCGGTGGCCGAGGGCGTGGAGACGGCCGACCAGGCGGAACAGCTGTTGTCGCTGGGCTACATCGCTGCGCAGGGCTACCACTTCGCGCGCCCGATGCCGCCGGCCCGGCTCAGCGAGCTGCTCGCCGCGAAGAAGTCCCTGATCCCGTCCGCGGAGACCGTTTCGACGGCGTGACCGCTCCGGAAGGGTTGCATCGGCCGAACCGGGGGTACATCGCGGTCGTAGGCAACGCTTCCCCGGGAGGTTTCCATGGGTACCGATGACAAGATCGACAACAAGGCCGAGGAGCTGGGCGGCAAGGTCAAGGAGGGCGTCGGCAAGGCGACCGACGACGAGAAGCTCGAGGCCGAGGGCAAGGTCGACCAGAGCAGCTCGAAGCTCAAGCAGGCCGGCGAGGACATCAAGGACGCTTTCAAGAGCTGACGTCCCACGCATCGAAGGGCGACCGCCGTGGCGGTCGCCCTTCGCGCGTACTCAAGCGGTGGGCACCAGCTCGCGGTGCTGGTCCGCGGGCACCGGCGCGGCCGGGGGCGGCTCGTGCGCCACCTGCGGAAGCCACTCCAGCCAGCGCGGCAGCCACCAGTTCCGCTCGCCGAGCAGCGCCATCACGGCCGGCAGCAGCACCGCCCGGATGATCGTCGCGTCGAGCAGCACCGCCGCCGCCAGCCCCACCCCGAGCTCCTTGGTCGAGATCAGCGGCAGCGTCGCGAAGAGGGCGAACACTGCCACCATCACCACCGCCGCGCTGGTGACGACACCGGCCGTGCCACCGACGCCGCGGGCCACCGCTTCCCGGGTCGGCAGACCCCGGTCATGCCCCTCGCGGATGCGGCTCAGCACGAACACGTGGTAGTCCATGGACAGTCCGAACAGGATGATGAACAGGAACAGCGGCATCCAGTTGGTGATGCCGCCGGCCGCCCGGAAGTCGAGCAGCGACTCGAAGTGGCCGTACTGGAAGACGTACACCAGCATCCCGTACGCCGCCGCGACGGAGAGCAGGTTGAGCACGACGCCGGTCGCCGCCACCACCACCGAGCGGAACGAGACCAGCAGCAGCACGAACGCCAGCCCGAGGACGAAGCCGAACACCCACGGCAGCGACGCGTCCAGCCGGCGGTTGAAGTCGACGTTGCTCGCTGTGTCGCCGGTGACCGCCACCGTCACGTCCGGGAGCCTGCCGAACGCCTGCGGCGCCACGGTCGTGCGGAGAGTCTGCAGCGCTTCTTCCGACGTACGGTCACTGCCGCTTCCGGGCAGCCCCACCGAGACGACCGCGACCGTGCCCGCCGGATTGACCCGGACGTCGATCGGCTCCCGCAGCCGGCCCGTGGCAACCGCAGCCCGTTTGAATCCGGCCAGTGCGGCCTCGAACTCCGGCCCGCGCACGGTCCGCGCGCGCACCACCACCTCGGCGGGCGAGGTCTCGCTCGGGAAGGCCGCGTTGATCCGGTTGAACGCCTGCACGATGGGCGCATGCGGGGAGAAGTCCTCCAGCCCCTCCCCCTTCGTCCGCAGGTCGAGCATCGGCGCCGCCAGCGCGGCAAGGGCCGCGACCGCCACCAGAGCCGAGAGCAGCGGCTTCGCCAGCACGACCCGCAGCACCGCGGTCCAGACGCGCCCCTCGGTACGCCGCCGGTACAGCCCCGGGATCTTGATCGCGTCGACCCGGTCGCCGAGCGCGGAGAGCAGCGCGGGCAGCACGGTCAGCGAACCCAGGACGGCGGTCGCCACCACGAGGATGGTGCCCACCGCGAAGCTCTGGAACGTCGCGTCGTACGTGAGGAACATCCCGGCCATGGCGACGATCACGGTGAGACCCGAGACCCAGATGGACCGGCCGGAGGTCTGCGCGGCGATGACCAGCGCGCGGTGCGGATCGGCCCCCTGGCGGCGCTCGTCACGTTCCCGGCGGATGTAGAAGAGGCAGTAGTCGACGCCGACCGCGAGGCCGACGAGGAGCATGACGTGCATCGTGGTGTCGACGGCCGGCACCAGGCGGCTCGCCCCCGCGAGCAAGCCGACTGCGGCGACCACGGCGGTGACGGCCAGCCCGACCGGCAGCAGCGCGGCGACGACCGCGCCGAACGCCACCAGCAGGATGCCGATCGTGATCGGGATGGACAGCATCGACAGCCGGTTCAGGCCCTCGTCGAGCGAGTCGCCGATGAGCTTGTCACCGCTGGCGTCGCCGGCCTCGGCGACGTAGTGGCCCGGATGCCGCCCCTGCACTCCGGCCACGGCGTCGAGCAGCGGCTGGACGCGGTCCTTGGCGGTCTCGGCATCGCCCTTCATCGTGAAGGGGATCAGCGTCGAAGCGCCGTCCGGCGAGACCAGCGGGTCACTCACGGCGGCGACCTCCGCCTGCGCCTTCAGCGTCCGCGTGACATCGTCCACCACGGCGTCACGGCGCGCGCCCTGGACGAGGACCATCTCGCCGGCCGGGCGTGCGGGAAAGCCGGCCTGCTCGACGATCCGGTCCGCCCGTCCCGACTCGCCGTGCCCCTGATCGGCGGCAGACGCCTCCCGGGTGCCGAGATGTCCACTGAGGATGGCGATGCCGACGACGAAGGCGATCCACCCGAGGATCGCCAGAGTGCGGTGCCGGGCGCTCCACACGGCGGCACGGGCCGCTATCCCGGTGACGTTCTCCCTGTGTTTCATGACATCCGACGTTAGGAATTCGAAGGCTCCGAGACGACCCGGCCAGCCACCCGGTGCCGGGTAGGGCTAGCACCACCTCCGCGTGCGAGGCTGTCCGGATGTGGGAGACCGTGACGACCGGGCTGTCCGGCGCGGTGGTGACCCGCCGGGCCGGCGTCTACCGCAAGACGTCGGACGACCAAGGCCACGACCTCGTCGCCGAGGGCGAGCGCCTGAGGTGGCTGCGCGCCCGCGGCATCCCGGCGGCCGAGGTGCTCACGTGCCGCCCCGGCCTGCTCGAGACGGCCGAGGTCCCCGGGCGGCCGGCGTCCGAACACTGGCCCATGGCAGACCGCCCACGGATCGTCGACGCCCTGGCCGACTTCACCCGCCGGCTGCACGCCCTGCCGGTGGCGGAATGTCCCTTCGACCGGCGACTGGCGGTGACCATACCGGAGGCCCTGGCCGCGGACGTCGCCCTGGACATGCTCGACGCCGAACGCGCCGGCTGGGACCGCGACCAGCTCGTAGCGCGCCTGGTCGCCACCCGCCCGGCTCTCGAGGACCTAGTCGTCTGCCACGGCGACCTCTGCCTGCCGAACGTCCTGCTGGACCCCGTGACCTGCGAAGTCACCGGCGTGGTCGACGTGGGCCGGCTGGGCGTGGCGGACCGCTGGGCGGACCTGGCCCTGACCACCCGGTCGCTTGTCGGCGACGGCGACCGCTTCCTCGACCGGTACGGCATCCCTCTCGACCCGGCGAAGCTGGAGTTCTACCGCCTGCTCGACGAGTTCTTCTGACCGGTCAGCTCTGCAAGTAAGTCAGCACGGCGAGCACGCGGCGATGCTGTTCCTCGTCCGGCGGCAGGTCGAGCTTGGTGAAGATGTTGCGGACGTGCTTCTCCACCGCGCCCTCGGTGACCACGATCTTGCGGGCGATCGCGGTGTTCGACCGTCCCTCGGCCATGAGGCCCAGCACCTCCCGCTCGCGCGGCGTCAGGTTGCGCAACGGGTCGTCGCGGCGCCGCCGGACCAGGAGTTGGCCGACGACTTCCGGGTCGAGGACGGTCGCACCGGCGGCCACCCGGCGCAGGGCGTCGAGGAACTCGCCTACCTCGGAGACCCGGTCCTTGAGCAGGTAGCCGACGGCGCCCAGCCGGTCGGCGAGCAGGTCGTCGGCGTACTCGACCTCGACGTACTGGGACAGCACCAGGACCGGGCTCCCCGCCACCCGCTTGCGGGCCTCGACGGTGGCGCGCAGCCCCTCGTCGGTGTGGCTGGGCGGCATCCGTACGTCGACGATCGACACGTCGGGCTCGTGCGCGACGATCGCCTCGACGAGCGCCGGGCCGTCACCGACCGCGGCCACGACGGTGACGCCGTTCTCCTCGAGGAGCCGGACCAGACCCTCGCGCAGGAGCACGGCGTCGTCGGCGATCACCACACGCATGCCGAGGAGCCTAGCGAGCCGCGCCCGTGAACCGGTGCCGTGGTCCGTCCGTTGGTGCGGTGACCGCCGCCGTGCGGCTCAGCACCGCGTCGGACATCACGGCCGGCAGACGAACGCGAGGACTCGGATGGCAGTGGGCAAGCTGCGGAAGGCCGCGGCCGTCAACGACGCGCAGAAGGCGATCACCCAGCCGAACGCGACGCACATCGTGCTGGCCGCGATCAGCCTGATCGGCTTCGGGCCCGTGATCGCCATGGCCCTGCTCCTGCTCATCGTGATCATCGCGATCACCGGTTCCGCGGCGTCGCAGCCCGACCCCAACTCCTCCAGCGGCGCGGGGGACTTCGCGAGCGCGTACATCGGCGGTGACGGCAAGGGGACCCTCGCGGAGGACAAGCTGCCCGACAAGAGCCTGGCGGCGCCGATCAAGAAGGCGGCGAAGGAGTGTGATCTGCTCAGCCCGGCCGTGCTGGCCGCGCAGATCGACGTGGAGTCCGGGTTCGACGCGAAGAAGGTCGGGCCGAACGGCGAGAAGGGCATCTCCCAGGTGCCGGCCGAGGCCTTCACGAAGTTCGGCAAGGACGACGACGACAACGGTACGGTCTCCGCCCTCGACGCCGAGGACTCGATCTCCGCCCAGGCGCGGTACCTGTGCTCACTGGGCGACGAGGTGCAGAAGCTGCTCGACGACAAGAAGGCGATCGGGGACAAGCTGACCCTCACGCTGCTCGCCTGGGACAAGGGCATCGACCACGTCCGGGAGGTCGGCGGCATCAAGGGCATCGACCTGCGCAGCTATCCGTTCCAGGTGCGGTCGCTGTTCGCCAATTACGTGACGGGCGAGCCCGAGCCCAGCGCCTCGGCCACCTCCGGCTCCGCGAAGCTTCCGGCCGGTTCGGGACCGGTCACCGAGGCCCAGTTCGACGAGATGTTCCCGGGGCGGAACCCGCTTTATTCGTACGCCGGACTGGTCGCCGCGATGGGCAAGTTCCCGGACTTCGCCGGCACCGGCGACGACACCCTCCGCAAGCAGGAGGTCGCGGCGTTCCTGGCGAATGTGAGCCACGAGTCCGGCGGCCTGAAGTACGTCGACGAGGCGAACACGGCGAACTGGGGCCACTACTGCGACGCCTCGCGATCGTACGGGTGTCCCGCCGGCCAGACCGCGTACCACGGCCGCGGGCCTTTGCAGCTGAGCTGGAACTACAACTACCAGGCCGCGGGTGACGCCCTCGGCATCGACCTGCTGCACGAGCCGGACAAGGTGGGCACCGACGCGTCGGTGGCCTGGCAGGCGGCCCTGTGGTTCTGGATGACCCAGAGCGGTGCGGGACCGATGCCGGCGCACGCCGCGATCACCGGCGGCGCCGGGTTCGGCGGGACGATCCGCAGCATCAACGGCTCGCTGGAGTGCAACGGCGGCAACGCGGGCCAGGTCCAGAGCCGGGTCAGCCTCTACCGCACCTTCACCGGCAAGCTCGGCGTCGAGCCCGGCGAGAACATCAGCTGCTGACCCGAACGCCGAGGCGCGGCGGTTGTCAAGATCCTAATTCTCCCTCTGTGCCGGCGGCCGGCCGCTTCCCTATGGTCACGGCGGCAGCGTCGTGACCACGGGACCGGTCACGACGCTCCCCTGACCGCTGCCCGGCGGTCTGCTCAACGGGGGTCCTCACCGCAGGTGAGGGGAATTGCTCATGAGGGAGATATGAGGCGAACGACGTTGCGCTGGTACGCCACCGCGGGGCTGCTGGGGCTGGCACCGTTCACGGCGGTGTGGGCCGCGAGCCCGGCCGCCGCGGCCACGGTGGACGTCCAGGCGACCATTGCCGGCGGGACGCTCAGCATCACGTCCGCCGGCGCGACCGGTGACGAGATCACTGTCTCGGGGCCGGTGACGTCCGCTGACGGCTCGTGGCTGACCGTCGAGTCCCGCAAGGGGATCGGCTCGCCGCAGGGTGGATGCAAGGTGACGGACGCCCGGCACGTCAAGTGCGGCACGAACGCGTCCTCTCGGGTCGTCGTGTCGTCCGGGGACGGCGACGACCGGGTGACCGTGGAGACGACGATCCTCACCGTGGTGCACGGTGGCGAGGGCGCGGACGGCCTGTTCGACGGGGCCGGCAGCAACGAACTGTGGGGCGACGGCGGCCCGGACTCCCTCCACGGCGGTGCCGGAGACGACAGGCTTTCCGGCGGCGACGGCGGCTCGGCGGCGCCGGCAACGACCATCTGACTCCCGGGGACTACCGGACGGGGAAGCCTGACAGCTCCGTCGATGTGTACGACGGCGGGGCGGGCACGGATGTCCTCGCCTACGACGCTTCTCCCCTGGCGGTGACGATGAGCCTGGACGGCGCCGCCAATGACGGCACGCCGGGCGAGACGGACAACGTGCTGGAGGTCGAGAACCTCGACGGAAGCGCCTACGGCGACACCCTGACCGGCGACGGCGGGGCCAACCAGCTCAAGGGCCTCGGCGGCGACGACGTCATCGACGGTGGCCCGGGCACCGATCTGCTCGACGGCGGCGACGGGCGGGACACGCTGCAGGTGAGCAGCGCGAAGGAGGATGACGGCTGCGAAGCCGACTCCGACGACGCCGTCGTGAACTGCGCTCGGCTCAGCATCGCCTAGCGGTCGTCCCCGTCGTGGCCGCCCGGCAGCGCGCCCGAGACCACATTGCCCGCGTGGCGGGCGGCGCTGGGCGCAGCCTGGGAGGCGTGCCCGGCGACGTAACCCACTGCCGCCGCCGCGGTGCCCACTGCCGTGGCGGCGCCGCGCATCGCTCCGGCAGCGACCCGCGCGCCGCCGCTGCGGCCCGAGGATCCGTTGCTACCCGACGAGCCGTTACTGCCCGAGGAGCCGTTACTGCCCGACGAGCCGTTACTGCCCGACGAGCCCTTGCCGCCCTGGGAGCCACGGGCGCCGGCGGCGGAGGCGCCGCCGCTCGGGCCGCCTTTCTTGCCGCCGCCCGCCAGCGACGCGGCACCGGCCGCGCCCGCCGCGATCGCGCCGGTGGCCAGTTTGCCGGCGGCACCCGCTCCGCCCGCGGCGACGCCGGACACGCCGTCGGACGAGCCGAGGGCGGCCGCGGCCGGGACGACCAGGCGCAGGAGGGCGGGCAGCGCCACCGCGGACAGCAGGAGTACGCCGCAGCCGGCGATCTTCTGCTGGTCGCCGTTCGCGCTCGTCGAATTGATCATCACTGTGCCGGCGTAGATGACGAGGCCGGTCGCCGGTTTGAAGACCAGCCAGGCGACGAGCCACGCGATGTGCTTGCGCCACCAGGACCCGCCCCACTCGGTCATCGAGGCCGCCGCGGAAAGGGGCAGGGTGGCCGTGAGCACGACCATCACGCCGAGGCGGATGTAGAGCAGGATGACGTGGATGATGCCCGCGATGATCAGCAGCAGGCCCACAATGATCAGCAGGAACGCCGTGCCGCCGCCCGTACCGCACTCGGCGATGGTCTTGATCTGTTCCTTGACGCCGGCTTCGTAGAGGTAGTTCGTGTAGGTGTCGCCCTCCTTGGCGAGCCGGGTGATGACGAACGACGCGGCACCGCCGACGAGGATCATCTTCACCAGGCCCTTGAGCGCCGTGATGCCGGCCTGCCCGCGGCGTTCCAGGGCCATCCGCGCGGCGGAGAACAGCAGCGACGCGACGGCGATGGCGACCACGAGCCAGTTGAGCTGCGTACTGATCTTGGTGACGGTGGCCTCGTCGCCGAAGGTCGGGATCTTGTTGGCCACGTCGGAGAAGAGGCTGATGGCCGCCTTCAGGATCGCGCTGGCGATCGAGCTGAGGATGCCGTCGATGCCCTGGTCGAAGAACGAAACGGCGCCTGACATGCTCCCGAAGTACATGGGGTCGCCGCTGGAGCATTCCGCCATCTCACACCTTCCACATCACGAAGCCGCCGTTGGCCGTGACGGCCGTGACCGGCGTGTGCAGTTCGCCGCCGGACAGCGGCCGGAGCTTCCAGTCGCCGCCGTCCCACGCGACCGTGAAGTCCGCGGTGCCGTAGACGGCCGGTGACTGCCGGATCAGCAGGCGTACCGTCGCGGTCTCCGGGGCGTACGACAGCAGCATGAAGCCGGCCAGCGTGTTGGCGGTGTACTGCGCCGACGAGACCGGCATCGAGGACCGCCGGGCCACGAACACGTCCCGGTCCACGCCGGGGACCACCTGCTGCTCGGTCACGGTCTGCCACTCGGCGCCGCTCATGTGCCGGGGGATGACGTTCGCCGCCATGACCGCGCCCATCGGCGTGTGCGCGAAGCACCACAGCACCGGTCCGCTCTCCTGCACCGGCCCCGCCGACGGGGACACCGGGATCTTCGCGCCGTTGAGCGGTCGCCAGGTGACGTCCTCCGGCGCCTGCTGCGGCGGGCGCTGGTCCCCGTCGTCGGTACGGCAACCGGCCGGGCGGGACTGCCCGTCGGCGACGCCGGGCACCAGGGGACCGGCCGCCGCCCGGGGCTGATCGTCCGTCCCGTCGCCGGAGACGCCGACGACCGCGGTGACGGCACCCGAGCACAGCACGAGTCCGAGGAAGGCGGCCGACAGCTGCCAGCCCCGTTGGTGCCAGAACGGCCGGTCGTCCGCCGTACCGGAATCGGTTCTGCGCATCAGAAGAAGAAGTTCACGACCGGGCCGGCGACGGAGACGAGCACACAGCCGCCGAGCACCATGCCGAGCCGGCTCATGTGTTCCGAGGTCTCGCCGCGCTTGTGCGAGATCGCCATCATCATGCCCGTGATGAGGACGCCGGCCACGCCCGCCGCGGTGCCGGCCCAGGCGACCAGGCCGAGACCCTTGCCGACCGCGGTGATCAGCTCGCCCGGCGCGGTCTTGACCGGCGTGGGGACGCCGCCGCCTCCGCCGGGCGGCGCCGGTTCGGCCAGCACTCGGCCCACTGCGGAGTAGTAGAGACCGGACATGGACATGGTTTCTCCCCTTGGGTGTGGATGGTGAGCAGCGCAGGCCGCGCCGGTCAGACGAGGTCGAGGAAGGCGACGATCGGCCCGGCGGTCGTCCCGATGAAACAGCTGACGGCGACCAGGAACGCCCCTCGCCAGTGGGTGCTGAACTCCCCCGGCTCGCCCCGCCGCAGCTGCAGGGACATGCTGACGCCGGTCAGGACCAGGCCCGCCACGCAGCAGGCGCTGACACACCACGCGAGCAGGCCGAGCAGCGACATCATGTCGCTGTTGGGGTTGTTGACGTCGATCGCGTACGGAGACATGGGCTTTTCCGAGAACTTGCGTCCCGGAGCATCGCTGGTCGGCACGTGACAGTCCACTTTGGTGGCGTTGATGATGCCCTCGGCGGTGCACTGATGACCGCCCGTGATGACGTTGCCGTCGTGGGTGTGCTCGCCGAAGATCTCGAAGTCGAGATAGACGACGTCGCCCTCCTTGTACTCGATGTAGAGGGTCGCCGTCTTGCGGGCGTTCAGCCGGCCCGAACAGGAGCGTTTCGTTCCCGAGGTCGTGGTTCTGATGCAGAACTCGGTGTCCGCGCCCATCTTGTTGTCGACGTCGACCTTGTAGACGTTCGCCGAGTCCGGCACGTTGCAGGACATGTGGGGTGAGGTGACGGTGCCGGTCAGCTTGCAGTTGGAGGCACCGGTGATGAGGTTGCCGTCGTGGGTGTGCTCCCCGAACACCTCGTAGTCGAGATAGATCTGGTCACCCTGCTTGTAGTCGATGTACAGCGTGTCCGTCTTGCGGGTGTTGATCCGGCCGGTGCAGTCCCGCACCACCCCGGAGGTGGTGGAGCGCAGGCAGAACTCGACGTCCGCGGCCATCTGGTTGTCGACGTCCAGCTTGAACTTGTCGTCGGCCCGGGCCGGGGTCGACGCGAGCGCGCCGAGCCCCACCACCGCCGTCGCGGCGAGGACGATGACGGCTATCCATCGCCACGCTCTCGTCGTCACAGCCGCTCCTCCCGTCGCCCGGTTCCGGCCCCGTTCGGACAGCAACAACGGGCGCCCCGGTACGCCGGTTCACGGGTCGCGGATTTCTTTCAGGCAGCGGCGACGGCGGCGTGCACGGCCGTCGCGATGTCCTCCAGCGGGTCGTCGTGATCCCCGCTGAGGTGGTTCCTTGTCGCCGCCACGGCCAGGTTGAGCTCGGGGTGGAAGCCGGTCAGGCCGCCGCCCGCACTGCTCCAGCCGACGCGCGTGGAGCCGGGGCGGGCGGCGTACCCGAGGGTCTTGGGCAGGTCGGCGCCGATCGTCCAGTCCGGGCCCGTCGTCGCCACGGCGCTGATCGTCCGGAGCCGCTCCGGGGAGATCAGCCGTACGCCGTCCACCTCGCCCATCAGCGCGGCGTACACGCGGGCGATGCCCCGGGCGCTCATGACCGCGGTCGACGGGATGTCGGCGCGCAGCAGGTCGCGGCGGTTCGCGAGGGTGGCGTCGGGGCGTATCCCCATCGGGTAGACCCGGTCGAAGTGCTCCACCCGGGCGCTGAGCCGGTCCAGCGCCGCCGACCAGCTGCGGTCCTTGAGCCGGGCGACCCGGTTCACCAGCTCCGGGGGTACGCCGAAGAACAGCTCGCGGTCGACGCCGAGCGGGCGGGAGATCTCCTCGGCGAGGACCCAGCCGATCGGCCGGTGCGTGACCCGGCGGACCACCTCGCCGACGAGCCAGCCGTACGTCCACTCGTGCAGGCCGTGCTGCGTACCGGGCGTCCACACCGGGTGCGCGCCCGCGATGGACCGGCACATCTTGTCCCAGTCGAGCAGGTCCTGCGGCATCGTGTACGCGGGCAGCCACGGCACCCCGGCCGCGTGCAGGAGGACGTGCCCGAGCGTGGTGTCCTGCTTGCCGTGCCGCCCGTACTCCGGCCACACGTCGGCGATGCGTAAGTCGTAGTCGAGATCCCCCCGCCCGGCCAGGACGTGCACCACCGTGCTGGCCAGACCCTTGCCGGACGAGTAGTTGAGGAAGGGGGTGTCCGGGGTGACCGGGGCACCGGTGGACTCGTCGGCGAGCCCGGCGGCGGCGTTCACGATCAGCCGCCCGTCCAGGTATGCGGCGAACTGCACCCCGATCTCGCGCCCGCCGTTGACCAGCGCGTCGAGCCGCCGCTGCACCTGCTCGTGCAGGCCGGTCTCTTTACCCACGAGGTCAGCATCGCGCACCGGCAGCACCCGGAGGCGGAAATCAGGTGGGGTTAACCCTACCGCCGGTCGGGCGGTCTGCGGGATCGGCCGGGAGGCGTCCGGTGACTAGCGTCGACGGCATGACCACCAGCATCGCCTCGGCGCCGGAATATCGGTCCCCGGTCCGGCGCCTCGTGCGGCAGATCGGGCTCGACACCCAGTTCATCCTGCTCGGCTTCCCGCTGGGCATCGTCACCATCGTCCTCTGCGTCACCGGGTTCGCCCTCGGCGTGGGCACCGCGATCATCTGGGTCGGCGTTCCCGTCCTGCTCGGCACGCTGATGCTGGCGCGCGGTTTCGCCACCGTCGAGCGGGCGCGGATCGGCCCGGTGCTGGGGCGGCGGCTGCCGCATCCGTATTACAAGCGGGCCCGGCCGGGCGCGAGCTTCGGCAAGCGGGTCCTCGTCCCGCTCAGCGACGGCCAGGCCTGGCTGGACCTGCTGCACGGCGTGTTCCGGTTCATCCCGAGCACCATCGCATTCTGCTTCGCGGTGACCTGGTGGGCGGGCACGCTCGGCGGCCTCACGTTCCCGCTGTGGGACTGGTCGATCCCGCGCGGCCCGGACAACTCGGATCTGCCGGAGCTGCTCGGCATGGGCGACGCCTGGTCCACCCGGATCGTCTTCCACCTGGCGCTCGGCTTCTTCTTCCTCGGCACCCTCTATCCGGTGCTGCGCGGCACGGCGCTGATGGAGGCGCTGTTCGCCCGGGGGCTGCTGAGCGGCGTCACCGAGCTGCGGGAGCAGGTCGCCGAGGCGGAGGCCGCCCGCGACACCGCCCAGGCCCAGAAGGCGGCCGCCGTCTCGGCGGAGGCGACCGCGCTGCGCCGGCTGGAGCGCGACATCCACGACGGCCCGCAGCAGCGACTGGTACGCCTGGCGATGGACCTCGGCCGCGCCGAGCAGCAGTTCACCACCGATCCGGAGGCGGCGCGAGCCACCGTGGCGGAGGCGCTGGCCCAGACCCGCGAGACGCTGGACGAGCTGCGCGCCCTCTCCCGGGGAATCGCCCCGCCGATCCTGGTGGACCGGGGCCTGCAGGCAGCGCTGACCGCGCTGGCCGGGCGCAGCACCGTTCCGGTGGACCTGGACGCGCCGCCGATGTCGCGGCTCGACCCGGCGGTGGAGACCACGGCGTACTTCGTGGTCGCCGAGGCGCTCACCAACGTGGCGAAGCACAGTCACGCGGCGGAGGTGCAGGTCAGCGTCCGGCGCGCGCCGACCGGCCTGATGATCACGGTCGCCGACGACGGGGTGGGCGGGGCGAGCCTCGCCAAGGGGCACGGCCTGGCCGGGCTGGCGGACCGGGTCGAGGCGGCCGGCGGGGTCATGAACGTCGAGAGCCCCGACGGCGGCGGCACCACCCTCACCGCGGTCCTTCCGCTCTAGACAGCGGGCTTGCGCGCCCCGGCCGAGCGCCGGGGCGCGGCCGAGCGTGGCGGCGCCGTCCGCATCCGGTCGCGGACTCGGCCGAGGATCTCTGTGATCGCCGCCATGTCCTTGCGGCTGAGCGAGCTGAGCAGCAGCCGCTGCACCACCTCGATGTGCCCCGGCATGACCCTGCCGAGCCGCTCCCGGCCGCTCGGCGTGAGGGCCACGACGGTGCTGCGCTCGTCGTCCTCCGCGGGCGCCCGGGTGATCAGTCCCGCCTTCTCCAGCTGAGCCGCCTGGTACGTGAGGCCGCTGCGGCTGTAGACCAGGCCGTCCGCGAGGTCGGTCATGCGCAGGTGACCGGCCGGCGAGTCGGCGAGCCGGGCCAGGATCTGGAACTGCGGGCCGCTCAGCCCACCGTCGACCCGCAGCTGCTGCTCGACGGCGTGCTCGAGCAGACTGCCGACCTCCTTCAGGGCGAAGTAGGCGGCGAGCTGTTCGGCATCCAACCACGTGGCATCGGTCACGCCCCATTCTACTTGCTTCGAATTCGAAGCGTGCTACGGTCGCAAAGTGCTTCGAGTTCGAAGCAAATTGATCGTAGGAGGAACCATGCGCGCCATCCGCTTCCACGACTTCGGCGACCCGGGCGTGCTGCGTCCGGACGAGATCGACCGGCCCGTCGCCGGCCCGGGCCAGGTGCTGGTCAGGGTCGCCGCCACCTCGTTCAACCCGGTCGACGCCGCGCTGCGCGCCGGCTACCTGCGCGAGGCGATGCCGCTCACGCTGCCGCACACCCCCGGCGTCGACGTCGCCGGCACCACCGAGGACGGGCGCCGGGTCATCGGGTTCCTGCCGATGACCGAGGCGGGCGCCGCCGCCGAGTGGGTCGCCGCCCCGGCCGACGTACTCACCGCCGCGCCCGCGAGCATTCCGCTCGCCGATGCGGCCGCCGTGCCGGCCGTCGCACTCACCGCCTGGCAGGGCCTCTTCGAGCATGCCGGGCTCCAGGCCGGGCAGCGCGTGCTGATCAACGGTGCGGGCGGCGGCGTCGGCGGCTATGCGGTGCAGTTCGCCAAGGCGGCCGGTGCCCACGTGCTCGCCACCGCGAGTGCCCGCAGTGCCCGGACGGTGCGGGAGCAGGGCGCCGACGAGCTCCTCGACTACACCGCCGGCCCGGTCGCCGACACCGTGACCGAGCCCGTCGACGTAGTGCTCAACCTGGTCCGTGCGGACGACGCGGCGATGGCGGCTCTGGTCCGGCTCGTGCGCCCGGGCGGCGTCGTGGTGACCACCGCCTCCCCGGCGCCCGAGGACACCGAGCGCAAGGTCAGAACCGTCAGCATGTACGTCCGCAGCGACGCCGCCCAGCTGGCCCAGGTCGTCGAGCGCATCGACGCCGGCGCGGTACGCGTCGACGTCAGCGCCCGGCACCCGCTCGCGGACCTGCCCCGGGTGCACGAGGCGAGCGAGGCCGGCCGGCTCCGCGGCAAGGTCGTCATCGAGGTGGCGCCGTGATCCCGCCGAGCTCGTAGACGCCGACCGGGCCGGACGTGTAGCGCAGCCGCGCCAGCCGGGCGAGCAGCGGGGAGACCGCACCCGCCCGGCTGTCGGCGAAGAGCCACCTGACGCCGGCATCGCGCAGCGCGTCCAGTCCCAAGGGATATGCCTCGGTGAAGACCCGCTGGTTGAGCTCGTACCGCACCGGGTCCGGCGGAGGCTGCAGGACGTACTTCAGGCCGTCCAGCCCGTTGGCCGCGACAGCGGCGTCGGAGTAGGCCCAGCTCTCCACCAGCGTGCGCCGGCCCCCGAGCCCGGCCACCCAGAAGGCCCGGGCGTCGCACGGCTGGTAGCGGCCCATCGGTACGCAGTGCACGTTCGTGGCGACCACGTCATCGGCGGCGGCGTGGTCGTCCAGCCACAGTGCCGCGCTCATCTCCTCCCGGGTGACCAGGCGTGCGGTCGGCGGCTGTTCCCGCCCCGCGTCCAGGGCTTCCTCGACGGACACGGTCACACCGGTGGCCAGACCCGCCCCCAGCACCGCCGCGACGATGCCGGCCCCCAGCGCCCGCGGCCGTCTGCGCAGGATCAGCAGGACCGCGGCGGCCGCCGCGACGAACGGCAGGGTGCGCAGGACCGGCAGGGCGATCGTCCAGCCCCACTCCGCCAGGGAGGTCTGATCCTGCGGGGGCGGCACCGCGGGTGCGAGCACGGCCCACGCCGCGCCGGCCGCGAAGCCGGCGACCGGCACCCACCAGCGGCGGGTCAGGCCGGCGAGCAGCCAGGTGGTCAGCACCGCGCCGAAGGGCGCCGCGCAGAGGAAGAAGTAGAGCTGGCTCGCCGACGGATGCCAGAGCAGCCAGGCCGCGGCCGTACCCGCGGCGGTCATCCCGGCCAGCAGCCACGCCGCCGGGTCGCGCCGCAGCCCGCGGCCCGGCAGCCCGGCGATCCCGAGCAGCCGCGGCGACTGGGAGACCAGCCACCACACGATGATCCCCGAGATGAGATACCAGCCACCGGCGTCCGCCTGCTGGACCCCCGGCGGCAGCAACCCGCCCGGGACCACCCCGTCGAAGCGGCCCAGGCTCGTGGCGTACGGCTCCATCCAGCGCAGCAGGCTGAGCGGCTGGACGCCGAGGGTCCCCGCTCCCCCGCCGGCGAACAACCGCATCCCGGCCAGCATCGCCACGATCACGAGTGCGAGGAGCCCGGCCGTCGCCCGCAGCCGGGCCCGGTCCCGGGCGACCGCGACGCCCGCGAGGAGCAGGCCCACGACCAGCGGCGGGAGGGAGCTCGATTTGGCACCCGCACAGGCGAGCGCGAGCGGGGGGACGAGGATCCAGGCCACCCCGAGCCGCTCGCCGCGCAGCACGTCGACGGCGATCACCACGAGCAGCGCCAGCAGCGGCATCGCGTACGTCTGGGAAGGGCTCGAGAAGGACAGCGACGTCCCGCCGTACGCCTCGATCGGCGCACCCAGAGCGAGGGGCAGGCCGAGCAGGGCGACCCCGGCGGCCGGCGGCCCTGCCCACCACCGGCCGCTCACGTCCCGGGTCAGCGCGGCGAGCACGAGCACCGCGACGGCACCGATCGGCACCATCCACAGCCGCAGCAGCACGGTGGTGGGCGCGATACCCGTGATCATGCTGGCGGCGGCCATGTCCGCGTCCGACAGGTAGTGGTAGCGCAGCGTGTCGCCGGCGAGCTGCGGCACCTCGAACGGCATGGACCGGGTCATCTCGTGCACCAGCGCCAGGTGGTACATGAGGTCCGGGTAGTAGACGGTGTCGGCGGGCGGCAACGGCGTCGTGGTCCACGCGGCCACTCCCAGGGCGACGACGCCGATCAGCACCCCGCAGACCATCCAGGACCAGCGCAGCGGCAGCGGCTGCGGCTCGGCGATCCGCCAATGCCGGCGCAACGCGGGTACGGCCACGAACACCGCGATGACCAGCACAGGCCACCAGCGCAGCAGCGGCTGCAGGCCCGTGGCCGCGGCGAGCACCCAGCCCGCGAGTTGCACGACGAGTCCGGTGGCGGCGCCGAGCCCCATGTCCTCGGGAAGGTTGCCGCGGCTGCCGCGGAGCGCGCGGTGCACGAGCGTGCCCGGCACGACGATCCCGGCGAGCAGATAGGCGCCGTAGACCGCGACGTCAACGCCGGGTGTTCCGGTCGCGAGCAGCGCGCCGGCGAACACGGCCGCCGCGACGACCCAGGGCAGCGGTCTCAGGACGCCGGTCACCGCGCCGCGGCAGCCGGACGTTGCTGCGGCGCTTCGATCGAGTCGGATGCGACGTGGAAGGGCGGCCGGCTCTGCACCGTACGGTAGATCCGCGCGACGTACTCGCCGAGCAGGCCCAGGCAGATCAGCTGCACCGCGGCGAGCAGGAGCACGGCCAGGAACAGCGATGTCCAGCCCGGGATCACCGTGCCGTTGGCCCACACCACGATCCCGAAGACCATCAGCGCCAGGCAGGCGAGGAAGGCGAGCGCGCCGAGCCAGGTCGCTATCCGCAGCGGCGCCGCCGAGAAGTCCGCCGCGCTGTCCCACGCCAGCTCGACCATCTTGCGCAGGGGGTACTTGGTGTCGCCTGCGGCGCGCTGCTCCCGTACGTAGGAGACCGAGCCGGACGCGAATCCGAGGGACGGCACGAGCAGCCGGTACACCGGGGTGCGCTCGGGCAGCGCCCTGAGCACGTCGACCGCCTCGCGGCTGAGCAACCGGAAATCGCCGGCCTGGGACGGTACGTCGCCACCGATGAGCCGGCGCATCAGGCGGTAGTACGCGCCCGCGGTGTACCGCTTGAACGGGGTGTCGGTGCTGCGGTCGGCGCGGACGCCGTACACGACGTCGAGACCGCGGTCGCGGGCCAGCGTCAGCATCTCCGGGATGGTCTCCGGCGGGTCCTGCAGGTCGGCGTCGATGCTGACCACCCAGTCGCCGCGGGACCGGTGCAGTCCCGCGGTGAGCGCCGCCTGATGGCCACTGTTGCGCCGGAGCTTGACCAGGCGCAGCTCCGGCCAGATGCCGCAGTGATCGAGGAGCAGCGCGGCGGTCCGGTCGGCGCTGCCGTCGTCGACCGCGACCACCTCGTACGGCACTCCCATCCCGTCCAGCACCGGACGCAGCCGGGCGACGAGCGCGGGGATGACCGCCTCCTCGTTGTACATCGGCACCACGACCGACAGCACGATGCTGCTCACCACTACGTCTCGACGGTGGTCAACCGGGTGAACTCGCGGGGCAGGTCGTAGCCGTCCCAGATCGCGCTGAAGGTGAGAGCCGAGCCGAACGGCACGATCCGGTCGACCCCGCGGCCGCCCAGCGCGGTCGCGAACGCGTGCAGGTCGGGCGCCGCGAACCCGAAGTGGCTGAAGGTCTGGTCCTGGCGGTTCATCGCCGGCACGAGCTCGCCCAGGGTGGCGACGTGCGCGAACGGGAACGCGCCCGCCCCGATCCAGCGCCGTGGCGCCTCCGCCACGCCGGTCAGGGACAGCGAGGTCACCGCGTTGCCCGGGAACGCCAGCGCGGACACCGCCCCGCTCGCCGCGAGCCCGTACGCGTTGACCCGTTTCTCCACCGCCATCGCCGCGTCGACCACCCAGCCGCGACGGTCGACCACGTCCCCGAGCTCTTCAAGGAACTCCTCGCGCGAAGCCGCAGCGTCGGCCGGCGTACCACCGACCAGGAACACCGTGCGTGGCGAGGAACACGCGGCCTGGTCGAACCAGTACGCGTCGTTGGAGAACCCGACCACGGCGGCTCGGCGGGCACTCGCATCGGCGGCGTGCCATCCCGGAACCGAGAGCGCCGCCCACGAAGTGCGGTCCGGGAACGTCAGGTCGCGCGCCGAGGGACGCAGCGGATGCCGGCGGATCGCCTCGACGGCCGAGTCGCCGCCCCAGATGACCCGCAGGTCACACCACGCGCTCAGGTCGGCGGTCAGCTGGTCGTTGCGGCCGTACGTGACCATGCGCTGGGTCCGCCCGATCACCGGGTCGGCGTCGGCCAGGGTCGTGTTCAGCGCCGCCAGCACGGTCTCGGCGGCGCCGGCCGACCGCGACGAGATGCGGACGACGTTGTGGTTCCCGGCGAGCGCGGACAGCGCCCAGGAGTACACGAAGATGGTGTCCACATTGGCCGGCGGCACGTGGAAGACGGTGCCGCGCGGGAAGACGTACGTGTCGTCGTCGCGTTGCATGCGGCTCACGGCCCGGTTGAGCTCGGCCGGCCGCAGGAAGTAGCCGAGCGAGCCCAGCTCCGGATGCCGCCGGGCGACGGCCGGCGCCAGCAACCGCCGCGCGAAGCGGCTCAGGAAGTCCACGACCCGCGGATCGCCGACGGTGAGCCGGTCGTCCGACGGAGCGGTCAGCTCCCCCGGCTCTCCGAACCGGAACCTCATGCTGAGCCGGCTGGGCATGCCCTCCTGGCCCTCACCGTCGCGGCCGACGGCAGCTCGCGGCGAGCGTGGCTCGGTGCAGTCGGTCATGCCGCCTCCCGATACGTGTCGCTGCAACCCCGGGCCTCGGCGCGCGGCAGCCGCCCGATGACGGAGAAGCGCTTGCCCGGCCAGTCGCCGTCGTCGACCCCGTCGAGGACGCCGAGGTCCTCGGTGAGCAGCACGTGGCCCGGGTACGAGGTCGGCAGCGTGCTCACGACCTCGATGAGCCCCGGCTCGCCCACCGGCTGCTGCTCCCACGTCCGCGGGTTGCGGATGATGACGTCGGCGAAGTCCGGGCAGTAGAGCGATCCGCCGGACGGCCCCTCCAGGAAGATCGTGCCGATCTGCTCGACCATGCCGTAGAAGTTGTGCATCCGGGTCAGGCCGGTGTCGTCGCGCAGCCGCCGGCGGAACTCCTCCGGCGAGACGGCCTGGTCGACGAGCTTCTTCCAGCCACCGGAGTGGATGAGGATGCCGTTGCTCAGGTCGAGGCCGTGCTCGCGGGCGACCTCGTAGAGGTGCAGCCAGACGAGGTAGGTGAAGCCGAAGATGAGGAACGGTCCGGTGCCGTGCCTGTCGAGGAACGTCCGCAGCGCGGGCAGGTCGGGCCGGCCGTCGACGTCGAGCGCCCAGGCATGGTCGCGGCCGAACGTCGCCATGCCCAGCACCCCGGCGCCACGGGCGCTGAACGAGCGGCGGTCCTTCAGGATGCCGCGCGAATCGGCGAGGATCATCGGCAGCCGCTTCGGCCCCAGCACCGTCTGCAGGGTCGCCCCCAACTGCCGGGTCTGGGTCGCGGCCGCCGCCTTGTCCAGGTAGATCCGGCTGACCTCGCCGGTGGTCCCGCTCGATGTCAGGACCTTGAACACCTCGTCGTCCGGGATGCTCTTCAGTTCCAGGTTCTTGAAGAGGCGTACGGGCATCCACGGCAATCCGGCTACCGTCTCCGCGGACGTGAAGCCCGACGCGGTGAGGATGCGGTCGTACTCGGCGCAGTGGGCGCGGTGGTGCTCGGTCAGCTCGGAGAGTTCCTTGTGCAGCAACGCCTCCCGAGCGTCCTGCCCCTGGGTGAACAGACTCATCGGAAGGCCTCCAGCGACCGGTAGTCGATCTTGCCGGTGGGCAGCAGCGGCAGCGCGTCGATCCCGCGGACGTCCAGGCCCGAGAAGTGGGTGCCCAGGAAGACCGCCAGCTCCTCGCGGACGGAACGGGTGAGCTCGGCGTCCGCGCCCTCGACGAACACGTGCAGCTTGTCGTCGCCGGCCACCGCCGCCACGGTGCCGTGTGCCGCCAGGCTGCGCTCGACGTCGTCGAGGTTCACGCGGACGCCGAAGACCTTGCCGATGCGCTTGAGCCGGCCGGTGAGGAACAGGAAGCCCTCGTCGTCGAGGTGGCCCAGGTCGCCGGTGCGCAGCACGCCGCCCAGGTCGTCGCCGCGGGCCAGGTCGGCGGCGCTCTCGGCGTACCCCATCATGACGTTCATCCCGGTGTAGACGACCTCCCCGTCCGCGATCGAGATGTACCCGCCGGGGATCGGGAGGCCCGCGGAACCGAGCTTGTCCTTGATCCGGTCGGGCGGGAGCACCGTCATCCGGGCGGTCGCCTCGGTCTGGCCGTACATGACGAAAAGACGGCCGTCGACGGCCGCCATCCGCTGCGCGAAGTCCTCGACCAGCTCGGGTCGCAGCCGCCCGCCGGCCTGGGTGAGGGTCCGCAGGCTCGGGTGCGCCGCCGGGTCGAAGCGCAGCCGGCGCAACATCTCGTACTGGTACGGCACCGCGGCGAGCGAGGTGACGCCGTGCCTCCCGACCGCGCGCCAGAAGTCGCGCTGCAGGATGCCGCTGCGCTCGAGCACCACGGTCGCGCCGCGCAGCAGGTGGCTGTTGAGCACCGACAGCCCGTACGTGTAGAACAGCGGCAGCGTGGTCGGCGCGATGTCGTCGGCGGTGATGCCGAGGCTCTCTCCGATCGCGGCCGCATTGGTGAGCACCGCGGTCCGGGACAGCCGCACCAGCTTGGGATTGCCCGTCGAGCCGCTCGTGGTGAGCAGCAACGCCAGCTCCGGGTGCGGCTCGACGGCCGGCGACTCGCGGATCCAGGTGTCGTCCTCGGCGCGGTAGCCGTCGGGCGGCGCCGAGGTGACCCCGGTGACCTGGACCGGCTCGAACCGCTCGATCAGTGCGAGCAGCACCGCCCGGTCGAGGTCCGGGTCGAGCAGCGCGACGGGCCGGCGGGCGACGAGCGCGCCGAGATACCGGGCCACCGCGCCCACCTCGGTGGGGGTCAGCGCGAAGACGACGCCCGGCGGCAGCTTTTCGAACCCGGCCGCCACCGCGTCCACGTGGCTGCGGCGCAGGACCGCACCCGTCGCGGCGTCGAGCACCCGGGCTCCGTGATGGAGCAGGTTCACAGCGTGAGTCCTCCGTCGACCCCGAGCACCTGCCCGGTCACGAACCGGGCCTGCCCGGAGAGCAGGAACGCCACGACGTCCGCGACCTCGTCGGCCTCGCCGAGCCGGCCGAGGGCGGTGGCGGAGACCCGCTTCGCGCGGCCCTCGCCGTCGAGCGTATCGAGCATGTCGGTGGCGATGAATCCCGGCGCCACGGCGTTGACCCGGATGCCGCGCGGGCCGAGTTCCTTGGCGGCCGAGCGGGCGAGGGCGCTGACCGCGGCCTTCGACGCGGCGTAGACCGCCTGACCTGCGACGCCCTGAGTGCCGGTGATCGACGAGACCAGCACGACCGCGGGGTTGCGGCCCCGGCCGAGCAGGCGGACCGCTCCCTGCAACGTGTACACCGCACCCACCGCGTTCACGGCGAAGAGCCGCTGGACCGTGGCGTCGTCGGTCATGCCGAGCATTCCGGCCGCGTGCGTGCCGGCGTTGACCACCAGGGCGTCGATCCGGCGGAAGCGCTCGAAGGCGACCCGCATCATCGTGCGGCCCGTCTCCGGGTCGGCCACGTCGCCGTGGGTGGCGACGACCTCGACGCCGTACTTGTCGGCGAGCTGGGCCGCCGCCGCCTCGACGACGTCGGCGCGGTGGCCGTGCACGACAAGGTCGTGGCCCTGCTCGGCGAGTCGCTGGGCGACCGCGCGCCCGATGCCGCGGGATGCGCCGGTGACGAGCGCAACCCGATCAGGCATCGAAGTCCACCCCGTATTTACCGAGAATTCGCATGGCCTCGTGGAAACTGGACATATTGATCACGTCGTCCGTGTCGATCATTACCGAGAATTCATCTTCGATGGCGGCGACGAGCGACATGTGGGCCAGCGAATCCCACTTGTCATTGTCCTGATAGTGCAGTTCGTCCACGGGAGCGTCCGGCGGCAGATCCAGCGACGTCCGGAATGCTTCACGCAGTCTCTGCAGCTCAATCACGGTGTTACTCCCAGGGCGGATGGACGAAGGAAACCACCTTGCCCCAGCGGTCGCTACGCGGTGACAACAACGAGTTGAACTCGCCGTGAATTGAACCTGGCATTTGTTCCAGCCCCTGGAATCGCCGGTCGGCGTGGTTATGCTTTCGCCGTTCATTGCCCGTGCCCACCCCCCGGGAGCAATTACATGAGTGTGTTGAGTGGATCGTCGATCCTGGTCACCGGCGCTACCGGTTCGTTCGGGAAGGCATTCCTGGGCCACGCACTGGCGCATCTGGACCCGCAGCGCATCGTGGTGTTCAGCCGCGACGAGCTGAAGCAGTACGAGGTCCGCCAGATGTTCGGCGACGATCCGCGGCTGCGCTTCTTCCTGGGCGACATCCGCGACAAGGACCGCCTCGACCGGGCCATGCACGGCGTCGACCACGTGATCCACGCGGCCGCACTCAAGCAGGTCGACACCGCCGAGTACAACCCGTCGGAGTTCGTCGCGACGAACATCAACGGCTCGCAGAACGTCATCGACGCCGCCATCAACGCCGGGGTGCAGCGGGTGGTCGCCCTGTCCACCGACAAGGCCTCCAGCCCGATCAACCTGTACGGCGCCACGAAGCTGGTCGCCGACAAGCTGTTCATCGCGGGCAACCACTACGCCGCGACCCACCCCACCCGGTTCTCGGTGGTGCGCTACGGCAACGTGATGGGCAGCCGTGGCTCGGTCGTGCCGCTGTTCCGCCGGCTCAACGCCGAGGGCCGGAGCCTGCCGATCACCGACAAGCGGATGACCCGCTTCTGGATCACCCTCGAGCAGGCGGTCCGATTCGTCGTCGACTCCTTCGACGTCATGCAGGGCGGCGAGCTGTTCGTGCCGCGCATCCCGAGCATGCGCATCCTCGACCTGGTCGAGGCGGTCGCGCCGGACGCCCCCACGCACGAGACCGGCATCCGCCCCGGCGAGAAGCTGCACGAGGAGATGATCGCCTCCGACGACAGCCGCCGGACGCTGCGTTTCCCGGACCGCTACGTCGTCCAGCCCGTCGTCGCCAGCTGGGGCTACGAGACCCCGAAGGGCGGCGAGCCGGTCGCCGACGGCTTCAACTACCGCTCCGACAACAACGACCTGTGGCTGGAGGTCGACGAGATGCGCGACCTCATCGGGGACAAGTGATGCTGCCGTACGGACGGCAGCACGTCACCGAGGACGACGTCGAGGCGGTCACCGCCGCGCTGCGCAGCGACTGGCTCACCACCGGCCCTCGCGTGGAGCAGTTCGAGAAGGATCTGGCGGAGGTCGCCGGCGCGCCCTGCGCCGCGGTCATCAACGGCACCGCGGCGCTGCACACGGCGTATGCGGCCGCGGGGATCGGGCCCGGCGACGAGGTCATCACCACCCCGATGACCTTCTACGCCACCGCCGGCACGGCCTCGATGCTCGGCGCGACCGTGGTCTTCGCCGACGTCGAGGAGGACACCGCCAACCTCGACCCGTTCGCCGTCGAGGCGGCGGTGACCCCGCGCACGAGGGCGATCACCGCGGTGGACTACGCCGGCCACCCCGCCGAGTACGACGCCCTGCGCAAGGTGGCCGACAGCGTCGATGCGGTGCTGATCGCGGACGCCGCGCACGCCATCGGGTCGACGTACTGGGGAAGGCCGGTCGGCACGCTCGCCGACCTGACCACCTTCTCGTTCTTCCCCACCAAGAATCTGACCACCGGCGAGGGCGGGGCGGTCGCGTCCACGGATCCCGAGCTGCTGCGGCGGGCCCGGGTGTTCCGCACGGTCGGCCTGGTGCGGGACCGGGCTCGGATGCGCCACCCGGACGAGGGCGGCTGGCACCAGGAGGTGCACGAGTTCGGGCTCAACTACCGGCTGCCCGACGTGCTCTGCGCGATGGGCAGCTCCCAGCTGCGCCGGCTGCCCGCGTTCAAGGCGCGCCGGCAGCAGCTGAGCGCCCGCTACGACGAGTTGCTCGCGGACGTGCCGGGACTGCGGCTGCCTGCCACGCGCGACCACGTCGACCCGATGCGGCATCTCTATCCCGTACGGGTGCTCGACGGCCGCCGCCGCGAGGTGTTCGACCGGATGCGCGCGGCCGGCGTCGGGGTGCAGGTCAACTACGTGCCTGTGTACTGGCACCCGGTCTACGAGGACCTCGGCTACCGGCGCGGCATGTGCCCGAACGCGGAGGCCTTCTACGCCGAACAGCTGTCCCTGCCGCTCTTCTACGACCTCACCGACGCCGAGCAGGACCGCGTGGTCGAGACCCTGCGTACCGTTCTGGAGAGCTGAACCCGTGCACCACGCGAACCACTTCTACGGCCACGCGCACGTGCTGGCCGCGTACTGCGGGCTCGACCCCGACGATCCGCCCCGGATCAACGGCTACCTGCAGCACGGCTGGAACGTGGTGGACGGGCTCGGGGCGGGGACGCCGTACGTCTCCGGCCGCCCGATCTTCGTCTGGTCGGAGCAGACCCGGCGGCGCGCGTGGTCGATGGGCCGCCGCTACGCCACCACCGTGGGCGCGCCCTTCCTCTACCTGCTCGAGATGGCCGGACCCGACGACGGTACGCCCCGCGAAGGCACGATCTGGTACCCGTTCCACGGCTGGGAGGGCCAGCACATCGCCGGGAACCATCAGCGGCTGATCGACGAGATCCTGGCGACCGAGGACGGCCCGGTCACCTTCTGCCTGTACTGGCACGAGTACCGCGACGACCGGACCCGCCGCCGCTACGAGCAGGCCGGCCGGGTGATCTGCCACGGCTACCGCGGCCTGCGCTGGCAAGGCACGGACACCCGCTTCCTGCACCACCAGCTCGACGAGCTGCGCCGGCACCGCCGGGTGGCCTCGAACCGGCTGAGCAGCGCGGTGCTCTACGGCTCCGCGGTCGGCTGCGAACCCGCTGTCTACGGCGATCCCATGCAGCTGGCCGGCGAGGAACGCACGATCGCCGAGCGCATCCGCCGCCAGTGGCCCGAGCTGCACGGCCAGGCTCCCGACCCGCAAGCCGCCCGCGAATCGGCCCTCGCCGAGCTGGGCGCCGGTGTGCTCGCCTCCCCGGCGGAGCTGCGCGAGACCCTCGGGTGGGCACCGCGATGACGCTTCGACACATCGGTGGCGAGATGGCCGGCTGGTCCGACGCGACGCCCGCCGGGGGTCAGGCGTACGGCTACCTGATCGAGGCGCTGCGCCCGCTCGTCCCGGCAGGCGCGCGGGTCCTGGTGGCCGGGCCGCACACGCCGGCGCTGATCGCGGCGCTGCCCGGAAACGCGAAGATCACGTGCCTGGTCCGTGGCGAACTGGACGCGGACGCGCTGATCGACCATGACGTGACCATCCTCTGTGGATCACTGGCGAAGCTCACCGACCAGTTCGACGTCATCGTCGCCCTGGACGGCGTGGCCCGGCTCTCCGCGGTGGAGGGCCCGCAATACGACTGGGCGGAGAGCGTGCAGGCGCTGCACCGGGCCCTGCTGCCCGGCGGCGCCCTGCTGCTCAGCGTGGAGAACGAGCTCGGTGTGCACAAGCTCGTCGACCGGACCACCGTGACCTCCGCGCACACGGACGCGGACTGGCGCCCGGTCGGCGAGTACGACGACAAGCCCGGCACCCCCGCCCGCCTGCGCGACCGGCTCACCGCCGACGGCCTGACCGTCACCTGGCTGGGCACCGCCTGGCCGCTGCCGTCGGCACCCACGTTCGTCGCGGACGAGTCGGCCCTCCGCCACGGGCCGGCGGGAGCCCTCGCCGCCGCCGCGTCCGGCGCGGCCGGTGTCGCCTACGCGGGCCGCCGGGTGCTCAGCGACCCCCGGCGCCTCAGCTCGGCCGCGATCCGCGCCGGACTCGGCGCGGAGCTGGCCCCGGCCTGGGTGGTGCTCGCCTTCCGGGGCGCGGCCGGCCCGGTGCGCCTGCCACCGGCGGTGCTCGGTGCCGGCCCGTTGCCGGAGCTCCCACCCGGACGGCTGCTCGAGGAACTGCTCATCGGTGCCTGCCTGCGCCATGACCTGCCGGAGGTGCGGCGCCTGCTCACCGCCTGGGTCGCCGAACAGCCGACGACGACGGCCGACAACGTGCTGGTCGACGGCGCCGCGTTCGCGGTCCTGGACGACACCCGTCCCGGAGTCGAGGCCGCGGTGGCCGTCCGCCGGTTCGCGGCGATGCTGCTCGCCGGCGGATACGAGCAGCCGTGGCCCGCCGCCGGCGACACCGAATCGCTCACCCGCGTACTGCTGGCGGCCGCAGGACTTCCCACCGGCACCGTCGCGGCGGACGACGTGCCGCTGCCGGCCCCCGACTCGGTGCGGGAGCACGAGGAGCGCGTACGGCGGCTCGAGGAACAGCTGACCGACGCGGCCGTACGGATCCGGCACGTGGAGTCGGAGCTGGTCAGCCGCGACCGCGAGCTGCGCCGCGCCCGGCTCCAGATCGACATGTTCAGCGGCAAGGCCGGCTACCGCATCACCCGCCTCGGGGCGCGCGCCGCCCGCAAGGCCGTCCGGCTCCTGAAGAACCGATAAGGATCTCTATGCGTACCCTCGGCATCGTCCAGGCCCGGATGGGCTCCTCCCGGCTGCCCGGCAAGGTGCTGCGGCGCCTCGGCGGCCGCACCGTGCTGGACCGCGTGGTCCGGGCGGCGCGCGACAGCGGCGTCCTCGACGGCCTCGTCGTGGCGACCACCACGGAGACCCGCGACGACGCGGTGGCCGCCGAGTGCGAGGCGATCGGCGTCGCCGTGCACCGTGGACCCGTCGACGACGTGCTGACCCGCTTCATCGGCGTGCTGGACGAGCGCGAGGACGACCCCGACGCGGTCCTGCGCTTCACCGCGGACTGCCCGCTGCTCGACCCCGAGCTCATCATGCTGGCCGCCGACGTCTTCGCCGCCACCCCGGACCTCGATTACCTGAGCACCTCGATCGCCCGTACGCTGCCGCGCGGGCTGGACGTGGAGATCGTGCGTACCGAGGTGTTGCGGCAGATCGACAAGGTGGCCGCGGAGCACCATCGCACCCATGTGACGTCGTACGTGTACTCCCACCCGTACGATTTCACGGTGCTCGGCCTGACCCTCCAACCCGACCTGTCGCACCTGCGGCTCACCTTGGACACCGAGGACGACTGGCGACTCATCGAGGCGGTGGTGGGGCACTTCGGCGACCGGCCGGTGCCCGTACGCACGCTCGCCGACTGGCTCACCGACCGTCCGGAACTGGCCGGGCTGAACGCGCACGTCCGCCAGAAAGAGCTGACGCAGGCGTGAGAATCGGGGTTCGATGTGATGCGGGGGCCCGGACCGGCGTCGGGCACCTGGTCCGTTGCGTGGGGCTGGCCGAGGAGCTGACCTCCCGCGGGGTGGCCGTGCACTTCCTCAGCGACCTCGGCGGCCTGGACTGGGCCGCGCAGCAGCTACTCAGCCGCGGGCTGCCCTGGCACTCGGCGCCGTACGACCCGGCCGGGCTGGTCGCGGCGGCGGACCGGCTCGAGCTGGACGCGGTCGTCGTCGACTCGTACGAGCTTCCGCCCGCGCACGCGGCGGCCGTGCGCGCGTCGGGGCGGACGGTGCTGGCAATCGTCGACGGCGACCTGCGGGGCATGCCCGCCGACGTGTACGTCGACCAGAACCTCGACGCCGACCTGGCCGCACCGGAGCTGCCCGCGGACGCGATCCGGCTGGCCGGACTGGACTACGCCCTGCTGCGACAGGCCATCAGGCGGTTGCGCCCGCCGTCCCCGCCGGTCCCCCGCGCGGCCGAGGCTCCGCGCGTGGTCGCGTTCTTCGGCGGCACGGACGCGTACCGGGCGGCACCGGTCGTGGCCCGGCTCCTGATCCGCACCGGCATCGACTGCACGGCGACCGTCGTGGCGGCGAACCCGGGGCTCCGCGCCGAACTGCTCGCCCTCGAACCCGGCGCCGGGCAGCGACTGGACATCATCGAGCCCACCGACGACCTGCCGAAGCTGCTGGCGGATGCCGACGTCGTGATCAGCGCCAGCGGCACCTCGACCTGGGAGCTGCTCTGCCTGGGACTGCCGGCAGCGCTGGTCCGGGTGGTCGACAACCAGATCATCGGGTACGCCCGCACGACCGCCCGCGGCCTCGCGGCCGGCCTGGGCCACCTGCCCGCCCTGCGCGAGCCCAAGGACGCCGCGGCCGCCGTCGACGTGCTCCGGAGGCTGCTGGTGAGCCCGCCGGCCCGCGCAGCCCTGGCCGCCAAGGCTTGGGCCGCCGTCGACGGCCAGGGCTGCTCCCGGGTCGCCGACGCCCTGCTCAAGAACGAGTAGGGCGCCGGATCGGTTGACCGATATTCAAGTCATCTTTATATTGCCCGCATGGCGAAAGCGATGCGGGAACCGACCTTCTGGATCCTGACCGCCCTGGCAAGCCACCCGCTGCACGGCTACGGGGTGCTCCAGGAGGTGGCCCGGCTCTCCGACGGCCGGATGAAGCTCCAGGCCGGCACCCTGTACGCGGCCCTGGACCGGCTCGCCGCCGAGGGGCTGGTCGAACCCGACCGCGACGAGATCGTCGACGGGCGGACCCGCCGCTACTACCGGCTCACCGACCAGGGCGCCGCCGCGCTGGACGTGGAGACCGAACGGCTGCGCACCAACGCCCTGACCGCCGCGCGGCAGTTGTCGGTGCGCCACGGGCTGGAGCAGACCGCGTGAGCGGCTACCAGCTGGTGCTCCGGGCGTACCCGAAAGGGCCCCGCAGGGAAGAGCTCCTCGACACCCTGACCGAGGGCGGCCGCACCCGGCCGACCCCCTCAGCACCGCCTACCTGGGCGCCGCCCTCGCGGCCCGGATCGGCTGGGAGGACGGCCCGGAGTTCCCGGCCGGCGCCCGCCTCGCCGCCATCCAGGACTCCGTCTTCCCGGGCGTGACGCACTGGGCGGAGCGCGACGGGGACCGGCTGTTCATCGACATCAGCGAGCCGTCGACGACCGAGGTGCTCGACCGCGGCCCGGCTCGCGGCGGCCGGCTGGGACGTCGGCAAGACGGTCCCGATGGGCTCCACCGTCATCGCGACCGGCGAGCTCGACCAGGACGGCACCCGGCTGACCGCGACCCGCGGCGAGATCGTCATAGAGGTCGAGACCTCGACCGCGGTGGTGGACACGCCGCCGGGCAGCTTCGACGTGACCGCCACGCTGACCCGGATGACGCCCCGCTGGCTCTCCCTGCTGAGCTGGGGCGGATGGCTGGCCGGCGCGCTGCTCGGGTGGTTCGTCACCGGATGGGTGAGCCGCCGCACCGAGCGGGCGACCGGGGCGATCCGGTCGCTGACCCGGGAACCGGTCGTCATCGCCCTGGTCCCGCTCACCCCGCTGACCCTGATCGGTACGGCCGGACTGGTCGCGGAGACCCTGCGGGCCGACTCGCCGGGCTGGCCGTTCTGGTCGCTCAGCATGACGTACGGCTGGGGCGTCACCCAGTTCGCGGTGCTGATGTGCCTCGTGTCGGTGCTGGTGGCGACGGTCGGGGGCCGATCCGCCACCCGCACGGCCGCCCAGCGCTCGCAGGCGTCCTCGCCGCCCGGATCGGCGCCCGCGCCGCCGACGCGTTCGCCGCCGGGCCCGACCTCGGGGCGGTCGCCACGGTCGCCTACCCGGGTACGCCGGTGAGCATCGAGAAAGACCTGTTCCCGGCCGACGACGAGCCGGCGGTGCTGAGCTTCCTGATGGCCCGCGACGACGTGGAGCCGACCCGGATCATCACCCCGCGGATCCCGGCGACCGGGGCCGTCGGGCCGTACCGCGAGCAGGCCCGGGCCCGGATCGCGGCGGCGGGCTGGTCCATCGGCGCGGGTATCCCGGACGGCGGCATGGCCTTCGACGCGACGAGGGGCGGCATCCGGTTCGCGTTCCACGCCGACGCGTCCGACGGAGGCCTCGTCACGATCCCGCTGTGGGTGCGTACCGTCCTGCAGCTGGCCGCCGCCACCGGCACCGCCACGGTCCCGCTCCCGGTCGGCGAGCTGCTGCTCGGCCTGGCCCGGTGGCCCGCCGCCCTGGCGCTGCTGCTGCTCGCGGCCGTCATGATCACGGCGAGCCGCGGGCCACGAATCCCGCGAAACGGCTAAGCGGTTCCAGGGGCACGCCGAACAGACCGGCAGACTCCGCACCCGCGCCGAAAGGAGATCACGTGGCCACCGTGCTGATCGCCGACGACGACGCCGACCACCGTGACCTTCTCACGCTGGCGCTGCTTCGATGCGGCCACGACGTGGTCGAGGCCGCCGACGCCGACGCCGCGCTGCGGGTCGTCGAGGCCGGCGGGATCGACGCCGTGCTGCTGGACATACGCATGCCCGGCACCTCCGGCATCGAGCTGTGCCGTCTCCTGCGCGCCGGCCCGGCCACCGCCGACCTGCCGATCATGCTGGTCAGCGCCGACGTCAACGGCCACCGGATCCTCGCCGGGATGGACGCGGGCGCCGACGACTTCCTCGCCAAGCCCTACCAACGGGCGGAGCTCGCGGCCCGGGTGACGGCGTTGCTCCTGCGCCGGGAGCGTCCGTCCAGCAAGTCCGCGATCGCGGCCCGGACGGCACTGCTGGCGGCCCGGGCGGCGGTTCCGCGGCCGGTGGCCGTACCGGTCCTGATGGAGCTGTCCCGCACCGCCTGATCATCGGGCGTAATGTCCCGGACATGGATCTCGGCGGCACCGCAGGCGTCCGCTACCGCACCGCCGCCGGCCGGTGGGTGCTGCTCGCCACCGTGCTCGGGTCCAGCCTCGCCTTCATCGACGCGACCGTGGTCAACATCGCCCTGCCGACGATCGGCGAGGACCTCGACGCGAGCGCCGCGGGCCTGCAATGGACCGTCAACGGGTACGCCCTCAGCCTCGCCGCCCTGATCCTGCTGGGCGGCTCGCTCGGCGACCGCTACGGCCGCAAACGGGTCTTCATGATCGGGGTCGGCTGGTTCGCGGCCGCCTCCCTGCTCTGCGGCGTGGCCTCGTCGATCGAACTGCTCATCGCCGCCCGCGTCCTGCAGGGCATCGGCGGCGCACTCCTGACCCCGGGCGCCCTCGCCATCCTCGAGGCGTCGTTCGCGCGGGAGGACCGGTCGCGGGCGATCGGCGCCTGGTCCGGGCTCGGCGGCATCGGCGGCGCGCTAGGACCGTTCCTCGGCGGCTGGCTGGTCGACGTGGCCGACTGGCGCCTCATCTTCCTGATCAACGTGCCCGTGGCGCTGCTCGTGGTCGCCGTCTCGGCAAGGCGCGTGCCCGAGTCCCGCAACCCCGAAGCCGCCCAGGAGCTCGACGTGGCCGGGGTGATCCTGGGCGCCGCGGGGCTGGGCGGGCTCACGTACGGCTTCACGGCCTGGCCCGCGGACGGTCCGGGCAGCACCCCGGTGGTGGCCGGGCTCGCGATCGGTGTCCTCGGCATGGCGGGCTTCGTCCTCCGCGAGCTCCGCGCCCGGCATCCGATGCTGCCGCTCACCATCTTCCGCTCCCGGGCGTTCACCGGCGCCAACCTCGTCACCTTCCTGGTGTACGCGGCCAACGGCGGCGTCTTCTTCCTGGTGGCCGTCAACCTCCAGGTGGTGGCCGGCTACAGTCCGCTCGCCGGCGGCCTCGCCCTGCTGCCGATCACCGTGCTGATGCTGCTGTTCTCGGCCCGGGCCGGGGCGCTCGCCCAGCGGATCGGGCCGCGCATTCCGATGACCGCGGGCCCGCTGGTCTGCGCCGCGGCGCTGGTGTGGATGTCCCGGATCGGTCCCGCGGCCGCCTACCTGACCGACGTACTGCCCCCGGTGATCGTGTTCGGCCTGGGCCTGTCCCTGCTGGTGGCGCCCCTGACCGCGACGGCGCTCGGCGCCCTGGACGACGCGCACGCGGGCATCGCCAGCGGCGTCAACAATGCGGTGGCTCGCGCGGCCGGGCTGCTCGCCGTCGCTGTGCTGCCGCTGGCGGCGGGCATCGGCGCCGGCAGCCTGACCGACGCGGCGGACCTCGCGCCCACGTACCGCACGGCGATGCTCATCGGTGCGGGCCTGATGGCCGGGGGCAGCGTCCTCGCGCTGTTCTTCGTGCCGGGACGGCTCGCCGACGGACGGTGAACCGGCAGGCCCGGCGGCCCGTCGTAGCGGTATGCCTTCCGACGACAGCTGGACGCACCATGCCACCGCCGACCTCGCCAGGCTCCGACAGGCCGGCAGGAATCGTCCCGGTTCCATCCGCCTCGGCCAGGCCGAGCGGTACGTCGACCGGCTCGCCTCGCCGAACGGCGATCTGGAACCGAAATGGCGCGATTATCTCCGCCGTTTCGTGAACGCCTTCCGCGGGCGGCCCGCACAGATCTCCCCCGAGCCCGAGACCGGCGCGGGGGCCGGAGCCTCGACGAGTGACCCTCCTTCATGGACGGAACAGGCCAGGCAGTTCGCGCCGCACATGCTGCGGGTGGCTCGGCAACTCGACGAGCTCGACGCCGCCCTTGTCGCGAACCCGCGAAACGACGTCTTCCGGCGGCTCTTCTACGGCGGACGCCTCGAGCAGACGAAGAGCTTTCACGAGGAAGCCACCACGGCCCTGCAGAAGGCCGTCGCCGCCGGGGAGGAACGGGTGGCGCAGCACGACTTCGATCAGCGGGTGCGTACCGCACCGGCCCCGGCGCAACCGACTCTTCCGAACCTCGTCGCCCAGGCCGCGCAGGCGGACGTCGAACGGCAACGCGCCGGACTTCCGAACGGGCAGCAGCCCGCGCAGCCCCTGGCACGCCCGGGCCTCACCCGGGCGGCATCGACGCCCACACCGAAGAAAGCCGCCCGGCTCTGAAGATCGTCAACCACAGGGAGCAGCCCCGATGACCCAGGTAGCGAACGAACCCGAGACCCAGACGCCCTCCTTCATCCTTTACCAGGACGGACCCGGCTACGGCGAGACCCTCGACCGCCTCGCCTTCTGGGTGCACAACCTCCTGATCCCCGTGTACGGCCGCGAAGTCACGTCCGCGGCGCCGTGGTGCTCCCAGTGGTGGCGGCACGCGGAGGCGGTGGCCCAGCTGCACGCCCTCTCCATGGCATGGCAGGAGATGACCGGCGCGGCCAGCAACCTGAGCGGCCCGGCAACGTGGCACCGCGACTTCCTCCAGCCGGTGATGACCTCGCTCCGCGACCCGGCGGGGCCGTTCGCCGGATGCAAGCCGGGGTCGCACCGCGACAAGCAGGCGCCACCGGTCGAGCCACTCGCCTTCTGAGCCGGCGTTCAGATCAGGCCGGGCAGGCGGTCGAAGCGGGCCGCCGCCCCGGCGCCGGTCCGCGGTTGCGGCCGGGACAGAGCCCACCGGCGCAGCTCGCCCAGCAGGGTGGTCACGGCCTCCGCATCCGCCGGAAGCGGAGCCGGATCGATGCCGCCGTCCTCCGCCGGATCCAGTTCGCGCAGCAGGATGCTCCCCCGCTGCCGGCCTGCGGGCGGCCGCAGCTCGAGAACCTTGAACATCGTGCCCGGCCGGAACACCACACGGTCGGTCACGGCGGCGTCGCCCTCCGGCTCAAATGCCCCGGTACGGGCGGCCGTCAGCGACCAGATCAGCACGTTGGTGTCCCCGTCCTGCTCCGCACACGGCTCGGTCAGCGCATGGACGAAGCCCCAGTCGGCGATCAGCCTTGCGTCCTGGTACATCTCCCATTCCTGCGGAGCGGGCGTACGGGCATAGGTCACCGCGCCGGCGTAGCGGGGCAGTCGCTCGAGGGCGGCCGAGGCCAGGTCGGCGAGCCGCCGGTGGTCGCCGTCGTCGCCGTTGCACAGCAGGGGGTCGAGCCCGGTCCCGCCACGGGTCAGATACCAGCACAGAGCGGCAGCCTCCGCGACGGCACGGCCCGAGCGAGCGTCACCAAGCTCCCGCTGTCCATCGAGGACAGCGCCCGCCGCCCGGCAGAGAGAGTCGATGCCGGCCGCCGGATCGAGACCTGCCAGCGTGCGGCGCAACCACTCATGGTCCTCGTCCGCCGGCGGCGCCTCCGCGGCCGGCAACGCGACCGGCGGAGCCAGCGGCGAGGAAACCGGCGGCGGCGCGACAGGCGAAGACGACAGCGGCATGGGCGCGACCGGCGGCGATGACAACGGCGTGACGGTCGCTCGCGGAAGTATCTCGGCAGGTTCAATTGCCCGCGGCGGCGACGCCAGCTCAACCACGCTCGGCGGTTCCGGCGCTGTGGTTGCCGCAGCGGCGTCGCGGGATGCCACCGGCAGCGGCGTCGGCTCGTTCCAGCGCTCGGGTTCCGGCGCCGGCGCGACGAAAGCCTCCTCGGGTTCCGCGCGGATCAGCTCCGCCGCCGGCCGCGCCCGGCTGGTCACGCGGGCGTCGTTCAGCCGTTCGGCGAGCCGGCGGGCCACCGGCAACAACCCGTCCTCGAACAACACCGCGCAGTGGTCCGGATCGGCGGCAAGCCCCCGTACCCGTTCCGCATGCTCGGGGGCGTGCGCAGGCCGTACCCAAAGCCCCGCCTCCACGATCTCGACCAGCACGTCGCTGTCGGCCCGGTAGGTCAGCGGCGCCACCTCCGTGCCCAGATCGAGCGGCACCCGGTGGGCGAGGATCACCGGGCGCCGGGGAAGCGATACCGGCAGGATGCGCGGCGAGAAGCCGAGTTCGCGGGTGAAGGCCGGCCAGCCCGGCTCCCCGTCGGCCCGGACGGGATACGCCGCCTCCTCGTACGGTGCGGTCAGCGGCAGGCCGGCGAAGCACACCACAGGCGCGCCGAGCACATCGGCGAGTGCCTGACCGAGGCGATCGCCGTCCGGCGTGGTGACCGGGCCGTACGCGGCGAAGCGCAGCCGGGTGCGCTGGTCATCGGTCAGGTCGTTCCACAGCCGGCGGACCTCGTCGAGACCGAGCGGTGGCGTACCCGGGCAGCCCAGCACGACGGTCAGCGCGTCCGGGTCGCAGGGTGACGCGGTCTCCAGCAGGGTCCGGTGCCGCTCGACGCGCTGCGGGTCGCGGGTGTCGTGGATCCACAGGCCGCCGGTCAGCGGTTCGGCGCGGGTGGTGGGGCCGAGCGTCCGCGTCTCGACGGCCGCGGCGTCCCACGCCGGGGCGGGATACCGCTTGGCGTACCAGACCGGGGGCTTGCCCGGGCGGAACCTCAGCCAGCCGCTGTCCGGGGACGAGTGCGCGAGCACGGTCCCGGACGGGCCGACGGTGAGCTTGCCGTCCGGTGCGTGCACGACGCAGCGCAACAGCTGCGCCAACCACTGCGCGGTCAGTCCGGCGGTGCCCGGGCCGCTGCGGCAGGTGACGAGCCGGACGCCGCGGCGCCGGCGGCGGGGCCAGGTGCGCACCAGCGACTGCCAGACCGCGAACGGTACGCCGTCCGGCAGGTCCAGTACGACGATGTCGTTGCCGGGGTCGGCGGCGATCCGCAGAGCCAGGTCCCGGGCCTCGTCGCTGACCGGCTCGTCCGGGTGCAGGACGAGGGCGTTGCCGATCCGGTCCTGCAGGAGGGCGGTGCCCGGGACCACGCGATGGTCGAGCGTGCTCGTCATGGCTGTGAGACCTTTCGATCGGACGCGCCGCTACGACGCGAGGTACCACCAGTCGCGCGCGGTGATGTCGTCGCAGGCGCGCAGGACGATGCGGGCGTCCGCGACGACCCGGCCGTCCGCGACGTCGACGCACGTGCCCGCCTTTCTGCTCGCCAGCCGTCCCGACTCGATCGCGAACTGTTGCGCAGGGCCGCCGTCACAGGTCGCGAGCTGAACGGCCGCGTCCTTCGCGAGGGCCAGACAGCGGGAACCGAGGTGGAGGGCGCCGTCCGTGGCGGGGGTGAAGCGTTGGGTCGGCGAGCCGTCGCAGGGCGCCACGGTCAGTGCCGATCCGTCGGCGTCCGCCCGGGCCGCCAGGCACAGCGCCGCATCCTCCGAGACGATGCGGGGGCCGTACCCGACGTCGCCGGCCGATTGACCGGAGAGCGCGACCGTGAATCGTTCCGGGGGCCGCTCCTTGATCACGGCCAGGGTGACCACCGAGCCGATCGCCACCAGGGCGATCCCGCAGGCGGCGGCGATCAGCAGCCGGCCGGCCCGGCCGAGCCGGACGTGCCGCCCGGGGCGAAGTTCGAGTGCCTGGCTGGCCCACTGGTGGGCGAGCGTGGAGGTGGGCCGGGCCGGAACCGGCCACCATCGGGGAAGGTGTCCCCGGCGTGCCGTCCGGACGGCCGCGGCAAGCCCGGCAGTCAGGGTGAGTACGGCGACGACGAGCGCCGCCCACATCGGACCGGTCATCACCCACCGTCCCAAGCGGGTGCGACCTGGAACTCGTCGCCACGCGGCTTGCGGTACGCCGGCCGCCGCGACCAGCTCGCCGCGGCGCGCTGGGTGATGGCCTCGACCTCGGCCTTGGCCGCATGCGAGATGGGCCCCGCGTCGGGCTCCTTGTACCAGGGACGCAGCCGGATCAGCGCGGGCCGGACACCGGTCGCGAGCAGCAGCGCGGTGCCCTTGGGCAGGGCCCTGATCTTGTCGGCGGGCAGCACCTGCTCCTGCCGGTACGACATCGAGCGCGACGACCCGTCCCGGCTCTTCGACCAGCTGGGCGTCTTCACGTCGTGCTGGCCGACCAGGCGCGCGATCTTGTCCACGAAGTCGGCGTCGTCGAGGCCCGCGCCCAGCAGCTTGACCGTCGCCGCGCTCCACAGGGCGTCCATGCCCGGTTCGCCCCAGACGCGTACGCCCTGCCGGTAGCTCTGCAGCAGGGTCACGACGTTGATGCCCCGGGAGCCGAAGTGGCTGTAGAGGTCGGGCAGGTCGCTGATGCGGCAGACGTTCGCCGCCTCGTCGAGCACCGCGGTCATCGGCGGGTCGAGCCGCCCGCCCATGCGCTCCGCCGCGACCACCCCGGCCCGCATCGTCGCGTCGGCGAGGCCGGCGATCACGCCCGCTGCCGAGCCACCGCCGTCCTTGGACAGCAGGTAGAGCGTGTCGCGGCCGAGCACGTGCTCGTCGGGGACGAACTCCGGCCGGGCCGGGTCCGGGCTGACCCAGGCGAGGATGCCGGGGTCGAGCAGACACGCGACGCACTGCCGGGCGGTTTCGTAGATGCCGTCCCGGGTCTCCACCGCGCCGCGCACCGTACCCTGCAGCTGTTCGGCCATGGCCGGCATGCCGACCTCCCGGAGCAGGTCGATCGGCGCCCGGTCGGCCGGATCGGCGAGCCAGCCGAGCAGGTCGGAGACGGACGCGCCGCCGCGGGCCGCGGCAAGGAACAGCGCGGTGAGCGTGTTCTGCGCCGCGGAGATCCAGAAGTCCTTCTTGGACGAGTCGTCGTTGACCGAGCTGACGAAGTGCCCGGCCAGCCGGCGGGCGCCCTCGATGGTGTCGCAGTCCGCAAGCATGTCCCACCACATCTCCCGGGGCGTGTGGGCGATGCCCTGCGGGTCGAAGGTCCAGACCTTGCCGACCTTCGTCCGCTCCTGCCGGGTGACCGTGTAGACGTCGGACTTGTTCGAGGTCAGCAGCACCGGGCCGCGGGCACGCAGCAGCCGCGGGATGGCGATGCCGGTGGACTTGCCGGCGCGTGGCGCCATGAGGTCCAGCTCCACGTCCTCGAAAGACGACCGCAGCTCCGGCCCGTTCGGCATCAGGTCGCCGAGGAGGTTTCCGGCCTCGTCCGGATGGACGGTACGGGCGCTCTTGATCGACGGGCGCAGGTCCCGGGCCCTCGCCTCGATCCCCTTGGGCATCAGGCTCTGCATCTCGCGCCGGGTCGCCAGCCCCTTCGTGGGGTTCGTCATCCGGCCGGCGATCTTCCGGCCGAGCAGGAGCACCACGAGAAGCACCAGCGCGAGGACCACGGTGACACCACCGAAGAGTGCCCACGACGGCGCGCCCGGCCAGGCCGCCGCGGTGTTCCCGGACAGCACCTGGAGGTAGACGGCGAGGTCGAACGCCGGCGGGTGCCAGCCGTGCCCGGTGACCGCGGCGCCCAGCGTGCCACCGAGGCCCACGACGCCGAGTACGACCATCGCGAGCAGGGCGCATCCCGGGACCAGCCAGGGCATTACGTCGTTGCCCATGCCCCCGCCGCGCGGTGAGGAACTCATGCCGTCCCCCCGTCCGAGTCGCCGGCTGCCAGTTTCGCGTCGGCCTCTGCGCGCTCGGCCGCCACGCGTTCGGCGTACCCGTTGGAGACCCAGCGGCTGTTGGTGTCATGCAGGTGGCGCTCGGTGTCGGTGATCGCCACCCGGATCGGGATGCCGGGGCGGCCGCCGACCTTGATGAGGAAGCGGCCGCGGCCGGGCGGTTCCTCGTTCTCGCCGTTCTGCGCCCAGCCCGGCGGCGACGACCAGGAGGAGACCAGCTCGATCTCCCGGCGGGACAGTCCGACGACCTTGCCCAGGTCCTCCATCTCGGCGCGGGGCAGCCCGGCGCAGGCCACCATGCCGGCCCGCTCGACGAAGCCGCGCGCCTTGGCCTTGTCGGACTCGTTCCCCAGCGCCTCGGCGTCCTTGAGGGTGTGGGTGATCTTGGAGTCGGCCAGGCCGAGCGACCGGTTGAGGCGGGTCAGCGCGTCGATGCGGTCGACGATGCCGGAGGCGGCCCGCAGCGGCCGCCACAGCTCGTCCAGGACGGTGAAGAACCACCGGCGCGGCGCCAGGCCGGCGTCGGCCAGCGCGTGCGAGGCGGCGACCGTACCCAGTCCGTCGGACCATGCGGCGAGCATCGCCGCGGCGGTGAGCTGGCTGTCCGCCTCGCCGATCCGGGAGATGTCGATGCACACGGCCGTCGCGTTCGGGTCGATGTGCGTGGAGGTCTCGGACGCGAAGGTGTCGCCGAGGGGTCCGTCGAGGATGCCCAGCAGCGACCGGTGCAGCGGGTCCACCGCGTCCCGGTAGCGCGCCTCCTGGCCGCGGTCGAGGGTGATCTGCCGGACTCGCGGCGGCCCCTCCTGGAGCACCGCGAGCAGGTCCGTGAGGTGCACGGCGTGCCCGGGGACCGTACGCTCCCGCAGGTGCCGCAGGCAGGCCGACAGTACGGACTGCTCGTGGTCGGTGATCGGCGCACCGCGCACGATGGTGAGCAGGGCGGCGACCATGTTGAGCACCCGGCCGTGGGTCTCGGCGGCCAGCGCCTCGCCGGCCTGACCACCGATCTTCGCCGCGGCGGCCCCCATCGCGCCGGGATCGAGCACGTTCAGGCCGCCGACGCCGCGGGCGATCTGGATGACCTGACCGCCCAGGGCCCGGACGGTGTCCGCGTAGTCCGGCTTGAGGTCGCCGAGCACCAGCGGGACGACGCCCTGCGCCGACAGCCCGATGAGCATCCGGTTGATCAGCGTCGACTTGCCGAGGCCCGGCATGCCGAGCATGAACAGCGACGGGTTGGAGATGTACCGGGCGCGGGTGAACCAGTTGAGCGGGTCGCCGCACACGGTCGCGCCGGTCGCGAGGTGCTGGCCCAGCGGCACGCCGGTGCTCGGGGCGCCGGATCCGGAGGCGAAGGGCCAGAGACCGCAGGCCTGCACGGTGGTGGCGCGCCACATCGTGGGCGGGTCCATCGTGGCGACCCGGCCGCCGCCCGTGCCGTACGCGCCCCGGTGCGGGACGGTGTCCGGCCGGTCGGCCTTCGCGGCGCGCTCCTTGCGCCGGGCCTCGATCAGGTCGATGCGGGCCTTCCGCTTGGCCGCCTTCTTGAGCGCGCGCGGCGTCTGCTTGCCTACTTCGTCGATCTCGGGGTCCTGCTCGCCGGCCGGCGGGACGACGAGGCCGCTGAGCCCGGTAGCCGGGCCCGACGCCCCGCGCTTCCAGCCGGCGCCGAGGTCCAGGACCCGCAGCCGGGTGCCGCCGGTGGTGGTCACAGCGCCTCCTGCAGCTCGTGCGGCACCATCGTCTGCTCCCAGGGCAGGATCCCGACCGGCAGCGCGCAGCTGAACGCCGCGGCCTGCATCCGGTCGGCCGGCCGCATGGCGAGGCGGGTCGCGCCCAGCATGTTGCGCATGGTCACGTCGGCGTCGGCGACGTCCTCGGCCGAGTCCACCGTCACGGTCACCACCATGGAGAACTCCACGAGACCGGCGCCGGCCGCTTCCTCGGAGGCCGTCTGCTCAGCGGCGTCCACTTCGGACGCGGCCCGGGCTCGTACCAGGCCCTTCGTCGAGTTGGCCATGAACTGGGCGGCGCGACGGTCGGCTTCGACGATCTTCGCCGAGGTGGCCGGGTCGATGGGCCGGTAGAGCAGCGCCACCCGCTTGCGCCGGATGCTCGGGGCCGGGTCGAGCAGCGTCCGCAGCACGCTGGAGCGTACGGTGCCGCGGGGCGCCAGCGTCAGCAGCCAGCTGCGCGAGACCCCCGAGTCGTGCCGGTACGCGTTGACACTCTCCACCGTCGCCGCGGGTCCGGCGTCCGACCAGTCGAGACCCGTACCGCCGTGCCGGGCCCGGATGTCGAGCACGTCGGCCGAGACCGCCGGGTCGTAGGCGACCCGCACCACCTCCGCGATGCGCTCGGCCGACAGTGGCTCCGCGGCGCCCCCACCCGCGCTGACCAGGCCGCTGACCAGGCCTTGGATGCGCAGCGCGAGGTCGGTCAGCACGTCTTCCGTACCGCGTTTCTGGCCGCCGGGCAGGCCGTAGGTCAGCGTGATGTAGGTGTTCATCTCGGAGGAGGCGTCGGGATAGCGCTCCACCACCTCCTCCATCACCGCCCGGGCGGCCGGCGGCGCGTCCGGCGAGATCCGGGTCAGCACCTCGGTCGCGAGCCGGGTGCCGGGATCCGGCGCCGTCTCGACCACCACCGAGGCGCCGCGCAGGCCGGGCTCGTGGGCGAGCCGGGACAGCCAGTCGCCCCAGAGCGCCACCCAGATGTCGACCTGGTCGGCGTCGACCAGGGAGCCGCCGTCGGGCTCGCAGCCGAGGACGATCGTGTACAGGTTGCGGTAGCGGTGGTGCAACACACCGAAGGGCCGGTCGTACGGGTCGCGGCCCTCCAGCATGGTGACCTTGCTGAGCATGCCCGGGGGCCGAAACCGCCCGCCGGGCCGCGCGGACAGCGGGCCCGACACGTAGAGGTGCTCCCGCTTCGCCTTGCGCCGGGTCCATCCGATGCGGATCGACATCAGGTTGTAGACGTTGCGGCCGTCCTGGGTGCGCAGCGCCAGCGGCACCAGCGCCAGGGCGATCGGCAGGAACACGATGAACGCCGCTTCCAGGGAGATCAGCGACGCGAGCAGCACCACGACCAGCCCGCCGAACATGCCGATGGTGCCGACCAGGCCGAGCGACCCCAGGCCGGCCTTGCGGGGCCGCCGCCAGTTGCCGTACGTCCGTGCCCTGACAGCTTCCGTGGTCACGACTCTCGACCCCCATTTCCGGTGACTTGCCAGCTCGACAGCCAGACAACGGGCGCCCGGTGATCCCGGTTCACGGCTGCCCTTTTCTCCGGCCTCACTTGCACAGTTCGCCGAGCTTCTTGGCCGCGCCGGTGAAGGCGGCGCCCTCTTTCTCGGCGGTCGCCAGGTGGGTCACCGGCAGATAGGCGGCACCGGCGTCCGCCAGGTGCTGGATGGCCGACCGCAGGCGCTCGTCGGAGGAACCGAGGGCGAGCTGGGAGAGCCGGTCGGTGGACTTCTTGACCCGCACGCGCATCGGGGCCAGGTCGCTCTCCGAGTACGCGGGGTCCTTGCCCGGCTTGGCGACGTCCATGAGGGCCTGCAGGACGTCGTTGAACGCCTCGTTGGCCTGCCGGCACGCGTCGGCCTTGCTCACCGACAGGATCGCCGCGCGGCTCACCAGCCCCGACTCGACCGGCGGCGGCGCGGCCGAGGACGCCGCCCCGGCGGGCGGGGGTGACATCGGCGGGGCGCCGCCGGCCGGGCCTGCCGACGGATCGCCCTGGCAGGCGCCGACGCCGGCCACCGCCGTCACGAGTACGGCCGCTCGAACCGCTGTCCACTGCAGAGGCTTCATGTCCACCACCCTGTCCGTCGTCAGTTCGCCAGACGAACGGACGAATGGTGGCCCGGGTTCAGATCATCCCGGCGCGGAGGGCGTAAGCGACGGCGTGCGAGCGGTTGCGCAGGTGCAGCCGGTGCGTCAGCCCGTAGATCACGTTCTTCACGGTGCGCTCGGAGTAGCAGAGCTCCCCCGCGATCTCGCTGGTGTCGAACCCGTCGGCCATCAGCCGCAGCACGTCGATCTCGCGCGGCGTGAGGCCGGCCGCGCCGAGGCCGTGCGGCGACAGCACCTCGCGCTGCAGCCGCTCGATGTGCTTGAGCAGCTCGCCGACGAGGTTGGGCGGCATCATCCCGCCGCCGGCCGCGGCCGCGAGCACGCTCTTGGTCAGCCGCTCCGCGGTCACCGCCGACCGGGGCAGCACCGCGACGACCCGGCACTCGACCGCGGTCAGCAGCTCGCTCTCGCTGATCTCGTTGGTCACCAGCACCACGGGCGCGCCGGAGTCGGCGGCCGCGCGGCGCAGCACGGCGACCACCTCCGGGCTCAGCCGCTCGGCGGCGACCACGAGGACCCTGGCCTCGGCGCGGTCGGCGGCGCGCAGCAGGGTGAGCTCCGGCCGGGACTGAAGAAGACCGGCGAGCCCCGCGTGGCTGAGCGGGTCCGTCGCGTGCAGGGCGACCCGAACCTGGTCCACAGCTACCTCCAGAGATCGTTCAGTGGCGGGAGCCAGTCTCCGTAAGCGGCCTTCAGAAAATCTTCATGCGACCTTCATGCCCAGCTCAGGCCGCTACTCGGCGGGCCGGGCGCAACTCGCCTCGTGCAGCGCCCGGATGTACTTGGGCAGCTCGACGGCGGCGAGCTCGAGCTGGCCGGGCGCGAGCTGGTCCAGGAAAACGGCGTCGATGACGTCCGGCGCGAGCTCGTCGGGAAGCTCGTCGACGCGTTGCATCGGCTGCTGCTGCCAGATGCGGATGATCCGCATGCGGGACCGGATCTGGGCGAGGGTGGACTCCAGCCGCGCGATGATCTCGTTCGCCTGGCCCGGGTCCACGACGAGCCGGCCCTCCGCGGCGAGCTTCAGGAAGAGCTCGCCGGCGAAGGGCAGGGGAGGGATGTCCCCGCTCATGGGTCCTCCCTCGGCTCCCCACCGGGCCGGCCGGCGGACGTTTCGACAGGGAGTCGACCAGAACGAGCGGCGGCAGGGAAGGGCCGCGGGCCCGATGTGCCCGCTACGACGCGCGGGGCTGCCCCGCCGTCGGCGTCAGCTCGCGACCGGGCCGGGCTGCGCCGGCGGTGAGAGGTACGCGGAGACGACCGGACCCTCGCCGGCCTGCACCACCGTGAACAGCGACAGCGCGGAGAGCGGCACCTGGACGTCGCCGCTGAGCTCCTGCACCTTGCCGTCGCTGGTCCAGTTCAGCACCGGCAACGCCTGGCCGTCCGTGGTGACCGCGTGCAGCCGGTATCCCCGCCCGATCTTGAGCCCATTGACGGTGGCGCGGATGGTGACCACGCCGTCCTCCCGCTGCGTGGCGGAGACCGAGAGCGACGCCCCGGTACGGTCGTCCGCGGCGATGGCGGCGACCGTCGTGGCCGGCGCCGAGGGGACGTCCGGCGTACGCAGCAGCGCCCCGACGGCCAGCCCGGCGACGACGAGCACCACCGCCAGCAACCCACCGTTACGCACCAGCGCGGCGGTACGCCGGTTGCGCATCCGGAACCTGCGGCGTGCGGGTGGAGCCGTGGGCCCGGACCGCCCCGGCGGCGAAGCCTTGTCCGGTTCATCGCTGCGGGCATCGCCGAAAAAACGGACGAAGCGCGCCGGCGCCGGGCCCGTACGGTGCAATGCCCCGAAGGTGTCGAGCAGCTCGCGCCGATCGTCCTCGGGAAGCAGCTCGAGGGCCGCGATGGTCTCGACCGTCTCGTCGGCCGCTCCGCGGCACGACGGGCACGACTGAAGGTGGCGCTCCACCGCGTCGCCGTGCGACCGGTCCAGCGCATCCATGTAGTAGAGCCCGAGCAGGTCCGTCACGTGCTGCTCGTCACCGGCGATGTCAGCCACCTACATCAACCCTCTTGTCGCCGCTCGTCATGTCCACCGATGAACGACCGGGCAGGCCGCCTGGTTCATCCGGGCGGTCCTGGAATCCGGCCGGCGCCAGCCCCGCCCACCATGCCAGGCGACACCTCGTCCGGTGAAGTCCGGCGCCCCGATCCCCCGCCGGGCCCGTGAACCGCGCCGGTACGGCCCCCGTTGTACCGGTGATCCCAGCCGATGCAGCCGTGGAGGAGCCTTGTACTCGGTCGCCGTCGTCGCGGACCTGCCGATGTCGCGCAGGCACCTGGAGCGGGTCGCGTCCGGCGCCCCCGGCCTCCGGGTGGTCACCGTGGTCGGGTCGGTGCCGGAGCTCGACGCCGCGCACCGGGGGCACGACGTGGTGATCATCGAGCTGTCCCGGATCGACGATGCGGCGCTGGCGCTGGTCTCGCACGCCGCCGCGTACGGCCGGCCGCTCGTCGCCGCCGCCTGGCACCGGCCGTCGGACTTGCTGGCGACCGTCCACGCCGGAGCGCACGGCTGCATCTCCCGCCCCAGCGATCCCCGCGAGCTGGCCGCCGCCCTCGACGTCGTGGCCCGGGGCGGCTTCTATGCGGGCCAGCAGATCGGCGGGCCGCCGCTTCCGATCGGTGTGAACCTCGCGCCCCGGGAGCGTGAGACGCTGCGCTGGATCGCCTCGGGCTACACGCATTCGCAGATCGCGACCCGTATGGGCCTGTCCGAGGCGACGGTCAACACCTACGCCAAGCGCCTGCGGGCCAAGCTCGACGCGCGGAACAAGGCGGAGCTCACCCGGGTGGCGATCGAGTTCGGCGTCGTGCCGCAGGGGCGGCCGGACACGCCGGCCGCCTGAGCCGGCACGGGGCGGCTCAGGCGACGGGTGGTGGCGGTCCGGCATGCTCAGTCCGTCCAATGGCCACCGGGATCGGACCAGTGGTCCCCGCCGGGTCCTGGACCGCCGTTCACCGAAGGCGGCGGAACCGGCTCCGGGTCTCGTCGAGGAACCGGCCCGGCAGAGACGGGGCCGGGGGACGCCATCGCCGGCTCGCGGGCCTGGAGCCGCGGGTCGTACAAATCCATGTCGTTCTCGTAGCCCGCATCGTCGTCGTCCTTGCGCAGCAGCTGCCTGATCCGGTGGCCGAGCAGCGCGGCAGCCGCCAGCATCAGGGCCACCGTCACGATCAGAACGGTGGTTCGCGTCGAGCCGCTGCCCTCGTCGCCGCTGTCCTGCGAAATGGCCGGCGCAGGTTCCTGGGCCGAGGGTACGGTCGCCGCCGACTCCTCGCTCAGGACCTTCGTCACCGCCGAGGCGGGGCTGAGGAAGCCCCAGCCGTACTGGCTGTGCGGGGGTTCGCCGTCGCCCATGCGCTCGGCGGTGGCCTTCAACCGGTGGGTGACCTGGGCGGCGGTGAGGTCGGGATAGGCGGATCGGATCAGGGCCGCCTCCCCCGCCGCGAAGGCGACGGCGTAGTGGGTGCCGCTGCCGCTGACCGGGCCGTTGCTGCCGAGGCTGGTGACGTTGACGCCGGGTGCGGTCACGTCCACGGCGCCCTTGCGGTAGTTCACCGCCCATTGGTCGTCGATGCCGACCCCGGCGACGCGGACCGTACCCTCGGCCGCCCTGACGTCCGGGTTCACCGGCTTGTCCTCGGTCGGCGCGCCCAGGACCACCACGACGTCGCGGGCCACCGCATCGGCGATGGCCCTGGCGACGCCGGCGTCGGTCGCGTCGACGGACGAGCCCAGGGCGATCACCGTCGCGCCCGCGGCCACCGCGGTCGCGATGCCCTTGACCTGCGCCTCCGGCGTCACGGGGAGCTTGTCGCGGGCCACGCGTACCGGCAGGATCGTGGCCTCCGGGGCGACACCGACCGGCCCCTCGCCCTTGACCTGCCGGGCGACGAGGAGGGCGGCCATCGCCGTACCGGTGCCCAGGCAGTCGCTGTCGCCCCGGCCCGCGTCGTCGGTGACGTCGACGCCGATCGACACGTGCCCGCTGAGCTGTGCCAGGCCGCCGTTGACGCCGGAGTCGACGATCGCGACGAGCTGGCCCTTGCCCTTGCTCTGCGGCCACGCCTTGTCCGCCGCCATCCGCAACCGGGCCCAGTCCGACTTGGTGCTCGACGTGGAGGAGGACGGGCAGGAAGGCGCCGCCGGCGGCCGGCCGGCCTGCGGAGCGGTGAGGGTCACGCCGGGCTGGGCGCTCGGCGGGTTACCGGGCATCGGGATCGACTGCGGCGGGGCGGACTGCTGCGGAGCCGGGTCCTTGGTCGGCGTGCCCTTCTTCGGCGGGCTCTTCCTCGGTGGCGGGGGCAGGACGCCGTACTGGATGCCGGCGCCGACCGCGTCCCACGGCATCACCAGCATCCACCCGGCGTGCAGGCGGTTCCCATCGGTGAGGACGTCGCCGTCCGGCTGCTCGCGGCCGGTGTTGCCGTTGAGGATCTCCGCCGACCGGGAGCCGCTGCCCAGGAACCGGGTGGCGATCTCGGTGAGGTTCTCCGGCTTGCCGTTGTAGGACGAGGTCACCGTGTAGTACTTCACGTACTCCTCGTCGGCGGCGCGGACCGGCCCGGCCGTGGCCGTGAGCGTTCCCACCGCGACGGCGACGGCCAGGCCCATGCGGACCACGGTCCGGCTGATGCACCACATCGATGCGTTCCCCCTCAAAATCTGAAGCCCCGTTCCGTGAGCGCCTCGCGCAGGGCGCGCAGCGCGTAGAAGGTGCGGGACTTCACCGTGCCGGTCGGCACGTCCAGGATCTCGGCCGCTTCGGCCACGGAGCGTTCCTGGAAGTAGATCTCGACCAGGATGGTGCGCAGCCGCTCGGGCAGCGACGAGATCGCCGCGCGCACCTCCTGCGCCTCGAGCATCCGGTCGATGTCGTTCTCGGCTCCGGCGTGCGCGTCCAGCCGTTCGTCGAAGTACTCAGCCGGGCGTACCTGGATCGCGCGGACGTGGTCGATGGTGATCCGGCGGGCGACGGTGAAGAGCCAGGCCCGGTTCCACCGGCCCTCGGCGTTGCGCGCCTCCGGGTTCTTCCAGGCCCGGACCAGGGTCTCCTGGAGGATGTCCTCGGCCCAGTGCACATCGCCCTTGGTCAGGCGGGTGATGTAGGCCAGGAGCACCGGCCGGTGCACCCGCTGGAGGTGCTCGAGCGCCTCGGCGTCAGGGGTGCCGGGCCGGGCGGTGACCGCCGCCGGCGGGGCGTCCGTCCCACTTCCGGGCGGCGGGGAAGACGTACTCGGCATGGGCTCGTCCGATCCGGGTCGGTCCTCGGAGGCGCGTCCGCCGGCGGCCGGGGACAGCGGTCTGCTGAGGACCGCCACGCCCGTTCTCTCCGTCCGCATCGCCTCTCCGTTTCACCACTCGTCTGCAGCCACCACGCGAGGAGCCGGTGGCAAATCGGATGGTTGCACCGCCGCCGAGGGGTGTCGCGTCTCCCGGGACCGTCTCGCCCGAACTGCCACCCACATCTGCGTATTCGTTCCCGGGCTCACCGTGACCGGGAATCCCCACCGTCCCTGCGGCCGCCCGGGTCCAGCGCGCGCACCCGCTGCTCGAGCCGGGTGACCTGCCGCGGCAGGCGGTCCACCTTCCGGCCGATCCGCCAGGGCGCGATCCAGGGGATCCGGTGCACCGGTACGGCGGACCGCAGCACCTTCACCCGGCTCACCAGGGTCCGCGGCAGCCGTCCCGGCGCATCGGCGACGAGCACCAGCCCCACCAGCTCCATGCCGGCCGGGTGCCGCCCCTCCCGGACGGCGTTCAGGGCCCGGGAGGCGGCGCGCAGGCCCTGGGCATGGGTACGGGCCACCAGGAACACCCGCGCGGGCTCGTGCCGCCCGGCGTTCGGCCACCGGCAGCCGAGATCCACCCCGCCCAGCACAGCGGTGAGCGTCGTCGCGCCGGACCCACCGTGCGCGGAAACCCAGGCGACACCGTGTTCCGACAGCCGCCCGGCCGGTGCGGGCGCCGCCGTACGGGGTTGATGCGGCTGCCACCGCGGCACCTGCCCCCCGGGAGCCGCCACAGTGGACGGCAGTGAATCCGGTGGGGGCGGCGGCTTTTCCTCCACGGCAGGCGCGACGACCGGCGCCGGACCCCCGATGGGCGCGTGCGCCGGCGTGATCTTCTTCCCGAAGTACGTGTACGAGTGCCGGCCGGGCACGGGCGCAACCGGCTGCTCACCGTCGACGGCGGCATCGGGTGTGACGTACATCCGCATCTCCTCGTCAGGTGTCGGCGGGCTCGTGAACCGCGCCGGGCCGGTGCTCGTCCGGAACGGCGAGGACCCGAACGAGCCGTTGTCGAAGAGCCACAACGGACGTCCCGTGGTCCCGGTTCACGGCGTCCGGGAATTCGTCACCGGCGCCCGGCCGAGAGGACGTGGTCACGATATCCGCGGGACGCGGCAGGGCCGGAGTTGATTCAATGCGGGGATGCGTCCCGAACCGATCCGCCCGCCGAAGCTCGCCCCCGGTGACCGCGTCGCGGTCCTCTCACCCTCCTTCGCCGCCCCGGCGGAGTTCCCGGCGGTGCACGAGCGCAGCGTGCAGCGGCTCCGGGAGGAGTTCGAGCTGGAGCCCGTGGAGTTCCCGGCCACCCGGCGGCACGCGTCGGCACAGGAGCGGGCGGCCGACCTCATGGCGGCGTACGCCGACCCGAGCATCCGGGCCGTCTTCGCCACGATCGGCGGGGACGACCAGATCACGGTGTTGCGGCACCTCGATCCGGCACCGTTCCGGGCCGACCCCAAACCGTTCTTCGGGTACTCCGACAACACGAACCTGCTGAACTGGCTCTGGTACCACGGCGTCGGCGCGTACCACGGGATGTCCACGATGGTGTTCCTCGGCCGGGCAGCCGGCGCCGGGCCCGAGCTGACCTCGTCCCTGCGGGCGGCCCTGTTCACCGGGGGCGACCTGCAGATTCAGCCCGTGGACGAGTTCCGCGAGGAGGAGCTGGACTGGGCCGGCCCGATCGCGCTCACCGGGTCCGTGCAGTCGTACCCGCATCCCGGCCGGGTGTGGCATCGGGCCGATCGGGTGGTCAGCGCGCCGACGTGGGGCGGCAACCTGGAGATCCTGCACTGGACGCTGGCGGCGAACCGGTGGGTCCGGCCGGTCGAGGACTACGCCGGCTGCGTGCTGCTGCTGGAGACGTCCGAGGACATGCCGTCCGCGACGGAGGTGTTCCGCGTGCTGCGCGACTTCGGCGAGCGGGGCCTGCTCGAGCAGTTCCCGGCGGTGCTGGTCGGCACCGCCAAGGCCACGTCGCTGTTCAATCCGCGGCCGGTCGAGCGCCGGAACGCCTACCGGGAGGACCAGCGCGAGGCGGTGCTCAAGGCGTTCGGCGCGTACCACCCGGAGGCGATGATCGTCTTCGGCGTGGACTTCGGGCACACCGATCCGCAGTGGGTGCTGCCGTACGGCGGGCGCGTGACGGTCGACGGCGTGGCCCGCACCATCACTGCGCACTACTGACGGCGTCGAGGCCCGCGCACTTCCGCAGTCCGGTGTAGTTGTCGCGCGCGATGCCGGCCCGCCAGCCGCTGAGCACGGTGGGTTGGCCGGTGCCGGAGACGACCGTGGGCACGAACTCCGAACGCACGACCGTACGGCCCCGCACGGTCAGCCGTAGGACTCCGCTCCGGCCGCTGTACGGCGGGAACAGCCCCGAGGTGTACCAAAGGAAGTTGCCGAGGCCGTACGCGACATAGGCATCCCCGGACCGCCCGGCCCCCTGCAACACGTGCGCGTGCGCGCCGACGATGACGTCCGCACCGGCACCGATCAGGGCGTCGGCGAAGTCGCGCTGCCGCCGGTCGGGACAGCGGTCCCCCTCGGTCCCCCAGTGCGGCAGCACCACGACCAGGTCGCTGTCGGCGCGGGCGGCTCGCACCGCGGCCAGCGCCCGTTCCCGGTCGAACGCCATGGCGAGCCCCGCCCGGTCCGGTTGCGCCGCCCACTCCTGCGCGAGGTCGTCCACCTGGCTGAACGCGAGCACGGCGACCCGCACGCCGCGTACGGTCCGCCGCCACGGCTTGTACGCCTCGGTCGTGTCCCGGCCCGCGCCGATCGCACCGAGGCCGCCGCGCCGCACGGTCGCCATGGTGTCGGCGAGACCCTGCCGGCCGTAGTCGAGGCTGTGGTTGTTGGCGAGCGACACCGCGTCGACCCCCGCGGCCTTCAACGCCGGGACTGCGCCGTCGCGCGCGCGGAACACGTACCGTTTGGGCTCGGCCTTTCCCCGCCCGGTGACCGGCGTCTCCAGGTTGACGAACGTCAGGTCGCCGTCGGCGAGCTCCTTCGCCGCCGGTCCGAAGGCGGTGGCGGGATCCCCGAGCAGCTTGTCCACCCGCCCCTCGAAGTGCACGTCGCCCGCGAAGGTCAGGGTCACCTCGGGTGCCGAGCCGGCGGCGGCCTCGGGCGCGTCGTCGGGCGCGCAGCCCGCCGCGGTGAGCAGCACGGCCGCCGAGGCGATCGCCGCCAGCCGTACCCTCATCGCGCCACCGCCGGAACCCGCGCCCGCACTTGGCGGCCGAGGGCGGCCAGGACGATCCCACCGAGCACGATGGCCGCGGTCAGCGCCGCGGGCTCGGCCGCCGCGACCGCGAGCTGCACCGCGGAGCCCTGCACCGACAACCGCGGCAACAAGATCTTGTCGGCGAGCGCAAGACCAGGAACCAGAAGCAGATACCCGGGTACGGCCGCAGCACCCATCGCCGCCAGGAGCCGCCCACGCGCCAGAGCCGCCACGGTGAGGCCGAACGGCAGCGCCGCGAGTCCGGCGACCACCGTGGCGAGCCCGGCCGGGAAGCGGTCCACGCCGAGCACGGCCGCGCCGACCAGGGCCATCGCCCCGCGCAGCACGAGGTTCCGCCGGGACGCCGTGGCGATCAGGCGGTCGGTCTCGCCGGACAGGCGCAACCCGGCGGCGAGGAAGACCGCGAAGGTGACGGTCTCCGTCAGCAGCGTCGCGGCCGCCAGGACGGCGACCACCGCGGCCGCGGGCACCCGCTCCAGCAGCTTCGCGAGCACCGGGAAGAGTGCGAGGACGTACAGCAGGGAGAACTCGCGAGGCGTCAGCAGCACGACGCTCAACAGGTCACGCGAGTCAAGGAGCGGGACGCCGGGCAGCCCCGGGTTGAAGCGGCGGAGCACGACCAGCGTGACGGCGAGCCAGCCGAGGTGGGCCGCCAGGCAGGGGACCACCCAGGTGAGCACCAGCCGGGGCCAGGGCAGGGCGACGAGACGCGCCGTGCCCCGGCCGAGGTGGACGAGGAACAGCGCCGCGCCCAGCACCCCGGCCGCCCCGCCCACCGCCCACCACACCAGCGGTACGGGCAGGCTGATCGCCCATTCGATCTGGAGGTAGTGGCGGCCGACGACGTACTCGACCACGGCGCCGCACAGGCCGATGCCGGCGGCGGTGGCGAGCGCGCCGGTGGTGTCCGGCGTACGGGTCATCGGATGCTCTCGTAGCGGCGCGCCACCCGGGCTCCGATCCCAGTGAGGATCTCGTGCGGGTTGGTCCCCGCCCACCCGGCCCAGTCGGCGACGGTGGGCTCGCCGGCCTTGCCGGGTCCGAACATGACGGCCCACTCACCGGCGCGGACCGGCAGGTCACCGACGTCGAGGACGACCTGGTCCATGCTCACCCGCCCGGCGATCGGGCAGCGTACGCCCCGGACCGAGAACGACGCCCGGCCGGCCGCATGCCGCGGTACCCCGTCGGCGAAGCCCAGCGGCACCAGCGCCAGCGCGGTCTCACGGTCGGTGACGAAGTCGGGGCCGTACGAGACGCCGGTGCCCGCGGGGACCCGCTTGGTGAGCAGGATCTGCGCCCGTACCGTCATCGCCGACCGCAGGCCGAAGTCGCGGCCCGGCACCGGCTCGATGCCGTAGAGCCCGATGCCGGCGCGCAACATGTCGAAGCGGGCCCGGGGCAGCTGGAGCGCCGCGGCCGAGTTGGCGACGTGCAGGATCGGCGGTTCGAGTCCGGCGGCGGCGGCCGCCTGGCGGGCCTGGTCGAACTCGTCCAGCTGGGCGAGCAGGCGGGGGTTCCGCGGGTTCTCGGCGTTCGCCAGGTGCGACCAGAGCGCCCGTACGCGCAGCAGCCCCGCATTCTCGAACTTGCGGGCCCAGGAGAACAGCTGCGCCCACTCCTCGGCAGGTGCGCCGCCCCGAGACATCCCGGTGTCGAGCTTGAGGTGCACGTTCGCGACCGTCCCGGTGCGGTCGGCCGTGTCGGCGAGCACCTCCAGGGCCTCGACGCCACCGACCGACACGTCGATCCCGGCGGCCAGGACCTCCTCGAAGGTCTCCGTCGGCGGATACAGCCAGAGCAGCGTCGGCGCGGTGAGGCCCGCGGCGCGCAGGGCGAGCGCCTCCGCGACCGATGCCACGCCGAGCCAGGTGGCACCGTGGCGCAGCGCAGCACGCGCGACCTCCGCGGCACCGTGACCGAAGCCGTCGGCCTTGACCACCGCCATCATCCCGGCGGGACCGGCGGTGGCGGCGAGCACACGGGTGTTGTGGGCGATCGCGTCCAGATCGACGACGGCCTCTGCCATCGCCGTCACCGTCCGGCCCCCGTTGAGTTCGACACCCGGCGCATGCTGGACGACGGCCCTGCTCAATCTGAAGACCATTTTCTGGTCAATCCGCCGTCGTCACCGACAGTTTCCGCTCCGCCACGCGGTTGCCGGAAAGGGCCATCATGATGACCGGGCGGCCCAGCATGTGCGCGGTTTACGGCCAGCGAACAGAGCAACGGGAAGAATCGTACGACGATGCAGACCGAATGCCGAACGATGATTCAGGAAAACGCGGTGACGCGCCTGGAGGAGTACCTCCGGTCGGCGCGCAACCGGGCCTTCGTCGGCCGCACGGCCGAGATGGCGGCGTTCCGCTCCGCGCTGGCCGGCGGGGCGGTCTTCACCGTGCTCCACCTGTACGGCGCCGGCGGCACGGGCAAGACCACCCTGCTGCGTCGGTACGGCGTCGAGGCGGAGCGCGCCAATCGCCAGGTGGTGCGGCTGGACCGGTTCGAGCCCGGCGGGATGATCTCGACCCTGCTGGCCGCCGTGCCGCCCACCCCGGCGGGCACGGCCGGACCGGTGCTGCTCATCGACGAGTTCGAGCACTGGCAGCCGATGGAGGCGTGGCTGCGCGAGGAGTTCCTGCCAGGCCTGCCGGTCGGCTCCGTCGTCGTGCTCGCGGCCCGGAACCCGCCGGGCGTCGAGTGGACCGCGGACCCGGGCTGGAACGACGTCCTGCGGGCGCACGAGCTGGGCGACCTGCCCCCGTCCGAGGCGGAGATGCTGCTGGACCGGTACGCGATCCCCCGGCAGCGCCAGCCCTTCCTCACGGAGCTGGCCGGCGGCAACCCGCTCGCGTTGCGCCTGGCGGTGGAGGCGATCGGCGCGGACAAGGACGACGACGAGGTACGCCTCTCGGTGGCCCAGGCCGTGGTCAAGCAGGTGATCGGTGACCTGCCCTCGGCGGCGCACCGGCACGCCCTGGAGATCTGTGCGTACGCGGAGACCACCACGGAGAAGCTGATCCGTGCCACGGTGGCCGACGCCGACGCCGTGGAGCTGTTCCGCTGGCTGTGCACCCTCCCGTACGCGGAAAGCGGGGCGCGCGGCGTCCGGGTGCGCCCGTTCGTCCGCACCGCGGTCCGCACGGAGCTGCAGTGGCGCGATCCCCTCCGGCACGAGGCCGTGCTGACCCGTCTCGCGGAGGGCAGCACGCTGGTCTCCACCGAGCGGGTCGAGTCGCTGCCCCGACCGGAGTTCGACGCCGCGGTCCGCGACGCGTTGCGCGCGTGGCGACGCCCCGATCTGCTCGCCGGCAACCCGTTGGTGCACAGCCGGATGGTGGCCGCCTCCGAGGCCTCCGCCGAGCCGGTCGCCGCGCTGCGCGACGTCCTGAGGTCCACGGTGGACGCGCTGGGCGAGGATCCCCGGCAGGGCAAGTCGCATCGGGCGCTGGTTTCCACGTACCTCGGCGGGGCACCGACCCAGGAGGCCGCGGCGGAACGCCTCGGGCTCCCGTTCAGCACGTACCGCCGCCACCTCAACCGCGGCCTCGAGGTGCTGTGCAGCCTGCTGTGGCGGCGCGAGACCACCGGCCTCGAGCTCACCTGACCAGCGGCAACACCATCGTCGGCCGGTCGTCCCAGGCGGGCTCTGCCACGGTCGGCTCCTTGCGAGACGGCTGCCGCCGCGCGGGCAGCTCGAAGAGCCAGGACCCACCGGCCGCCTCGATCCCGCGCCGCAGGGTGAGGCACACCGTCACGAGCAGCGCGGTGAGCACCACGGGCAGGAAGACGGCGAGCACCAGCTGGACCGGGGTGCCCGCCGACGAGAACGGCTTGAGCAGCGCGGCATGCAGCAGCGCCAGCAGCGGCATGTGCATCACGTAGATGGGCAAAGTGTTGCGGCCGAGATCCGCCAGGAGCCGGCTCACCCAGGCCCAGCGATCGAGCTCCACCGCGGCGGCGATGCCCACGAGCACCGCGAGGGCACAGACCGCCGGCCAGACGCCGAACCACTGCTTCGCGCCGAGCAGACGGATCGCCAGCATGACGACCACGTAAGCCGCACCGCCGGCGAGCAGTCTGCGCCGGTTCGCCGTACGGGCCCAGCGCTCGACCCACGGCTTGAGCCGCAGCCCGGCGAGGAAGAAGAACAAGTTCTGGTAGAGCTGCCCGCGGTTCCCCGGTGCGGCGAGCAGGCCGGCGGACGCCACCGCGGAGAGCAGCAGCGCGGGCCCGAGCACGACGGCCACCGGCAGGTTGCGGGTGAGCTTGGCGACGACGAAGTAGACCGCCAGCGCGACCAGGTACCACAGGTTGGTCGGGGTGATGGTGACCTGTTCGAGCACGTCCAGGGCGCTGTGCGCGGCGAGCGTGTCGAAGCGCGGCACCATCGACAGCACCACGGTGTGCACGGTGAACCAGATGGCGTACAGGTAATAGAACCTGGCGATCCGGCTCCGCGCGGTGACCTTCCAGGAGCGCTGCACGGCGGACGCGGCGAACAGCCCGGAGATGGTGAAGAAGACCGGCATCCGCAGCGGCAGCAGCTGGTCGCCGAACGCGCCCCACAGGCCGGGGATCGGCGCGGGCAGATGCCACGTGATCTGCAGGTAGTGCTTCATGATGACGTGCCACAGCACGACCAGCAGGATGCAGACACCCTTGGCCACGTCCGCCCAGCCCGCCCTCGGCTTGGCCGGGGTCTCCGCGACGGGCGCGGGTTTCACGTGGGCGATGACCTGCGTCGGTGCGTCTTCCCACGCCGCGTGGGAAACCTCGGCCCACCAACCCGCGTCGGCCCCCGGCTCGGGCCGGGTCACGGCAGCGCGGGCGCGGGCCGCCGGGTCCCGGCCAGGGCGGTCGCGACCAGCAGGCCGAGCAGCTCCGGGTACGGGGTGCCGGCCGCCTGCCACATCCGCGGGAACTGCGACATCGCGGTGAGCCCCGGCATGGTGTTGACCTCGTTGACGGTCAGCCCATGCGCCGGATCGACGAAGAAGTCGACGCGCAGCAGACCCGCGCAGCCCAGCGTCCGGAAGACCCGGACCGCCTCGGCGCCCAGCCACTCCGTCGTGTCGGGGTCCAGGTCGGCCGGGATGACGAACTCGGTCAGGCCCTCGCGGTACTTGGCGTCGTAGTCGAAGAAGCCGTGGCCGGCGACCCGGATCTCCAGCGGCGGGCTCGCGACCAGCCGGCCGTCCGGCAGTTCCAGCACGCCGACGTCGATCTCGCGGCCCGGCACGCCGGCCTCGACCAGCACCTTCGTGTCGCACAGCCGGGCCGCCTCGACGGCCGCCGGCAGCTCGGTCCAGTCGCCGACCCGGGAGACGCCGATGCTCGACCCGCCGCGCGCCGGCTTCACGAAGGCGGGCAGGCGGAGGCGCTCCTGCTCGGCCGCGGTGACCTCCTCCTTCGCCCCGCGAAGCACCACGCCGTCGGCCACCGCGATGCCCTCCGCGGCGAGGATCTTCTTGGTGAACTCCTTGTCCATCGAGGTGGCGCTGGCCAGGACGCCGCTGCCGACGTACGGAATGCCGGCGAGTTCGAGGACGCTCTGCACCGTGCCGTCCTCGCCGTACGGCCCGTGCAGCACGGGCATGACGACGTCGACGTCGCGCAGCGCCTCCAGAGCACGGAACAGGCTCTCCACGATGGTCGGTCGCCAGCCGTCCGGTTCCGGCGTCATGGCCCGGAGGGCGGCCTCGTCGACGGTCGCGGTGGCACGGTCGGTGCCGACGATCCATTCGCCCTCGACGGTGATACGGACCGGAACCACCTCGTAGCGGCCGCGGTCGAGACACTGCACGACGCTCGCCGCCGACCGGCAGGAGACGTCATGTTCGGTGCTCCGCCCACCGAAGAGGACCGCAACTCGGACCGTTGGGGGCACGTCGCATCACTCCACGCTCGAAAATCGCCGACTCTGGGCGTGGATCGTGCGGCAGGCGGGTGCTCACCCGGAAGGTCAGTTACTGATCAATCGGTCCAATGCCTGGGTCTCGGTGGCGAAGAAGAGGTCGGGGTCGAGGCCCATGGACCGAAAGTTGCCCTCGATCTCGAGGCTGACGAGGCCGTGCAGCCGGCTCCAGGCCGTGACGGCGTGCAGCGCCACCGCCGGGTCGGTCGCGCCGGACCAGGCCGCGAGCTGCCGGGCCAGGGCCGGTTCCGGCTCCGGTCCCGGGCCGACCGCTTCCAGCAGTACGGTCATCGCCCGCTGCGCCGCCGCGACGAGGCGCTCATCGTGGGCGTCGTAGCCGGGCAGCGGCGCGGTGAAGAGCAGGCGATACCGGTGCGGCTGCGCAACGGCCCAGGACCGGTACGCCGCAGCCAGGTCGGCCAGCCGGCGTGGCGCCCCCGCAACGGCGGCGGTCAGGTCGGCGTACGCGTCCAGGATCAGCTCGGTGAGCAGGGCGTCCCGCCCGGCGAAGTAGCGGTATAGCGCGGGCCCGGAGACACCCAGCTCCTTGGCGATCGCGTTGAGTGAGAGCGCCTGCGGGCCGCCCTCGGCCAGCTGCCGGAGCGCGGCGTCCTTGACCTCCTGGCGCATCTGCGCGCGGAAGCGATCCCGGATTCCACTCGATGCCATGCCGCAACGCTACAACCTCTGTGCACGGTAAGACCCTCTAGCAAGATTTCATCCGAGTCCCCGGTACGGCGCCGAACCGGGGCATCGCCGCGGCGCCCAGCCCCGCCGAGCCGGCCGCGCCACCCCACTGAGCGGCCGCACGGTGCAGCGACGGCACGGTCAGGTCATCGAAGGCGACATGACCCCGATCCCTCTCGTCCGGCGACAGTTCCCGCAGCAGGAGCCGGCCGCGGCGGCCCGGACCCGGCTCGGTGGCCTCGAGCACCTTGAACGACGTGCCCGGCAGGAACACCACCCGGTGGTCCGCCCGGTAGTCGTCGTCCGGTTCCAGCAGACGGGTGTGCCGGGCCGTCATCGACCACACGAGTACATCCACAGTCCCCGGAAGGTCCGCCGGCGGTTCGATCAGCGCCTCGGTGAATCCCCAGTCCCTGAGCACGCGGTGCGCCCCGATCTCGCGGACCTCCTCGGCGCCGAGCACCGCACGCAGACCCGCGGCGCCGCGGTAGGACGGGAGCCGCTCGAGCCCAGCACTGACGCACCGGCCGAACGGCACGTGCGGGCCCGGGTCCCCGCGGCGCAGCGCAGCCGGGAGGCCGACACCGAAGGCGGACAGGTAGAGGTGGACCGCCGTGGCGTCCACCAGCGTCTCCGGCGCCGCCTGGAAGCGCGGGTGCCCGGCGAGCACCCGGGCGACCGTGGCGGCGGCCGCGTCGTACTGCCGGCTGAACGTGCCGCGCAGCCAGTTCCGCTCGTCAGTGAGGCCGTACGCGGTCGGCAGCGCCCGGGCCTGCGGGAAGGGCACGCTCTGGAAACGCAGCCGACTCTCGATCGCGGTCAGCACCATGGCTCACCACTCCGACTTCTGCACGAGAGCCCAGTCGTGGTCGTCGTTCTTGTGGCAGGCGGAGAGCGCGAGCTGCGTGTCGTTGCCGGCGTCCGCGTCGCCCGGGACGTCGAGGCACAGACCCGAGGCGGTGTTGCGGATCCAGTAGTGCTGGAACTTGCCGACGGTGATGCTCTTCTCCAGCCGCCAGTACTGGTTGTCCTCGTCGTAGCAGCCGGTCTCGTCCAGCAACGTGCCGTCCGGGACGTCGCCCAGGCCGGGCGGATCCAGGCAGTAGTCGTCGACCACGTTGCGGATCCAGTAGAGCTGGTAGCCGTCACCGTCGACGAACCGCGGCACGAACGCGAACTCCTGGTTGTCCTGTGTGGACTTCCGGCACGGCGACTGGTTGATCGGCCCATCGCGAGGGCCCGGGCCGGTGCCGGGCACGTCGACGCACTGCCCGGTCCCCTTGTTGTGCAGGAAGTACGGGCCGTACACCCGTCCTGAGCCGTCGCCGTCGGCGGCCTTGATCGGCGGCTGGTTGGACCGGCCGGTGGTGTGCGGGGGATTCGGCTTCGGCTTCGGCTTCGCGGTCGGATCGGCCGGCTTGGAAGGCGCAGGCTTCTTCGGTACGGCGGTCAGCCGGGTGTCCTTCGCATACTCCGTCTCATAGGCGCCCACCAGGGCGACCAGCGCCTTGAGGCCGTCGGACTTCTTGAGATCGGCCTGGTCCACATCGGAATCGCCACGCTGGAATGCGGCGAGGGCCAGCGGGTACGGATCCTTCGTGCGCGGCGCCATCTCCTCGGTGATCGCGCACATCGTCGTACCGAGGGCCCGGATCGCCGCGGTCGGGCTCCACGAGGTGGCATCGGACGGCGGCACGTACTTCACCCAGGTCTGCGGCAGGAACTGGGCGATGCCCTGCTGCCCAGCCGGCCCCAGCCGCTGCGGGTCGAAGCCGGACGTCGCCATGATCTGGGCTGCGATCCGCGGCGCGGGTACGGCCGCACACACCTTCCCGGCAGCCACGACGGCGGCCACGTAAGCGTCCGGTACGCGCACCGGCGCCGCCAGGGTGACCCGGGGCTCGACGGGCGGCGTGGACGGGGCTGGATCACCGGAGCCGCCGAAGGCGGGCTGCAGCGCGTACCAGGTCGCGTAGCGCTCGACGGTGTCCACGTACTCGCGGGCCGCGGCGGGCACGGTCGCCGCCTGGATGACCGGCGCCATCCCGACCCGGTGCGCCGCCAGCGCCAGGCGCCACTGATCCCCCGGCACCTTGACCAACCGAAGCTGCCCGACCAGGTCACACATGCCGTGGGCGAGGGCGAGCACGCTGGCCCGGGTGTCGGTCCGCTTGGCGTCCGCCCACGGTGCCCACTTGTGCCACGCCTTGGGCGTGAGACCGGCCGGGCCACGGCCGCCGGCCGCGCTCACCGCCTCCACCGGCTCGGCACTGAACTGGGAGGCGGCCATCACCTGGCCGGCCAGCCGGGCCGGGGTGAGCACCGGGCAGGACTTCGCCGCCTCTTTGAGCACGCGCACCTGGTCCGGCGAGACCTCGGCGCCGGGCAGCGCCTGTCCCGCGTACGCCGAGTCGGGTCGCCCCGACGCGGTCAGGGTCACCAACGCGGCAAGCCCGAGCGCCGCAATCGCCGCCAGCCGGCGGCCCCCCAATGTCGCTGTCCACATCCCGCTTGTCTCCTCGCGAAGCAGTCGTCCCCACGACGGTGAGGGAGTCTCACCGGTTCACGGATCGGGCCGGGAATCGTCAGATCATCCCGGCGCGCAGCGCGTACGCGACGGCGTGCGAGCGGTTGCGCAGCTTGAGGCGGTGGGTGAGGCCGTAGATGACGTTCTTCACCGTGCGCTCCGAGTAGGAGAGCTCGCCGGCGATCTCGCTGGTGTCGAGCCCGTCCGCCATGAGCCGCAACACGTCGATCTCCCGTGGGGTGAGCCCCGAGGCGTTCAGGCGGTGCGGGGTGAGCACGTCGCGCTGGAGCCGTTCGATGTGCTTGAGCAGCTCCCCCACCAGGTTCGGCGGCATGACGCCGCCCCCGGCGGCGGCCGCCAGCACGCAGTGCACCAGGCGTTCGGCGGTGACCGCGGACCGCGGCAGCACCGCCACGACGCGGCACTCGACCGCGGTGAGCAGCTCGGCCTCGTTGATCTCGCTGGTGACGAGCACGACCGACGCGCCCGTCTCCGCCGCCGAGCGCCGCAGCAGGGCGACGACGTCCGTGGTGAGCCGGTCGGCCGAGACGACGAGCACCTTGGCGGCGGCCCGCTCCGCAGCGGGGAGCAGCACGAGCCCGGGACGCGACTGAAGAAAATTGGCCAGCCCAGCATGGCTGATCGGATCCATCGCCTGCAGGGCGACGCGGACCTGCTCCACTGCTACCTCCGGTTGGTCGGCATTGCGCCGGGCCAGTCTCCGGAAGCGGCCTTCAGGAAATCTTCACGCGACCTTCACGGACGCATCGACCCAGTTCGCTGCGCCACTCGCAACCTTTTTGTCAATCAATCCGGGCCCGCCGCAATGCGCGGATGTACTTGGGGAGCTCCCGCGCCGCCTGCTCGAGCTGCCCGGGCGCCAGCTGGTCCACGAAGACGGCGTCCACAACGGCCTGGACCAGCTCGTCCGGCAGCTCGCCGAGGCTCGGCGCCGGGACCTGCCGCCAGATCCGCACGACCCGCAGCCGCGATCTCACCTGCGCCAGCGTGTCTTCCAGCTCCGCGATGGCCTCGTCCGCGCGTACGGCGTCCACCATCAGCCGCCCCTCCGCCGCCAGGGCGAGGAAGAGCTCCCCGGCGAAAGGAAGGGGCGATGCATCCCTGCTCATGCGTCCTCCTCGCCTGTCGCCACGAGTGCACCAGAACGGCGGTGCCCGCAGGAACCTCCCGCTGCCCGAACTGCCCCACGCGACCCCCGTCTCTGCCCCGGGCACCCGCGGACCTACGCGCAAGTAACTGCACGTCGAGCGGAGATCGTCGATTCGCGTACCGGGCGGGAAACGGTCAAGAATGGGTCACGACAGATCCGCAAACGGTCAAGGGCGACGATATGCTTGCCCGACGCGGGGCTCATGATCAGCTTGCATGCATTGATTAAGAATGACGTCGGTAGTGGCGGCAGAGAGCGATCTCACGACCACGAGATGGGGTAGCCATGAGGGCAGCGCACGAGGGCATGGACCTTCGCCTGCTGGGCCCCGTCCGGGCATGGCGGGACGAGACCGAACTACCGCTCGGCTCCGCGCGGCGTGCGGCGGTCCTCACCGTGCTGGCCCTGCACGCCGGCCACGCCGTCTCCCGCCAGCAACTCGTCGGTGCACTGTGGGGGGAAGAACCGCCGGCCAGCGCGATCGGCAACGTCTACACGTACGTCTCGACCCTGCGCCGGGTGCTCGAACCGGACCGTGACCGCTGGGCCGCGGGACAGCTGCTCACCTCCGGCGGCGGCAGCTACTGCCTGCACGTCCAGCCGGAGAACGTCGACGTGTTCCGCTTCGAGGCGCTGCGGGACGAGAGCCGCCGGCACCGCGGCGCGGGCGATCGGCTCGCCGAACTGGCCGCCCTCGAGGCCGCCATGCGGCTCTGGCACGGCGAGGCCCTCTCCGGCGTCCCGGGCCCGTACGCCGAGTCCCAGCGCCTGCGGCTGACCGAACTGCGCCTGGCCAGCGCCGAACGCCACGCGGCACTGCTCATGGAACTCGGCCGCAACGACGAGGCGATTTCCGCCCTGCGCGCGCTGGTGCAGGCGTACCCGTTGCAGGAAACGCTGCACGGCATGCTGATGACGGCGTTGCAGGCCACCGGCCGCCAGGCCGAGGCCCTGCGCGTGCACGACCACCTGAGCCGGGTGCTGCTCGAGGAGACCGGCACCGAGCCCACCGCGGCGCTGCGCACGATGCGCCTGCGCATCCTCACCGGCACCAAGGACCAGCCGTCATCTGCACGCCCCGTGGCCGGACCGGTCACCGCCTCCGACCCGGTCACGCTGATCGGGCGCGACGCCGAGCTGGCGTCGCTCCGGCAGGCCGTCATCGCGGTGGCGGGCGGGCGGGGTCGCAGCATCCGCGTCGTGGGGCCGCCGGGCATGGGCAAGTCCGCGCTGCTCACCGTGGCGCTGCGCGGCGACGTGCCGCGCGGTTGCCGCACGGGCTGGGGCGTCGGCGACGAGCTGGCCCGGCGCATGCCGCTCGGCGTGCTGCTGGAGTGCATGGAGTCCGCGATGTCCGGCGACGCCCCGCGCGACCTGGTGCGGCACCTCTTCACGGTGGCCGCGGACGCCATCGACGGCCCCCGCCCGCAGACCGTGGAACGGGCGGTCGGGCTGGTCCGGCAGGCCGCCGAGTCCCCGTTGATCCTCGTCGCCGACGACCTCCAGCGGGCGGACACCGCCACCCTGCAGGTCTGGAGCGCCTTGCACGAGCTGACCCGCGAGCTCCCGCTCCTGCTGGTCGCCTCCGTCCGGCCCGGGTCGAAGGTGCTCGGCGTGCCGGCCGACGAGACGCTTCACCTCGCACCGCTGCGCACCGAGCAGGCGACGGCGCTGATCCGGGCGGTCGCGCCGGCGTCGCTGGAGCCGCGGCTGCTGCGCCGGCTGCTCGCCGACGCCGGCGGAAACCCGTACTACCTGCGGCACCTCGCAGCGAGCGCGCGCAGCGGCGCCGGCTACCGCGACGTTCCGCCGCCCGAGCTGGTCGCCGCGGTGAACGCGCACCTCGCCGCGTTCGGCGAGGAGACCCGGCACATCCTGCGCGCCTGCGCCTTCCTGGGCGGGGAATGCACCGTGACCGAAGTGGCCGCCGTGACCGACCGGGATCCGCGGGAGCTGGCCCGGATCGTCGAACCCGCCCGGATCGCGGGCGTGCTCACCGACGACCCGCACACGCTCGCCTTCCGCCACCGGATCGTCTCGCGGGTGCTGCACGAGAGCACGCCGGCCGCGCTGCGGATCATGCTGCACCGATCCTTCGCCGAGAAGATCGCCGACCTCGGCGGCGCGCCGGAGCGGGTGGTGGAGCAGCTGCTGGCCGGCCCGGTGCCGCTCGACGCCGGCGCCAGCCGCTGGCTCACCCGCCACATCGAACAGCTCGCGGCCCGCGCCCCTGAGGCCGCGGTGACCATGCTGCGCCAGGTACGCGCGGAGTACGCCCTCGACGAGAGCACCCGGCTGAGTCTCACCGCCTGGCTGGCCCGGCTGCTGCACGAGCAGGCCCGCAACGCCGTGGCGGACGCCGGCTGGGTCGCCGCCCGCACCACCGACGTGACCCTCGAGGCCGAGATGCAATGGATCATGGCGTGCAGCCACGACCGGCACGGGGAACACGCGGCGGCCGCCGACGTGGCGCGCGCCGCGCTCAGCTCCCGTCGCTATCCGGAGCCCTGGCTCAACCGCTTCCGTCTGCTGATCACCAGGCTCCGGCCGTACCTGCCCGGTGAGCCGACCGCGCCGCACCTGAGCAGGTCGGCGCTGCTCGGAGACCAGGTCCCGGCCGGTCGCTGACCGGACGGCGGCGGAAACGGAGGACGGATGTCGGACGACCCGCAGGAACCCCTCCGGGTGTCGGTCCTCGGCCCGGTCCGGGCCTGGTACGGCGACCGCGAGCTGAACCTGGGCCCGGCCCGGCAGCGCGCCCTGTTCGCCGTTCTCGCGGCCGACGCCAACCGGATCGTCAGCCGGGACGACATCATCGAGGCGGTGTGGGGCACCAGCCCGCCGGCCACGGCGCCGGGCAGCGTGTACACGTACATCTCCGGCCTGCGGCGTGCGCTCGCTTCCGGCCCGGACCGCCGTGGCGCCGGCGAGGTGCTCACCTCCGGCCCGAACGGATACTCGCTGCGGGTAACGCCGGGCCACCTGGACAGCGATCGCTTCGAGCAGCTCTGCGCCGAGGCGGCCAACCTGCAGGAATCGGGCGACGCGACCGCGGCGGCGGCGCGCCTCGACGAGGCTCTGCGCATGTGGCACGGCGAGGCGTACGCCGGCGTCACCGGTGACCGCATCGAGGTGGAACGCACCCGCCTCGGCGACCGGCGGCTCGCGGCGGCGGAACGGCGCGCCCGCATCGCCATGGAGCTCGACGACGACGCGCTGATCGCCGACCTGGCCGGGCTCGTCCGCGACTATCCGCTGCACGAGCCGCTGCATGAGCTGCTCATGCTGGCGCTGTATCGCGCCGGCCGGCCGGCCGAGGCATTGGAGGCGTTCCGCGCGGCCCGCCGGACCCTCGTCGCCGAGCTGGGCGTCGAGCCCGGTCCCCGGCTCCAGGAGCTCCAGCGCCGGGTGCTGGACGGCTCGGTGGGCGGCGAGGACGAGCCGGCCCGGACCGCGGCAGTGGTGCCCACCCAGGTCGCGCGCGCGATCCGGGACGGGGTGACGGACCAGCCGCTGTTCGGGCGTACGGACGAAGTGGCCCTGCTGCGCGCCCTGGTCCGCCGGACCGCACAGGGGGGCGGGGCCGCCGTCTGGATCGAGGGCGAGCCGGGCATCGGCAAGACCGAGCTGCTGACCCGCTCGCTGTCCGGCGCCGACGAGGCCGGCTGCCAGCTGTTCTGGGGTGTGGCCGGCGAGCTCGACCGGCACGTCCCGCTGCAGGTGCTCGCCCGCGCGCTGGGCCTGGCGGCGAGCTCGCCCGATCCGCGCCGCGCCGCTCTCGCCGGCGAGTTGCACGCGCCCTCCGGCGACGACAATGACGACGCGGGGCCGGGGATCGCGGCGGAGCGGATCCTCGCGTACCTGCGGACCGCCTGCGCGGCGACGCCGACCGTCCTGGTCGTGGACGACCTGCAGTGGGCCGACGAGGCCAGCGTGCTGCTCTGGGACCGCCTGGCCGCGGCCACCCGGCACCTGCCCCTGCTGCTCGTGGCCGCCGCTCGCCCCGAGCCCAACGGTCGCGAGCTGGCCCAGCTGCGCCGGGGCGTACAGCTGCGCCAGGGGCATGTCCTGGTCCTGGAGGCACTCGCGCCGGAGGCGACCGAGGAGATCGTCGCCTCGGTGGTGGGCGCGTCGGTGGGTCCGCATCTGCGAACCGTGGTGAGCCACTCCGGCGGGAACCCGCTCTGCGCCCGGGAGATGACCTCGGCGCTGGTGCGCCGGGGTGTGGTGACGGTGGCCGAGGGCCGCGCGGACATCGATGCTTCGGTGCCCGTGGAGGCGCCGCGGTCGCTGCTCGCGGTGGTGCGCACCACCGTGGACTTCCTCAGCGAGGACACCAAGGAGGTGCTGCGGCTGGCCGCCCTGCTGGGCACGGAGTTCGCGGTGGACGACGTGGTCGCGGTGACCGGGCGTTCCCCGTTCGAGCTGTTGGCCAACCTCGAGGAGGCCCTGGCCGCGAGCATCGTCGTCGACTCAGGCCCGGATCTGGCGTTCCGGCACCCGTTCCTGCGCGAGGCCCTGTACGACAGCATCCCGCGGGCCATCCGCGCGCTGCGGCACCGGCAGACCGCCGAGATCCTGGCGCGCAAGGGCAGCCCGGTGACCCGGGTGGCCGAGCAGCTCGCCGCCGAGACGCCGGTCGTCGACGACTGGGTGATCGCCTGGCTGACCGAACACCACGCCGAGGTGGTCAAGCGGGTCCCACAGATCGCCCACACCCTGATCCGGCAGGTGCTCGGCACGGGCCTGGCCGCCGCGGAGCAGCGCGAGACGCTGCTGATCGCGCTGGTGAAGCTGGACTTCCGGTACGAGCGGTATCCGATCGAGGAGGCCCGCGAGGCACTCGGCATCGCCACCGACCCGTCGGACCGGGCCGAGATGCGCCAGCTGCTGGCGGCGATGAGGTTCCGACAGGGTGCCCCGGCGGAGGCGATCGGGCTGCTCACCGACGCGGTGCACGATCCGGCCGCGCCGGAGATCTGGCGTACGCGCCACCGGGTGCTGCTGGCCAACTTCCGCCGGGGTTCGCTGGACGACCTCGACCAGGCGGACGAGCGGGCGCGGCATGTGCACGACGAGGCGATCGCGGCGGGCCAGCCGTACGAGGCGGCGTTCGCCCTGCAGACGCTGTGGCTCACCCACTCCATCCGCCGCGACCACGAACGGGCCCTGGAGTACGTCGACCGCGCGCTGGAGATCATGCGCGATCACCCCACCTTCGCGGGCATGTACTTCGACCTGCTCGACAACCGCATGTTCACGCTGCAGAACCTCGACCGCCTCGACGAGGCCGAACGGACCCTGCGCGAGGCGGCTCTGTTCGCGATCCGGCACCGGCTGCCGGCCAGCCTCCAGGTGGCCTCGGCGGTGCAGTACTACTGGCTGGGCCGCTGGGACGACGCGACGGCCGAGGTCAGCGCGGTCACCGACGACGCGCCGGGCATCACGTTCCTGGGCATGCGGGAACCGGGCGCGGTGGCGATGCTCCTGCACGGCGTCGCGGCCCTGATCGCCGGGCGGCGGCGCGACCACAGCCTCGCCGCGGCCCATCTCGACGCCGCGAACGCCCTGCCGGTCACCGACGCCGAGCGCGAGAGCTGCGACTTCCTGCTGGTCGCCCGCGCCCTCGTCGCGGAGCAGCAGGGCCGCGCCGCGGAGGCGCTGGAGGAGCTGGCGCCCCTGCTCACCCCCGAGTACGCGCCGATGATGCTGCGCCATCAGTGGCTGCCCGACGCGCTGCGGCTCGCCCTCACCCTCGGCCGCCGCGACCTGGCCGAACGCGCTGCGGCCATCTGCGCGGCCGAGGCGGACAAGGAGGTCCGTCCGGCGCGCGCATTCGCCGCGGCGGCGCGGTGCCGGGCTTTGATGACCGAGGATCCCGAGCCGGCCCTGCGAGCGGCCGCGCACTACCGGGACGTCGGCCGGGTGCCCGAGCTGGCGGCCGCGCTGGAGGACGCGGCGGTGCTGCTCGCCCTGTCGCGGCGGCCGCATGAGGCGGCTCGTACGGGCGCGGAGGCGGCCGAGCTCTACACCGTGCTGGGGGCGCAGTGGGATCTGCACCGCACCCGCGAGCGGCTCGCCGAGTACGGCATCGACCTCTCCCGCGGCTCCGCGACGACCGCCACCGTCCGGTAGAGACGGTCGCGTGTCCAGATGTGATCGGTAACAACGCCGGCGGAACGCCGGAGCCCACCCGGCCGACTTCGGGCAACCCTACGCTGACCAGCACTTTTACGGCGTTGCAGTCGCATAACGACCCTGTGTTGCGTTCGTTTCTGGTTGGTTATGACCATGACCTTGACAGGAAAAGTTCGATAGTGCGTGAATGTGTTTCCGGATGGTAAAGCGTCGATGCCTGCATTGACGACGCTGGGAGACACCACGAAGGAGCACATGCCATGAGCGCCATGTCCGGCCGCTGGAGGCCGGCGGTCATAACCCTCGGAGCGGCCCTGCTGCTGGTCAGCGCCTGCGCCAAGTCCGAGGACAGCGACACCCCCGCGGCCGGGTCCAACGCGTCCGCGGGCGCGCAGGTCGTCCAGTCGGCGGCGCCGGGCGCCAAGACCTGCACGCTGGATCAGTTCGGCGGGCAGAAGGTCGACCTCAAGACGGCGAAGATCGGCTTCTCTCAGTCGGAGAAGGAGGCGAACCCCTTCCGCATCGCCGAGACGCAGTCCATCAAGGACGAGGCGGCGAAGCTGGGCATCCCCAGCGGCAGCCTGCAGACCACGAACGCGAACTCCCAGTTCAACAAGCAGATCAGCGACGTCGAGCAGATGATCGACTCGGGGGTCCAGCTGCTGGTCATCGCCCCGCTCAACTCCGACGGCTGGGATTCGGTCTTCGCCAAGGCGTCCGCCAAGAAGGTCCCGATCATCACGATCGACCGAAAGATCAACGCGACCTCCTGCAAGGACTACCTGACCTTCATCGGGTCGGACTTCGAGGAGCAGGGAAAGCGGGCGGCCGACAAGATGGCCGCCGCCCTGAACAACAAGGGCTCGGTGGCGATCCTGCTCGGCGCCCCCGGCAACAACGTCACCACGCTGCGCACCAAGGGCTTCAAGGACCAGATCGCCAAGGTCGCTCCCGAGATCAAGATCGTGTTCGAGCAGACCGGCCAGTTCGCCCGCGAGGAGGGCCAGAAGGTCACCGAGCAGCTCCTGCAGTCCAACTCGGACATCAACGGCATCTACGCGGAGAACGACGAGATGGCGCTCGGCGCCGAGGTCGCGCTCAAGGGCGCGGGCAAGAAGAAGGGTGACGTCAAGATCGTGACGATCGACGGCACCAAGGGCGCGGTCCAGGGCATTGTCGACGGCTGGATCTACTCGGTCATCGAGTCCAACCCGCGCTTCGGCCCGCTGGCCTTCTCGACGGCGACCAAGTTCTTCAACGGTGAGCCGATCCCCGAGGACATCATCATCAGCGACCGCGAGTACGACGAGAGCAACGCGAAGAGCGACCTGAACAGCGCCTACTGACGCACGGCTCATCCCCCACGGCGGCGCCGGACCTCTCCGGCGCCGCCGCGTGCCGTCTCAGACATTGATTTGTGTCTATATTTGTTCAAGTTGGTGACTCCCTCCCCGCTCGCAGGTCGCCGACACCGTCCCCTCCAGCACGCTCCCGGAAAAGGAGAACCAACGTGACTGAACATCGATCCCGGTCATGGCGACGCCTCCTCGCCGCGACCACCGCCGCGCTGATCGCCTCGGCCGGCGCCCTGATCGCCACCCAGGCACCGGCGGCGGCGTTCGTGCCGAAGACTCCCCCGCTCACCACCCCGTGGACCAACCAGGTCTCCATCACCAACCCGCTGCCCGAATACCCGCGACCCCAGCTGACCCGCCCGGACTGGCAGAGCCTCAACGGCATCTGGCAGTTCGCGGGCGCGGCTAACACCAACAACCCACCGGTGAACACCGATCTCGGCGAGGAGGTGCTGGTGCCGTACCCCATCGAGAGCGCTCTCTCCGGGATCATGCGGCACGAGGACTTCATGTACTACCGCCGGACCTTCACCGTCCCCACAGGCTGGGCCGGCCGCAACGTACAGCTCAACTTCGGCGCGGTCGACTGGCAGTCGAAGGTGTGGGTGAACGGCACCCTGCTCGGCACCCACGAGGGCGGCTACGACAAGTTCTCGTACGACATCACCGGCGCGCTGCGGGCCGGCTCGAACGAGGTGATCGTCGGCGTCTGGGATCCGACCAACAACCAGGACATCCCGGTCGGTAAGCAGCGGCTCAACCGGGGCGGCATCTTCTACACCCCGTCGTCGGGCATCTGGCAGACGGTCTGGCTGGAGCCCACCACCCCCGCGCGGATCACCCGCCTCGACACGACACCGAACGTCGCCGCGGGCGCGCTCGACCTCGTCGTGCAGGGTGCCGGCATCAGCGGCCAGGGCGTCCGGGCCGAGGTGCTCAGCGGCGGCGCGGTCGTCGGCTCGGCCACGGGCGGCGTCGGCTCGGCCATCCGCGTACCGGTCCCGAACGCCCACCTCTGGACCCCGTCGGACCCCTTCCTGTACGACCTGCGCGTGTCGCTGACCGGCACCGGCGGCGGTGACGTCGTGGGCGGCTACGTCGGCATGCGCTCGCTCGGCAAGGCGATGCTCGGCGGAGTGCTGCGACCGACGCTCAACGGCAAGTTCGTGTATCAGCTCGGCACCCTCGATCAGGGCTTCTGGCCGGACGGCATCTACACCGCACCCACCGACGCCGCCCTGCGCTTCGACCTGGAACAGCAGAAGGCGCTCGGCTTCAATATGGTGCGCAAGCACATCAAGGTCGAGAGCGACCGCTGGTTCTACTGGGCGGACCGCCTGGGCCTCATGGTCTGGCAGGACATGCCGGCGCTGGCCAGCGGCCGCGAGCCGTCGACGGCCGGGCGCCAGCGGTTCGAGAAGGAACTCAAGGAGATGATCGACGAGCACAAGGGCATCACGTCGATCGTCCAGTGGGTGCCGTTCAACGAAGGCTGGGGCGAGTACGACGCCGGCCGCATCGCCGACCTGGTGAAGGGCTGGGACCCGACCCGGCTGGTGAACCATGACTCCGGCTCCAACTGCTGCGACTCCGACCCGGACCCCGGAAACGGCGACGTGATCGACGACCACGTGTACGTCGGCCCGGGCATCACCCGCGCCCCGAGCGCCACCCGCATCGCGGTCAACGGCGAGTACGGCGGCCTCGGCCTGCGCGTACCCGGGCACGAGTGGCCGACCAGCGGCAAGTTCGCGTACGAGTGGCTGCCCGACTCGAACGCCCTGACGAGCCGCTACGTGCAGATCACCGGCAAACTCGTCGACCTGATCAACGGCAACGGCCTGTCCGGTTCCGTCTACACCGAGCCGACGGACGTGGAGGAGGAGCTCAACGGCTTCTACACGTACGACCGGCAGATCCAGAAAATGGACTTCACCCGGGTACGCGCGGTGAACCAGATCGTCCTCGGCGCGGCGAACGGCACCACGCTGCCGACGAACAAACTCGCGTCCCTGCGCGTCACCACACCCGGCTACACCAACCGCTACCTGCGCCACCGCGACGGCGCGGCCCGCACGGACGTGATCAGCACGGCGAGCGCGACGACCGACCGGCAGGACGCCACCTTCTTCGTACGCCCCGGCCTGGCGAACAGCTCCTGCTACTCGTTCGAGTCCCGCAACTTCCCCGGCCGCTACCTGCGGCACCGGGCGTACCGGGTCTACAGCGAGGCGAACGACGGCGGCACCTTCACCGCGGACGCGACGTTCTGCGCCCGGCCGGGCCTGTCCGGCGGCGGCACCTCCCTGGAAGCGTCGACCATGCCGGGCTACTACCTGCGGCACCGCAACGACGAGGTGTGGATGGACCAGAACACCGGCGGCTCGTTCAACGACGACGCCACCTGGGCCGTCTCCACGCCGCTGTGGCGCAGCGACGCCGACCTCGCCGTCGGGCAGAAGCGCTCCTTCCGGGTCACCACCCCCGGGTACGACACCCGCTACCTGCGGCACTACGACGGCCTCGCCCGGACGGACGTCATCACGACGAGCAGTCCGGCCACCGACCGGGCAGACGCCACCTTCACCGTGCGCGCGGGTTTCGCCGACTCGAGCTGCTACTCGTTCGAGTCGGTCAACTTCCCAGGCCAATACCTGCGGCACGCCGGCTACCGCCTGCAGAAGTCGTCGAACGACAACACAACGACCTTCCAACAGGACGCCACATTCTGCGCCCAGCAACCCCTCAACGGCGGCACCGGCACCGTCTCGCTGGAATCCTTCAACTACCCCGGCTACCACTGGCGCCACTACGCCGAAGCGGTCTACATCGCCACCACCGGTGGCGCCAACACCTGGGACAACCCCACCAGCTACGCCGCCGACACCACCTGGACCACCGCAACCCCCCTGGCCTGACCAACCGTCGGCCGCGCGACCAGCAGGCTGCCCGGCCACCGATCCTCGCGCTGGCCCACGCAGCGCAACCACAACGGCTTCGGGGGGATGGGATGGCCCACGCAGGGATCAAGCCTGACCGCCCGGAGTGGGCCATCCCATCCCCCCGAAGCCCCCACGGTGACCACCCCCAGGCCAGAACGAGGATGTGCGATCTCTTGACGGATTATGTTGAGAAGTGAGTGAATGTGTTCATGGCGCTGCTAGAAGTCGTCGATGTATCGAAGGTGTTCCCGGGCGTGCGCGCCTTGGACGATGTCTCCTTCACCCTGCAAGCGGGCGAGGTGCACGCCCTGGTCGGCGAGAACGGTGCCGGGAAGTCCACTTTGATCAAGGTGCTGACCGGTGTCTACCAGCCGGACGGCGGCCAGGTCCGCTACCGCGACGAGCCGGCCCGGTTCGACTCGCCCATGGACGCCCAGCGCGCCGGGATCTCGACGATCTACCAGGAGGTCAACCTCATCCCGCTGATGAGCGTGGCCCACAACCTCTTCCTCGGCCGCGAGCCGCGCACCTCTCTCGGCCTGCTCGACGAGAAGCGGATGTTCCGCGAGGCACACGAGATCCTGCTCCGCTACGGCGTCACCACCGACGTCCGGCGCCAGCTCGGCACCCTCGCCCTCGGCGCGCAGCAGATGGTCGCGCTCGCCCGGGCGGTCATGATCGACGCCAAGGTCGTCATCATGGACGAGCCGACGTCGTCGCTGGAACCGCGCGAGGTAGAGACGCTGTTCGGCGTCATCCGGGATCTGCACGCCCAGGGCATCGGCATCGTCTACGTCAGCCACCGCCTCGACGAGCTCTACCAGATCTGCGACGCGGTCACGATCCTGCGCGACGGCAAGGTGGTGCACACCGGCAAGCTGGCCGACCTCGAACGCATCCGGCTCGTCTCGCTCATGCTCGGCCGCGACATGTCCGCCGTACGCCGGGAGGGCTTCACCGGCTTCGCGGGCGACCACGCCGGTGTCGAGGACGCCGCCCCGGTGCTGCGGGTCTCCGGCCTGACCAGCCGGCACAAGCTGCACGACATCAGCTTCGCCGTACGGCCGGGCGAGGTGGTGGGGCTGGGTGGCCTGCTCGGCGCCGGGCGCAGCGAGACGATCAAGGCGATCGGCGGGGCGTACCCGGTCGACGACGGCACGGTCGAGGTCGACGGCAAGGATCTCAAGCGGCCCACCACCGTGCAGGCGGTCAAGGCCGGCATCGCGGTGCAGCCCGAGGATCGCAAGGCCGAGGGCATCGTCGCGGGCCTCTCCGTACGGGAGAACATCGCGCTCGCCGTCCTGCCCCGCATGTCGAAGCTGGGCCTGGTCTCCGACAAGAAGATCGACGAGATCGTCCGCACCTACATGACCCGGCTGCGGATCAAGGCGTCCAGCCCGGACCAGCGCGTCGGCGACCTCTCCGGCGGCAACCAGCAGAAGGTGCTGCTCGCGCGGCTGCTCGCCACCAAGCCCAAGGTGCTGCTGCTGGACGAGCCCACCCGCGGCATCGACGTGGGCGCGAAGGCCGAGGTCCAGGGGCTCATCGACGAGCTGGCCGCCGAGGGACTCGGCGTCGTGCTGGTCTCCTCCGACGCAGAGGAGCTCGTCGAGGGCTCGGACCGGGTGGTGGTGCTGCGCGACGGCGCGGTCGTCGGCGAGCTGCGCGGCGACGACGTGACCACCGAGGCGCTGCTGGAGACGATCGCCGCGGCGGCGGTCGAAGCGAAAGAGGTTGGCAATGACCACTGAGGCTGCGACCGCCCCGCGGCCCGCCGTCGACATGGCACGGGTGCGCGCCTGGCTGCCGAAGTACGGCGTCTACGTCGCGATCGGCGTGCTGGTGCTCTACAACGTGCTGTTCACCCCCCACTTCCTGACCTGGAGCAACCTGCGCATCCAGCTCGTCCAGGTCGCGCCGATCGTCATCGTGGCGCTCGGCATGGCGCTGGTGATCGGCACCGAGGGCATCGACCTGTCGGTCGGCTCGGTAATGGCGCTCGCGGCCGCCCTCATCCCGCTCTATCTCGGGTACGGCGTCGTCGCGGCGATCCTCGTCTCGGTGCTCGCCGGCGCGGCGGTGGGCCTGATCAATGGCACGCTGGTGGCCCGGGTGGGTCTGCAACCCATCGTGGCCACCCTCGCCCTGTTCGTGGGCGGCCGTGGCCTGGCCCTGGTGATCTCCAAGGGCCAGCTCAAGGATGTCCGCAACGAGGACTTCATCTTCCTCGGCTCCGGCGACTTCCTCGGCATCCCGATGCTGGTCTGGATCGCCGCCCTCCTGGTCGTCGTCGTCGCCTTCGTGGTCCGCCGTACCGTCTTCGGCCGCCGCCTGCTCGCGATCGGCGGCAACCGCCCGGCGACCGAACTCGCGGGCATCCCGGTCAAGCGGGTCCTCATCACCGTCTACATCATCTGCGGCGTCCTGGCCTCCGTCGCCGGCGTGCTCGCCGTCTCCCGCATCCAGTCCAGCGACGCCTCCTCGGTCGGCCTGCTCATCGAGCTCTCCGCCATCACGGCGGTGGTGGTCGGCGGCACCCCGCTGACCGGCGGTCAGGTCCGCATCGTCGGCACGGTGGCCGGCGCCCTGCTCATGCAGCTGGTGGTCGCCACGATGATCAAGCACAACCTCCAGCCGTCCACGACCGAGATGGTGCAGGCCGTCATCATCCTCATCGCCGTCTACGCCGCCCGAGAGAGGAAGACCCGGTGACCCAGCAGATCGCGTCGGAACCGCAGGCCGTCGTGGCCCTCGCCGCCGACGAGCGCCGGGCGCAGCGCACCGACCGCCTCGTCGGCCTGGTGCAACGCCAGGGCGCGCCGGCCGTCCTCATCACCGTCGTGATCATCGCCGCGGCGGCGTTCCCGAACTTCCGCAGCTATGACAACGCGGGCACGATCCTCGTCGCCGCGGCCCCGCCCGCGCTCATCGCCCTCGGCATGACCTTCGTCATCATCACAGGTGGCATCGACCTCTCCGTGGGTTCGCTGTATGTCCTCGGTGGCGTCGTCTCAGCCTATGCGTCCCAGTGGGGACTGATTCCGGCATTCTTCTTACCGTTGGCCGTGTGCGGGCTCATCGGCGTGATCAACGGGCTGCTCATCGCGTACACGAGAATGGCGCCCTTCATCGTGACGCTGGCGGCACTGCTCGGGGCGCGGGGACTGATGCGCGCGCTCAGCAGCGAGGGCTCGACGACCTATCTGGTCAGCGACGACGCGTTCCGCCGCTTCGGCACGGGCTCGTTCCTGGGCATCGGCTACCCGGTGTGGCTGGTGGCGGCCGTCTTCGTGGTCGGCATGGTGCTGCTGTCGCGCACCCGGTTCGGTCACGCGGTGTACGCGGTGGGTGGCAGTGAGGACGCCGCGAGCCTCATGGGCATTGCTGTACGGCGTACCAAAGTGTGGGTCTATGTCATGTCCGGCCTGCTCGCCGGCCTGGCCGGGGCGATCAACGCGGCCAAGCTCGGCTCCGGCGTCACGGTGCTGGGCACGGGCATGGAGCTGGACGCGATCGCCGCGGTGGTCATCGGCGGCACGCTGCTGACCGGCGGCGCGGGCACCATCGCGGGCACGATCGCCGGCGTCCTGCTGCTGGGCGTGATCCAGAACATGATCAATCAGGTCGGCAACGTCCCCAGCAGCTACCAGCAGGTCATCAGCGGCGCGTTCCTCGCGGTGGTGGTCGTCGCCCAGACCTACCTCGTCCGGCTACGCCGGGTGACCTGAGAAGATATAAGCATGATCCAACCCACCTTCGTGTACGACGGGGACTGCTCGTTCTGCACCACCTGCGCGCAGTTCATCGAGCGCCGCATCCCGTCGCACGCGACGGTGGTCCCGTGGCAGTTCGCCGACCTCGACGCGCTCGGGCTCACGCTCGAGCAGGTGGAGGAGGCGGTGCAGTGGGTCGGCCCGGACGGCACGGTCGCCTCCGGGCCGGACGCGATTGCGCTGCTGCTGCGCGACGCCGGCCGCCTGTGGGAGGTCCCGGGCCGCGCGCTGCAGCTCAAGCCGGTCGGCCTGCTGGCGTGGCCGGCGTACCGATGGATCGCCGGCCACCGCCACCTGCTGCCCGGCGGCACGGCGGCATGCTCCCTGCCGCAGGCTCAGCGCGAGCGCCTCTACGGCCCCGACGCCGCGTAGTCACTCGAGGCGGGCCGTGCCGAGCACGTGGCCTTCCTTATCGGCCACCGCCACCGCGCGCACGTCGTGCAGCTGGATCGAGCTGGCGCCGGTCACCTTGGCGTTGCCGCTGGGAGTCGGACCCCAGATCGCCGCCTGCTCCGTCGAGCCGTCGGCCTGGCGGACCTGGCAGACGAACGGCCCGCGGCCGGTCAGCCGGGACACGTTCAGGTCGACCGACACACCCCAGGTCTTACCGGTCAGCACCGCCTCGCCGGTCATACCTCCGCCGCTCGCGGGCTCGAAGACCGCGGTGACCAGCGGCGGCCGGCTCGGCACCGCCTGCGGAGGCGGAACGGGCCGTTCCTCGTCGCGCGTCAGGACGAACCCCAGAGAGATCGCCGCGACGAGCAGCACCGCCGCCGCGGCCGCCAGCCATCGCGTGCCGAGGCGACGGCGCTCGCGGGCACGCTCGGCCCGCATCCGGGCGAGCAGACCCTCGATCCGGACGGCGCTCGGCCGCGTTCCGGGAGCGACGGCCGGCGGCGGCGAGGCCTCCAAAGATCGCAGAAGCTCCGGTACGGGGCCCAGCTGCTCCAACTCCGTACGGCAGTCGTCACAGTGCAGCAGATGGGCGTCGAGCCGGTCGGTGTCGGTGTCGTCGAGGCCGCCCAGCAGGTAGCCGCCGAGCAGTTTGCGCAGTTCCTCGTGGCCGGGGCTCATCGCAGCACCCCCATCTCCTCGAACACCTGCCGCAGGGCGCGCACCGCGTAGTAAGCCCTCGACTTCACCGTGCCCTCGGGCACCGACAGTCGCTTGGCGGCGTCCGCGACCGTCCGTCCCTCGTAGTACATCGCCTGCACCACCGCGCGATGGTCGGCCGACAGGCGTTCCATGGCCTCGGCCACCAGCCAGCCCTCGACGAGCTCGTCGACGTTGTCGGCCGACGGCACCGCCGCGACCGCCGCGTCGTCGCCGACCAGGTGCGGCCGGCGCTGCTCGGCCCGCCACGCGTTGGTGACCACGTTGCGGGCGATGGTGAGCAGATACGACCGGGTACGCCCGAGGTCCGGATCGAGATGGTCGATGTGCCGCCAGGCCCGCAGCAGCGTCTCCTGCACCAGGTCCTCGGCCTTGTGCCGGTCCTGCACGTATCGCGAGACGAAGCTGAGCAGCACCGCATAGTGCTCGGTGTACAGCGCGGTCATGAGCTCCTCGTCGGGACTCACCCGTCGTCTCATCGCCGCCTCCCGTCGCCGTCCCGCCCCGTTGTACCCCGGCGGCGCCCGCACGGTTCAATCAGCGCGCGGCAGAAGAGGCCCGAACCGCTCGTACGGGATCAGGCCTCTTCGTTCAGGCTGCGATCAGCAGGCTCCGCGACCGCCGAAGCGGAAGGTCCGGTCACTCAGGGAGAGCACGCTGTAGTACTCGCTCGTGGCCCGCACCGCGGCCCTCGGCTCCGGGCCGTTGGTCATGGAGATCGACCCGATACGCCCGGCGGTGGTGTCCGACGCCGGGCTGCCGTTGCCCATGTCCGTGCAGGGCGCCGAGCTCGCCGCGGCGACCTCGCCGAACCACTGGGTCAGGCCGGCCCGGGTGTACGTGCCGTTCCACAGCCTGTCGGGGAAGTACCCGATCCACTCGGAGTCGTACGCGATCCACCACACGCCGCCGGAGTGCTGGATGCCGAACCGCTTCTGCAAGCCGGTCGGCAGGGTGTCACCGGGCTTGACCGTCCTGCTGTACACCTCGAAGCCGCAGGCGTTGTAGCAGCTCGGCTGCCGGTCCTTCCAGTAGTAGACGAACAGGTGCGGATCGTCGTCGCCGTTGACGGTCCGGTCCACGGTCCAGCCGACCTCCACGATCTGCCGGCCGTCCGCGGACTGCACCGCGATCTCGGTGAGCGAATGGAAGTCGTCGTGGTTCAGCTCGGGCTTGGCGATGCTCAGGTTGGCCCAGGTGCCGTCGGTGTCCCCGGTCTGGGTGCCGACGGCGTAGTGGAAGTACACGTCACCGGGCGCGGCCACCGCGCCGGTGACCGGGGGCGCCGGCGGCACGACGGTGGTGGTGGCCTTGCGCAGGATGCCGGAGCGCGAGTTGCGGCCCTTGGGCGCGTACTCAGGCACGGGTTCCAGGGATCCGCTGGTGTCGGCGGGCGCGGCGTCCGCACCGGCGGCGGCGACCGCGGCACTGGAGACGCCGGCCCGCGCACGCTTGAGCTTCGACGGCCGCTCACCCCACGGCAGCACCTTCGGCGGCGTCGGCACGGGATCGCCCTCGTCGTCGGTCGCCACCGTGTCCGGAACCGCCGCCCCGGCGGGTGCGGCCACTGCGGGCGTCGCGTCAGCGGGCACGGGCACCGCGTCAGCGGGCGCGGCCACTGCGGGCGCCGGCGCATCCGGCGTCTCCTCGGCGTTGGCGTTCAGGGTCCACACGACGCCCATGGAACCGACTACGGCGGCGGCTAGGCCGGCGGCGAGCAAACCGCGGCGGGAGTTCGACACGTGTCCGTCCTCGTTCATCGGGGGGCACGGAGGCGGGGGCGAGGGGAACCTCCGGGCACCCGCTCTCGCAGGCGCCGCCGACGATATAACGCTCCGGATACCGATGGCTGCGCTCGAGCGCCCATTCCGCCTGAACGGTGGAGGACGTGGGCCGATCCGGTGAATCATCAAGCGCGAATATCGACCGTACGTATCGGCACAGTCGCTGTACGGCAAATTTTCATGAGCAGTTTGTGAAAGAGGCTAACGGGTGTGAGGCTCTTTCGGGTCTAGCGTGGACACATGCCCGGCATCGAGGTTCTTCAAATAACTGATCAGGGTGTCGAAAAGCGCATGATGTCCGAAGTCGACGAATTGCTCGGACGCGACGACACCCTCATCTGGATCGATATTCTGCAGTGGGACGAGGAAGCCGTACGGCTGCTCACCGACGTACTCCACTGCCACCCGCTCGCCGTACGGGACTGCGCGGTGCGCAACCGGGTACCCCGGGTGCGCATCTATCCGGAGCACCATCTGCTGATCCTGCACGGGCCGGAACGGGGGCCGTCCGGGCACATCCACTACATCGAACTCGATCAGATCATCAGTCACAGGTACCTCGTGACCGTGCACGGACCGCTGAATCCGGCCGTGAATCCCGAGGTCGCAAACCGGGAGACCGACGCGGTGCGCCGCCGGCTCGAGAGCGGGCGGCTCCGGCCGGGGTCACCGTACGAGCTGTCGTACGCGATCGTCTCCACCCTCGCCCAGCGGCTGGAGTCCTTCATCGAGGAGATCACCCGCGACGTGTGGCACCTGGAGCAGCGGGTCACCGGCGGGCACATGGGCAACCCCGAGGAGTTCCTCGAAGAATTGTTCCAGGCCCGGCACGGCCTTCTCGCGGTCCGCACGATGGGCGCTCTCGGCGCCGAGGTGTACGGCCGCATCGTCGCATTGGGGAAGAGCATCCCGGAGTCGGATCTCCTGTTGATCATGGATGTCGTCGATCAATTAAGTCGGATCAAGGGACTCGCGGACGGCGAACGTGAATATCTTCAGGGTGTCATCGAGTTCTATCGCGTCCGCGCCGAGACGAAAATGACCATCGCCGCCGAACGCCTTGCGGTGATCGCGGTGGTGACTTTGCCGATCACGGCGCTTTCCTCTATTTACGGCATGAACATCATCGTCAACCAGAGCACCCATGTACCGCAGTTGCTGGCGGTCCTCCTGGTCATGGCAATCATGTCCGCCCTCCTGCTGACCTGGGCCAAACGCCGCGGCTGGTGGTAGGCCGGCCGCCGGCCACGTTTCCGATCTCACATCGTGGTAGGTCCCGCGCGCCTCGCCCACCGGCGTACTCTCGCCAGGTAAACCTATAAGCCTTATAGGTTTTGTAGGCAACCGAGGAGTGCTCCGTGACCACCGTCGACATCCGCCTCGACCACCTCGCCGTCGCGCTGCGGCACGCCGCAGACCCGCAGGCGTGGCCGGTGGTCCCGCGCTTCGACCCGATCGACCGGTGGTACCACCGGCTCGCCGCGGAGCCGGATCACGAGGTGTGGCTGCTGACCTGGCTGCCCGGCCAGGGCACGGACCTGCATGACCACGGCGGCTCGGCCGGGGCGTTCCACGTCTTCTCCGGCAGCCTCGTGGAGGACACCGTCAGCGTCTCCCCCGGCTCGGCACCCCGGGTCACCGCCCGCGAACTCGGCGAGGGAGCAGGCCGCCGCTTCGGCACCCACCACATCCACCGGATCACCAACCGCTCCAACCGCCCGGCGATCAGCATCCACGCGTACGGCCCCGCCCTGACCACCATGACCCGCTACCGGATCGCCGCCACGGGCCTGGACGTGGTGACCGTCGAGCGCGCCGGAGCCCAGTGGTGAGCTCGCCGCTGATGCAAGCCCCTCCCGGCTCCCGTGGCATCGACGATCTGCTCGCCGAGGCCCGCGCCCGCCTCGTACGCGTCGGCCCCCGCGAGACCCACCGCGCGATGGCCCGCGGAGCCGTGCTGATCGACATCCGCCCGGCCGCCCAGCGAGCCGAACACGGCGAGATCCCGGGTGCCGTCGTCATAGAACGCAACGTCCTGGAATGGCGCCTCGACCCTCGCAGCGATGCGCGGTTGCCGTTCACGCACTACGACCTCGAGGTGATCGTGACCTGCCAGGAGGGGTACACGAGCAGCCTGGCGGCGGCGGCGCTGCAAGACCTCGGACTGCTGCGGGCGACCGACCTCGACGGGGGATTCAAGGCCTGGCAGGCGGTCGGCCTCCCGACGATCTGACCGTCAGGAGCGGGCGTAGCGGGCCACCCCGTCGATGATCAGGTCGAGGCCGAACTCGAAACGCTCGTCCTGGCCCCCGGACGTCATGACCCGGGCGTTGGCCCGCAGATTCGGGAACCGCTCGGCGGGCAGATTCTCGAAGTACCCGGCGAGCTGCTCGGCGAACGTGTCGCCGTACTCGCCCTCGGTCACCCCGCGCCCCGCTGCGGCCTGGGCGTGCAGGGAACCTTCGTAGGAGTCCGCGACCAGGTACAGGAAGAGCCGGTCGAGGGCCCAAGAGGCGACCTTCGGCGGTACGCCGCCGGCCAGCAGGATTGCGAGCATGCCCTCGGACACGCGCAGAGCATTGGGGCCGGTCGGAACCGTGGCCAGGGCCGCCCGGGCGATGTCGTTGTATCGGCCCATCACCGCGTGGCTGGAGCGGGCCAGCTGCCTGATCTGGTCCCGCCAGCGGCCCGGCTCGGGGGCCGGCACGTCGATGTCGCCGCAGATGCGGTCGAACATGAGCTGGAGCAGCTCCTCCTTGTTCGCGACGTGCGCGTAGAGGCTGGATGCCCCGGTGTGGAAGACGGCCGCGATCCGCCGCATGCTGACCGCTTCGACGCCCTCCTCCGTGACGATGCGCAGGCCGGCGTCGACGATCTGGGCCTGGCCGAGTGCCGGGCGGGCCGGGCGGGCACGCTTCGGGAGGCCGCGGCGCCACGGCGGGAGGGGCAGTTCGGTGTCGGTCATCGGCGAATATCGTAGTTGACTCGAACGGTGTTCGTAAGTAGAACAGTGTTCGACACATCGGAACACTGTTCGGGGGAATCGCATGCAAGCCGTAGTGGAGGGGACGCCCACCGGGGTGGCTCCGTACCGTTGGCGTTGGGTCGCGCTCTTCGTGATCCTCGCCGTCGAGGTGATGGACCTCCTCGACTCGCTCGTCACCACGATCGCCGGTCCGGTCATCCGCGAGGAGCTGGGTGGCTCGCTGAGCCTGATCCAGTGGCTCGGCGCCGCCTACACGCTGGCGATGGCCATCGGGCTGCTCACCGGCGGCCGGCTCGGCGACATCTACGGCCGCCGCCGGATGTTCATGATCGGCGCGACCGGCTTCACGCTCGCCTCGATGCTCTGCGCCGTGGCCTGGACGCCCGGGGTTCTCATCGGCGCCCGCGCGGTGCAGGGGCTCTTCGGCGCGCTGATGCTGCCGCAGGGCCTGGGCATGATCAAGCAGATGTTCTCACCGCAGGAGCAGGCGAAGGCGTTCGGCGCGTTCGGGCCGGTGATGGGCCTCGGCGCCGTCGGCGGTCCGATCCTCGCGGGCTGGCTGGTCGACGCCGACTACTTCGGCACCGGCTGGCGGATGATCTTCCTGATCAACCTGCCGCTCGGGCTCTTCGCGGTGTTCGGGGCGATCAAGTTCCTGCCCGAGTTCCGCAGCGAACGCACCCCGCGCCTCGACCTCGCCGGCGTCGTCCTGGCCGCGGTCGGCGCCTTCCTGCTGCTCTACCCCCTGGTGCAGGGCCGGGAGCTGGACTGGCCGGCCTGGACCCTGGTGATGCTGGCGGCCGGGATCGCCGTGTTCGGACTCTTCGCCCGCTACGAGGCGAGCCGGGACAAGCGCGGCCTGGATCCCCTCGTGACCCCGAGCCTCTTCCGCAAGCGCGCGTTCACCGGCGGCCTGCTCCTCGGGCTCGTCTTCTTCGCGGCGCTCATCGGCACCGGGCTGGTCTTCACCCTGTACCTGCAGGTCGGGCTCGGTTTCTCGCCCCTGAAGGCCGGTCTGACCACCCTTCCGCAGGCCCTGGGCACGGTCGTCGGCTTCATCGCCGCCGGCGCCGGTCTCAGCGAGCGGCTGGGCCGCAAGCTCCTGCTGCTGGGCACCGTCGTCATGGCGCTGGCCACCGCCGGGGTGGCCGCCACGGTCCAGGCCGCGGGCGCCGACATCACGCCCTATCACCTGATCCCGGCGCTCGTCCCGCTCGGCGCCGGCATGGGCCTGGCCATGGCGCCGTTCTTCAACATCATCCTGGCCGGCGTCGACGACGAGGAGACCGGTTCGGCCTCGGGCGCGCTCACCTCGGTGCAGCAGCTCGGCGGCGCCTTCGGGATCGCCGTGCTGGGCACCGTCTTCTTCGGACTGCTGCCCGGCGCGGTCGGCGACCATGTCGACGCGGCGAGCCTGCGGCCCGCCCTGACCGCGGCGGCCGTCCCGGCGGAAGCCCAGCCCGCGGTGGTCACCGCCCTGCGTACCTGCCTGCAGGACCGGGTGGCGGCGAAGGATCCCGACGTGGAGCCGCCGTCCTGCCGGGCACAGGCCCAGCCCCAGGGCCCGGCGGCGGCGGAGATCGGCACCAAGGCCACGGAGGCGGTTCGTGCCGGATTCCGGGACGCCACGGTCCGCGCGCTCGGCATCGCGCTGTTGATGCTGGTCGCCTCGTTCGGTCTGGCGTTCCTGTTGCCCCGGAAGGCGAGACCGGAGGCAGCGCAGCACTGACTCGAGGATCACGGCCGGGCGCGGGCGATGAACCCGTGCCCGGCTAAGTAATTACACCGCCACGCTGGTGTACTGCTTGCCGCCCTCGGTGACCACACGTACCGAAGCCACCTGGTCCGGTGGCACCAGCGCGCTGCCGTCGAGGGTCGTACCGTCGGCCGCGCCGGTCGCCGAGACGACCCAGCTTCCGGCCAGGATCGCCGTACCGTCGCGGGCCACGACCTCGAGCCGGCACCGCTCACCCGCCGGGATCCCCGAGACCGCGGCCTTGACCCGCACCCAGCCGGGCGCCGGCGCGACCGCGACCGTGATCCGGGCCTTGGTGACCGGATCCACCGCGGTCGCCGTCTTGGTTCCGGGCGCGGTGGTCGGCACGGACTGCGTCGGCACCGGTTGAGCCTTCGGCGGCGCCGTGGAGTGACCGACCACGACACCGGAGGCGACGGACAGCCCTACCACTACCGCTGCGGCGGCTCCCACCAGCGCCGTGCGCCGATGCCGCCTCCCGGCCGACTCGTTCCTGATCTGCCGCAGCGTGCGCTGCAACAGCAGATCGGCGTCGTCCGGTGGCCCGTCCAGCAGCATCGCCTCGGGCACGGCCTCGAGCGCCATCGTCCACTCCCGCAGGGACTCCACCTCGGCCCGGCACTCATCACAGCCGGCGAGATGCTCCTCGACCTCGCGGATCTGGTCCGCGTCCAACGACTTCGTCAGGTAGCCGGCGAGGTCCACGTGATTCGTCTTCATGAGGCAGACCGTTCCGTTCCGGCGGGGCTCAGCGACTTGAGGTCGCGTAACGCCCGGAGTGCGTAGAAGGATCGCGACTTGACCGTTCCCGGCGGGATGCCGAGCGTCCTGGCGGCCTCCGTCACCGTGCTGCCCTGCAGATACAACTGCTCGAGGACCTCACGGTGCTCGGCGGAGAGCCGGCTCAGCGCGTCCACCACCACCATCGAGTTGACCACCCGTTCGGCGTGGTCGTCGTCCGACGCCACGTCCACCGGGCTCTCCCGCACCTCGGGGGCGCGGGCGTTGCGGGCCCGGATCTGGTCGGTGACGATGTTGCGGATCACGGTGAGCAACCATCCGCGTACCGAACCCTTTCCGTTCACCAGGCTGTCCGGGTGCCGCCATGCGCGGACCAGGGCCTCCTGGACGACATCCTCGGCAGCCGCGCGGTCGCGGGTCAGCTGCGTCGCGTACGCGAGCATTGCCCGCCCGTGTTCCTCGAACAACGACCTGACCAGTGCCTCATCGGCCACCTCCCGGCGACGTTGGAGCCTCAACCCCGGCATCTCTTCCCCCACCCGGCGGTCCATCTGCCGAGGCTGGCCGGACGGAGCGCTGTTCCGGCCACCCTCGACCCCCGTTTCGTCGGTCTGACTCTCCTCACACGTACGCCCCTTCGATCCGGTTCAAAGAATGTCGAGTGAACCGGATCGGCGGGTGACCCGTGTGATGGGGGTCCGCTTCACCGACAGGGGGAATCATGAAGCGCACCAACATCGTGTCCGCGGCGATCGCCGTCACCGGCGTGCTCGGCCTCACCGCCTGCGCCCCGCCGGCGGAGCGCACCGCCACCGACGTCGCGGCGGTGGTGGCCGAGCAGACCGCCCCGCCGACCGCCGACGCGCCCCCGGAGAGCGGCCGTGGGCCGGCGCCGGAACTCGCGGGGGTGGAGACGCCGGATCCGCCGACCGCGCCCATACCCGAGCCGACCGTCGCGAAGACCCAGAAATGGGTGAAAATCTACAGCGGTGGGTCGAAGAAAGACGTGACCCCGCCGCGGAGCATCCGTACGGGCAGCAAGACGGTCGAGCTCAACGCCACCGAGAACGCGCAGATCGGCACCTACGTCACCGACGGCGCCGGCCGCACCCTCTACCGCTTCGACAAGGACGACAACAAGCCGCCGAAGGCCACCTGCAACGGCGACTGCGCCAAGGCCTGGCCGCCGCTGCTGATCAAGTCGCCCGGCAAGATCTTCCCCAAGGGCATCGACCCCAAGATTCTCGGGTACGTCGAACGCGCCGACGGACACTGCCAGGTGACCATCAACGGCTGGCCGGTGTACTACTTCGCCAAGGACGAGAAGCCGGGCGACATCCTCGGACAGGGCGTCAACGGCACCTGGTTCGCCGTGAACCCCGAGGGCGGCAAGACCAAGCCGCTGCCGGACGCGATCCAGCCCGCGCCCGAGAACCAGGGTGGCGAGGGCGGCGACGCTCCCGCGGACCCCGGCTACTGACAGCTCCGGCCCCACGATCTCGAGCCGTGGCACCGCGAACGCCGACACGGGACAGCCGCCACCCGGCTGCGCGGGCACCAGATGCGCGCGATGGTCGTCACTGTCGATCCGGCGCCCGTCCCAGCACCCGGGGAAGTCGAAGATCCGCAGCACGCGCTGTCCCGCCCGGCACAGCGGATAGCGCAGACTCCGCCGCCGTTCCTCGCCCGCGCAGGACGACGTTCTCGATGGCGACGTAGTCGGGCCCCAGCCGGGGTGTCGTGACGCGGGCGGCCCCGATCGCCAGCCCGGCGAGCACGATCGCCAGGGTCGCCGCGACCACCCGCCGCCGGCCCCGCGCGTCCGCCATGACCTCACCATACGCACGCGTCAGATCGTCCACCGTGGTGCAAAACCCGACAGATGCCTATGGGTCGGCGGCGCCGGCACGGACCATGGACACATCGAAGGTCTTGCGTATCGGGCACGGGATTTACTTGACGACCGAACTGTCGATACTGGGGAACATGGCGGACCGGATCTCGGGTGACCGCCGGCTTCCCGTGCCGGTCACCGCGTACGGCCCGCTGCACCTGCTCGCCTCCCACGTGCACCGGCTCGCCAACACCGGACGGGCGCAGGAGGCACTGGCTGCGGCCGACGCCTTTCTGGCCATCGCCGACGCGGTCGACGACATCCGGACGGCCCGCTTCCTGGTCCAGGGCAAGATGTACGCCCTGCTCGCCCTCGGTCGCAGCACCGAGGCACACCCGTACGGCGTGGCGCTGCTGCACGCCCAGCGCCGGGCCGGGTCGGGGCCGGGCGAGGCCAAGGCGCTCTGCGACCTCGCCCAGATCAACGTGCTTACCGGCCACTACGTCGACGGGATGCGCAACCTCGCCCGGGCCGGGGTGCTGCTCGACGCGGGCACGGCGGACGACGACCGGCACCGTTCGGCGCTGTGCTCGTTCGCGGAGGCGGCCACCGCGGCGGAGCTGTACGAGTCCGCCGCCGACGCGTACGAGCACCTGCGGCACCGCTCTACCTCGTTCGACCTGGTGCACGCGATGACGCTGCTGTATTGGGGACTGCGGCTGGCGCACGTGGGGCGTACCGAAGAAGCCCGTACCCGGTTGCGCCGCAGCGCGGAGATCACCCGGGAGCGGCTCGACGACCAGCCCGACCCGACCGTCACCGCCGTGCACGCCCTCGCGCTGGCCAAGCTCGGCGAGACGACGGTGGCCGAGAAGCTCGCGCGCTCGGTGGTCGTGGAGTTGCGGGCGGCGGGCACCCATCAGTACGCCCGGATGGCCCACCTCGCCCTCGGCATCAGCCTGCGGGCGCACGGCTTACTGGCCGAGTCGCGGCGCGAGTTCATCGCCGCCCGCGACCTGACCGAGCCCGGTGCACGCCCCGACGAGCTTCCGATCATCCGCTTCGAGCTGGCGCTGACCGCGCTCGAACTCGACGACGGCCGGCCGAGCCGGGACCTCTTCGAGGTGGTCGAGGGGCAGGTGCGGGAGCTGTGGCAGCTACGGTTGCAGCGGTTGGCGATGCTGCGGCAGGCCCGCCAGCGCGAGGAGACCGAAACGGCCCGCGCGCACGCCGAGCGCGAGGTCCTCCGCGACCCGCTGACCGGCCTGGGCAACCGCCGCCGGTTCGACGTCCTGCTCGACGGCGTCTCGCCCGTCGCCGAGGAGCCGCTCACGCTACTGCTCATCGACGTCGACCATTTCAAGGCGGTGAACGACGCGTATTCGCACAGCGCCGGCGACGAGGCGCTGCGGCAGGTGGCGGCGATCCTGCGGGCGCACTGCCGGGCGGAGGACGAGGCGGTCCGCTACGCCGGTGACGAGTTCGTCATCTTCCTGCGCGGCGACGTCCGGGCCGGCGGCGAGGTCGGCGAGCGCATCCGTACGGCCGTGGCGCGGACCGAGATCATCACCAGCGTCCGGATGACGGTCAGCGTCGGCGTGGCCGTCTGGCGGCCAGGCATGACGGGTGACCAGCTCTTCCGCGCCGCGGACGAGCGGCTCTACGCCGCCAAGTGGAGCGGCCGGAACACCACCGCGGTCTGACTACAGCGGGAACACCACGTTCGAGCGCCCGCTGTACGGGTGCCGCGTCCCGTCCCGCTCGTGACCGGTGTGCGGCGCGTCCAGCCACACCACGTACGGGACGCCCGAGGACAGCCCGGTGATCGTGGCGGTGACGGTGCACCCGGTGGCCGCGGGAACCTTCTGCCACGTGTACGGGTTCTGGTTGCCCGCCTTCAGGGGCTGCTTGACGGCGGTGATGCGGTAGTCGGAGTCGTACTGCCGCGGCCAGGTGACGGTCAGCTTGCCGGCGCCCGGGGTGACCTCGAGGGGGATCAGGACCGGTTCGATGGTCCAGTCGTCGACGCACTCGGCGGGCGCCGCCGGCAGGAAGGACACCGGCGGCAGCGCGGGCGACGGGGAGCCGCTGTGGCTGACCTTCGGCGTGGGCGTGGGACTACCGCTGCTCACCACGATCCAATTGCCGCCGCCCGCCGCGGGCGTCGCGCTCGCCGAGGCGCCGGGGGTACCCGTCGCCGAGCTCAGCCCGAGCACGCCGCAGCCGCCCACCGCGAGGGGCAGGGCGAGGACAGGCAGCAGGAGCTTGAGGAGACGCATGCCTTCCGGATCGGCTTCTTTCCGCGCTGGATTAGCCCCTGTCGGTCATGCCTTGAAAAGCTGGTGGCCGGCCATCTCGAGGCCGTCCTGGCCGACCGCGATCCGGGTACGCAGCCCGGTCTCGTCGCTCAGCACCAGGCCGGCGTCGTCCCGGCTGTACGTGCCCCGCGCGCTACGACGGCGCCCCGCCACCTTGCCCTCGTACGACCAGTCCTCGGCCAGGCAGAGCCGCACCGTGCCGTCGGCGTTGCGCCAGAAGCCGGCGAAGCCCTCCGGCGGGCCGGCGGGGCGCGGCAGGAAGCCGCCGTCGATCTTGTCGGCGCCGCCGAAGGCAAGGGCCAGCAGTGACGCGGTCGAGAAGATCGTCGCGTCGACGTGGTCGATTCGCATGGTGCTCCGGGGGGGTCGTACGTGGGCGGGGACCTTTCCTTTCGGCCGCCTTGACCTCAGCTTGAGACTTCCGGTGGGCATTGACGGTTAACAATTTTTCTACTTTATTAACTGTTAACACCCTTCACGCGAGAGGGGACATCCCCATGCACCACCGGAAGTGGATCGCGGCCGCGGTCATCGCCGCCACCGCCGCCCTGCAACTCCAGACGACCGGCGCCGCCCTGGCGGCGACGGTCTGCAACCGCTACTGCGACGGCCGTGACCCCGCGCTCTCCCCCGGCGACCGGGTTCCCGTCAGCACCGCCCTGTACGGCCGCACCTTCAAGGTCCACGTCGACGACACCGACGCCATGATCTGGGCGTCGGTGGAGAACGGGCAGCCCGGCGACCAGGTGTGGCTGGACCGCTCCTTCGACGGCGGCCGCACGTGGAACGGCGACAGCCGGCTCGGCGACACCTCAATCCCGGCCGGTGCCGCCGGGTGGCGCACGGCCATGTACAACGTCGACGACTGGAACGCCCGGGGCGTCGGCGTGCTCCGGGCCTGCGGCAAGGCCGGCGACCGACCGGAGTTGGCCTGCACCGCCTGGTCCCGCAGCACCTGGAATGCCTGGGACCGCCGGACGGCCGCCGCCACCGCGCTGATGATGCGTTACGACCGCGGCACCGGCCTCTTCGACTCCAACGGATGGTGGACCGGGGCCAACGCGCTCACCGCCCTCATCGACACCAGCCGCATCACCGGCATGCACAGCTACGACTACGCGATCGCCGGCACGTACGACAAGCAGATCAACGCGGCGCAGGGGCAGTTCCGCAACGACTACCTCGACGACAGCGGGTGGTGGGGGCTGGCCTGGGTCGCCGCGTACGACCGCACCGGCGAGAGCCGCTATCTGAGCACCGCTCGCGCCGACGCCGACCACATGCACGCGTACTGGGACACCGCCCGGTGCGGCGGGGGCGTGTACTGGAACACCGGCGGCACGGCGAAGAACGCCATCACCAACAGCCTCTACATCCAGCTCAACGCGGCACTGTCCCAGCGAATCGGCGGCGACACCGTCTATCGGGGCCGGGCCCAGGCGGGCTGGGCATGGTTCCGGGGCAGCGGCATGATCAACAGCTCGAACCTGGTCAACGACGGCATCAACCTCAGCACCTGCCGCAACAACGGCGACGTCACCTGGACGTACAACCAGGGAGTGCTGATCAACGCGCTGGTCCAGTTGAACAAGCTCACCGGGGACGCCGATGCGCTCGCCGTCGCGCGCCGGGTCGGGGACGCGGCGACGAGCAGCACGTACCTGAACGTCAGCGGGATCCTGCACGAGCCGAACGAGCCGGACCAGTGCAGCGGGGACGGGGTGTCGTTCAAGGGCGCCTTCGTCCGCGGGCTGGGGGTGCTCAATGCGGTGGCCGGGCGCCCGTACGACGCGTACCTGCGCCGGCAGGCCGACTCCGCGTACGGGAAGGACCGGAACACCTTCGACGCGTACGGCAGCCACTGGGCCGGCCCCTACCTCGGCACCAACCACAGCTGTCAGCACAGTGTTCTTGACCTCATGAACGCGGCTCCGTAGGCGTAATGCTCATCCGGCGACCGTCCGAGCCGATCGTGCGAGGAAACGTCCCGCCGCGAGAGGAGAGCCATGACCGCCCAGCCCCGCACGCTCGTGCGGGACCGGCGGCTGCCGCTGATCCTCCGGGCGCTGGCGGTCGCCGGTGCCGCGTGGCTGCTGCTCGTGTTCACCGCCGACGGCACCCTGCCGCTCGGCGTGGCCACCGGCGCGGCCGTGGCGCTCACCGCGCTCGTGATCGCCCGCCAGCTGAACGGCCTGCGCCGCAACGACCGGGTGCTCGAGCGCCTCGACGCCAACATGCTCGAGCTGCGGCACCAGGAGCAGCGTTTCCGCCTGCTGGTGCAGAACTCCACCGACGTGGTGACCATCACCGACGCCGACGGGCGGCTGGCGTACGTCAGCCCGGCCGTCCGGCGCGTGCTCGGCAGCGATCCCGCCACGGTGATCGGCACGAACCTCGGGCACCGGATGCACCCGGACGACCGGACCGCCGTCGCCGGGCACATGAGCCGGATCGCCGTCTACCCCGGCGCCACGACGACCTACCGGGTACGCCTGGCGCACGCGGACGGTTCGTACCGGACGCTCGAGGTGATCAGCGCCAACCTGGTCGACGAGCCGGGCGTGGCGGGCATCGTCAGCAACTGCCGGGACGTCACCGAGACGGTCGAGGCGCACGAGCGGCTCAGCTACGAGGCGAGCCACGACGTGCTCACGGGCCTCGCCAACCGGGCGCTGTTCGGCGAGCGGCTCGCGGCGGCGGTGGCCCGCAGGGAAAGGGGCCAGCGGCTGAGCATCGTGCTGGTCGACCTCGACGACTTCAAGACCGTCAACGACACGCTCGGGCACGCCTGCGGAGACGAGCTGCTCATCGCGGTTGCCGAGCGGATGCGGGCCGGCGTACGCCCGACCGACACGGTGGCCCGCCTCGGCGGCGACGAGTTCGCGATCCTCTTCGAGGGGCTGGGCGGCCGCGACGTCGACCGGGTGCTGGAGCGCATCACGGAGGCGCTGGCCATCCCGATGGAGGCCGAGGGGCACCTGCTGGCCGTCCGCGCGAGCTTCGGCGTCGTCGACGGACGCGGCGGCGACGACGCCGGCAACCTGCTGCGCCAGGCCGACATCGCCATGTACGAGGCGAAGGAGCGTGGCGGAGGCCGCTTCCAGCGCTACCGTCCCGGTTCGGAGGCCCGCGGGGCCGAACGCCGCCGGATCACGACCGCGCTGACCGCCGCGCTGGAGCACGACGAGCTCGTCCTGCACTACCAGCCCGTGGTCGCCCTCCCGGAGGGACGCCTCACCGGGGTCGAGGCCCTCGTCCGCTGGGCGCACCCCGAGCGCGGGCTGCTCGCTCCGGGCGAGTTCATCCCCGGCGCCGAGCTGACCGGGATGATCGTGCCGATCGGCCGCTGGGTGCTGCGCGAGGCGTGCCGTCAGGCCGCGGCGTGGATCGCCGAGCTGGGCGATCAGGCCCCCGGTTCGATGTCGGTGAACGCCTCGGCGCGCCAGCTCCAGGACGCCTCGTTCGCCGCGGACGTGGCGGCCGCGCTGCGGGAGACGGGCCTCGAGGCCGGCCGCCTGACCATCGAGATCACCGAGTCGACCGCGGTCGGCGGCGGGGCCACCGCGGAGACGCTGCGGACCCTGCGCGCGATGGGCGTCCGGCTGTCGCTGGACGACTTCGGCACCGGCGCCTCGACGCTCAGCCTGCTGGCGAACTGCCCGGTGGACCAGATCAAGCTCGACCGGTCGTTCGCGCCGGTGCCGGGTCCGGATGCCATCGCCGGAGCGGTGCTGCAGATCGCCCGTGCGATGGGGGTGGAGGCCGTCGCCGAGGGCGTCGAGACCCTGGCGCAGGCGGAGAAGCTGGGTGATCTCGGCTACGTCCGCGCGCAGGGCTTCCACTTCGCCCGGCCCATGGCGCCGGAGCAGATCGCGGCGGCCATCATGGCGCCGGCGGAGTGCCTCGCAATGCCGTCGTGACGGAGTCCACGAGCTTCTCGAGGTAGTCGTCGTCGATCGGGGTACGCGCGACTGCGAGCCGCCAGTACAGCGGGCCGAGCATGAGGTCGACCGCGAGCTCCGGATCGGTCCCCGCGGGCAGCTCGCCCCGCTCGACGGCCTGCCCGACGATCTTCTCGCCGACCGCGAGCTGGTGGGTGCGCAGGGCGCGCTGGAGCGTCTCGGCGATCTTGGGAGTCCGCGCGGTCTCGGCCATCAGGTCGGGGATGATCTGCGAGGCGATGCGGTGCTGCAGCGCCTTGCTGACGATGAACATCAACAGCTGCAGATCCGTGGCGAAACTTCCGGTGTCCGGCATCGGCACGCTACGCTCCGCCACACCGGAGACGATCTCCAGTACCATCTCCAGCTTGTTGCTCCACCGGCGGTACACAGCCGTCTTGCCGACCCCGGCCCGGCGCGCCACCGCCTCGATGGAGAGCCGGCCGTAGCCGACCTCGGCCAGCTCGTGCATCACTGCGTTCCGGATGGCCGCGGTGATGTCACCACGGAGCACCGCCGCTCCGGCCGGTGCACGTTTCGCTGTCGCCACGAGGACACTATACGCGAGGACGCAACGGTTGCGTTTCGACGTCGGGTCGGATAAATTCGGGCCAACGTCGATACGATGGCGTTTCATCGCGACAGACTGTTTAGTGTGTTCCCGCGGAAGTCACCCAGGTCCCCGACCCCTGACGGACCGACCAGATCGGAGCGCCACCCCATGTCTCAGACGGCGGTCGCCGATTCCGACACCGGCACCCCTCTGCGGGAGCTCGCCCGCCGGCACGGCCTGAGCGCGGCCGGCAAGCTGCCGGGCCTGGCCGCCTACACGCGGCAGCTGTGGTCGTACCGGCACTTCATCGCCTCGTACGCGAATGCCAAGGTCATGTCGTCGCTGGGCAAGACCCGGCTCGGGATGGTCTGGCAGGTGCTGACGCCGCTGATCAACGCGGCTGTCTACTACGTGATCTTCGGGCTCGTCCTCAGCACGGCGCGGGGCGTCGACAACTTCATCGCCTACCTCTGCACCGGCGTGTTCGTCTTCCAGTTCACCCAGTCGGTGGTACAGGCGGGCATCCAGGCGATCAGCGGAAACCTCGGGCTCATCCGGGCCCTGCACTTCCCGCGTGCGAGCCTGCCGCTCGCGATCACCATGGTCGAGGTCCGCAACATGCTGGCCTCGGTCGCGGTCCTGATGGTCATCGTCGGCATCCGCGAACCGATCACCTTCGAGTGGCTGCTCGTCGTGCCGATCTTCCTCCTCCAGTCGGTCTTCAACGCCGGCCTCGCCATGGCCGCCGCCCGGCTCGGTTCCAAGGTCGCCGACTTCAAGCAGCTCGTGCCGTTCATCATGCGGATCTGGCTGTACGGCTCCGCCGTGCTCTACCCGGTCTCCAAGTTCGCCGACAAGCTGGACGGCTGGAAGCTCGCGGTCGTCGAGGCCAACCCGCTGCTCGTCTTCATCGACCTGATGCGCCACGCCCTGATGGAGGACGTGCAGCTCGCCAACTCGCCGCTCGTGCTGTGGCTGGAGGCCATCGGCTGGACGATCGTGGTGGGCATCGGCGGCTACGTCTACTTCTGGCGCGGAGAGAAGGGCTACGGCCGTGGCTGACCAGCGCGAACCCACCGTGATCGTGGACGACGCGCACGTCGTCTACCGGGTCCACCAGGCCGGCAGCGCCGGTACGGGCAGCCCGCTCGCCAGCTTCAAGCGGATCGTCACCGGCTCCAAGCCGGCCACGCTGCGGGAGGTGCACGCGATCAAGGGGGTGAGCTTCGTCGCGTACAAGGGCGAGGCGATCGGCCTGATCGGCACCAACGGCTCGGGCAAGTCCACCCTGCTGCGCGCGATCGCGGGCCTGCTGCCGGTCGAGAAGGGCGCCGTCTACGCGGCCGGCCAGCCGTCGCTGCTCGGCGTCAACGCGGCGCTGATGAACGACCTCCCCGGCGAGCGCAACGTCGTGCTGGGCTGTCTCGCCATGGGCATGTCACCGGCCCAGGTGAAGGCCCAGGTCAAGGACATCATCGACTTCTCCGGCATCAACGAGCGCGGCGACTTCAGCTCGTTGCCGATGCGGACGTACTCGTCCGGCATGGCCGCTCGGCTGCGTTTCTCGATCGCGGCCGCCAAGAAGCACGACGTGCTGCTGATCGACGAGGCGCTGGCCACCGGCGACGCCAAGTTCCGCAAGCGCAGCGAGCAGCGGGTCCGCGACCTGCGCGCCGAGGCCGGCACCGTCTTCCTGGTCAGCCACAGCGAGCAGTCGATCCGGGACACCTGCGAGCGCTGCATCTGGCTGGAGTCCGGGCTGATCCGCGGCGACGGCCCCACCGACGAGGTGCTCAAGGAGTACGAGGCCTACGTCAAGAAGTGACGCAGGCCCCGGACGTCATCTCATCGACAGGTGCACGTGGTTCGTGTGGTCGCTGGACGGATCGCCGTTGCCCCGGGTGTACGCCTTCCACCCGCTGCTCGGCAGCCAGATCCGCCGGAACCAGATGACGTAGAGCACACCCAGCCGGCTCGCGTTGTTGATGAAGTAGTTCGCCAGCCGGTTGCCGTAGTCGCGGCTGCTGCCCGACGCGATGCCACCGAAGCCGCCCCGGTCGGCCGCGAAGTCGCAGGCCCGGCCCTGGGGATGCTCACCGCTGTTCTGGTGGCGGAAGCAGGCGACGAAATGGGTGAAGCCGTCGGCCTTGGCCTCCTTCATGGCGTGCAGCGTCCGCGGGGTGATGCACCCGGTGGTGGTCGGGTCGTTGACGGTGCAGGACTCATTCGGTAGCGAGCCGTCGGAGTTGCGGGGCGCGGCGGCGGCGCGTGAGCTGGAGCCCCCGCCGGTGGAGCCGCTGCCACCACCGTCGTCCGCGGCCGTCGTGGTGGCGTTGTGTGCCTTCAGCGCGCCCTCGGCCTGCGTCTTGCGCTTGGCCATGATGGTGAGCTGCTTCTGCTGGTCGCGGATCGACGCGTCGATCGCCAGCTTCGCCTGCTCCTGCCGGGCCCGTGCGTCCTTCAGGTCGCGGATCGCGCGGTCCTGCTTCACCGCGACCGTCTCCAGGGTCTGGGCCCGGTCCAGCATGCTGCCGGTGGAGTCGGCGGTGAGCAGGGCGGTCATCGGGCCCAGCCGGCCGGTCCGGTACGACCTGCGCACGATCTCGTCGAGCGCGCCCTGCTTGGGGCCGAGCTCGGTGTCGATCTCCTTGAGCTTGGCGACGAGCTCCTGCTGGCGCTTCTTCGAGCGGTCGAGCGCCTCCTTGGCTTCGACGAAGCCCTTCGACGCCGCCTCGAGCTGCTCGACGAGGGACTTGGAGCCGCCCTCCCCGTCGTCGCCGGAATCTCCCGGCGCGGCGAGCGGGCGGGGCGCCGCGGTGGCCGCGGCCGGGGCGACGAGCGCCAGCCCCGAGGTGGCGACGAGGACCGCGAGCAGGGTCGCTAATCGCCGGCGGACAGGGTCGAGCCTCACGTGCGTTCCTTCCGTCGGCCGCCGGTCGGGTTAGCTGACGGGTTCGGGACGGAAGTGATCCCTACCGCAGGAGCTGCGGATTCACCCCATTACCGGATGGGTCCCCGGCTCGCCTTTCGGCGATTAGGCGGCGGTTCCGTGATGGAACCGTGACGAACGATACCCACGGTTTTCCGCAATCGACAGGTGTCGCACTCTGTGCGGTCATCCGAACACACGGCGTCAGTTTCCGCGGGCTGTCATTCCATCGAGTGGTAACGCAAAGTCGTTGGGAGGTAACGCTTTTGCCGATGTCGCGCCCGGTGATGAGCGGCCCGGAGTCAGGTAAGCTTTCCGCCGGTCACTGCCAAGGAAGGCACCGCCCCCAAGGTGCCGGCAGACCACCGCTCAATCGCCGTGAGGCGAATCGGGGAACCACCTGGTAATGGGGTGAATCCGCTGAACAAGCGGTAGGGATCGCTTCCGTCCCGAACCCGTCAGCTAACCCGGTCGGCGGCAACACGGAAGGAAACTGGATGACGGCAAGACCCCGCCGGTGGCTGGTCCTCGCCCTGGCATCGCTCACTGCGGTCACCCTGATCGCAGCCCCCGGCGCGCCCGCGAGTGCGGCGCCGGGCGGCGGGAACTCGTCGACTGCCGACGACGGCGACGACAATCCCATGCTCAACGACGTGCTGGACAACACGGGCCGGCGCTACCTGGCGGCCAAGTCGGCGGTCGCGAAGTCGACCAAGAGCCAGCTGGCCCTCGCCCTCAAGGTCAAGGACGCGGAGGCCACGCGGGACGCCCTGCTGCCCGAGGTGGGCGCGGTGGCGGCGCAGCAGTACCGCACGGGCGGCCTCACCACCATGGGCTTCCTGCTCAACGTCCGCTCGCCCGACGCGTTCATCGACAAGGCGGTCTCGCTCGAGGAGATCAACGACCTCAACGACAACAAGCTGCGCCAGCTCGACGCTGCCATCAACGACGTCGCCACCGCGAAGGCGCGCCTCGACCAGGAGGTCAAGGCGCAGAAGCAGAACCTCGAGCTGATGACGAAGCAGAAGGAGTCCGCCGAGAAGGCCCTCGACCTGGTCGGCGGCAAGACGGTGACCGGCGGCTTCGTGCTGGCCAAGTCCCGGGTGGCGGCGCCCGCGCCCCGCAACGCGGACGGGGAGTTCGGCCCGCTGCCGTGCAACGTCGACGACCCGACCACGAGCGGCTGCATCACGGCGCGCACGCTGCACATGTACCAAGAGGTGAAGAAGGCCGGATTCAACCGCTTCGTAGGTTGTCACCGCGACGGCGGCCCGTTCGAGCACCCGAAGGGCCGCGCCTGCGACTGGTCCCTGCAGAAGAGCGGCTTCTCACCCTGGCACAACCAGGACACCCGCGAGTACGGCAACAACCTGATGGCGTTCGCGGTCCGCAACGCCGACCGGCTGGGCATCCTGTACGTCATCTGGAACCGCATGATCTGGTTCCCGGCGACGGGCTGGAAGACGTATCACGGACCGTCCAACCACACGGACCACGTGCACATCTCGATGCTGTAGCAGCGCCCCACGCGACGAAGCCCCCGTTCCCTGACGGAACGGGGGCTTCTGCCGCTCTTGAGCTTCTAGGAACCGCTCGCCCGGCGGACCGGTGCGCGACCGGCCGGCTGCGTCGGGGCCGGACCGGTGGGCGGCGCCGGCGGGATCGGCAGGACGATCGGCTTCACCTGCGTGACCGTGACCTCCTTGCCGTGGTGCAGCAGGTCCAGCCGCGCCGACCCGCCGCCGTTGCGCAGCGAGTACGTGACCTCGTCCGGCGTGACCTCGACCCGCAGCCGGAGCCCGCGCCACAGCAGCGAGAACTCGAGGTTGCTGATCCGGCTCGGCAGCCGCGGCGCGAACGAGAGCTGGCCGTTGTAGTCGCGCATCCCGCCGAGGCCGGCCACGAGGGCGATCCAGGAGCCGGCCAGCGACGCCACGTGAACGCCGTCGCGGGCGTTCTGGTGCAGGTCGTGCAGGTCCATCAGGGCCGCTTCGCCCAGGTAGTCGTGGGCCAGCTCGACGAAGCCCACCTCGGCCGCTATGACCGCCTGGATGCAGGCCGACAACGATGAGTCGCGGACCGTACGGGCGTCGTAGTACGCGAAGTTGCGGGCCTTCTCCTCCGGGGTGAAGGCGTCGCCGCGGACGTACATGGCCATGACCAGGTCGGCCTGCTTGACGACCTGCTTGCGGTAGAGGTCGAAGTACGGGTAGTTGAGCAGCAGCGGGTACGCCTCCGGCGGAGTGTTCTCGAAGTCCCACTCCTGCAGCCGGGTGAAGCCCTCCGACTGCTGGTGCACGCCCAGCTCACGGTCGTACGGGATGTGCACGGCCGCCGCGGCGTCGCGCCAGGAGGCGGATTCCTCGTCGTCGACGCCGAGCTTGCGGGCCAGGTCGGGGTGACGCTTGGCCGCGTCCGCCGCCGCGAAGAGGTTCTGCTGCGCCATCAGGTTGGTGTAGACGTTGTCGTCCACCACCGCCGTGTACTCGTCCGGGCCGGTCACGCCGTCGATGTGGAAGCGGCCGTGGCGGTCGTGGTGACCCAGCGAGCGCCACAGGCGGGCGGTCTCCACCAGCAGCTCCAGGCCGACCTCGCGTTCGAAGTCGTCGTCGCCGGTGGCGGAGATGTAGCGGCGGACCGCATCGGCGATGTCGGCCCCGATGTGGAAGCCGGCGGTGCCGGCCGGCCAGTATGCCGAGCACTCCTGCCCGCGGATCGTGCGCCACGGGAAAGCCGCCCCCTGCAGGCCGAGGGTCTGCGCGCGCTCCCGGGCGAGATCCAGGGTGGAGTGCCGCCAGCGGAGCACGTCCGCGGCCGCCGCGGGCTGCGTGTACGTCAGCGCCGGCAGCACGAACGTCTCGGCGTCCCAGAACGTGTGGCCGTCGTACCCGGGGCCGGAGAGGCCCTTGGAGCCGATCGGGCGCTTCTCGGCGCGCGCGCCGGCCTGCAGGGTGTGGAACAGGCCGAAGCGGACCGCCTGCTGCACCTCGGGGTCGCCCTCGACGCGCACGTCGGAGTGGTCCCAGAAATCGTCGAGGAATTCGCGCTGGGCCTCGATCAGCCCCTCCCAGCCGTCCAGCCGGGCGCTGGCCAGGGCCGCGCCGACCTGGTCGCGCACGGCGGGCAGAGAGCGGTTGCTGGACCAGCCGTACGAAGCCAGCTTCACGACCCGCAGCTTCTGTCCGGGCTCCAGCTTGCAGGCGACCGTGGTACGCAGCCAGTCGGGGTGGCCCTCGGTGGTAACGGCGTGCTTGCCGGGCGCCTCGACGAGGTGTTCCATGGCCGCCGCCATGCGCAGGTCGCTGGCCTTGGTGCAGTGCACGAGCAGACCACCGGTGCGCTGTTCCAGCATCTCCTCGGCCTGCAGCGGGTGGTCCAGCACCGCCGCCACGCGCGGGTCCTTGCTGGTGGGCGGCAGCTGCTCGTTGGCCACGAGCTCGGACTGCAGGATCAGCCGCGCGGTGTCGTTCAGCGGTTCGACCTCGTAGAGGAACGCCACGACCGAGCGCTGGGTGAAGGACACCATCCGCACGGTGCGTACCCGGATCGCCTGCCCGGAGGGTGACACCCACTCCACGATCCGCTCGAGGGTGCCGGCGCGCAGGTCCAGCGTCCGCTCGTGGGAGCGCAGGTCGCCGTACCGCACGTCGAACGGCTCGTCGTCGACGAGCAGCCGCATGAGCTTGGCGTTGGTGACGTTGACCATCGTCTGACCCGACTCGGGGAAGCCGTAGCCGGCCTCGGCGTAGGGCAGCGGCCGCAGCTCGTAGAACGAGTTCAGGTAGGTGCCGGGCAGGCCGTGCGGCTCGCCCTCGTCCAGGTTCCCGCGGATGCCGATGTGGCCGTTGGCCAGGGCGAAGACCGACTCTGACTGGGCCAGGAGATCCAGGTCCAGCCGGGTCTCCCGGATGTGCCAGGGGTCGACGGGGTAGGCCCGTTCACGGATCACGGTGGTGCCTCTCGCAACTGAGAAGAGAAGTAAGTCTTTGGGGGGTGTTACCGCGTGAGGAGCTCGGCGAGGTCCTGCACCACGATGTCAGCGCCGTGCTCGCGCAACGCCTCGGCCTGACCGACCCGGTCCACGCCGATCACGATGCCGAATCCACCGGCCCTGCCGGCCTCGACGCCGGCAAGGGCGTCCTCGAAGACCGCGCAGTTCTCCGGTGGGACGCCGAGCAGCTTCGCGCCGTGGAGGAACGTGTCCGGCGCGGGCTTGCCCGGCAAGTGTTCCGCACGGGCGACGACGCCGTCCACACGCACCTCGAGGAGGTCGGTGATATCGGCGGCTTCCAGCACGTCTTTGCAGTTGGCGCTCGCTGACACGACCGCGCGGCGCAATCCCGCATCCTGGGCGGCGTGCAGGTAATCGACCGATCCGGGATAGACCTGTACGGCCCCTTCCTGGATCTTTTGCAAGACCAGCAGGTTCTTGCGGTTACCGATGCCGTTGACGGTCTCCTCGTCGGGACCGTCGTCGGGCGTGCCTTCGGGCAGGGTGATGCCCCTGGAGGCGAGGAAGGTGCGGACCCCGTCGGCACGCTGCCGACCGTCGACGTACCGGTGGTAGTCGGCGCCGGGGTCGAAGGGCACGAACTGCTGCCCGTGCTTAGGGGACCAGGCCCGGAGGAAGGCGTCGAAGGTCTGCGTCCACGCGGCGTTGTGGACCAGGGCGGTCTGGGTGAGCACACCGTCGAGATCGAAGAGGCATGCCGTCACATGAGGAGGTAGTCCGAGCACCGGCCTAATGTAGTCGCCCTCGGTGACGAACACGCTTGAATGCCGATGTCGACATTTCCACGGCGTTTCATGCCGTGTTCAGCCTCCGGCAGACGCCCCGTTGAGCAGGTCAGATGCCGGACGCCGACCCGGCAGGTCGATGCGTAGTCCGATAGTTGTCCCAATTGGGCCGGTCGCCATGGTGACTTCGTCGCACAGCTGGTACGCCAGCCAGATCCCCCGGCCGCCGTCCTCGAATGCGCCGGGGGCCTCGGGCGGGCGCCGGTGTTCCTCGGGGATGCCGGGCCCGGAGTCGGTCACCGTGCACCAGACCGCGGTGGGGGTGCGGGACAGCACGAGCCGCCCGCTGCCGCCCGCGTGCAGCACGACGTTGGTGATCACCTCGTTGACCGCGAGGACGAAGCCGTCCAGTCGGTCGGCCAGTAGGCCTGGATCGAGATGCTGGAGGACCTCGTGCCGCAGCACGGTGATGTCGTCACGGCCGAAGACGCGGTCGAGCAGCGCGCTGCTGCCGGTTTTCTGGTACGAGGGGACCGCGCCCGGTGACTCCCTGCCCGGAGCCGGACGCAGCACTTCGTGGTCGACGGTTTCCTCCACCGCCGAGCAGCCTACGCTGTGTACCGCCTCCGTGGCAGTCGTCGGAGCCCGGTAAGTCGGGTCAGAACAGGTGGGACAGGGTCCGGAAGATCTCCGCGTAGAAGTTGCCGTCGATCTCGCGGTACAGGCTGAACTTCATGCCTGGGCTGCCGAAGAAGGGCCGCAGGGTCCAGGCGAGCTGCGTGCCGACGAAGCCGAACAGCAGGATCCACACGTACAGCAGGGTCATGCTCGGCGGCGCGGGCTGCTTGACCGCGACGGGCCGCGGGGCGGGACGCGGCTGGCCGATCGGCGTGAGCATGTAGCCCGGCGGCACCTGAGCCGGGATCGGGGCGGGCGCCGGGGTGGGGCTCCCGTTCGGGGCCGCACCCACCGGGACGAGCTCGGGAGCGGGGACCGGGGCCGTGACCGGGGGGCTGACCGGAGCCTCGACCGGGGTCTCGCTCTTTTCGGGGGTCAGCAGGCCGTGGTCGTTGAGCACCCGCATGCCCCCGGTGAGGAAGCGCAGCCCGACCAGCGCCGACAGCGCCAGGATCGCGACGTTGAGCAGCTTGAAGAAGTTGTAGTCCGGCGCGGTGATCAGGAAGAACAGCGCGATCGGCGCGAACGCCAGCGCCAGCATGGCGGTCACGGTCAGCGCCACCATGACCAGGGCGAGGGACTGGCGTACGGACAGCCGCGCCCCGAAGACGAGGTTGAACAGATAGAGCGTGGGCAGGCAGATGGCCAGCGTCACGAGGAACAGCAGAGGCAACTTCACCGCGGATGTCAGCGCCATGAAGACACTGTGGAAGGAGCCGAGCACCGCCCCGTAGCACGCGAGGGCGATCACCGAGCTGACCAGCATCTGCCCGGTGAGCTTCGACAGTGCGCGGTCCTCGACGACCTGCTGCCAGATCCCCTGTCTGTCGCGCAGGATTCTCTCGATCACCAGCAATCCGGATGCGTTCGCCATTGTCGCCACCCTTCAGGTGTGTGACGTCGATACGCCATCGCACCGACGTGCGGCGAACGATACGGCACCGTGTCAACGGCACCGACCCGTCTTTTCGGTCGCCGGGGACCGAAATCGACTCGATGAGTCGAATGTCTTCTTCAGCGCCACCCGACATCGATGCGGTCGCCGCGCTCGTCGAAGAAGTGCAGCGCGTCCATCCGTACGCTGATCGCCAGCGGATGCCCGGGCGAGACCGCGGGATAGGGAGCCAGCCTTACCGCGAGTTCGGCGGGACGCCGGTGGTGCCGGCCCGGATCGCTGAGCACCGAGTCCTTCTCGGCTTCCTCGCGTTCGAGCACCGCACGATCACCGCGGCCGGCGAGCCGCTGCAACGCACCGCCGAAGCGCTTGAGCGCACCGCCGCTGGGGGCCGCGTCCGAGACCCCCTTGCCGAGCTCGTCCACGACGATCGCGGTGGCGCCGATGTCCAGGAAGGCCAGCGACTCGTGGCCGTGGTGCTCGAGGTAGCGGATCCGGCCCTGCAGCACGTCGCCCGGGGCGTCGGGCGCGACCGGGGTGAGCGCCTCGGCCCGCATGCCGATGACGATCCGCTCGCCGTGGTAGTGCGAGATGGCCCGGGCGCGGATGTCGCTCCACGGCAGGTAAAGCGCCTGTTCGCCGAGGTTGAGGGCGATGTACCGGTCGAGGTGCACGTACACCGACGCCTCGAGCAGGTTCATCCGGGGCGAGCCGAGGAAGGCCGCGACGTAGAGGGTGGCCGGGCGGCCGTACACCTCGGTCGGGGTGCCCAGATCCTGCAGGACGCCCCGGCGGATGATCGCGACCCGGTCGGCCATGGTCAGCGCCTCGGCCTGGTCGTGGGTCACGTAGAGGGTGGTGACGCCGAGCTCGCGGGTCAGGCTGGTGATCTCGGCGCGCAGCTCGGCGCGCAGGCCGCTGTCGAGGTTCGACAGCGGCTCGTCCATGAGGAACAGGCCCGGGCGACGGACGATCGCCCGCCCCATCGCGACCCGCTGGCGCTGGCCGCCGGAGAGCTGGCCGGGCTTGCGAGCCAGCACGTCGCCGATGCCCAGGGCGCTCGCCACGTCGCCGATCCGCTCGACGCGGGGACCCGGCTCGACGCCGGAGAGCTTGAGGGGAAAACCGATGTTGTCCCCCACGGACATGTGCGGGTACAGCGCGAAGTCCTGGAAGACCATGGCGATCTGCCGGTCTCGGGGAGCCAGGTCCATCACCGGTTCGCCGTTCAGCAGGATGGCACCGGCCGTGGGGTCCTCGAGGCCGGCGATCATCCGCAGGATCGTCGACTTCCCGCAGCCGGACGGGCCGAGCAGCACCATGAACTCGCCGTCCTGCACATCGAGGCTGACCCTGTCGACCGCCACGGTCCCGTCCGGCCAGACCTTCGTGACGTCCTTGAGCGCGACGGTGGACACCGTCAACCTCCTGCATGTGAGCTGCGACGATGGCTTAGCGTGACCAGACGCATCGATCGCTGCCATCGGGTGAACGGCCATTCGCGGTCAGTCACCAGATCGTCACAGCGGTAAATGTCTCCGCAGGAAGTCAGGTTGCGGCCTCACCCAGGAGCACTCGGCGGACCACCCGCTCGGCGGCTCCGCCGTCGTCCAGATAGCAGAACCGCCGCCGGAAGCGTGCCCGTTTCGCTGCGGCACCTGCACTTTCGTACGCCCCGCCGGCGAAGATCTCGGCGAGCTCTGTGACGGTGGTGGCGACCTCGCCCGGCGGCAGCTCCACGAGGTCGAAGTAGACCCCGCGCAGTTCCCGGTACGCCGCCCAGTCCGGCGCGTAGATCACGACTGGCCGGTCGAGGACGGCGAAGTCGAACATCGCGGACGAGTAGTCGGTCATCATCACGTCCGCGGCGAGGTACAGGTCCTCGACCACCGGGTACGCCGACACGTCCACGATGCGCCCGCGCCGGGCCGGCGCCTTGTGCTCGTCGGGCACCGCGAAGTAGTGGGCGCGGACCAGCAGAACGGTGCCCGGGCCCAGCGTGTCGGCGAACGCCTCCACGTCCAGCACCTGTCGGCCCGGCGGCAGCCACTCCCGGTGCGTCGGGGTGTAGAGGACGACGCGCTCGTGCGGCCGGATGCCGAGCTGCTCGCGTACGGCGGCGGTGTCCGCGGCGGTCGCGGTCGCCAGCCGGTCGTTGCGCGGGTAGCCGACCTCGAGGGTCTCGTGCCGGCACGGATAGGCGCGCTCCCACGCGATCGTCGTGTGCGCGTTGGCCGTGACGCTGAAGTCCCAGCGATCCGCCCGGCGCATCTGGGCGTGAAAGTCCCGGTCCTTCGCGCCCGCCGGGTGATCGGCCTGGTCCATGCCCATCATCTTCAGCGGCGTGCCGTGATGGGTCATCAGGTGCGTCGTGCCCTCGCGCTTCACCGCCCAGTTGGGCCAGTTCACGTTGTTGACCAGCCAGCGGGCCCGGGCCAGCGCGCGGTAGTAGGGCAGCGAGCCGGCGATCACGTAGTCGGTGCCGGGCGGGACCGTGCCCACCCGTCCCCGGCCCACGACCCAGACGCCGCGCACGCCGGGTGCCAGTTCGGCGGCCTTGCGCGCGATGGCAGCCGGGTTGCAGGTGACCCCGCGATACCAGTACGCGGCGTACAGGGCAAGGTTCTCGTCCACCGGCAGTCGCAGCTGCGCCCGGTAGTACGCCCGGAAGACCGCCTGATGGACGCGTCTGGCGAGCCCCTGGGCCTTGATCGCGGGCAGGTACCGGACCCGGTCGGCGGCCCGGACCGCACCGATCGCCCGCTGCATCGCCCGGTACGGCAGGAACGCGCCGCGGGCCACCAACCGGTGCCGCAGGCCCATGGCACCCGGCGGAACCCGGTAGCCCGCGGCCGGCTTGTAGCGGTGGTAGTCCTCGGTGATCCGATCGAAGAAGCGCCGTCGGGACGCCTTCCGCACCCGCTGGGCGTTGCGCAGCACCACCAGGTAGTGCCAGATCATCCGCTGGAACAGCACCGGTCGCAGCGCCTCGGCACTGTCGCTGTACTGGTCGACCAGCGTCATCGCGTGCGCCCAGTGGTCGAAGACCTCGAAGTGCCGGTCGTCGAGCGTACGGGTGATCGCCCCGGTGCGCCGCTGCCGGTAGTGCACGCAGATCCGGCTCAGGCCGCTGATCCGCGGGGCGGCGGCGAGCAGGGGGAAGGTGAACGAGACGTCCTCGTACCAGCCCGTGGCGAACCGGAAGCCGAGCTTGAGCAGCAGATCGCGGCGCACGACCTTGTTCCAGGCGACGTGCAGGGTGTTCAGGATCCGCGGCCACTCCTCGGCCGTGAAGGTCTCGGGCGCTTCGGCGAGGAGCCGGCCGGCCCCCGGCACGGAGACCCGGCCGTCCCAGTGCACCCGGTCGAAGCCGACGACCAGGACGTCCGCGGCGGTGTCGGCGAGCCGGTCCGCGACGGCGGTCAGGGCGCCCTGGGCGAGCCTGTCGTCGCTGTCGACGAACCAGACGTACTCGCCCACGGCATGGTCCAGGCCGGCGTTGCGGGCCTGGCCCAGGCCCACGTTCTCCGCCAGGGTGACGATGCGAACCCGGGGGTCGCGGGCGGCGTACTCGGCGAGGATGGCGCCGCTGTGGTCGGGCGAGCAGTCGTCGACGGCAACGACCTCGAAATCGGTGAACGGCTGCTCGAGCAGCGAGTCCAAACATTGACGCAGGTAGCCCTGCACCTTGTAGACGGGCAGGACCACGCTCAGCAGCGTCATCGGCGTCCTTCGGTGCGCCAGTCGCGGACCGCCTGCGTGAGGAATCCGAGACCGACCCCGACGGCGAGCAGGAGTTGACCGGCCGTCGCGACCCCCGCCGACGCGAAGAGCACCAGCAGCAGGACGCGCCCGTCCCAGCCGAGCAGCGCCCGCTTCGCCCGCGCCGCGGGTGCGCCCTTCTCCATTCTGGCCGTCAGGTCGTAGTGGTGCAGCGCAAGCACGAACAGCAGCGTGAACACCACCGGCGGCGGCACCGCGCAGATCATCGCGACGGCCACCGCCATCAGATACTCCGCCGCCCGCAGCCCGGCGGGTACCAGCCAGTCCAGCGGGCCGTCGTGTGGGGACCGGGCCGCCAGGCCGGCGCCCAGCACCAGCAGGCCGGCAACCACGAGCGCGATCGCGGCGTCCCCCGCGCGGACGAGCTCGATGTCTCCGGCGCCCCACCGCGTCCCGCGCGGCACCCACCCGGCCGCGACGGCGCCGATCAGCGCCAGCGGGGCCAGCGCGGCGACCGCCGCCCACAGCAACGGCCAGGACAGGTCCGCGGCGCTCACCGTTCCGCGCACGAGCCGGCCGTCGTCGCGGTGCCGCGAGGTGTCGACGGTGTTCAGCACACCGACGCGCATCGAGACCGAGCGCAGAGATCTCAGCCCCAGCGTGTACGCGGCGGCCAGCAGCCCCCAGATCACGACGGCCGCGAGCGCCACCCGGCCGTTCGCCAGCGCCGCGAGGACCGCGATCAGCGCCCACCGCTCGCCGATCGGGAAGACCACGATCCGCTTCAGCCAGTACGCGACCGAGCCGGTGTCCGCCTGCACCTTGTTGGAGGCGCGGCTGAGCCGGGCACCCATGCCGCCGCCCGCGTCGGTGTTGCCGGCGGTGCCCACGGCCTGACGGGCGGCGGCCTCGTCGTGCAGGGCGCCGTACCAGGTGTCGGTCATGTGCCGGACGGTCTGGAGGACGATCGCGGTGATGGCCAGCGGCCAGGCGTACGGCAACCCCACCCGCTCGGCACCGGCCGCGAGACCGGCGTAGGCCGCGTACTCCTTCGCCCGGTCGGCCATCGTGTCCAGCCATCCGCCGAAGGCCCCGAAACGCCGGGTGTAGCGGGCGAGCTGCCCGTCGACGCAGTCCAGCACGAATCCGAGGTACAGCAGCACCGCACCGGCGATCATCGCGGGCCGCGACGCCTCCCAGAACGCGAGCGCCGCCCCCACCGCGAAGAGCACCGACAGGGCCGTGACCCCGCTCGGTGTCAGGCCGGCGCGGGCGCACAGCTTGGTGACCAGCGGCGACCAGGAGCTGACCGCGTACGTGGTGAAGAAGTCGTCCTTCTCCTTGACGGCAAGTCGCAGCAGGGCCTTGTCCTCGTCGACCGCCGCGACCGCCGCCTGGGCCGCGGCCAGCTCGGCGTCGGTGTGCACGCGCTCGGCGTGGAGCAGGCGTACCCGGGTCGCGATCGGCACCAGCCCGCCCGCGAGCAGCGTGGGCAGCAGGGCCTCCAACGCGTTCCCGGCCGTCCGCGGCGCCCGGGTCATGAGGCCGGTGCCGCCGCCGTTCTCGCCGGCGATGATCGCCTCTTCGGCGGCGGCCGCCACGAGGCGCAGGTCGCCGGGCGCGAGGCGGAGGGCGCCGAGGAAGCGGGTGGGACCGTCGACCGCGGGGACCAGCCGGCCGCGCTCCTCGCGCAGGTCGCCGCCGGCGCCGCTGTCCGTGGTCGCGACGAGGGCGGTGCTGCGCCCGGCGGGCTCGGTGGCGAGCGTCCACAGCAGACTGGGGTGCGCCACCAGGTCGTCGGCGCAGAGCAGCAGGGGTTCCTTCGTGCCCGCCGCGATCCGCGCGATGTCCCGCAGCTGCCCCGGGATGTCGGCGCCGTCGGCGGTCAGCACGGCCGAGGCGCCGGCGGCGGTCAAGGCGACGGTCAGCTCGTCGGCAAGCCTGCCGGCGGCAGCCGGGTCGAGGTCGTTGCCGGTGCTGCCGCACAACACGGCGAGCGTCACCGCGACATCCCTCCCACCAGAAGCCGCCCGGGGGCGGAATTGCCCCGATGTTAACAGCGGATCGGTGACGGGTACGGGGAGCCCTTACGGGAATGTGAGCCGCCTTCTCCCCCTCACGGCCGAGGGCGCAGGCGCTGCGGGCTCCTACCGTTGATCGCAGGTCAGGCACCCCGCCGGACCGACACCGAAGGAGTGGATGACATGGCTCGCCGACTGGTTCGCCCCCGCGACGACCGATGGATCGCCGGCGTGTGTTCCGGCCTGGCCCGCCGCTTCGGCGTGTCCTCGGGCGTCATGCGGCTGATCTTCGTGCTGTCCTGCCTGCTGCCCGGCCCGCAGTTCCTGATCTACCTCATCCTGTGGGTGCTGCTGCCCAACGAGTGAGGGTCATTCAGTCACGGATTGGTGAACTCGACGGTGACCTTGGCGTAGCCGAGGCGCTCGAAGAGGCTGGTGAGCATCTTCTCGGTGTTGTCCCGCGCCCGCTGGTCGAGGCCGCTGGCGCGGGCCGACTCGGTGATCCGTTGCTGCGCGAGCTGGTAGACCCGCTGCTGCTGGTCGGGGTTGCTGGAGAAGGCGTCGCCGATGCGGTTGAGCAGGCCCCGCTCCTCCGCCACGACATAGCTGCGCTGCATGTCCAGGGCGGCCTGGCCCTGCTCCGGCGGCGGCAGCTTGATCTGGACCGACTTGTTCTCCTCGTCGACCGTCAGGGCGTCGGAGGCCAGCCGGCTGAAGTCGATGTACTCCTCCACCGTGCCGGCGCCGACGAACAGCGTGCGCTTGTTGAGCAGGAAGTCGGGGACGTTCTCCTTGTTCTCCTGCAGGTCGACGATCACCTGGAAGGTGCCGTCGGCGGCGACGTAGCGGCTGAGGTCGCGCATCGACTGCAGCAGGACCGGCTGGCTGCGGTCGGTCGTCTTGTCGGCGAACGGGTTGTCGAAGCCGGGCAGCACGTTGATCGCGCGCAGCCCGAGGCACATCGCCACGATCAGCGCGAAGACCACGCCGATGAAGATGACGACCCGGGCGAAGCCGCCGACGCCGGGCGACCGTTCCGGCGCCGCGGGCTCGGCGGTGACCGGCCCGGGCTCGGTCACGGCCGGATACTCCCTGGTCGGCTCATCCACATCGTGTGAGTTGGCCATGCTCCTTACGGTACGGCGGGGGTGCGACAACCGCAGCGCTCAACCGCCGAAGGCGTTCAGATCGGTCAATTTCTGCCCGATGACGAGCTGATGGATCTCGGAAGTTCCCTCGTACGTGAGCACACTCTCGAGGTTGCTGGCGTGCCGGAGCACCGGATACTCGCCGCTGATGCCGTTGCCGCCGAGGATCGTGCGGCACTCTCGGGCGATCTTGATGGCCTCGCGCACGTTGTTGAGCTTGCCGATGCTCACCTGCTCGGGCCGCAGTCCCGCGGTGTCGCTGCGCCGCCCGAGGTGCAGCGCGAGCAGGTAGCCCTTCTGCAGCTCGAGCGCCATGTCCGCGAGCTTGGCCTGGGTGAGCTGGAAGCCGGCGATGGGGCGGCCGAACTGTTCGCGGGCGGTCGCGTACGCGATGGCCGTCTCCAGGCAGTCCCGGGCCGCGCCGAGCGAGCCCCAGACGATGCCGAAGCGGGCCTCGGTGAGGCAGCCGAGCGGGGCCTTGAGACCGCGCGCCAGCGGCAGCCGGGCCGAGTCGGGCAGGCGCACGTCGTCCAGGGTGATCTCGCCGGTGGCGGAGGCGCGCAGCGACAGCTTCTTCTTGACCTCCCGCACCGAGAAGCCGGGCGTCGCCGTCGGCACGGCGAAGCCGACGATCCCCTCCTCGGCGCGGGCCCAGATGACGGCCACGTCGGCGAGCGGCGCGTTAGTGATCCACATCTTGCCGCCGTGCAGCACCCAGCCGTCGCCGTCGCGGCGGGCGCGGGTCGCCATGGTCGCCGGGTCCGAGCCGTGGTCGGGCTCGGTGAGCCCGAAGCAGCCGATCAGTTCGCCGGCGGCCATGCCGGGCAGCCACTGCTGCTTCTGCTCCTCACTGCCGAACTTCCAGATGGCGTACATGGCGAGCGAGCCCTGGACCGAGACGAGCGAGCGGACGCCCGAGTCGGCGGCCTCCAGCTCCATGCAGACCAGGCCGTACTGCACCGCGGTCGCGCCGGCACAGCCGTAGCCGGTCAGGTGCATGCCGAGGAAGCCGAGCTTGCCCAACTCTCGGGCGAGGTCGCGGACGGGCGCTTCGCCGCGCTCGTACCAGTCGGAGACGTACGGGCGGACGCGGTCGTCGGCGATCCTGCGCGCGAGCTCGCGGACGTCGCGTTCCTCGTCGGTCAGCAGGTCATCGAGGTCCAGCAGATCCAGCGGTGATACGGCCATGCCGTTAAAACTAACAGCGTTAGTTGTCGATGACGAGCACTCTGGCGTGGATCTGGTTGCGTTGTTGCAGCGCTGCCCGCAGCGCCCGGTGCAGGCCGTCCTCCAGATAGAGGGCGCCGTTCCACTCCACGACGTGCGGGAACAGGTCGCCGTAGAACGTCGAGTCCTCGGCGAGGAGCTTGTCGAGCGCCAGCTCGCGCTTGGTGGTGATGAGGTCGGCCAGCCGGATCGGCCGGGGCGGGATCTCGGCCCATCTCTTCAGCGTCGTGTGATGGTCGGGGTACGGCGCTCCGTCCCGTACCGCTTTGAAGATCACGACGGCACGCTCCCCTCGGTACCTCACTCTGGCCATACCCGGCGGACGGGCCTGTACGCCTGCCAGCCTAGCGAGCCGCCGTCGTCCCCCCGGCGGTCCACCGGCCATGATGCACCACCTCGTCCACCGGGCGGTGCCCCCGGCGCAGTGACGGTGACCTCTTGTCCGGCGCCGGATAGCCCACGGTGAGCGCGCCGACCGGCGTGAATTCGTCCGGAATGCCGAAAGCCTCCCGGAAAGCACCGATCCGCTCGGCCGGCACGCCGAAGAACAGCGAACCCAGCTCCTCGTTGACCGCGGTCAGGTGCATGAGCAAGGCAGCGAACCCGGTGTCGATGTCCCAGTACGGCACCGGCCACCGGCTCTCGTCGCGGTCGGTCCAGCCCTTGTCGGACTGGGCGTACCGGTCCAGGTAGACCGACTTGTTGGAGAGGGCCACGATGATCAGCGGCGCCGACCGCATCCGCTGCAGCCAGGAATCCCCCGGCCCATCCGCGGCCGTGACCGACCAGTAGAGCTCGCGATCCTCGGGCTGCTGGAGCACCAGGAAGCCCCAGCCCTGGGAGAACCCGGCCGACGGCGCTCGCAGCGCGTGCTTGACCAGCTTGTCGACGATCTCCGGCGGCACCGGGCGCTCCGGGTCGTACGTCCGCACCATCCGGCGCCGGCGGAGGACCTCGTCGAACTCCACGGCTCAGGCCGCCGAGGGCCGGATGCCCCAGGACGCCCGCCACGTCTGCCCCGGCGCCAGCACGGTCAGGTCCCGGCCGGAGCGGAAGGCGTCGGGCGGGCAGGTCATCGGCTCGATCGCCAGCGAGCGCCGGAACCGCTCGCCGCGCAGCGTGTCGCCCGTGAACACCTGCCACCACTTGAAGACGTCGTCGCCCCAGACGGTCACCGCCTGGCTGCCGTCGGGCGCCGCGATAGTGACCGACGAACCACCGTCGGCGTCCGTGATCAGGTCGCCCCAGGTGGTGTCGAGCACGGCGGCACCGATGCGGCGCGGCTCGGTGTAGTCGAACTCCGTACCGGCGACCCGCACGGCGCCGATCGGCAGCAGCCGCTGGTCGGCCAGGATCTTGCTGCGCCCCGGCACCCGCAGCACCGTGTCGTCCACGGCCACGCCCGGGAGCTGCACGTACGGGTGGACCGAGAAGCCCCACGGCGCGGCAGCGTCGCCGGTGTTCGTGACCTCCTGATCGGCGCGCAAGCCGTCGGCGGAGACGCTCCACCGGATGCGCATGGTCAGCGGCCACGGGTAGCCGACCTGGGGCGGCAGGTCGAACCCGAGGGTGACGGAGTCCGCGGTCTGCTCGGCGAGCCGCCACCGGGACCAGTTGACGAGCCCGTGGATCGCGTTGTGTTTGTCCGGCTCGGTGAGGGAGAGCTGGTAGGTCGTGCCGTCGAAGGTGTAATGGCCGTCGCGGATGCGGTTGGGCCAGGGCGCGAGGATCTGCCCCGCCGAGGCCGGCGAGATCTCGTCCGGCCCGAAGCCGTCCACCACCTCGCGGCCGCCCACCGCGTACTCGCGCAACACCCCACCGACCTCGGCGACCGTGGCCCGATGGCCGTCGGCCTCGATCGTCCACTGAGTCCCAGATCTCGCCGACACGACGTCCGTCATGGGCACGACATTATCGGTTCGCGTCAGTGTCAGCGGGAGGGCGGTATCGAACGAGGGCCGGGAATGCTAGAGCCAGCACCACCGCCAGCCCGGCGGCCGCGAAGCCACCGCCCGCCCAGGACGCGGTCGGTCCGGTGAGGCCGGCGGTGGCGCCCGCGCGCAGATCGCCGAGCCGGGGCCCGCCCGCCACCACCACCGTGAAGACGCCCTGCAGCCGCCCGCGCAGGCGGTCCGGCGCGTACACCTGCAGGATCGACTGCCGGTAGACCGCGCTGACTAGGTCGGCCGCGCCGCCCACGGCGAGCAGCAGCACCATCGCCCACAGCGAGGTGGCCAGGCCGGCGAAGCCGACCGCCACGCCCCAGCCCACCACCGCCAGGACCAGCGCGACGCCCTGCCGCTGCACCCGGCCGATCCAGCCGGAGGTGAGGCCGCCGATCACCGAGCCGATCGCGATCGCGGCGAAGAGCCAGCCCACCGCGGACCCGCCGCCGAACCGGTCCGCGGCGATCTCCGGAAAGAGCGCCCGCGGCATGGCGAGCACCATGGCGATGATGTCCACCGCGAAGGACAGCAGCAGCACCGGCTGGGTGGCGAGGAAGCGCAGGCCGTCCACGATGCCGCGCAGGCCGGCCGTCGGCTTCTCCGCGTGGCCGTCGTCGTGCACCGGCGGGATGGGCGGGAGCCGGTAGGTCGCCCAGAACGAGACCGTGAAGAGGGCGGCGTCCACCGCGTACGCGATCGTGACGCCGGTGCCCGTCGACCAGGTGCCGAAGATCAGGCCCGCCGCGAGCGGGCCGAGGACACCGCCCGCCGTGGTCGTCGTGTACGCGAGGGTGTTGGCCGCCGGGACCAGGCCGCCCGGCACGAGCCGCGGGATGATCGCCTGCCGGGCCGGCGAGCTGACCGCGAAGCCGGCGGACTGCACCGCGGTGAGGACGAGCAGCAGCACGCCGCTGCGGATCCCGAGCAAGGCCTGCACCAGCAGTCCCACGGTGGACAGCCAGGCGAGCGTCGAGCTCGCGAGCAGCAGCTTGCGGCGGTCGACCACGTCCGCGGCGGCGCCGCCCCACAGACCGAAGATCAGCAGGGGTACGAGTCCGGCGATGCCCAGCAGGCCCACCCACGCCGACGAGTGCGTGATCGCGAACATCTCGACCGGTACGGCCACCGAGGTGAACTGGAAGCCGAAGTACGAGACCCCGTTGCCGATCCACATCCGCCGGTACGCGACCTCGCGCAGCGGACGTACGTCGATCACCCAGCTCCGGTGCCGTCCCGCCTCGACGACCTTCTCGGCGGCCTCGACGGGCTCCTGGCTCACGGGGCGAGCCGCTCGACGACCCAGGTGTCCCCGGTCCTGCGGTAGCGCAACCGGTCGTGCAGGCGGTTGCTGCGGCCCTGCCAGAACTCGACGGTCTCCGGCACGACCCGCAGTCCACCCCAGTGCGGCGGGGCCGGAACCTCGCCGTCCTCGCCGAAGCGCTCGACCGCCTCCGCCAGTCCCCCCTCCACGGCGTCCCGGTCCGGCACCACCGTGCTCTGCGGGCTGGCCCAGGCGCCGAGCCGGGAACCGCGCGGCCGGGTGGCGAAGTACGCCTCGGTCTCCGCCCGGGTCACCTTCTCCACGCCGCCGCAGACGATCACCTGGCGCTGCATCGGGAACCACGGGAAGACCAGGCCGGCCTGCGGGTTCTCGAGCGCCTCGGCACCCTTGCGGGAGGTGTAGTTGGTGAAGAACACGAATCCGCGCTCGTCGTACCCCTTGAGCAGGACCGTGCGCGCGCTCGGCCGGGCGGTCGCGTCGGCGGTCGCCACGATCATCGCGTTGGGCTCGGGGAGCGCGTACTCCAGGACGTCGGCGAACCAGCGGCCGAACTGCTCCGGCCAGGTCGCCGCCAGATCCGTCTCGAGCAGCGCGCCGCGCTCGGTGTAGTCGCGCCGCATGGCGGCGGGCGACGATTGTTCGGGCGTCACATGCTTTCCTTTTCCGAGATCGACCCAACGAACCTAAGTCGCGTACGGCGGCCCGTCCCCTCAGGAAGGATAGGTGTCGCAGACAGCACATTTCCGCGGGTCGACCTCCCGGTCACCGGCGGGCAAGATGAAGCATCCACGGCTTTCGTCCAGCCGGAACTCCCAGGAGGCGTCGTGTCCGATTTCAAGCCGGGCCTGGAGGGCGTCGTCGCCTTCGAGACCGAGATCGCCGAACCCGACAAGGACGGCGGCTCCCTGCGCTACCGCGGCGTCGACATCGAGGACCTGATCGGCCAGGTGTCCTTCGGCAACGTGTGGGCGCTGCTGGTCGACGGCCGGTTCGGCCCCGGGCTGCCGCCCGCGGAGCCGTTCCCCGTGCCCGTGCACTCCGGCGACATCCGGGTGGACGTGCAGTCCGCGGTCGCCATGCTCGCGCCGTACTGGGGGCTCTCCCAGCTGCTGGACATCGAGGAGGACCAGGTCCGCACCGACCTGGCGCGGGTGTCGGTCACCGCGCTGTCGTTCGTGGCGCAGGCCGCCCGCGGGCTGGGCCTGCCGGCCGTGCCGCAGAAGGACATCGACAAGGCCCAGACGATCGTCGAGCGGTTCATGAAGCGCTGGCGTGGCGAGCCCGACCCGCGCCACGTCAAGGCGGTCGACGCCTACTTCATCTCCGCCGCCGAGCACGGGCTCAACGCCTCCACCTTCACGGCCCGGATCGTCGCCTCCACCGGTGCGGACGCGGCCGCCTGCATCAGCTCGGGCATCGGGGCGCTCTCCGGCCCCCTGCACGGCGGCGCGCCCTCCCGGGTGCTGCACATGATCGAGGCGGTCGAGCGCAGCGGCGACGCGGAGGCGTACGTCAAGGGCGTGCTCGACCGCGGCGAGCGCCTGATGGGCTTCGGCCACCGGGTCTACCGCGCCGAGGACCCGCGCGCCCGCGTGCTCCGGCGTACGGCCAAGGAGCTGGGTGCGCCCCGCTTCGAGGTGGCCGAGGCGCTCGAGCGCGCCGCCCTCGCCGAGCTTCAGGCCCGCAAGCCGGATCGGGTGCTGGCCACCAACGTGGAGTTCTGGTCGGCGGTCGTCCTGGACTTCGCCGAGGTCCCGTCGCACATGTTCACCTCGATGTTCACCTGCGCCCGGGTGGCCGGCTGGAGCGCGCACATCGTGGAGCAGAAGAAACTCGGTCGCATCGTGCGCCCCAGTGCGCGTTATGTGGGACCGTCGGCCCGCAAGCCGCAGGACGTGGAGGGCTGGGACGCCGTCCCGCATAATCTGTAGTCGCTTCGCCACCGCCCGGAAGGACCCCCCGTGACTGACCCGATCCGCATCCCCGACGACCTCAAGCCCGTCGACGGCCGGTTCGGTTCCGGTCCGAGCAAGGTGCGGCCGGAGGGGGTCGAGGCGCTCTCCCGGGTGGCGAAGACCCTCATGGGTACGTCGCACCGGCAGAAGACGGTGAAGGACCAGGTCGCCCGCCTGCGCACCGGGATCGCGGAGTTCTTCTCCCTGCCGGGCGGCTACGAGGTGATCATCAGCAACGGCGGCACCAGCGCGTTCTGGGAGATCGCCGCCTTCGGGCTGATCCGCGACAAGGCCCAGTTCGCCGAGTTCGGCGAGTTCGGCGCGAAGTTCGTCAAGGCGGTGAAGGACGCGCCCTTCCTCGCCGAGCCGACCGTGCACAAGGCTCCCGGCGGCAGCGCGGCCCACCTGACCGCCGAGGCGGGCGTCGACGCGTACGCGAGCGTGCACAACGAGACGTCGACCGGCGTGGCAGTGCAGGTCAAGCGGGTCTCGGGCGCCGACCCGGGTGCCCTGCTGCTGACCGACGCCACCTCGGGCGGCGGCAGCCTGGACGTCGACCTCACCGAGACCGACGTCTACTACTTCGCCCCGCAGAAGGCGTTCGGGTCCGACGGCGGGCTGTGGATCGCGCTGATGTCGCCGGCCGCCATCGAGCGGGCCCACGAGATCAAGGCGTCGGGCCGGTACATCCCGCAGTTCCTGGACCTGGTCACCGCCATCGAGCAGTCGCGGCTGGAGCAGACGTACAACACGCCCGCGCTGGCCACCGTGTTCCTCGCGGCCGAGCAGGTCGACTGGATGAACGCGCAGGGTGGCCTGGGCTGGGCGGCCAAGCGCAGCGCGGAGAGCGCCGCGGCGATCTACGGCTGGGCCGACCGCTCGGCCGTGGCGTCACCCTTCGTCACCGACCCGGCACTTCGCTCGAACGCGGTGGCGACGATCGACTTCGCCGACGGGGTGGACGCCGCGGCCATCGCGAAGGTGCTCCGCGCGAACGGGATCGTGGACACCGAGCCGTACCGCAAGTTGGGACGCAACCAGCTCCGGGTGGCCCTCTACCCCACTGTCGACCCGAGTGATGTCGAGGCGCTGACCCGCTGCATCGACCACGTCATCGAGCGACTCTGAACGATCCACGGCTGCCGCCCGTACTGACGGACGGCAATGTCGATGGATGTGAAGGAGTCGCCGTGGCCCGGACCGGTATCGACACCTCGATCCTGCACAAGGGAGCGCACAGCGCCTCTTATTTCGATCTTTCTCGAAGCATGGACGAAGGTGCGGAGATCGTCGACTTCTGCATTCCGTGCAACCCGTACTTCCCGACGCCGGAGATGTTCGACGAGCTCTCCCGCGACCTGAAGAACATCCTGAAGTACTACCCCAGCGACTCGCACAGCATCACGAACAAGCTGGCCAGTGTGCTCGGCCTGCACCCGCAGACGGTGGCGATGGCCAACGGCTCCACCGAGCTGATCACCTGGATCGACCACCTGCTGATCAAGCAGAGCGTGGCGATCCCGATCCCCACGTTCGGCCGCTGGACCGACCAGCCACTGGAGACCGGCAAGCGCGTCGACATGTTCCCGCTGCAGGAACGCGACGCGTTCCGTCTCAACCTCGACGACTACGTCCGCTTCATCCGCGACCGCGGCTCCCGCGTCGCCGTGGTCTGCAACGTCAACAACCCGGACGGCGGCTATCTCGCCCGCCGCGACGTCATCCGCTTCATGGACGCGCTCGGCGACCTGGACCTGGTCGTGATCGACGAGTCCTTCATCGACTTCTCCGACGCCGAGCAGTACCCGTCGGTCGGCCCGGACGCGGTCATCCGCCCCAACACGGTCGTGCTCAAGAGCCTCGGCAAGAACTTCGGCCTGCACGGCATCCGCTTCGGTTACCTGATGGCCAACCCCGCCATCGCCGGCAGGATCGGCAAGGCGCTGCCCAAGTGGAACCTGAACTCGCTGGCCGAGAAGGTCGTCTACATGATCCAGGAGCACGACGCCGAGTACGACGACAGCCTGCGCCTGCTCAGCCGCGACCGCCGTACCATGGCCGGCGAGCTGGCCCGCATCCCCGGCCTGACGGTCTTCCCGTCCCAGGGCAACTTCATCCTGGTCAAGCTGCCCACCGAGTGGTCCGGGGTGGCCCTGCGCGACTACCTGGTCGCCAACCACGGCGTCTACACCCGCGAGTGCGGCAACAAGCTCGGCATGACCAGCCAGTTCATGCGCCTGGTCGTGCGCCCGGCCCGCGACGTGGACCGGCTCATCGACGGGATGATGGACTACGGGCGCCAGTTCCGGGTGCGGCCTGCGTACGACGAGGACCCGCTCGACACCCGCCGCAGCTGGAACACCGCCGACGAGGAACCCGACAACCTCATCCAGTACCCCGGCCACCGCTCCACCGAATACACCGCGCGCCGCGCCGCCAACGGTTAGCCGAGGTGGCGCACCATGACGACCTCGCCGTCGTCCATCTCGCCGGTCGCCACGAAACCGGCGGAGAGGTAGAGGGCGCGGGCGCGGGCGTTCGACGGCACGAAGCTCAGCCGTACGGATTCCGCCTTGTGTTCGCGCCCCGCATACTCGACGGCGGCCTCCAGCGCCTGCCGGCCGAGCCCACGACCCTGGAACCGATGGTCGATCATGAGCCGGACCAGCACGTGCTCGCCGGCCCGCCCGCCGGGATGCAGCAGGACGAAGCCGACGAGCTGGCCGTCCGCGTAGACGGCGCGCGGCTCGGCCTCCGGATAGACATGCGTCTCGGCGATGCCCACGACGTTCGGGGCGACGAAATCGGCCTGGTCCGGGCCGACTTCCAGCTTGATGACGGCGCGGAAGTCGTCCTTGGTCACCGGGCGGAGTTCGACTGCCATACCGTCTTTGTAGGGTGGGTGACGGGCCCGGGCAACAGGTTATCCAGTGAAGATCATCTTCGCAGGTCAGCAAGTTGAACGGCGTGGCTTACCACCATCGAGTGATCGCGACGCGTACCGTGTTCCAAAACGTGCCCGGGTGGCTGACTCTCGGGACCTATATCCGATCAACAGCCGAGTTAGCGACGGGACGGAGGCAACGCATGCGGCCGGTACGCTTCGTCGCCCTCTCCGAGGACGGTCAGGCCCTGGTGCTCGCCGACGAGGTCGGCCGGCTCCTGGCACTTCCCATCGACGACCGGGTGAGCACCGTCCTGCACCACGAGGGCGGAGCCGTGGCGGTGCCCACGACGGCGAACGCCGTGGCCGTGGCCAACGCCGAGTCCATGGCGATCCTGTCACCCCGGGACATCCAGGCCCGGATCCGCTCCGGCGAGTCCGCCGAGGACGTCGCGCGCGTCGCCGGGGTTCCGGTCGACCGCGTCCTGCGCTACGCCGGTCCCGTGCTCCAGGAGCGGGCCATGCTCGCCCAGCACGCTCGTCGCACCCGGCTGAAGACGTCCGACTCGGGCGCGCCGCTGGCCGAGGTGGTCGACAGCCGGCTCGCCCAGCACGGCATCGACACCGAGAAGATCTCCTGGGACGCGTTCCGGCGCGAGGACGGCACCTGGCGCATCGTGGCCACCTGGCCGTCCGGCAAGGCCACCGCGCAGGCCGTCTGGGACCTCGACAAGGGCCGCCAGGTCGTCTCGCCGCACGACGACATGGCGCAGTATCTGTGCGCCGAACGCCCCACCCAGATCCTCGGTCAGGAGCCGGCGCCCGAGCGCAGCGCCCACGAGCGCGGCGGCCACGGCCTGCCCGGCCCGACCCGTGGCGCCGAGCCGGCCCGCGGCGGGCGTGGCCTGCCCACGACGGACTCTCCGCGCCCCACCCGTGACCCGATCCGGGCCGGGCGCGACGCGCTGCTCGCCTCCCTCGACCGGCCGCTCGGCAACGAGCGTCCCGGCCGCGGCCTGGAGCCGGCCGCCCAGGAGACCCGCCGCCCGGTCGCCGGCGGCGCTGCGGCGCTGCTCGGCGGCGGTGCCGGCTCGGCCTTCGACGACGACGCCGACCTGCCCAAGGAAGTCCCGGCGGTGCCCAGCCTGGCCGTCCTCCGGCCGCGCCGCACGGTCGGCGCCCAGCCCGGGGAGGTCGAGTCGGAGGAGGCAGCGAAGCCGCGCAAGCGCCTTCCGAGCTGGGACGACGTCCTCTTCGGCGGCGGCCCGGCAGCGCGCGAGAGCTCCTGAGCTACCAGGTTCGCAGGGTGGTGTAGGTGCCGGCCGGGTCGCTGCGGACCAGCGTCATCTCGTCCAGCGTCCACGGCGGCCCGGAGTAGGTCTCCAGGGCCGTGCGGACAGCATCGTCATGGGCGTACATGACGGTCAGGTGCGCGGTGAAGGGCCGTTCGTCGGGTGACACCCCGGCCTCCTTCGCGGCCCGGCGCACCTGGTCGCTGAGATCGCCCAGCTGTCCCTCCACGCCGGCCCACGTGACCCGGCCGCTGAACCCGCCCCCGCCGCGCAGCCGCAGCTCCCGGCCGCGGGGCAGCACGACCCGGTCGAGGGCGTCCTCGAGCCCGGGAAGCCCCTCGCCGGACACCTCGCCGAGGAACGCCAGCGTCACATGCCATTTCTCGAGCGCCGTCAGGCGCAGGCTGCGTCCCGCCACCGCTTCGGTCAGCCGCCGGCGCAGATCCCGCCGTACGTCGTCCGGCGGGTACACCGCCACAAAAAGCCGCACGCCGAGAACCTAGCGGAGGCGCAACCCCGCGGCACGCAGCTCCTCCTCCACCCGGATCCGTTCGAGGTCCCGGTCCATCCCGTCCAGCGCGGCCAGGTGATGCCGCACGCCGAGGGCCTCGCTGGCGACCACGAGGCGGTGGTCGTACGCCCGCAGCACAGCGGCCAGCCACGCGGCGGACTCGAGCGTGGGACCGCTGGACCGCTGCCGTGCCAGCCGGCGCAGATCGGCGGCCACCTCCTCGATGCCGGGGGCGGGTGCCGGCGGCCGGACGAACGGGTCGGCGCCGCTCAGCCGGCGATCGAGGCAGCGCAGGGCATGGAGCTCCCGCCGCCGGCCCCGCGCCCAGGGGCGGCGGGCGGCCACGGCGTCCGTGCAGACGACGACCGCGACGGCGCACGGCAGGCACAGCAGCGCCACCAGCGCCATCGCGAGCACCACGATGTGCGTGATTGCCACGGGATGACGCTAAGCCTTCCGGAAAGCGAAGCGAGACAGCCGTTCGGATGACTCGGTCTGCCAGGATCCAGCCGTGGGCGGGCCCGTCGTCAGCCGATCTGCCGGTCCCGGCCGGCGAGGTAGCCGGCCACCATCTGCGGCAGCATCAGGAACGTCATGAGGGCCAGCGGCACCCGCCAGCTGCCGCTGTGCTGATAGAGGGCGCCGACGACGATGGGACCGGGGATCGACAGGAGATATCCGGCGCTCTGCGCGAAAGCGGACAGCCGCACGACCACCGCCGCGTTCCGCCCCCGGAGTGCGATCATGGTCAACGCCAGCGGGAAGGCGCAGTTCGCGACGCCCAGCAACACCGCCCACACCCAGGGGGCCGCGGCCGGGGCGGCCCAGAGTCCTGCGTAGCCGGCGAGGCCGAAGAGACCGATCCCGACGGCGAGCCCACTCTGCCGGGGCAGGCGGCCGGCGACCGCGGAGAGCGCGAACGACAGCGGTACGCCGAGCAGCGCCGTCACCGCGAAGAGCAGGCCGGCGGTGGTCGGCGGGATCCCCGCGTCGCGGAACACCTGGGGCAGCCAGCCCATGATCACGTACGCGGCGGTGGACTGGAGCCCGAAGTAGACGGCGAGCGCCCAGGCCATCGGCTGGTGCCGCAGCCGCAGGTCCGGCTCGACAACTGCCGCGCCACCGGGCGGCGTCTCCCCGGCCCGATCGCGCGCGAGCAGGATCCACAGTGGCAGGGCGAGCGCGGCCACCACGGCCCACAGGCCCAGCCCAAGCCGCCAGTCGCCGCCGAACCCGGCGGTCACCGGCACGGTCACGGCGGCCGCCGTCGAGGCGCCGAAGTTCAGCGCCACGGAGTACAGGCCGGTCATGGCCCCGACCCGGTCCGGGAACCGTTGCTTGACGACGACCGGCAGCAGGATGTTGGCGAGCGCGATGCCGGCGAGCGCCAACGCCGTCAACGCGAGGAACAGGGGCGTTCCACCGGCCCAGGGCCGTACGGCCAGGCCGCACGCGAGCGCCGCGACGCCGACGGCGACCGCCCCGCCCGTGCCCCAGCGGCGGGCCAGGAGCGGCGCGGCCGAGCCGACCGCCGCGAAGCACAGGGCCGGCACGGAGGTGAGCAGCCCGGCGACGGCGGCGCTCATGCCGAGGCTGTCGCGCACCTCGGCCAGCACCGGTCCCAGGCTCGTGATCGCCGGACGGAGGTTGATCGCCGCCAGCACCAGCGCCGCCACGGCCAGGGCACGGGTGCGCCCGGCGCGGCCGGCCGGGAAGCGGGTGCTGGTCATCGTCATGGAACCCATCATAGAATCATGGGATGAATTTAGGACCGGTCACTCGTACCGAGCCGCTCGCCGGCCGGGTGATAGCCGAGCTGCGCCACCAGATCACATCGGGGGCGTGGCCGGTCGGCTCCCGCATCCCGACCGAGCCCGAGCTGGTCGCCCAGCTCGGCGTCGCGCGCAACACCGTGCGGGAGGGCGTACGCGCGCTGGCCCACAACGGGCTGCTCGACATCCGGCAGGGCTCGGGCACCTATGTGGCGGCTACCAGCGAGCTGGCCGGCGTGATGCAACGCCGCTTCGCCGCCGCCGACCCCGGGCAGGTCCGCGAGTTGCGCCGGACGCTCGAGGCTGCGGCCGCCGGCTTCGCGGCCCGCCGCCGCACCGACGAGGACCTCGGCCGCCTCGACGCCCTGTACGCCCAGCGCGAGCAGGCCTGGGCCACGGGCGCCCGGGACGCGTTCGTCGACGCCGACGCGGCCTTCCACCGGGCCGTGGTGGCGGCCTCCCACAACGAGGTGCTGACCGAGCTCTACGCCGACCTCGGCGAGGTGATCCGCGAGTCGCTGAGCGGTCACTTCGGCGCGTCGCTGAGCCCCGAGGAGTACATGCAACACCAGGGCCTGCTGGAGGCCATCCGCGCAGGAGACGCCGCGGCCGCCACCGCCGAAGCGTCGCTGATCTCAGGCGGCGATTGAGCGGGCCGGGGCTCGCTCCGCCTCCCCGACTTCCGCCTCCCCGACTTCCGCCTCCCCCACTTCCGCCGCCTCGCTGCGGATCAGCGTAAGCCGGGGCCGGGGGCCGACGCTGACGCTGACCTTGTCGCCGCTCACCCGTAGCTGCCAGACAAGGGCCGCGACGGACGCCAACAGGCAGACGATGCCGGCCGCCCAGATGCTGGACGACACCCCGAAGTGCTCACCCCACCAACCGGCCAGCGACGCACCGACCGGCGTCGTACCGAGGAACACGAGCACGTAGAGCGCCATCACGCGTCCCCGGTACTGCGCGTCGACGCCCATCTGGACCCGGTGGTTGGCAGCCTGGGCGAGGTACATGGAGAAGAAGCCGGTCGGCACCAGCAGGATCATCGCGACGAGGAAGGTCGGCGCGAACCCCACCGCGGTCTCGAAGACGCTGAAGATCAGCGCCGCGCCGAGCACGCGGTAGGCACCCGGCCGGCTGCGACGGCCGCTGCCGGCGAGCGCACCGCAGAGCGCACCCACTGCCAGGGCCGTGGTGAGCAGGCCGAAAGACGACGGCCCGGCGTGGAAGTCGATCTTCGCGAGGGCGGCCAGCGTGACCGGGAAGTTGAAGCCGATCATGCCGATGGCCGCCATGAGCCCGATCGGCAGCAGCAGGTCGTCGCGCTTCCGGACGTACTTCAGCCCGTCGACGATCCTCGTGTCCCCGGCCTTGGGGCGCCGATCGGCGCGATGCAGCTCTGCGGGGCGCATGCGCCAGTAGCTGAAGACCGGCGCGATGGCGAGAACCGTCGCGATGAGGAACACCGGGCCGGTGCCGAACAGCGCGAGCGCCACACCGGCCAGCGCCGGGCCGCCGATCCGGGCGGTGTTGAAGGTGGCCGCGGACAGGGCCAGCGCGTTGGGCAGCAACGGGAGCTCCACCAGCTCCGAGACGAACGACTGCCGGACCGGTGTCTCCACAGCGTTCGCCACGCCGAGCAGCGAGGCGAACAGGAACACGTGCCAGAGCACCACGATCCCGGCCGCGACCAGGATCGCGAAGACGATCGCGGTGATCGCGAAGACCGCGTTGGCGAGGATGAGCAGCTTGCGCTTGTCGTACCGGTCGGCAAGCTTGCCGCCCCAGAGGGTGAGCAGCAGCACGGGCAGGAACTGCAGGGCGGTGACCACGCCGAGCGCTCCCGGCGAGTTGCCGGAGAGGTCGAGCACCAGCCAGTCCTGCGCGGTGAACATCATCCAGACGCCGATCAGCTTCACCAGCTGACCGGTCGCGAAGATTCGGTAGTTAGGGATATGCAGGGACCGGAATGTCGTGCTCAGCACTGCCCGCACTCGGGTGCGCCTCCTCCTCAGTCGTACGCGTCATCGCCGTGTGACGGAACGACAGGAGGCGGGGGCGGTCAGGCCCGGGCGACCTGCTGGAGGATCTGCGCCGCCCGTTCGAGCGTGTCGCGTTCGTCCGGGGTGAGCTCGGCCAGCTGCTTCGCCAGCCACTCGTTGCGAGCCTTCTCGAACTGGGCGTACACGACCCGGCCCTGCTCGGTCGCGGCCAGAATGACCTGGCGGCGATCGGTCGGGTGAGGCGTTCGCGCGACCAGGCCGCGCTCCTCCAACTTGCCGACGATCTTGGTCATCGTCGGCGGCTGCACCCGCTCGACATCGGCGAGCTCACGCGGCGTCAGCGCCCCGGCCAGCTGCAGGCTGGTCAGGGCGGAGAGCTGACTGAACGTCAGATCGCCGACCGGGCGTTCCTGGCGCACCCGGCGGTTGAGCCGGGTGATCGCCTCGCGCAGCCCGACGGCCAGCTGCTCGGCTGAAGTCCGCTCCGCCACCGACCGCTCCATCACGTTAATTAGCCTAGCTAATGAGCTTGGCTAACGACATCCGATACGCCTATGACCGTAGTCACCGGGCACGGTAACGCACCCGGTGACTCACCGCGTCCGTCAGAGCAGCACCGATTCCAGCGGGCCGCGCAGGAAGTAGAGGACGAACAGCACGGCTACGGCGTACAGCAGAGGGTGAACGGCCCTTGATTTGCCCACCGCCAGCTTGATGACCACGTACGAGATGATCCCCGCGCCGATGCCGTTGGAGATCGAGTACGTGAACGGCATGAGGGTGATCGCCAGGAACGCCGGGATGGCGATCTCGTAGTCGGTCCAGTCGATCTGCCGCACGGCCGTCATCATGAGGAAGCCGACGACGACCAGCGCGGTGGACGCCGCCTCGAACGGCACCACCGTGACCAGCGGTGCCAGGAACATCGCCAGCAGGAACAGCACCCCGGTGACCAGGTTCGCAACCCCGGTACGCGCCCCCTCGGCAACACCCGACGCGCTCTCGATGAACGAGGTGTTGCTCGACACGCTCGCCGCGCCGCCCGCCGCGGCCGCGACCGAGTCGACGAGCAGGATCTCCCGGGTCCGCGGCGGCATGCCCTCGGCGTCGAGCAGCCCGCCCTCCTGCCCGACGGCCACCATCGTGCCCATGGTGTCGAAGAAATCGGTGATCAGCAGCGTGAAGACGAACATCAGCACGACCAGCCAGCCGGCCCGGCCCCACGAGTCCAGGACGTTGAACTTGCCGAGCAGCGACAGGTCCGGGGTGTCCACGATCTTCTCGGGAAGCCGGGGCACGTTCAGCGACCAGCCGGCCGGGTTCGGCTTTCCGTCGACGAAAGAGGGGCCGATCTTCGCGATCGCCTCGACCACGATCGCGAGCACCGTGGTCGCCAGGATGCCGATCAGGATCGCGCCCTTCACCCGGCGTACGAAAAGAATCAGGGTGAGCAACAGTCCCAGGCAGAAGACCAGCAGCGGCCAGCTCGTGAGCTTGCCGCCGATGCCCAGCTCGACCGGCACCGTCGTGCCGGAGGCGTCCGGGATGCGCCGCACGAACCCGGCGTCCACCAGGCCGATGATCATGAGGAAGAGGCCGATGCCGACGCCGATGGCCGTCTTCAGCTCGGTCGGCACCGCCCGGAAGACCGCGGTCCGCAGCCCGGTCAGGACCAGGAGGGCGATCACGACACCCTCGATGACCACCAGACCCATCGCGTCGGCCCAGGTCATCTCCGGCGCGATCTCGTACGCCACCAGCGCATTCACCCCGAGCCCCGCGGCGAGCGCCAGCGGGAACCGCGCGACGACGCCCATGAGGATCGTCATGACGCCGGCGACCAGGGCCGTACCGGCCGCGAGGGCGGTGATCGGCAGCTTCGCCCCGGTGGCGTCGACCCCGGCGGCAAGGATCAGCGGGTTGAGCACCACGATGTAGGCCATCGTGAAGAACGTGGCGAACCCGCCCCGGACCTCCCGGCCGACCGTCGAGCCCCGAGCCGAGATCTGAAAGAAACGATCAAAACCATTTCCGGGGGTACGCCCGGACGAGCCGACATTCGCATCGGCGGCAGCAGTGGCCATCGGAGCCCTTCCACGCGGGACATGCGGCGGTTGTTACGGGCATCGAATCAGACCATTGACCTCGGTAAAAGGTCGGAACTGTTACAACCGTCACGCGTCCCCACGGACGATCTCGCGAGACGTACGCTCAACACGTGGCCGACCTCTCCCCCACCCCGCACGCGACCACGCCCGGCACCGGTCCGGAGCGGCACGTACCCGGGCTGGACGCGGTGACCGGCACGAAGCCCAGGCCGGAGCCGCTCGACCCGCCCATGGTGCCGTTCGCGCTGGCCGGCATGGCGGCCTTCGCCGTGGCAGGCGTGGTTCTGCTGCTCGTGCATGCCCCGGACGACTGGCTCTGGACGTGCCTCGCCGGCCTGCTCGTCGGCATCCCCGGCCTGATCACGATGCTCCGCCACGACGCCCACCGGCGCCGCCGCCGCGCGCTCAGTCACCCCGAATTCACGGTGACCGACCAGGGCTGAGCTCCTCGCTCAGCTGTGGCCGTAGTCCTCGGCGGGCTCGCTCGCCTCGACGGAACCGTGTGCCCGGCTGACCGCCACCGCCTCGACCTCGCTGTCGTCGTAGACGGTCGGAAGCTCCTCGACCGGCTGCTCCGAGGTGCCCAGCAGCGCTTCGGAGTGCGCACCGCAGCCGTGGTCGGCGCTGACCGCCCGGCCGTCGTCGGGGGCGTACAGGTTGCCGCAGACGCCGAACATCGTCCGCATCGCCCCGGCGAGCGGCAGGTAGAAGCCGCAGGTGCCGCAGCGGGCCGTGCGGGGTGCCGCGGCGGAGATCGGGGCCTCCGGGCCGGGCTCGCCGTCGTACCACCGCTGGGCCGTCTCCATGCGGCCCTCGAGGGACATCACCCGGGACCGGCCCAGGCCGAGCTCCCAGGAGACCTCCTCCACGGCGGCGTCATCGCTGAGCACGTAGCCGGGCGCGAGCCGATCGTCGTCGGGCGCGGTCGGCATGAGGTCGCCGACGCCGAGGTCGCCGGGCTGCACCCGCTCGTTCCACGGCACCCAGCCGGGGGCGAGCAGCGCATCGGGCCCGGGCAGCAGCACGGTCTCGCAGACGGTGACGTGCCGCGAGCGCGGGACGCGGGTCACGGTCACCGCCCAGCGCCAGCCCTTGTAGCCGGCGAGGTGGCTGTCGAAGAAGTGGGTCACAACCCGGTCGCCTTCGGCCACCGCCTCGAGATGCTCGCCGATATCGGCGGCGTCCACATCGGTGATGGCGCCCCGGGCGACGCCGACCGCATCCGCACAGACCTGGTCGAGTCGGGCGGCACGGTTCCCGGTGGTCCTGGTCGTCACCCGGTCATTGTCCCTCACCCGCCAACCCCGATGGCAACGAGTCCCCCGAATCCGCGTAAGCGGGTCGCGCCGCCCGCCGAATTGGCCTCTCCACGACGCGAACCACCGGCACAGCGCCTCCGGCTGAAGCCGCCGAATTGGCCGCCTCACGACGCGAACCCCGGCACTCCGCGCCCGCGAGGCGACGCGGGTCGCCTCCATGCGACAGGATGGGGCGATGCCGCTGCTTCCCACGATCGGACGCACCGTCGGCACCGGCGTCAAGGCGATGCGGATGCTGGTGCGAGGCGGGCTGCGCGGCAGCGCGTGGGCGACCCGCCGGGTGGGCGACGCCCGCGCCCGCGGCGCGGCCAACGAGATCGGCATGATCCGCCTGTTCGACCTGCACGCGATCTCGTGTGCCGGCGACACGCTCATCGCCATCGGGCTGGCCGGCACGATCTTCTTCAACGTGCCGCTGGGCGAGGCCCGCAGCAAGGTGGCGCTCTATCTGCTCGTGACGATGGTGCCGTTCGCGCTGCTGGCCCCGGTGGTGGGCCCACTGCTCGACCATTTCCGCCACGGCCGCCGGTACGCACTCGCTGTGACCATGCTCGGCCGCGCGTTCCTGGCGTACGTCATCGCGGGCAATTTGCTCGGCTGGGGACTGTATCCGGCCGCGTTCGGCGTGCTGGCTCTGTCCAGGGCGTACGGGGTGGCACGCTCCGCGGCCGTGCCTCGCCTGCTGCCGGAAGGCGTCGGCCTGTCCCAGGTCGGTGCCCGGGCCAGCGTCTACGGCACCTTCGCGGGCGCGGTGGTCGCCCCCATCGGCCTGCTCGCCTTCGAGTTCGGTCCGCAGTGGCCGCTGCGGGTCGCGTCGATCATCTTCGTGATCGGCATGGTGATCTCCCTCCGGTTGCCGCCACGCGCCGACTCCGATCCGCCCGAAGAGGTGCCCCGGCCGTTGCGCACCATGCTGCGCCTGCGCCGCGGTCCGGACCGTCCGCTGTCCGGCAGCCTGGTCATCAACACACTCGTCGGCAGCGCGAGCTTCCGCTGCCTGTACGGCTTCCTCCTGCTCTACCTGGCGTTCGCGGTCAAGGCCGAGGGCCTGGACACCGACTTCTTCGGCCGCGACATCGGCAGCCAGGGCGCGGTGGCCCTGGTCGGCGGCGCACTGGCGGTCGGCACATTCCTGGCCACCGCGATCGGCACCCGCCTGCGCATCCGCCGCCCGGTGGCCCTGCAGTCCAGCGGCCTGACCATCACGGCCGGCGTAGCGGTCCTCGCGGCGATCTTCTTCACCCTGCCGATGGTGGCGCTGCTGTCGCTGGTGGCCTCGATCTTCAGCGGCATCTCCAAGCTCGCGGTGGACGCGAGCATCCAGGAGCGGGTCCCGGAGCGGCTGCGGGCCAGCGCGTTCGCGCACTCGGAGACAGTGCTGATGATCGCCTGGGTGGTCGGCGGCGGGGTCGGCATCATCCCCCTGGACGGCCGCATCGGCATCGCGGTGGCGGCGGTCTTCGCGGTGGCGGCAGCGGTACGAGGCACGATCGTGGCCGGCCGCCTGCACAAGGAACGGCTGCACGGCCGCCCGGACGTCGCGGCGGACGATCCCACGGGAGCCGAGGCGCCCACCGAGACCCCCACCGAGCCGATCCCGACGTCACCTGCCCCGGGCGGCCCGGCGTTCCCGACCGCCCCGGGCGGCCCGGACACTCCTGCGACCGCGGCCCCAGGCGGTTCGGCCGCGACGGCGGCGCGGAAGTCGGGTGCCGCGGCACCCCCGCCCGCGCCCATCTCCAAGCGCCGCCTCTTCTCGCGCTCCGGCGCCAAGGCCCGCAGGCCCCCGGCCCCGCCCACCGACGCACCGCCACCTTCGCTGTCCCCCGCCTCAGCCCCAACCCCGGCGGCAGCCCCGGCATCGGCCTCGGCACCAGCATCGGCGGCGGCCCCGGCACCGAGGCAGCCCGACAACCCGCGGAACGACGACCACTTGGCGCCGCCCGGCTTCCACATCTACCGCCCGTCGTCCGCCAAGAACGGCACCGACCCGGCCCGCGACGAGACCAGCCCGTGACGCCCATCCACCGACTGCTCATCGTCACTGCCGTCGAAGCCGAGGCAGAAGCCATCCGCTCCGGCACCCGCGCCAGCGCCAGCGCCAGCGCCGCGACCGTCCACGTCGCACCCGTCGGCGTCGGCCCGGCCGCGGCAGCCGCCGGCACCGCCCGCCTCCTCGCCCTCGCCGAAGCGCGCGGCACCCTCTACCAGGCCGTACTCAGCGCCGGCATCGCCGGAGGCTTCGCCGGCCGAGCTGACGTCGGCGCGACCGTCCTAGGCGCACGCAGCATCGCGGCCGACCTGGGCGCCGAGACCCCGGACGGCTTCCTGCCCGTCGAGGAGCTCGGCTTCGGCAGCAGCATCGCCGAGGCGGACAAATCTCTCCTCGAGGCCCTGCTCACATCCCTCCCGCACGCCGTCGTCGGGGACGTGCTGACCCTCGCCACGGTCACCGGCACCGCCAGCACCGCCGCCGGTCTGCTGAGCCGCTTCCCCACCGCGGTCGCGGAGGCGATGGAGGGGTACGGCGTGGCCTGCGCGGCCCGGGACGCGGGCGTGCCCTTCGCGGAGCTGCGCACGATCTCCAACGCGGTCGGCCCCCGCGACCGGGCCGCCTGGCGTCTCGCAGAAGCATTCTCCGCTCTCACCGACGCCGCCGCGAAGGCCTGTGGATAACTCTGTGGACGACGCCCCGGGTACGGCCGGTGTGGGGCAGCCGACGTGTGGCGATGCAGACACCCACGCGTACGGGCATCCCGCCGCCCAACCTGGCTACCGTGAGGGACGTGGCGCTTTCTCTGGCGGTTTCGCCCTGCCCCAACGACACCTTCGTCTTCCACGCCCTCGTGCACGGGCTGGTCCCCGGCGCCGAGCCGGTCGACCTCACGTTCGCTGACGTGGACGTGACGAACACCGCGGCCGAGCGCGGCGAGTTCGACCTGGTCAAGGTCAGCTACGCGGCGCTGCCGTGGCTGCTGGACGCGTACGAGCTGCTGCCCTGCGGCGGGGCCCTCGGCCGGGGCTGCGGGCCGCTCGTGCTGACCCGCGAGGGCCACGACGGGGACCTGAGCGGCGCGACCGTGGCCGTGCCCGGTGACCGCACGACGGCATACCTGCTGTTCCGCCTCTGGTCGCAGCAGAACCAGCCGGCGCGCATCGAGGTCGTGCCCTTTCACCGGATCATGCCGGGCGTGGCCGACGGGACGTACGACGCCGGCCTGGTGATCCACGAGGCCCGCTTCACCTACCCGCGCTACAACCTGACCGCGCTGGCCGACCTCGGCGAGTGGTGGGAGGACGACACCGGCCTGCCCATCCCTCTCGGCGCGATCCTCGCCCGCAGGGGCACCGTCGACCCGCACGCGGCCGCCGAGTGGATCCGTACCTCCGTGAGCATGGCCTGGGCCGATCCGGCCGCGAGCCGGGAGTTCGTGCTGGCCAATGCCCAGGAGATGGAGCCCGGGGTGGTCCAGCAGCACATCGGGCTCTACGTCAACGAATTCACGCTGGACCTGGGCAAGGACGGTCTCGCGGCGGCGGACGCCCTGCTGGGCCGGGCCGCCGCAGCCGGGCTGACCCCACCGGTGCCGAGCCTGCTGCCATGACGAAACATGACGAAGGCCGCCCCGAGGGGCGGCCTTCGATCGGGAACGGGGCTCAGACCTCGAGCTCGCTCGCCACCGCGTGCACGAGCTGAGCGATCTTCTGCGCCGCCCGCTTGTCCGGGTAGCGCCCTCGGCGCAGGTCCGGCTGGACCTTCGCCTCCAGAATTTTGATCATGTCTTCCACCATGCCGTGCAGCTCGTCGGCCGGGCGGCGGCGCAGCTCGGCCACCGACGGCGGGGCGTCCAGCACCTTCACGCCCAGCGCCTGGGCGCCCTTGCGGCTGTCCACCACGCCGAACTCGACCCGCTGGCCCGCCCGGAGGTCGGCGACCCCGGACGGCAGGGCACCCTTGGGCAGGAACACGTCCCCGCCCTCGTCGCTGGTGACGAAGCCGAAACCCTTCGCCGCGTCGTACCACTTCACTCGACCCGTGGGCACCGCTGACCTCAACTTCACTCAATGGACTCGATTGCTCACGGCAAGGTTATCGAGCCGCCGGGTCAGGACCCAACCGTTATCTCCCGTAGCAGAACCGGGAGGCCGGTGAGGTCCGGCAGCACGTGCGCCGCACCCACTTCGAGCAGTTCCTGCGCCGAACAGGGTCCGGTCGCCACGCCGATTCCGGGGATGCCCGCCGTCCGGGCGGCGACCATGTCGGCCACGTGGTCGCCCACGTACCAGCGCACGCCGTGCTCGGTGAGCGCCGCGGCCTTGCCCTCCGCGAAAAGATCCCCGGCCAGCTCGTCGTATTCCATGCCGAGGTGCGAGAGGTGCAATGCCGCCAGCCGCCCGAGCTTGGACGTCACGACCACGACCCGAAGATCCTTTTCCCGTACGGCGGCCAGCGCGGCCACCGCCCCCGGCATGGGAACGGTGGGCGCGATGGCGTGCTCGGGGTACAGCGCCCGGTAGGTGGTCACGGCCTCCTCGACGTCCGGCTCGGGGAACCATTCGCTGAGCTCGGTCCGCAGCGGCGGCCCCAGGCGCGTGACCGCGAGATCGGCATCCACGTACACGCCGGTCTTCTCGGTCAGCGCCCGATAGGCCGCGCGGATCCCGGGCCGGGAGTCGATCAGGGTCATGTCCAGGTCGAACCCGACCGCCGACCTCACGGAGTGGTGGTCGGGGTGTACGTCAAGCGCTCCACCGGCAGCGGGAAGGTCTGGTCGTCACCGAATGGCGAAGGGGCGGCCGCACGGTCGCTGATCAGCTCGGATACGGCGAGATGCCCCTCTTTGATCGAGGACTCCCGGCCCGGCTTCTGGGTGGCCGCGCCGGCCTCCACCGCCGTACCCGGCATCTTGTTGTTCGCCCCCACAGTCACTCCCCTTGGTCGCTCAGTCGGCCCAGCCACGCCCCGGGCCCCCGCCAATCGTCCCATGGCGGTTAGCGTTGAGGACGATGGCCACCGCATTCGCCGACCAGCTCCGGTCCCTCTCCGACGACGCCCTGGGCGCGCTCATCCAGTTGCGTCCCGATCTTGTCGTGCCCGTACCCGCCGACATCTCCGCCCTCGCCGTACGAGCTCAGTCCCGCGGCTCGGTGGCCCGCTGCCTGGACGCGCTGGACGAGTTCACGCTCGCCGTGCTGGACGCGGCGCGGCTCAGCCGGGGCGAGGACACCGCGCTGACCTCGGTCTCCGCGATCATGGCGCTGACCGCCGCGGCTTCGCCCGACGACGTGCGGGTGGCCGTCGGGCGGCTGCGAGCCCGGTTCCTGCTGCACGGGCCCGAGGAGGCGCTGCAGGTCGTCGGTGCGGTCGACGAGGTGACCTCGCCGTACCCGGCGGGCCTCGGGCGTCCCGCCGACTACCTGGACGCGCAGGCTGCGGCCCTATGCGCGGACCGGGCCAAGCTGCGCCGTACGGTCCTGGCCGCTCCCCCGGGCGCACGGGCCGTGCTGGACCGGCTCGCTGCGGGCCCCCCGGTCGGCGCCCTGAGCTCGGGCGGCACGGTCGCCGAGCCGGTGCAGTGGCTGATCGACCAGCACATCCTGGTGCCGGTCACGGAGGCCGGCCGCGCTCCCCGGCCCGACGGCGAGCTGGTCGAGCTTCCCCGCGAGGTGGGGTTGCTGCTGCGCCGCGACTCCGGCCCGCTGGGCGAGCTGCGGCCGTTCCCGCCGTCCCCGTCCGGCCCGGTCCGCGACCTCAAGTCCGTCGACTCGGCGGGCGCCGGCCAGGTCATGGAGGCCGTACGCACCACGGAGGCGCTGCTGGAGGCGCTGTCCGGCGAGCCGGCCCCGGTGCTCAAGACCGGTGGTCTGGGCGTACGCGATCTCAAGCGCCTCGCCCGCGCCGCCGGTGCCGACGAGCCGGCCACCGCCCTGCTGCTCGAGGTGGCGTACGCCGCCGGGCTGCTCGGCGAGTCCGACGTCGCCGGCACCGCCCGCGGCGTGACCACCAGCCGGGCGACCGGCGCGGCCGACGAGATCTTCCTCCCCACCGGGGCGTACGACCTCTGGCGGGCGCTCAGCGTCGCCCAGCGCTGGTGGGCGCTGGCCACCGGGTGGCTGGTGATGACTCGCCAGCCGGGGCTGGTCGGGCAGCGCGACGACCGGGACAAGCCGATCAACGCCCTCTCCCCGGACGCCGAGCGGGCGGGCGCCCCGCAGGCCCGCCGGGAGGTGCTGGCCGCGCTCGCCGAGCTGCCGCCGGGCACCGCGCCGGCGGCCGACGACGTGCTGGCCCTGCTCGCCTGGCAGGCACCGCGCCGGGCCCGGGGCCGTGAGCAGACACACCGCGACGCCCTCGCCGGCGCGGCGACCCTGGGCCTGAGCGGGCGGGGGGCGCTCACCTCGTACGGCCGGCTGCTGGAGTCCGGCGACGACCGGGCCGAGGGCGACCCGCTGGGCGCCGGTCCGGGCGGTGAGCGGATGTCGGGGGTGTCCGAGGCGGTCCGGGCCCTCGACGCACTCCTGCCCGCGCCGGTCGACCACGTGCTGGTGCAGGCCGACCTTTCGGTGGTGGTGCCCGGCCCGCCCGAGCCGGAGCTGGCGGCGGAGCTGGAAGTGATCGCCGAGCTGGAGTCGGCGGGCGGCGCGAGCGTGCACCGCGTCACGCCGGCGAGCGTGCGCCGCGCCCTCGACGTCGGGTACGCGGCCACCGACCTGCACGGCCTCCTCCAGCGCCGGTCCCGCACCCCGATCCCGCAGGCGCTCACGTATCTGATCGACGACGCCGCCCGTAAGCACGGCGGCCTGCGCGCCGGGTCGGCCGGTTCCTACGTCCGCAGCGACGACGAGGCGCTGATCGCCGAGGTGCTCGCGGACAAGCGGCTGACCACCGCTTCCCTGCGCAGGCTGGCCCCCACGGTGCTGGTCAGTCCGCTGCAGCTGGCCCGGCTGCTGGGTGCGCTCCGGGACGCCGGTTTCGCCCCGGTCGCCGAGGACGCCGCCGGATCGGCCGTGCTGTCGCGGCCCAAGGTGCGCCGGGCTCCCGGCCGTACACCCGTATCAGCGCGGATCGCAGAGCCCGCCGGACCGCTGCTGGCCGGTCCGCGCCTGGCCGGGGTGGTCGAGCAGATCCGCCGCGGCGACATCGCGACCCGGGCGGCCCGGCGTGCTCCGGTCACCGTGCGGGCCGCGAACGGGCAGAGTGTGCCCGGACTCACGTCGGTGCAGGCGCACACCCAGGCCATGGCCGTGCTGCAGCAGGCCGTCCGGGACAAGGCCAGGGTCTGGGTCGGGTACGTGGACGCGCACGGCGCGACGCTGTCCCGGCTGGTGCGCGCGGTGTCGCTCAGCGCCGGATACCTGCGCGCCGAGGACGAACGGACCGAAACGCTGCATACCTTCGCCCTGCACCGGGTGACCGCGGCCGTGCTGGAGGAGTGACGGCCGGGACCGCGCGCCCCCGTTTCCCCCGCCGCGCGCGATCCGCCGCCGTGTTCCTCGATCGATAAACGCCTACCTGTGCAGCAGGGTTGCACGAGCGGTCAAGGTTTCCCGCATTTGCCGAGGGCCGTGTCAGAGCCGGGGGCCGTGTCACACTGGAGGGTCTTCTCTCGTTCGTGGAAGGGCACCCTGGTGAGCGGCGGACCCCTGATCGTGCAATCCGACAAGACCCTGTTGCTGGAGGTCGACCACCCCGACGCGCAGGCCTGCCGGATGGCCATCGCGCCGTTCGCCGAGCTGGAGCGCTCGCCCGAGCACGTGCACACGTACAGGCTGACCCCGCTCGGCCTGTGGAACGCCCGGGCCGCAGGTCACGACGCCGAGGGCGTCGTCGATTCATTGATCAAGTTCTCCCGTTACCCGGTCCCGCACGCGCTGCTGGTCGACGTCGCCGACACCATGGACCGGTACGGCCGCCTCCAGCTCGCCAACGACCCGACGCACGGGCTCGTCCTGCGCGGGCTGGACAAGATCGTGCTGGTGGAGGTGGCGAAGAGCAAGAAGCTCGCGGGCATGCTCGGCGCCCGCATCGACGACGAGACGATCGTCGTGCACCCCTCCGAGCGCGGCCGCCTCAAGCAGGCGCTGCTCAAGCTCGGCTGGCCGGCCGAGGACCTGGCCGGGTACGTGGACGGCGAGGCGCACGAGATCGAGCTGGCCGAGGACGGCTGGACGCTGCGGTCGTACCAGCAGGAGGCGGTGGAGGGCTTCTGGGCCGGTGGCTCCGGCGTGGTGGTGCTGCCCTGCGGCGCCGGCAAGACGCTGGTCGGTGCCGCCGCGATGGCCACGGCCAAGGCGACGACGCTGATCCTGGTGACCAACACGGTCGCCGGCCGGCAGTGGAAGCGCGAGCTGGTCGCCCGTACGTCGCTGACCGAGGAGGAGATCGGCGAGTACTCGGGCGAACGCAAGGAGATCCGCCCGGTCACCATCGCGACGTACCAGGTGCTCACCTCCCGCCGCGGCGGCGCCTTCACCCACCTCGACCTCTTCGGCGCCCGCGACTGGGGCCTGGTCATCTACGACGAGGTGCACCTGCTGCCGGCGCCGATCTTCCGTTTCACGGCCGACCTGCAGGCCCGCCGCCGCCTGGGCCTGACCGCGACCCTGGTCCGGGAGGACGGCCGCGAGGGCGACGTCTTCTCGCTCATCGGACCGAAGCGCTACGACGCGCCCTGGAAGGACATCGAGGCGCAGGGCTGGATCGCCCCCGCGGAGTGCACCGAGGTCCGGGTGACGCTGACGGACGCGGAGCGCATGGCGTACGCGGTGACCGACGCGGAGGAGCGCTACCGGGTCGCGGCCACCGCTCGTACGAAGCTGCCCGTGGTCCGCGCCTTGGTGGAGAAGCATGCGGGCGACCAGACGCTGGTGATCGGCGGCTACATCGACCAGCTGCACCAGCTGGGTGAGTACCTCGACGCCCCGATCGTGCAGGGCTCGACCACCAACAAGGAGCGGGAGCGGCTCTTCGACGAGTTCCGCGCCGGCAACCTGCGCACGCTGGTCATCTCCAAGGTGGGCAACTTCAGCATCGACCTGCCCGAGGCGGCGGTGGCGATCCAGGTGTCCGGCACGTTCGGCTCCCGCCAGGAGGAGGCACAGCGTCTGGGCCGGGTGCTGCGGCCGAAGGCGGACGGGCGCCAGGCCCACTTCTACACCGTGGTGTCCCGGGACACGATCGACACCGAGTACGCGGCGCACCGGCAGCGGTTCCTGGCGGAGCAGGGGTACGCGTACACGATCGTCGACGCCGACGACGTGCTGGGGCCGCCCCTTCCGCAGATCGACTGAACCGCCGACCGGGGTCGGCTCACTCGGTCGCAGTCGGCCTGGCCGGCTCCTTGGGCCGCTGGGTGGGCGGTTCTGTGGGCTCCTCGTTGGGCGGCTCGGTGGCCGTCTCGGTGGCCTGCTCATCGAGGCCGGCGGGCGGCTCGTCGGGGTCGGCCGGGAAGACCGAGGACGCGGGCTGGGGAACCACCACCGCAGGCTCCGAATCGGGAACGTCGCTGCTGAGCAGGAACGCGCCGCCGAGGCAGCCGAGGACGACCACGAAGGCGAGGGCGAACGCGCCGGCGATCAGCGCCCGGACCCACGGAGCGGTACCCGTCCCGGGCCGGCGCGACAGCGGAGGCGGCGCCAGCGGCGGTCCGCCGACGAACGGCGGCGGCGCACTCGTCGGCGCGCGGAAGCCCTGTCCCGGCCCGCTCGGCGGGAACGGCCCCGGCCGGGTCCGGCGCAGATCGTCCGGCGGCGGAATCACGGCAGCGGGCTGCGGCGGCGCATAGGGCTGCGGCGCCGGCATCGCCGCCGGCACCCAGACCGGCGGCACCGAGGCCGGAGCGGGAGCCACCGACGCCGGGGCCGGGGCCGGGGCCGCAGCCGCCGCGGCTGGGGCGCCGGCGGCTGCCACCATCGCGGCCACTTCCGACGTGTCCACCAGCGCGGTCCGCTCGGCCCGGCCGCTGAAGCGCGACGACGACGCGAACGTCACCGTCCCGGCGAAGACCCGGCCACCGGCATCCGGCCCCGCGCCGGACGGCATCGGCGCCGATCCCACGGAGACCGCCGGCAGCGGCACGGTCGGTTCCGGCAGCCCCGCCTCCTCGTACGCCGCCGCGGCCACGACCTCCGGGCTGCCGAGCCGCTCCAGCACGTGCAGCAGCTCCGCCTCCGAGGACACTCCCCGCTCGGCGCGCTCGTTGACGATGTGCGCCTCAAGGTCGCCGAGCAGTTCGCGCCGCTGGAGGACAGGCAGGCCGTGCAGCCGCTGTTCGATCTCGTGCAGGTACTCGGCGACGACGTCGTCGATTCTGTCGCTGCTCATTCCCCACCGGTCCCTACGAGACGGTCGACGGTCTGTCGAAACGAAACCCATTCCGTGCGGAAGTGCTCGAGTGCCGACCGGCCGCTGTCGGTGAGGGCGTAGTAGCGCCGGGGTGGGCCCGACGGGGACTCGCTCCACTTGCTGTCGAGCCAGCCGACCCGGCGCAGCCGGGACAGCAACGGGTAGATGGTGCCTTCCGAGGCCGCGAGGTTGCTCTCGTCGCCGAAGCGCCGCACGATCTCGGTGCCGTACCGGTCCTCGTGCTCGACCATGGCCAGCACGCAGAACTCCAGGGTCCCGCGCCGCAGGCCGGTCGAGAGCTGCGCCACGTCTGCCATGCGGCACACGGTACCTTGCGTCGCAAGGTACCTCAAGAAGTCACGGCAGCGCGGGTCCGGGCTCCAGCAGATCCTCGAGCAGATCACCGTACGCATCGACGCGCTCAAGTACCTCCGTGGCGCCGAACTGCCGCGCGGGCTCGTCCCCCAGCGCCATCGCGGCCACCTCGTCCCAGGTGAGCGGCGTGGACGCGGTCGGCGCCTCCTGGGCCCGCAGCGAGTACGGCGCCACAGTCGTCTTCGCGGCGGCGTTCTGACTCCAGTCGATGAACACCTTGCCGGGCCGGATCGCGCGGGCCATCTTCGCCGTGATCGAGCCCGGCACCTGCGCGGACAACTCCTCGGCGACCCTCTTGGCGTAGCCGGACACGGTCTCGGAGTCCTGGGTGCCGGAGATCGGCACGCACAGCTGCATGCCCTTCTTGCCCGACGTCTTCGGGTACGCGCTCAGCCCGTCCACGGCGAGCCGATCCCGCATGAGCATCGCCACCGCGCAGCACTCCTTAAGCCCCGCCGGCGCACCCGGGTCCAGGTCCACCACCATCAGGTCCGGGTGCTCGCCGATCCGCCACTGCGGGGTGTGCAGCTCGAGCGACGCCAGGTTCGCGACCCACACGAGGGTCGCCAGCTCGTCGACGACCACGAAGTCGATGGTCTCCCGGGACTTGGTGGACCCCGGAACGGGCAGCGTCTCCAGGCGTACCCATGAAGGGGTCCCGCCCGGCGCGTTCTTCTCGAAGAAGTGGGCGCCCTCGACACCGTTGGGATAGCGGATCCGGGTGAGGGCGCGGCCCCGCAGGTGCGGCAGCAGCACCGGCGCCATGCGCGTGTAGTAGTCGATGACCTCGCCCTTGGTGAAGCCCGCGGCCGGGTACATGAGCTTGTCCAAGTTCGACAGTTCCAGGTCGCGACCGTCGATCTGGACGGCGAAGCGCTCACCCACCATCGTCGTCCTCCTCCACGCATTCCGCGGGCGTCTTGTCCGGGCGCAGCCGCAGGAAGCGTGGGAACCGCAACCGGCCGTCCGGCGTACGGTTGCCGTAGCGCACCTCGACCACCAGCTCCGGGCTTACCCAGTGGGCGCCGCGCGCATCCTCCCTGGGCACCGCACCGGCCGCGAACGGGGATTCGGGGGTGGCCAGGGGCGCCAGCACGGACAGCAGCTCGCGTTCCGCCGCCCCGCCGATCCCGCCGCCGACCCGGCCCCGGAAGCGCAGCCGGCCGCCCGGTCCCGGCAGGCCGACCAACAGGCCGCCGAGCCGCCGGGCCCCGGACCGCCACCCGCCGATCACGTAGTCGCCGGTCCGGTCGAACTTCACCTTGACCCAGTCGGGCGAGCGGACTCCCGGCACGTACGGCGTGTCCAGCCGCTTGGCGACCACGCCCTCGAGGCTGTTCTCGCGTGCGGCCGCCGCGGTCGCCCGCCCGTCGGTGAAGGCGGGTGGCACCATCCACGGCCCCGAGCCCAGGTCCAGCTCCTCGAGGCGGGCGCGCCGCTGCTGGTACGGGAGGTCGAGCAGCGGCTCCCCCGCGTACCGAAGCAGATCGAAGATCATGTACGTGACCGGCAGTGTGACCGCCAAGCGGGCCGCCTTGCCGGGGTCCCGGACGTGCATCCGCTCGGCAAGCGAGGTGAAGGACGGCCGTCCGGCCGAGTCGAGGACCACCATTTCGCCGTCGAGGAGTGAATCGGGCGGCAATGCCAGCGCGGCGATCTCCGGATAGGCGAGGCTCACGGAGGTGCCCGAACGGGCCCACAGCCGCGGCGCACCGCCGGAGAACGAGGAGAGGACCCGGACGCCGTCCCACTTGAACTCGTAGCTCCAGCCCGCGCCGAGCGGGAGCGGCCCCGCCGTCGCGAGCATGGGAGACAACGGCGCACCCGGCACCTGATCACCATAGGCAGGCACGAACACCTTACGCAGGGGTCTCGGTGATGCAATCCTTGATCGAGCGGCTGCTCAACGGGGGTAGGAGGCGACAATGCGGGCGATCTGGAAGGGCGCGGTCTCGTTCGGGCTGGTGTCGATCGCTGTCAAGCTGTACTCGGCCACCGAGGAGAAGGACATCCGGTTCCACCAGGTGCACCGCACCGACGGCGGCCGGATCAAGTACCAGCGGACCTGCTCGGTCGACGGCGAGGTGGTCAGCTACGACGACATCGCCAAGGGGTACGACCTCGGCGGCGGCGAGATGGTCATCCTCACCGACGAGGACTTCGCCGAACTGCCACTCACTACATCCCGGGCGATCGACGTGCTGCAGTTCGTGCCGGCCGACCAGATCGACCCGCTGCTGTTCGCCAAGGCGTACTACCTCGAGCCCGAGGGGCAGGCCGCGAAGCCGTACGTGCTGCTGCGCGACGCCCTGACCGAGGCCGACCGGGTCGCGATCGTCAAGATCGCCCTGCGCCAGCGGGAGCAGCTCGCCACCCTGCGCGTCCACGACGACGTCCTGGTGCTCAACACCATGCTTTGGCCCGACGAGGTACGCACCCCCGACTTCGGCTTCCTGGACGACGACATCGAGACCCGTCCCGCGGAGCTGGCGATGGCGTCGTCGCTGATCGACTCGATGGCCGGCAGCTTCAAGCCCGAGGAGTTCACCGACAACTACCGGGCGGCGCTGCAAGAGGTCATCGACGCCAAGGTGGAGGGCCGCGAGATCGTCGCGCCCGAGGAGGCCGAGGAGGCCCCGGCGGCCGCGGTCGACCTCATGGCCGCGCTGAAGGCCTCGGTCGAGCGGGCGAAGAAGGCCCGTGGCGAGAAGCCGGAGGAGCGGGCGCGCGCCGTCGAGGCGACGCCGATGCCCAAGAAGAAGGCCACGCCGGCCAAGAAGAGCGCACCGGCGAAGAAGGCGCCACCGGCGAAGAAGGCAACCAAGGCGACGAAGAAGACCGCCTGATTAACTGGTCCGCGTGGGATTGACGTGGGCTGAGTCTTATCTGGGTCGGGTTCGCAGCAGTGTCGGTGATTCGGACACCCTGCTGTTCGTCGGTGCGCGGGGTGTGATCCTCGACGACCATGGGCGGCTGCTGCTGATCCAACGCTCCGACAACCGGCGCTGGGCCATCCCGGCCGGCGCGATGGAGCTCGGCGAGAGCATGGAGGAGTGCGCGGTCCGTGAGGTCTGGGAGGAGACCGGCCTGCGAGCCACCTCGCTGACGCCGTTCGCCTTTTACAGCGCGTACACGTACACCAACGAGTGGGGACACACGTACCAGCAGATCCTCATGTCGTTCCGGATCCACGAGTGGGAGGGCGAGCTGCAGAAGGTGACGGACGAGTCGGTCGACGCCGGCTTCTTCCCGCTCGACGCGCTGCCCGGTCCCCGCTCGCGGATCATCGACGAAACCCTCGCCGACCTCGCATCCTTCGAGAGCACGGGCCGCATGGTCCTGAAATAGCGTGGACCTCACTCCCCTGCGCACCTCCCGCGACTTCCGACTCGTCTTCGCCGGCGGGGCGGTCTCCGGCTTCGGGTCGTTCATCACGTACGTCACCATCCCGTACCAGGTAGCGGCGATCACCGACGACCCGTTGATGGTCGGGCTGCTGGGCGTGTGTGAGCTCGTACCCCTGCTGTTCATGGCCTTCGTCGGCGGCGCCCTCGCCGACTTCCTGGACCGCCGCCTGCTGGTCCGCGGCGGCGAACTGGCGCTCGCGGCGCTGTGCGGGGTGCTGCTGCTCAACGCCCTGTCCGCAAAGCCGCACTTGTGGCTGCTGTTCGTGATCGCCGCCCTGACGGCCGCGGTGGACGGCCTGCAACGCCCGGCGCTCGAGGCGATGATCCCGAGGCTGGTACGGCCGGAGGAGCTCCCGGCGACCATGGCCCTGAACTCCCTCGGCATGCAGATCGCCCAGCTCGGCGGCCCGGCCCTGGCCGGCGTCCTCATCGCGTCGGTCGACCTCTCCCTGGTGTACGCGTTCGACCTGCTCACCTTCGCCGTATCGGTGACCTGCCTGACGCTGGCCAAGGCGGTCCCGCCGCCAGCGGACGCGGACCGCCCGTCGCTGCGGTCCGTGGCCACCGGCCTGCGCTACGCCCGCAGCCGCCCCGAGCTGCTCGGCACGTACCTGGTCGACATCAACGCCATGTTCTTCGGCATGCCGCAGGCGCTCTACCCGTTCCTCGCCACCCAGCTCGGCGGCCCCAAGATCCTGGGTCTGCTGTACGCGGCGCCGGCGGTCGGTTCCCTGCTGGCGACCCTCGGCTCGGGCTGGACCGGCCGCATCCACCGCCACGGCCTGATGGTGATCGTCGCGGCGGCCTTGTGGGGCGTGGGCATCGTCGGCGTGGGCCTGTCGAACACCCTCTGGCTGACGCTCTGCTGCCTGGCCTTCGCGGGCGCGGCGGACATGGTGTCGGGCATCTTCCGCTCGATCATCTGGAGCCAGACCATCCCCGACCACCTCCGCGGCCGCCTCGCCGGCATCGAGATGCTGTCCTACACCACCGGCCCGCTGCTCGGACAGCTGCGCTCGGGCCTGATGGCCCGCACCCGCTTGGGGGTGGGCGGCTCGATCTGGGTGGGCGGCGCACTCTGCATCATCGGTACGGCCACACTCGCGGTGGCCCTGCCGACGTTCCTCCGGTACGACGGCAAGGACGGCATGGCGCGCAAGAAGGCCGAGGACGACGCGTGGGCAGCGGGCGCCGGAGCCCGTTCCTGACCGGCCCTTCCGACGCGGTTCCTCCTCGGCCCGGCCGTCCCGTCCTTGACCCGGCCGTCCTTTCTCCTCTTTCCTAGACCCGGCCGCCGCCGATGACGCTGACCGCAAGCCCGATCGGCTTGCGCTGCAGCACTTCCGCCATCGACAGCTCGCCGCGGCAGAACGCCTCGAACGCCCGCCAGCCCAGCGGGATCCGCATCGCCGTGTGCATCAGCCCCGGGTGGCGGGAGAACACGCTCAGCAGCCGGCGCCCCGCCGCCATCTCCGGGGCGAGCTGCGCCTCGACCAGCCGCTCGTACTCGGCGAGATCCTCCGGCGTGCGGGCGCGGGCGGCCACCTCTCCCGCCCAGGAACCCGAGCGCAGCGCGTAGCTGATGCCCTCCCTGGTCCAGGGCTCAAGAAGTCCCGCCGCATCGCCGACGACGAGCACCCGCCCGCGGCGCACCGGCGCATCCGCGCTGCGGCATCGGGTCAGATGTCCGGAGTCGCGGACCACCTTGCGGTCGGTGAGCCCGAGCTGCCGCACGAAGTCCGAGAGGTACTGCTTCGTCTCGGCGCCTTTGCCCTTGGCCATGATCACGCCGACGGTCAGCTCGTCATCCTTGGGGAAGACCCACCCGTACGAGCCGGGCACGGGACCCCAGTCGAGCAGCACCCGGCCGCGATAGGCGGCGCGGTCCTCCGGCGTGGCGGCGAGCTCGACCTCCAGCCCGAGGTCCTGCTGGTCGAACGTGACGCCGACGTACCGGGAGGTGACCGCGGCAGAGCCGTCCGCGCCGATCACCGTCCGCGCGCTGATCACCTCGCCGTCGGCCAGGGTCACCCGCGCCGCGTCGGCGTCCTGGTCGACCGCGCGGACCTGGGCGTTCTGGCGTACGTCCGCGCCGGCCGCGACGGCGGCCCCGTACCAGGCGAAGTCGAAGTCGTCACGCCGCACCATGGTGAGCAGCGGGCGATGCGGGCTCCGGCGGGTGAACGCGCGGCGCCCCCGATCGGTGAACGTGATCGCGTCCACCGTGTCCCGAGCGGGGACCGTGATCAGCGGCCCGGCGATCGCCAGCGAGGTGCCGATCAGGCCGCCGCCACAGGTCTTGTAGCGCGGGTGTTCCGCGCGTTCCAGCACGATCGTTCTGGCCCCGCCCGACGCCGCCGCATGGGCTGCCGCCAGGCCACCCGGACCCGCACCGACCACGGCCACGTCCCACTCCGCCACCACGACCGGAGTCTATCCACGCGCAGCTGTGTACACGGTCGTCAAGGCTCTGACGGCTGTGGCCGTCCTGCTAGCGGTCGCCATCGCCGCAGCCGGCGCAATCCGCCCCCTCCCGACCGCGGAGTAACCAGCGGAGCGCCCAGCAAAGCGACCCGCGAAGCCACCCAAGCGAAACGACCCGCGAAGCGACCATCAGACCGCCCCCCGACCCGCAGCCGGTCCCCGCGAAGCCGCCCCAGCAGCCCGATACAGATCGCGCGGTCAGGGCGCGTACCCAATCCATAGGTTTGGTCTATCAGTCGCCACCGACATTTTCGGGCGCGCGCAGCGGCCAGGGCGCCCATTGCACCGCCGCGGCGAAACCCTCCCGTCGGGCGTCGCGGGCGTCCCTGCTTTCCAGCGGAGCCTGCCGGGCCAGCCGCAGCCCGGACCCGATCAGGCGCGTCTCGCTCCACGAGCCGGTCACACCCCGGCGTACGCGTTCCCAGAGGCCGCCCTCGACGTGCGCGGCGGTCAGCGACCGGAGGTCGGCCACCAGCTCGGCCGCGTCCTCGGCACAGTCGTCGCAGCCACAGGTCGGCAGCGGCTCGGCGAACCAGCGTCCCAGCCGGAGCACGATCCCCGGAAAGTCCGTGAAGGTGATCGCCAGCGGCCCGGCGGCGGGGTGCCTCGGTACGAGCCGTACGGTGCGCACGATCTCGGCATCGGGATGCGGGCCGATGGCCTCTTTCACCTCGCGCCGGTCCACGACGTACCGTTCGGTCAGCTCGTCGAGGAGCCGTTCCGAAGCGTCGTGCAGCACCTGGAAGCGCCCGCGGTCACCGACCCGGACGGCCCGGTGCGGATCCGGCCGTCCCTTTCCGTCGCCCACCTGGGCAGTATGCCGCGCTCGGCCCGCGACGATGCCGGGTTCTCAGAAGCCGAAGTCGCCGGCTCCCACTCCTTCGACGAACGCCGTCCATTCGGCCTCGGTGAAACGGAGTGGTTCGGCAGCCGGATCCTTGCTGTCGCGGAGCCAGAACTCGTCACCCACCTTGGCGACCTCGACACAGGCTCCGGACGAGCACCGGCTAGAGCTGCGCCAGACGATCGACTTCTCCGTCCAGTTGGTCATGCTCGCTCCTCCGTGACGGTTTCCCGACCCACGGTACGCGACGCACGCTTCCTTCCTCCATGACGAAAAGATGAGTGAAGCGCAACTTAATCCGTCATCTCAGGACTTGTCGTGAAGGACGTGATTGGTCAAGGTCCCATCGACCGATGGAGCGTTGACGGCGGGGACAGACTCGTTGAGCTGCGTGCGACGGGTTGCCGCACGCAAGCCAGCACGGTCAGTTCGCGTCGAACTCGTTCGCCTTGACGCCTCGGACGAATGCGGACCACTCGTCGCGCGTGAAGGTGAGCGCCGGAACGGCAAGGTCTTTCGAGTCCCGGATCATGATTCGATCCGCGAACTGAGCGACCTCGACGCAGGCGCCGGTGCTGCAGCGGCTACTCCTGCGCCACTGACCAGTCTGCTGAGTAATGTTCACCGTCTGACCTTTCGCATGGACATAATCGTCTAATCGTTAACTCTTCACTCCCTTGGAAGTTGCTAGATCATCTCAGTTCGCGGACCCGCTTTCTGATAAAATCGACCGTTTCCTCCTCGTTTGTGGCCGCTTCCCAGAGCTTCCGGTAGCGCGCGAAGTGCCGCGTCGCCAGCGCCTTGTCCTCGATGACCTCGTCGGACGCGCCGGTCTCGCGATACATGACCGCGTTGATCTTGTCGCCCGTCTCCGTCGCCTCGTCCTCGTCGCCCAGGAAGAGGATGTCGAATCCGGCGTCGTAGGAGAGGCCGGTGTCCGCGGTGAAGGGGAACATGCGGATCGCCACCGACTGCTGCTCCTCGAGCCGGAGAACCTCCTCCAGCTGGTCCGCGAAGACCTGGGGACCCCCGACCGCCCGCCAGAAAACGGACTCGTCCAGAACGACGGTCATCCGCAAGGGATGACTTCGCTCGAGCACCGCCTCGCGACGCAACCTGCGCGCTTCGAGGCGGTAATGGCGTTGGGTGTCGGTGAGATCGTCGCGCCACATCTGAATGAGAGCGCTCGAATATGACGGAATTTGCAGAAGCGCCGGAATGTGGAACACCGAGTAGGTGTAAACCGACGTCGCCTCGGTCTCATATTCGATGAGCCGGCGGAGTCCGTCGGTGAGGTGCTCGCGGAACTCAGGCTTCTGGTACCAGGCCTGGCGTTGCCGCGTACGCGCGATCTTCGCGGTGGCGAGGAGATCGGCGACCTGCGCACGGTCCTTGACGTTGAGGTAGTTGAGCAGCGGTCGCAGGTCGTTGGGCGCGATGGTGACGTCGCCGTTCTCGATCCGGATGACCTTGCTCAGGCTCCATTCCATCTGTTCCGCGACGTCCAGCTGGGTATACCCGGCGGCCTCGCGTGCCTCGCGCAGCACGAGGCGCACGCGTCTGCGTGCGACCGTAGGCGAGTCACCCTCAGCCATGAGTCCTTCAACGTCGAAGTCGGTGGTGCTGGAGTTGGATCAATTCATGCTCAAGCAGCTACCTCGCTGGTTGCCAGAAGGCAGCCAGCGAGGTCGCGCGTCAGCCTACTCACTGTCCTATCAGAACAGGAAAGGCCGAACGGAAGGTTCACCGAAAAGAAACAAGTCACACAACCGAAACTCTCGGTGATCTTCCTAGGCTGTCGCGAGGCGAGGCACCTCCCGGATCGGACGGGAATCCTCGATGGCCCGCATGAGGGCGCGGGCCACCTGGTTGAACATCTGCTGGTCGGTGGAGGAGTACAGGGTTGTCTCGGCACCCCGGTACGTAGCCCGCACGTGCCACCACCGGTCGTTGCGGCGTCTCGCCGACACCATCACCAAAGCGATGACGACTGCCACGCCGGCCATGCCGTAGCCGGCAGCCGGGCCGATCAGCGACCAGCTCGCCGCCGTCAGGGTCACCAGCCCGGCCCCGGTGACGAGCAGCCCACCCAGGCGGTCCGGGGCGGAGGCGCCCTGCACCCGCACTACGTTGCGAAGGTCACGAACGGCGAAGACGACCTCCGCCGAGGAAGTGCGGCGGATGAAGTGCTGGTCGGTCACGCTTGCGTCGGGGCCACGGTAGTAGGTACGCATTGCGAACTCCCTTCCATGCTCCTCAGCGAGAGGGAAAGGGCGTCAGGGAGAGAATTCCCGTCTCGCTCGAACGGGCCGGAGAATGCTCGAGAGGCAAGAACGGCACCCGGTTGCCGCCGGGTGCCGTGATGTCGTCTCCCCTCGATCTGTCCGCCCTGACTGCCTGCCACGAGTACAGCATGGCCACTACCCTGATCGCTACCTTTCAATGTGCCACCTCGCAGATTGCGAACAAGCACTCTCAGGCGGCCGCGGCGTCGTCCCAGGAAGAAGGCGGCCTGGCGTCCTCGATGGCGCGCCGCAACGCACGGCTGACCTGGTTGAACACCCGCGCGTCGACCGACCCGTACAGATCGACCGACTGACCCCGGTAGATCGCCTGGAGCAGCCACGTCCTCGTCCGGCCCCGCCGCACCAGAGCGGCCGCCGCCACCCCGAAGCCGGCCAGTCCCAGGACGCCGATCGCGTACAGGGGCGACACCTTCCACAGCGGCCAGGCCGCCACCAGGGCAGCCGCGAGGCCAGCCAGGGGCAGGGCGATCGGCAGACCCGGGCTATCGACGCTGGTGATTCCGACATTGCGCAGGTCGCGCACCAGAAAGGTCTTGCTCGCGGTGGGCGTACGGTAGATGAAATAGTCGCTGGTCACCGTCGCGTCGGGCCCACGGTAATAGATGCGCATGACGAACTCCCCCCTCCGACTCCTTGCGAGGAGAGGGAAGGCGAGCCACCATTGGCGCAGAGAGAATTCCCCGCCTCGCTCGTGTGCCGCAGAGCTTGAGAGGCAACAACGGCACCCGGTTGCCGCCGGGTGCCGTTGCCCGTTTCGCCTCGGCTCCGCTCGTCTTGCCTGACCTCAGTACAGCACGCCACCCGGCTCTCCGCCACACATCAACCTGCCATATCGCAGATTGCGTACGAGCCAAGTACGCCCCCACCCGCCGAGCGGCTAGGCGTTTTGTCCGCTACAGAACCGTCTCCAGCCGCGAGGATGAGACGTGGATCCGCGGAACACCGTGGTGGTCAACCGCCCCATCGATGCGTTTCACCGGCACGACCACCGGGTAGGCCAACCCGGGAACCGGACAAAAAGCAGCTCGAGGAGGGTGATGGCCCGCATGGAGAGCCGACTCAAGATCGCCGGTCAGGCGATCCAGCCCGTCCTGGTGATGTTCCCGCTGGGGCTCTTCGCGATGGCCGTCCTCTTCGACATCGGCGACCTGCTCGGCGGTCCCCACATCCTCGGCGCCCTCGCGTACTGGAACATCCTCGCCGGCCTGATCGGCGGCATCCTGGCCGCCCTGGCCGGGGCGATCGACCTGATGTTCGTCCGCAACGGCACGCCGGCGAAGCGCATCGGCGTCCTCCAGGGCCTGACCAACATGGGCGTACTGATCCTCTTCGCGGTCATCCTCATGCTGCGCATGCGTACCCCCGACCGAGTAGCAGGAGGCGGCCTCCTCGCCGTCGAATTCCTGGCCCTCGCCGGCGCGGTCTTCGGCGCCTGGTACGGCGGCGAAATCGTCAACCGCCGAGCCACCACGTTTGCCCGCGCCGAGGCCGGGAACCGCACTTACTGATCGCAAGAACAACGCCGAGAGAGAAAGGAAGCCGACCATGCCCACCTCCATCAAAGGCAAGCGCGTCGCTTTCCTCGCGACCGACGGCGTGGAAGAAGTCGAGTACACGCAGCCCCGCAAGGCCGTCGAAGAGGCGGGCGGCAAGGCCGACCTCGTCTCCATCAAGAGCGGCGAGATCCAAGCCGTGAACCACATGGACAAGGCGGGCACGTACCCGGTCGACAAGCAGGTGAAAGACGCCAACGCCGACCAGTATGACGCCCTGGTCCTGCCGGGCGGCGTGGCCAACCCCGACTTCCTCCGCACCGACCCCGACGCGGTCCGCTTCGTCCGCGACTTCTTCACGGCAGGCAAACCGGTGGCGGCCATCTGCCACGGACCCTGGACCCTTGTGGAGGCCGGGGTCGTCGACGGCCGCACCCTGACCAGCTGGCCCAGCCTTCGCACCGACCTCGCGAACGCCGGGGCGACCTGGGTCGACGAAGAGGTCTATGTCGACCAGGGGCTGGTCACCAGCCGTAAGCCGGACGACCTACCGGCCTTCTGCAACAAACTCCTCGAGGAAATCGCCGAGGGCGCCCACGAGAGGCAACACGCATAAAGATCCGACGGTACGGATGCAGCAATGCGAAGTGGCGCACGGACGAGGGTCCGTGCGCCACTTGCCGCTATATCGTGTGAACGCGCAAAAGCGTCTGCACCTGCGACCGCAGGTCGGCCCGCGATTGTTCATCGTCACCGGACTCGTCCGCCCAAGCGGCGATCGCCAGAGCCTCCGGAATGGTGAGCCCGAATTCATCGCGCAGCAACCCGGCCGTCCGAGTCACCCGACCGCGTTGGCCATGGGTCTGCAAGGCGAGGGCGAGCTCCACGACGTCGCCGTCCGTGGCGGCAGCACGCAGGACCGACCGCAACATTTCCGATTCGCTCACTGCGGCCTCCCGAAGATGAGCTTCACCGGCGACACCCCAGAGTACCGCCGGGACGACCAAGAGGACGGGCCTGCGGGCACAGGCGCGAAAACATGACGCTCCCCTGAGGACGGTTGTCGGCACATTCGCCGCGACGGATCCGCCGCCCCGCGGGCCGGCCGTCAGGAGGCGCCTCGGGCCCGGATGGCCTGAGCCATCATGGCAACCGCCTCACGCGCAGTGCCCTCGAACTCACGCACAGGGAGCTCCAAGTCGTCCTCTCCACCGCCCGGCCCAAATTTCGCGAACCACTCAGGCCGAATCAAAAATATGGTGATCAGCACGTCCTCGTTGTCTTCGTTCTCGGACAAAACGAAGCGATGGTTCAGCCGAGGAAAGCATCGCCTCAGGACCGGTTCCTCGGAAGCCAGGGTCACCAGCTCGCGATAACCGTGGAAGTCGTCGCCCTCGACATCCCGGAGAACGGCCCGCCACTGATACTCGACGGCTTCTCCTCGCTCATAGGCCAGCTCGATATCGTGGTACTGGACGAAAGGATGCGCGGCGGACAGTCGGCTCAAGCCCACTCCTTCCACCCACAAGCGCGCCGCATCCGCGACAGAAGGAATCTCTGCCGTCATGCCGTGTGCTTGTTTCCGGCCTTTCCACCAGAAGGTGCAGCGATATCCGCCGGCCTTGCTCGAGTAGGCTGCCACGACCCTGTTCTCATGGGTCAACTTCGCCGTCGAATCGTCTTGCCCGGGCTGATCCGCCACGAAGCGGTACGGCGAATCCGCACCCAGTTCCGCGTTCAGCACAGAAGCGAGATCCAGGTCTGCCATACCTAGCGCACCCCCGGTGGCAAAGACTCAACGCGGCCATGTCGGACGTGACGTCCTTGCCATCGACCAACCAGCGTATCCGCCCTCTGTCCGGGATGGCGGCGCAGTGTGTGCGCTGTTACACGACCGCTTCGTTACAGCTTGCTCGGGAGTCTGCGCACACTGCCATTGGCTGCGGTCCAGCTCGTCGCCGGCCGCCTCGGGGCTGGTGCCACAGCCGACACCCGCCACGGCTGTATGCCTGAGCTCTCCTCGGCATTCCTGCATGTCAGCTGAAACGCGTCCTATGGGAGCTCACGAGTGCCTTCACGCAAATCCGCAGTCGGTCTGCTGGCCGCCGGCCTCGTCACGCGCCGGACAGCTCGAGCATCCTCGACAGCTCGGCGCAGATCCGGCGCACAAAGAAGACCCAACCGGTCGGCAACTTCCACCCCGGGCCGCATAGGAGCGCACACCGTGCAGCCGGGCCGCTTGGTCCGGCGCTGCGGGCGACACCGAACCTGATCGCCCGCACGCGTTTCTGGGGGTTTCGTGGAGCGATTTAAAACCGGAAGAGGCCCTGACCAGCATCTGAGCTGGTCAGGGCCTCTTTTCTTGGAGCCGCCTGACGGAATCGAACCGTCGACCTACGCTTACCGAACGTCACGGTCTCTGGCTTGTCACTGGTTGGCAAAAGCGATCGTTGACCTGCGCAGACGCGATCGTCGACTGATTAGCACTTGTCCCTGGCAGTCCACACTTTGCAGGGGTTTTCGGGGGGTGTCCCTATGGGTTTCGTCAAGCGGCGAGGGCGTGTTCTGTCGGTCGGGTTTGGTAGGGCGTCTGATCTCGGAGCATGGCGAACAGGACATCGCAGCGGCGTCGGGCGAGGCAGATGAGGGCAGCGTTGTGGCGTTTGCCTTGGGCTCGGTTGGGTCGGCCCGAGACGCGGTGCCGGTCTCTCGACCGGTCCGTTTCCTCGGGCCGCCCGCCGAACCCGGCGTGCTATGGGGTACCCGTTGGTGGGCATGCGGCGTATGCCGGCGGCGATCGCCACCGTGCCGGTGACGACGCCGAGCACTACACCGGCCAGGGGCGCCCAGACGATCGTCGCCAGGCGGTACAAGCATGCTGGGAGTGCGGCCGGACCCCTCGGGCCCGGCCGCACTCCCAGCCTGACCAAGATAGGGGCCAGACAACATGTCGCGATCCCGAAACCTTGCCATGTCACTGGCTCTGGTCGGCAGCCTGGTCAGCGCCTGCGGCCACACAAACGACCGAAGCCCTGCACAGAAGTGCACCGACCGCCAGCTCTCCATGCTGTCCCAACTGAAGGAGTTGGCGGTCCTCGACCAGCACCCGACCACCTCCATCAGCAATAATAGAGTCGCCGTCTGCGCCGACGACGGCCGCGACGTTCAGGTAAGCAACGAATACCAGACTCTATTGCCCCCGGCGGACATTCATACGTTCTATACCGACGTCGCGCATACTGACGGGTGGCACGCCCTGCGAGTGAATGATCCACCCATCAATGACCCAAATCCTCAGGACTCCGGGCAGGACATACTCTGCGCTACCCGCGACATCGACGGGACTCCCGTGTACCTCGAAGTGTGGTACCCCGACGCCGACTCCGACCTGATCACAAACGGAGACCCAGGAAAGGTCTACTTCGTCGACGCATCGCTGGAGAGCAGAAATGACGATACCTGCTTGACCGAATAAGATCACACGATTGACATTGCCATTGCCATTCTCCCAAATCCAGCAGCTATTTGGGACCGCCAGGGAAACCCCGCCGAACTACTGGCAAGGATTCACTGGGATGCATTGACGCTTCACTCAAATGCCGCGATCCGCGCGCCGACCCGCCTCTACCGATAACTAGCGTAAACAGCGGAAGAGAGGCGGCCGAGGCGGGATCCAGAGCGCCAGGCTTCCCGCCTATGTACGTCTGGCGTACCTGGCTTTGCACCGGAACCGGAACTGGAACTCGTACGCCGACGCGAGCGGCCGTACCGAAGTTGGGTCTGCTGCACCGATAGGTGACAGGTTCAGTCACGCGGCCTGACTGGCCGGTGGGGTCATGATGGTCTCGTAGTCGATAGGGGTCAATCGGGACAGGGACCGCTGCCGTCTGCGGCGGTGGTAGGTCCGTTCGATCCAGGTCACGATCGCGGTCCTCAGCTGCTGCTGATTCGGCCAGTTGCGGCGGTCGAGGACGTTGTTCTGCAGCAGGCCGAAGAACGATTCCATGGCGGCGTTGTCGCCGGCTGCGCCGACTCTGCCCATCGATCCGATCACGTGGTGCTGGTGGAGCGCGCGGACGAACTTTCGGCTGCGAAATTGCGACCCGCGGTCGGTGTGCAGCACGCAGCCGGCCGATGTCTACCCCGATCGGTGCCTCGACGTGAGGATGTTCGGGTCACGAGCGGACCGCGGGTGAAATGCTGATAGGCGACAGAAGCGAACCGCCACTACACCTATTGGAGCCTTCGCCGGTCATGTCACGATGGTCCCTGGCACCGCCCGGCCCTTGCGAGCGCCCTTGAAGTTAGTCGACCTGACCGAGAGGCCCGACCGATGTCGGAGCGCAGCACACAGGACGGGCCGAGCACTGAGCGTCGACAGGCTCCCGGCCGGAGCGACGACCGGGGCCCGCAGGTGCCGGCCATCACCTTGCCCAAGGGCGGCGGCGCGGTTCGCGGCACTGGCGAGAAGTTCGCCGCCAACCCGGTCAACGGCACGGGAACGATGTCCGTCCCGATCGCCACCAGCCCAGGACGTCCGACTTCGGTCCCCGGCTCGAGCTGTCGTACGACTCCGGCTCCGGCAACGGCCCGTTCGGGTACGGCTGGACGCTGTCGACGCCCGCGATCACCCGCAAGACCGACCTTGGCTTGCCGCGCTACCACGACGGTGACGAGTCCGATGTGTTCCTGCTCTCCGGGGCCGAGGAACGGCTACTTCCTCAACGTCCGGAAGGACTAGGAGATGGACACCGCCGGCTCCCGTCACTCAGACGAAGATGAAGGTAGGAAACGCGATGGACCTCCAGGGCCGTGAGATCGCTACGTTCATCGTCCGGGGGCGGGTCCAGCACGCCGGTGGCCGGCCCCCGCTCGGGGCCACGGTGTTCGCGTTCGACCGGGATCTGCGCCGCGAGGAACCCCTCGGCGACACCAGGCCCGACGCCGGCGGCCGGTACGAGATCACGTACACCCGGGACCGGTTCGCCCGCGCCGAGAAGGAGAACGCCGACCTGGTCCTGCGCGTCGTCGGCCCCGACGGCCGGGAGCTGGCCGTGTCCGAGGCCTTGTTCAACGCGCCCGAGGAGGTCGACCTCGATATCACCGTCCCGGCAGGTACCTGGGAGCTGTCCAGCCTGTTCGAAACCCTGGGCATGGCGCTGGAACCGTTGCTCGTCGAGGTCGCTCTGGCCGATCTGGAGGAGGACGCGGAGCATGAGGACCTGAGCTTCCTGGCCGGCGAGACCGGTTTCGCGCCCGACCTGCTGGCCCGGTTCGTGCTGTCGCACCGCATACCGGGCGACGGCCTGCCTCCGGAGTTCTGGTTCGCGGTCCTCGGCGGCGGCGCGGTGGCGGCCTCCGCCGCTCGTAGCTTGCGCGACCAACTGCCCTCGCTGGTGACGGCCGCTACCGGACTGGATGCCGCAGCGGTGTTGAAGGCGTTGACCAGCGCCTTCACCCTCAGCGAGATCGCGGCGCATCTGCGCGACCGAGTTCCCGAGTGGATGGCTGCCTTGCGCCGACTGGCGGCGCTGACCATCCTGACCGATGGGCCGGCGCCGAGCTTCGTCAAGGCCGCGCTGGCCGACGCGGGGGTCGATGCCGACGACAAGCAGGAGCAGTTCGCGGCCCTGCTCGGCGAACACCGGGCGATCACGCCCCAGATGGCGCGGAACCTCAGAAAGGCCGGGTTCACCGGCCGCGAGACGGCCGACCTGCAGACCTCGTTCCAGTTGGCGGAGATGACCAAGGGCGACTTCTCGAGTGTCCGCGTCATCAAGGAGGCGTTCGAGGTCAGGACGCCCGACCGGATCCGCGCCCTGGCCGGTGTCGCCGAGGCCGACTGGGTCAAGCTGGTGGCCGAGCGGCATGCCGCCGGGGAGATCACCCTGCCGCTGCCCACCGGCGCGGTCGTGGACCAGGTCAAGTTCCCCGCCGCGGAGCTCTACGGTCGCGCTCTCGCCCGCCGCTTCGCCGACGGGTTCCCCACCGCCGCCTTCGCCGGCGACCTGGGCCGGGCCACCCGCAACGGCGGCGTCCCCGCTCTCGACCACGCCCCGCAGATCAGCCGGCTGCTGGATGAACGGCCGCAGTTCGATCTACTGACCACCACCGTGGACGAGTTCCTCGACGGGCCGGACGGGAAAGGCCTGGACGGCCACGACCCGGCCTTCCGGATGGAGCTCAAGGCGGTGCAGCGCCTGTTCAAGCTCGCGCCCGGCTTCGACGCCACCACCACGCTGCTGGCCGACCGGGTCCGCTCCGCGCAGCAGATCTACGCCATCGGTCAGGCCGAGTTCGTCGAGCGGTACGGCGCGCGCCCCGGGTTCACCGCCGAGACGGCCCGGGTGGCCTGGAATCGCGCCGCCGACACTCACGCCGCGGTCCTGACGATCGTGGGCGAGCTCACCTCGTTCGACCGCGGGGTCCCGAAGGCGCTCGGTGGCGGTAACCCCTCGGCGCTGTCGAGCTTCCCCAACTGGAACACCCTGTTCCAGACCGGCGACTTCTGCGAGTGCGACACCTGCCGGTCGGTGCTCGGCCCCGCCGCCTACCTCGCCGACCTGCTCAGGTTCCTCCGGGATCGCTGGGGGACGGCCGGAACGGCCAAGGAGGTGCTGTTCCGCCGCCGACCGGACCTCGGCTGGCTGGAGCTGAACTGCGCCAACGGATCGGTCCCGCTGCCCTACATCGATGTCGTGAACGAGGTGCTGGAAGCCGTCGTCGCTCCCGGCGCGACGGACCAGGAGCTGGTCGGCTTCACCACCGTCCCGGCCGACCCCGCCCACGCCACGCGGGCGGTCCTCACCGCTCTGGCCCAGGCCCGCCTCGATCCCGGCAACGCCCATCTCACCCGGGTGGTCACGGCCGTCGACGAGTGGGTGCTGCACGGCGACAAGGCGACCTACCGGCTTCGGAAGAAGGGCACGCCGAGCTTCGTCGCCGAGCCGCTGCTCAACACAAAGGCCACCGCCGACGAGGTGCGTGCTTTTCCGCAGTACGTCAACGCCGGGGCCTACCGCAAACTGCGGCAGATGACCTACCCGTACGCGCTGCCCTTCGACCTGTTCGCCGAGGAGGTGCGGGCCGCCTTCCAGAAGAGCAACCTGCGGCGCTGGGAGGTCATGCAGACTCTCGGAACGGCCGACGGCGACGTCGCAGCCGAGTATTTCGGGATCAGCAGCGACCCGGCCGCGGCGATGGACGAGAAGCGTCTGATCCTGCTGGCCGACCCCTCCGACGCCGGCCAGCAGGTGCTCTGGGGCCAGACCGGCGGCGGCTGGCTCAACGCGGTGGGGAACGTCGCGGCGTTCCTGCGCAAGACCGACCTCGAATACAACGACATGCTCGCGCTGCTGGATCTCCCCTGGATCAACCCGCAGGGCGACATCGCCGTCGAGTACCTCCAGCCGTCCTGCGACATCGCCCAGCAGCGCCTCCGCGGCATCGACGCCGTCAAACTCGACCGCATCCACCGGTTCCTGCGGCTGTGGCGCAAACTCCCGGGCTGGCGGATGTGGGAACTTGACCTGGCCCTGACCAGTCCGGCTCTCGGCAAAGGGGGGCTGGATGAGGACTTTCTGATCAGTCTCTTCCTGCTCAGCGTCGCCCGGCGCCGGCTCGGGAGGGCCGCGACCGTCGAGCACGTGCTGGGCCTCTTCGGCGACCTGAACACCAGGACCCGGTTCACCGAGCCGTTCGAGCCGAGAGCGGACGCGCTGTACCAGAGCTTGTTCCTCAACCGCAGGCTGGCGCAGCCAGTCGACCCGGCCTTCCAGGTGCCGCTGCGGACCGGCGAGAAGATCGGCGGCCATCGCCCGGTGGTGCTTGCCGCGCTGGGCATCACCGAGGCCGACCTCGCCACCTTCCAGACCTGGAACCCAAGCGACGATGTCACCCTGGCGAGCCTGTCCTTCCTGTGGCGGCACGCCTGGCTGGCGAAAACGCTGAAGTGGACGGCTGAGGAGTGGCGCCGGTTCCTGCGCCTGTTCGCACCCGACCTCGAGAAGCTCTCCGGGCCCGCGGCGCTGCAGGACCTGCTGGACACGGTCGAGGTCGTCCGCGCCGCCGGCTTCACCGTCGACGAGCTGTGCTGGCTGCTCGGCGCGGACCGGACCGCCAAGGCGGCGACCAAGGAGGCCGACACCGCCGCCTTCCTGCGGGCTTTGCGCACGCAGCTACAGACCATCCGGGCCACCTACGATCAGGGCACGCCACCGACTGACATCGGCCAACTGGACGCCCTTCTCGTCCGGCTGCTGACGGAGCTCAAGCGCAGCGACACCGAGACTCGAAGCTTCCTGGCGACGCTGCGCGGACCGGTCATCCTGGAGTCCGCAGCCGCGGGCCTGCCGGCCGCATTCGCGTTCCCCGCCGCGGTGAGCATGCCCATCACCCACGATGCCGCCGCGAAGATCCTGCGCCTCACCGGGGTGATGACCGACGCCCAGCTCACGGGTCTGCTGGACGACACGGGTCCCGCCCTCACGGCGCTACGAGCCGCGAACCAGCCGGCCGTCGCCGCCCAGCTTCCGGCCGGGTTCGCCTTCCCCGCCGTCATCACCGTGCCCATCGTGTACGACGAGCCGAACGAGCGCCTGCTCTTCACCGGCCTGATGACCGACGAGCAACGAACGACACTCCTGACCGACCCTTCGCTCGCGGCCGTCACCGACGATCCCGTCTACGTCTCCGCCGTCCAGGCGCTGTTCCAGCAGTCGGCCGGGGTGCTCGCCACGTATCGCGGTGCCGTCGAAGACCTCCGCGCACAGTCGGTCGCCGCCCCGACGGTCTACGTCACCACCCAGGTCCAGGGCCCACCGGGCGGCACCCTGACGCTGCCCGCCACCCTGCCCACCCTCCCGATCACTTACGACGCCGCCTCCGGCACGTTCGGCTTCACCGGGCTGATGACGACCGCCGAGCAGACCGCCCTCAAGACGGCCGGCAACCCGGCGACCGTGATCGACGAGCTGTTCCGGCGCCCACGCCTGGCAGTGAAATTCTTCGACCCGGTGTTCACCGCGCCGCTGCACACGCTGCCGACCGGCATCGACTTCCCGACACTGCTCCCGTCCGATCTGGCGGCGCGGATCGCGTACGAGGAGGAGGAGCGTCTCCTGCGGTGCACCGGCGTGCTCAGCGCCGACCAGACGGCGCTGCTGCGAGGACTCTCCACCGACCCGTCCTACCGCACCGCGGTGGACAGCCTGAGCGCCCAGCCGACGACCATCGTCGCCCCCGATCGGCGCGTCTGGCTGACCGAGACCGACCTGGACCCGGCCGGCACGCTCGCCCAGCGACTGCGCGACGCGGCGGTCAAGGCGCTGCGCTACCTCTGCGACACCTCCGCGGCCGGAGCTGTCGTCGACGCCGCGAGCATCCAGCTCGGGCTCACCCCGGCAGTGACGCGACACCTGGGGACCGACTATTCACCGGCGCTGCTGCACCACCTGACCGGCGCGCTCGCCTCCAGCACCGGCGTCGTGGACCACGCAACCCTGCCGGACGTCTTCGACGCCTGGTATTGGGCCGACCGGGTTGCCACCATCTGGCGCAAGGGCAAGCTGACGCTGACCGAGCTGCGAAGCATCGGCAGCCTCGCCACCGCGGCCAACCTGCTCGACGTCGGCGCGCTGCCGCTGACGGAGGCGGCAGGCGTGGCCTCGCTGGACCGGTTCCTGCGACTCGTCCGGCTGCTCCGGCTCCGCGACACCCTGCCCGAGCCGCGGCTGACTCTCTTGGAACTGCTACTGCGGTTGAAGAACAACGAGTACGGCGCCGAGACCGACGTCACCGGCCTGCCCGCGGGATTCGCCTTCCCACCGGCACTGCCCGTCCGGTACGACGCAGCAAACCAGACACTCCGGCTGACCGGGGTGATGAGCACCGACCAGCGATCCACCCTGCTGACCGATCCCGGCCTGGCCGCCGTGACCGGCATCCCGTCCTACCGCCAGGCCATCGAGTCGCTGTACCACTCGGTGATCGAAGCCTTCACGGCCGACGTCGAGCTGGTGGCCGGCGACTGGACCGCTGAGGACGTCTCGGCGCTGATTCTGCAGCTCGAGCTGCGCTGGCCCGCCGACTACCTTCTGCCCGAATCCTGGGAGAGGTTGGCTGGGGCGCTCACCCTCGCCGGAAATCTCAACGCCGGCGCCGCCACGCTGGCGCATTTCGCCGCGCCGGCGATGGGCCCCGCGGAGGCCCGGTCCATCCAGGAGTTGCTGCGCTCGAAGCTCGGCACGGAGACGTGGCTGACGCTGTGCACGGAGATCCAGGACGCCCTGCGTGAACGCAAGCGAGATGCGCTGGCCGCCTACCTGCTCACCCAGCCCAAGCCCGCGGACGCGCCGACCGGCAAATGGGAGAACACCAACGACCTGTACGCCTACTACCTGCTTGACGTCGAGATGGGCGCCTGCCAGCTCACCAGCCGGATCGTGCAAGCGTCCGGCTCGGTGCAACTGTTCGTACAGCGTTGCTTCATGGGACTCGAGCCGACGATGCCGGTCAGCGAGGACGGTGACAGCGGCGACAGTGCGTGGCGCTGGTGGTCGTGGATGCGCAAGTACCGGGTATGGGAGGCGAACCGGAAGATCTTCCTCTGGCCGGAGAACTGGATCGAGCCGGAGCTACGGTTCGACCGATCTCCGTTCTTCCGCGACCTGGAGAACGAGCTGATCCAGAGCGAGATCAGCCAGGCAGGCGCGGAAACCGCTTTGGGCCACTACCTGGAGAAGCTGGACGGTGTCGCGCACCTCGAGATCGCCGGCTTCTACCAGGAGGACGACGACTTGGACACCGTCGTCCACGTCTTCGCCCGGACGCCCGGCGGCGAGCCCCACGTGTACTACTACCGGCGTTTCGACTATCGCCAATGGACACCGTGGGAGCGGGTCGACCTGGAGATCCAGGGCGACTACCTGATCCCGGCCGTGGTCGGCCGGCGTCTCTTCTTGTTCTGGCCGGTGTTCAAGGAGGTGCCCGACGAGACCGGCAACAGCAAGGTGACACTGCCGGCCGCTCCCGGCACCAACACCAGTCAATTCACGCCCGACAAAACCGCCAAGATCCTGCAGATGCAGATGGCGATGAGCGAGTACCGCGGCGGCCAGTGGACGCCGAAGCGGGTTTCCACGGGCTTCGCCGCGAGCCAGCCGTACAACATGGAGATCGTCAACCACTACTACAGGTTCTCCGCCGTCGATCGCACCGGGACGGACGGCCGCTTCTTCATCAGCTACGAGGGCAACAGCCACGGAAAGACGCCTTACACCGCGGCGGCGCGCCTGAAGGGCGAGGCGGAGATGGCCGGTTGCGGCGTCCCTGACTTCACCTTCACCCCCAAGTTCTACACACAAGCCCCGGTGGTTCCTATGACCTGGCCGGATGAGCTGTCCACCGGGCCGGATCCGGTGGACCTGCGGTGGCAGGAACTGCCGGCACGCAACGACGCGCCGGACAACGATCTCTCGCTCCTGAACTACAGCTTCCCCCTCGAGTACGGCGGCTTCCCGATCAGCACCCCGGTGCTGGGTGAGACGCCCGGGCTGTTCCAGCTCTCGCCGGGCTGGCACCAGTCGTACCTCAATCGGCTGACCGAGAAGACCGGCACCTGGTACCGGGACTCCGCGATCATCATCAACGGCTGGCTACCGTTCTTCTATCGCGACGGCGGGCGCAGCTTCTTCGTCCTCCCCACCACTCAGCGCGGAGCTCCGACCAACCAGCCGGAGGGCCAGTACTACCCCATGGTCAAGGCCGAGATGCGGTCCTGGGAGCGCTACTTCGCCACCCAGATCGACGGCTGGCTGGACGGGTTCCTGTTGATCCTGACGCCGGCCGAACGGACCAACCTGGCCGACTGGCTGGCGAGTCAGCTGCACGTGCCGGTGCCGGTGACGGACGACGAACTGAAGGCCGTCATCCGCACGGACCCGCAGCAGGCGGTGTACTTCTGGATGGTCGGCCTGGCGGATCAGTTCGTCGCCGGGTCACGGTTCCACTTCCGGTCCTTCTACCACCCGCTGGTCTGCGAGTTCGGCAAGCTACTCAACAATCCGCTGAAGGGCGTCCCGGCCCTGATGAGCCGCTCCACGCAACTGACCCAGACGGCGTTCCGATTCAACGACACGTACCAGCCGACGGCGTCGGTGGTGCTGTCCACGAATACCTCGTTCCACCCCCGCGAGGACGTCGACTTCAGCCCGGCCGGGGCGTACGCGCCCTACAACTGGGAACTCTTCTTCCACGTACCCCTGCTCATCGCCAACACGCTCAGCCGCAACCAGCGCTTCGAGGAGGCGAGGGACTGGTACCACTTCATCTTCAATCCCCTCGGCGTGGCGCCCCCGAGGCCCGGCGGCTCGGCGATGAGCAAGTACTGGATCACCAAGCCGTTCTTTGAAACCACCGACGCCCAGTACCTGCAGCAGCGCATCGACAGCCTGCTCCGACTACTCGCCGGCGACCCGAATGCACCCGGCTACCCGAACCTGGTCGGCGCCGTCATCCAAGCCGTCTACGACTGGCGGACCCATCCCTTCGAGCCGCACCGCATCGCCGCGTACCGCACCGTCGCCTACCAGAAGAACGTCGTTCTGAAGTACGTGGAGAACTTGATCGCGTGGGGTGACCAGCTCTTCCGCCAAGACACGATGGAGAGCCTCAACGAGGCGACCCAGCTCTACGTGATGGCGGCGGAAATCCTCGGGCCCAAACCCAAGACCGTGCCTCCGCCGGCCAGACCGGTCGACCAGACGTACAACGAATTGGAGCAGCGGTTCGACGACCTCGCCAACGAGTTGGTTCAGGTGGAGAACCTCGTTCCGCGCCTTGCCGGCAACGGCGGGTCCGGCGCCAACCAACCGCCGATGCCCATGCTCTACTTCTGCATCCCGACGAACGAGAAGATGCTCGAGCACTGGGACACGGTCGCCGACCGTCTCTACAAGATCCGTCACTGCCTGAACATCGAGGGTGTGGCACGGCAGCTCGCCCTCTTCGAACCGCCGATCAACCCGGCGGCGCTGGTCAAGGCAGTGGCCGGCGGGATCGATCTGAGCGCCGCGCTCGCCGATCTGAACGCCCCGCTGCCGCTCTACCGCTTCGCCGTGCTGCTGCAGAAGGCCAACGAAGTCTGCAACGACGTGAAATCGCTCGGCGCCGCTCTGCTCTCGGCCCTGGAGAAGAAGGACGCCGAGGCACTCGGGCTCCTCCGGCAGACGCAGGAGATCCGCACCCTGGAAGCGGTGAAGTCGCTTCGCGAGAAACAGATCGAGGAGGCCAAGGAGAACCTCGAGGGACTCAAGCGCTCCAAGACCGTGGTCGAGACCCGGCGCGACTACTACCGCGACATCGCGCGGCTGAACGCGCAGGAAAAGCTACACCTGGACAAGATGGCCTTGGCGAACCTGGAGGCGCAGATCGCCCAGGGCATCAAGCTGGGCGCATCGATCATCTCGTACCTACCGGCCATCGACCTGGGCGCCTCCGGCTTCGGAGGGTCCCCGATCGCGAAATTCAAGATCGGCGGCCTCGAGCTGGGCCAGGCCGCCAGCCTCGCCAGCGACGTGCTGAGCTTCCTGTCCCAGATCGCGAGCGGCGACGCCGCGATGGCCGCCGCCAAGGGTGGTTTCGACCGCCGCTGGGACGACTGGAAACTGCAGGAAAGCCTGGCAGGCAAAGAGCTGGACCAGCTCGACACCCAGATCGCAGCCGCCGAGATCCGGGTCACGCTGGCGCAGAAGGAACTGGACAACCACCTTCTGCAGATGGAGAACGCCAAGGCCACCGACGCGTTCATGCGCGGCAAATACACCAGCCAGGACCTGTATCAGTGGCAGACCGGCCAGATCTCCGCCGTCTACCTGCAGAGCTACAAGCTGGCGTACGACCTGGCCAAGCGGGCCGAGCGCGGCTACCGATTCGAACTCGGGGTCGCCGACAGCAGCTACATCAGCTTCGGCTACTGGGACAGCCTCAAGAAGGGCCTCCTCGCCGGCGAGCGGCTGCAGCTCGACCTGCGCCGACTGGAAACCGCGTACCTCGAGCAGAACCGGCGGGAGTTCGAGCTGACCAAGCACGTGTCACTGGCGATGCTCGACCCCCTCGCTCTCGTCCAGCTCCGCGAGACCGGGCGCTGCTTCTTCTCTGTGCCGGAGGAGGCGCTCGACCTCGACTATCCCGGACACTACTTCCGGCGCATCAAATCGGTCAGTGTATCCCTGCCGTCGGTCGTAGGCCCGTACACCACGGTGTCCTGCACCCTGCGCCTGGTGGGCAACAGCATTCGCATCAGCACAGCCAAAGGCGACGGCTACGCCCGCAACCGGGACGACCAAGGCCTCCCTGCCGACGACGACCGGTTCATCCAGAACAACATTCCGGTACGCGCCGTGGCCGCAAGCAGCGCCCAGAACGACAGTGGCGTCTTCGAACTGTCCTTCCGCGACGACCGCTACCTCCCCTTCGAGGGCGCCGGGGCGATCAGCCAGTGGTCACTGGAGCTGTTCAGCGACACCCCGTCCAACAATCCCGATCCGGCCAACCCCGACTTCGGGAAGCCGCTGCGGCAGTTCGACTACGGGACGATCACCGACGCCATCGTGCATCTTCGCTACACGGCACGCGAGGACGGCGGCCCGTTCAAGAACGACGCCATCGCCAATCTCCGCGCGTCCCTGGCGGAGGACGGCGCCACACCATCTCTGCGCTTGTTCGATGTACGCCACGAGTTCCCCACCGCCTGGCACCGCTTCCTACGCCCGGCGACACCGACCACCGGGAACCTTCTCGACCTGGAGATGCGGCCGGAACTCTTCCCCTGGCGGGACGGTGGAAAGACCCTGAAGATCCACACGATCTGGTTGCTTGCCCGCTCCGACGAACCTGGAAGCTACACGGCGACGTTGTCGCCCACGGGCTCGGACAACTTCGTCCTCACCCGCGTCAACCACTACGGCGGCCTGCACCTGGCCCGCAAGGACGTCTCGGCGCAGGCTGTGACCCTCTCACCCAACGATCCCCCAACAATCTGGAAGATCCGCATGACCCGCCCCGATGGTGGCGACCTGCGACCTCACGAGCTCACCGACTTGATGATCGTCTTGCGCTACGCATGGGAGTCCTGAATGTCGTCAGCCAAAGTCGCACCACAGCACGGTCCGCACCCTCGTTCTCCCACCCATAGGCAAGCCGGATCGCGGTAAGAACGACGTCGAAGTTTGTGGCCGTTTCGGCGCATCTACTTGCAGCAGTTCCCATCAGCGAGTGCAGACCCACGCCGACATTGGGGTGCAAGAAATGACTCTCCCCGGACGAAGCTCCAAGACCCTGCCTTCTGACGTGGGCGTCTCTACACGGCCGCACGGCGGGCCGACGGCGCCACCGCCGATCACGCTGCCCAGTGGTGGTGGGGCGATCCGCGGGATAGGGGAGAAGTTCGCCACGAACCCGGTGACCGGCACCGCCTCCGTTTCGGTGCCCCTGCCCGCCAGCGCGGGACGGTCCGGATTCGGGCCGCGGCTGAATCTCGCGTACGACTCGGGGACTGGCAAGAGCGCATTCGGCTTCGGCTGGACAGTCGCCCTGCCGGCCATCAGCCGCAAGACCGACAAGGGCCTGCCCACATACGACGACGACCACGAGTCCGACGTGTTCCTGCTCGCCGGTGCCGAGGATCTGGTACCCGTGCTGCGGACCGACGGCATGCCGGACCTCCGGGAGCGCACGATCGGCACCGACAAGTACGAGGTCCGGCGCTATCGGCCCCGGATCGAGGGCACATTCGCGCGCATCGAGCGCTGGACCCACACCCACAGCGGTGACACCCACTGGCGCTCGATCAGCCGGGACAACGTCACCACCCTCTACGGCTGCACGGACGAGTCCCGCGTCTTCGGGCCAGCCGACCCGGCTACGGGCGGCATTAAACAGATCTTCACCTGGCTCGTCAGCGAGAGCTTCGACGACAAGGGCAACGCCGTCGTCTACGGCTACAAGCCCGAGGACGACGCGAACGTCGACCTCGCGCAGGCGCACGAAGGCAACCGTCCCGCCGGGGCCCGCACGGCGAACCGGTATCTGAAGTCGGTCCGGTACGGCAACGTGGCCAGCCGGCTGAATGCCCAGGCGTTCGCCACCACGAAGTGGCTGTTCGAGCTCGTCCTCGACTACGGCGAGCACCACGCCACCCGGCCCCGGCCCGGCGACACCGGCGCGTGGCTGTGCCGGCGCGACCCGTTCTCGTCCTACCGGTCCGGCTTCGAGGTCCGCACCTACCGGCTCTGCCAGCGGATCCTCATGTTCCACCACTTCCCCAAGGAGCCGGACGTCGGCGACGACTGCCTGGTCCGTTCCCTCGACCTGCGTTACCGCCCGCCCGCCCGGCCGAACGACACCCGGCACGGCGACCCGCTCGCGTCGTTCCTCGCCTCCGTCACCCTGACTGGCTACCGCCGCAAGGGCGGTGGCCACCTCGCGCGGTCGCTGCCGCCGCTGGAGTTCGAGTACGCCGTCCCGACCATCGACCGAACGCTGCGGACCGTCGACGACGTGGACAACCTGCCGGTCGGGGCGGACGGCCGGGAGTACCAGCTGGTTGATCTCGACGGCGAGGGGGTGGCCGGCGTCCTCACCCAGCAGGTCGGCGCTTGGTACTACAAGCCCGGCCTCGGCGATGCCCGGTTCGGGCCGCTGCGACCCGTGGCCGCCATGCCGTCGACCGCCGCGCTGGGCCGGCCGCAGCTGCTCGACCTGGCCGGCGACGGCCAGCTCGACCTGGTGGAGTTCGCCGGCCCGACGCCGGGATTCGCGGAACGGACCGACGACGGCGGCTGGGCCAGCCCGGTCCCGTTCCGGTCGCTGCCCAATATCCGCTGGGACGACGGCAACCTCCGCTTCATCGATCTCAACGGCGACGGCCACGCCGACGCGCTGCTCACCGAGAACGAAGCCCTCGTCTGGTACCCCTCGCTCGGCGAGGACGGCTTCGGCGAGGCCCGGAAGGTGCCCCAGAGCCACGACGAGGACACCGGCCCGCGGCTGGTCTTCACCGACGGCACCCAGTCGGTCTACCTGGCGTCGATGTCCGGCGACCTCACCGACCTGGTCCGGATCCGCAACGGCGAGGTGTGCTACTGGCCCAACCTCGGCTACGGCCGGTTCGGGGCCAAGGTCACCATGGACGACGCCCCGCTGTTCGACCGCGTCGACGGCTTCGACCAGCGGCGCGTCCGGCTGGCCGACGTCGACGGCACCGGCTCCGCGGACCTGATCTACCTCGGCGTCGACGGTGTGCGCATCTGGTTCAACCAGTCCGGCAACCGGTGGAGCGCCGCCCACCCGCTCGACCAGGTGCCGGCGGTCGACAACGTCTCCACCGTCGCCACGGCCGACCTGCTCGGCACCGGCACCGCCTGCTTGGTCTGGTCGTCTCCGCTGCCCGCGCACGCGCGGCGGCCGTTGCGGTACATCGACCTGATGGGCGGCACGAAGCCGCACCTGCTCGTCTCGTTCACCAACGACCTGGGCGCCGAGACCCGCATCAGCTATGCCCCCTCCACCCGGTTCTACCTCGCGGACAAGGCGGCCGGCCGGCCGTGGGTGACCCGGCTGCCGTTCCCGGTGCACGTCGTCGAGCGCGTCGTCACCGACGACCGGATCAGCCGGAACCGGTTCGTCACCCGCTACGCGTACCACCACGGATACTTCGACGACGTGGAACGGGAGTTCCGCGGGTTCGGCCTGGTCGAGCAGTTCGACACGGACGAGTTCGGGGCCTTCACGGCGGACGGCGACCTGCTCGCCGCCTCGAACGCCGAGCCCGGCTCGCACGTGCCCCCGGTGCTGACCCGGACGTGGTTTCACACCGGCGCATTCCTGCCGGAGCGCGGCATCTCCCGGCACTACACCGCTGAGTACTACCGGGAGCCCGGCCGCACACCGGCCGAACTGGAGGCCCTGCTGCTCGACGACACGGTCCTGCCGGACACGCTGCTGCGGGCGGACGGCACCCGGGTGCCGTCCGTGCCGACACCGGATGAGCAGCGCGAGGCGTGCCGGGCGCTGAAGGGGACGGTGTTGCGGCGGGAGGTGTATGCGCTCGACGGCGGCGAACGGCAGGAGCAGCCGTTCACGGTCACGGAGAGCAACTACATTGTGGAGGTCCTGCAGGCCCAGCGCGGCCAGCGGCACGGCGTCTTCCTCACCCACCCCCGCGAGTCGATCAGTTACCGCTACGAGCGGACGCTGTACCCGGTCACGGGCGGACAGCCGGTCGCCGATCCGCGGATCGGTCACGACCTAGTGCTCGATGTGGACCCGTTCGGCACGGTGCTGAAGTCGGCGTCGATCGGGTACGGCCGGCGTCGCCCCGACACCTCGCTGGCCCCGGCCGACCGGGCCAACCAGTCCGCCACCCGGGTCACCTACACCGAGAGCGCCGTCACCAACCCGGTCACCGAGGCGGACGAGGTGACCGTCGGGGACGACTACCGGGCCCCGGTGCCCTGCGAGACCCGAATGTACGAGCTCACCGGCTACCCGCCCACCGGGCGGGCCGGACGGTTCCGGGCCGAGGACCTGGTCCGCCGGGACGGGCAGCGGCTCGTGCACGTCTTCGACGGCGACATCCCGTACGAGCAGCAGCAGCCGCCAAACGGCCGGCAGAGGCGGCTCATCGAACGGGTCCGCACCATCCTGCGCAGGGACGACCTGACGGCGCTGCTCGCCGCGGGCGTGCTGCAGGCGCGCGCCATTCCGGGGGAAAGCTACCAGCTCACGTTCACGCCCGGGCTGCTCGCGTCGGTGTTCCAGCGGCCCCGCGCCGGCCAGCCCGCGGAGGCGCTGCTGCCCGACCCGGGGACGGTCCTCGGCGGGCAGGGCGGGGACCGGGGCGGCTACGTCGACCTCGACGGCGACGGGCACTGGTGGATCCCGTCCGGTCGGGTGTTCCTCTCCGCGAACGGGAGCGACACCGCCGCGCAGGAGCTCGGCTACGCCCGCGATCACTTCTTCCTCGGCCTCCGGCACCGGGACGCGTTCGGGCAGACCACGACGGTGGGGTTCGACGACTACGACCTGCTCGTCCGACAGAGCCGCGACCCGGTGGGCAACCGGATGACGGTGGGGCAGCGTAAGGCCAACGGCGACATCGACGCCGCCAGGCCCGGCTACGACTACCGTGTCTTGCAGCCAGCCCTCGTGACCGACGCCAACCGTAACCGCACCGGCTTCGCGTTCGACGCCGCGGGGCTCCTAGTCGGCACGGCGGTGATGGGCAAGCCCGAGGAGAACCGCGGCGACTCGCTGGACAGCTTCGATCCGGACCTGTCCGCCGCGGACGTCCTCGCCGACCCGCGGGGCGCGCTCGCCCGCGCCACCACCCGGCTCTCGTACGACCTGCTGGCCTACGAGTTGACCCGGCAGGACGACCACCCGCAGCCCGCGTCGGCGCACACGCTGGCCCGGGAGGTGCACGACGCCGACCCGGGCGGCGCCCAGACCCCCATCCAGCAGTCGTTCTCCTACTCGGACGGCTTCGGGCGCGAGATCCAGAAGAAGATCCAGGCGGAGCCGGGGCCGGTACCCCGCCGCGACGCGGCCGGCGCGGTGATCCTCGGCGCCGACGGCGAGCCGGAGTTGACGGCCGCGGACGTGAGTCCCCGCTGGGTGGCCAGCGGCTGGACCGTGTTCAACAACAAGGGCCGGGCGGTCCGCCAGTACGCGCCGTTCTTCAGCGACAACCACGGCTTCGAGTTCGGCACCCGCGTGGGCGTCAGCCTGGTCTTCTTCTACGACCCGTTGGACCGGCCGGTCGCCACTCTGCACCCGGACCACACGTACGAGAAGGTCGTCTTCGACGCCTGGCGGCAGGTCGACTACGACCGTAACGACACCGTCGCGGCGCGCGGCGACGAGACTGGCGACCCGCGGTCCGATCCCCACATCCGCGGCTCCGTCGGCGGCTACTTCGCCGCCCAGCCGGCCACCTGGCAGACCTGGTGGTCGCAGCGGCAGGCCGCCGGCACCGACGCCCGGGAGCAGGCGGCCGCGCGGCAGGCCGCCGTGCACGCCGGCACGCCCACCTCCACCCATTTCGACGGGCTTGGCCGGCCGTTCCTTACCCAGGCGCGCAACCGGTTCGAACGCGACGGCGCCACCGTGGCCGAGACCTACGCCAGCCGGGTGGAGCTGGACATCGAGGGGAACCACCGCGCGATCCGGGACGGGGTCGTCCAGGCCGGCGACCCGTTGGGCCGCATCGTCCTGCGCTACGACTACGACCTGCTGGGCAACCGGATCGGGCAGGCCGGCATGGAGGCCGGCCGGCGCTGGACACTCAGCGACGCGGCCGGCAACGCGATCCGGTCCTGGGACAGTCGCGGGCACACCGTCCGCACCGGATACGATCCGCTGCGCCGGCCCGCGCGTGTGTTCGTCACCGGCGCCGACGACCAGGCGCCGACGCGGGAACTGCTGACCGAGCGGCTGGTCTACGGGGAGCAACACCCGGCGGGCGAGGCGCGCAACCTGCGCGGGGCGCTGTACCTGCACGCCGACCAGGCCGGCGTGCTGCGCAACGAGGAACGCGACTTCAAGGGGAACCTGCTGGGGCACTCCCGGCGGCTGGCGGGTGAGTACCGTTCCGCGCTCGACTGGCCGGCCCTGGACGCGGCGCTGCCGGCGCCGGACGCGGCGGGCCCGTTGGATCCCGCCGCCGTGGACGCCGCGCACGCGCCCCTGGTTGAGGCGGACACATTCACCAGCCGCTCCACCTACGACGCGCTGAGCCGGGCCATGACTCTGACCTCGCCGGATGGGAGCGTCGTGCGGCACGGCTACAACGAGGCCAGCCTGCTGGAACGCGTCGACGCGAACCTGCGCGGCGCCACCGCGGGCGGCCAGCCGGTGTGGACGCCGTTCGTCACCGACATCGACTACAACGCCAAGGGCCAGCGCACGCTGATCCGGTACGGCAACGGCGCCGCCACCTCGTACTGCTACGACCGCCGCAGCCTCCGCCTGGTCGCGCTGCTGACGCAGCGGCCGCCGGCCGCTTTCCCGAACGACTGCCCCGATCCGGCGCCCGCCGGCTGGCCGGGGTGCCGGGTGCAGAACCTGCAGTACACCTACGACCCGGTCGGCAACGTCACCCACGTCCGGGACGAGGCCCAGCAGGCCGTGTTCTTCCGCAACCGTCGGGTCGAGCCCAGCGCCAGCTACATCTACGACGCGGTGTACCGGCTGATCGAGGCGACCGGCCGGGAGCACCTGGGCCAGGCCGGCGGTGCCCCGATCCCGCACAGTGCCGGCGACGGCGGCCGCGTCGGCATCGCCTGGGCCGACAACGACGGCGACGCGGTCGGGGCCTACACCGAGTCATACGTGTACGACGCTGCCGGCAACGTTCTCGAGCTGCGCCACCGGGGTAGCGACTCGGCGCAGGCGGGCTGGACCCGCGAGTTCACCTGCGGCGAGGCCAGCCTGCTCGAGGCGGCCAAGACCGGCAACCGGCTCACCAGCACGGCGCTCGCCGGCGGCAACGCCCCCACCGAGCGGTACTGGCACGACGAGCACGGCAACATGACGCGCATGCCTCACCTCGGCGGCAATGACCCGGCACAGAACGTCTACTGGAACGACCGCGACGACGTGCGCCGGGTCGACCTGGGCGGCGGCGGAAACGCTTACTACACCTACGACGCGACCGGCGAGCGCGTCCGCAAGGTGTGGGAGAAGGCGCCCGGGCTGACCGAGGAACGCATCTACCTCGGCGGGTTCGAGCTGTTCCGTCGCCGCAACGGAGCCGGCCAGCTGACCCTGCAGCGGGAGACCCTGCACCTGATGGACGACACGCGGCGCATCGCGCTGGTGGAGACGCGCACCCCGGGCACCGGCGCGAACGACCCGGCGCCGGCACAACTGATCCGCTACCAGCTCGGCGGGCACCTTGGCTCGGTGCTGCTGGAGCTGGATGACCAGGCGCAGATCATCTCGTACGAGGAATACACACCGTACGGCAGCACCACGTACCAGGCGGTGCGCAGCGCGACCGAGACGCCGAAGCGGTACCGGTACACCGGCAAGGAACACGACGAGGAGAGCGGCCTGTCCTACCACGGCGCCCGCTACTACGCGCCGTGGCTGGCCCGCTGGACTAGCTGCGATCCCGCTGCCCCGGAGTCCGGGGTGAACGCGTATGAGTACGTCAGCGACAACCCGATGGTGCTGTTCGACCCGGACGGCCTGGCGGGCGGCGGCAACAACCCCAAGCACGTCGCCGCGTTCGAGACCCGGGAGGCTGCGTTCGAGGCCGGCAAGAAGCTGGGGACCGGCGAGGTCAAGGCCACCAGCGGCGGCAAGGAACTGCCGCCGCCCAAGGGCAAGGTGCTGGAGAAGCTCGTTGGAAACTCCAAACAGGCCAAGGAACTGCGGCTGAAATACAGCGGGGCGCAGGGCATCGAGGGGGGAAAGGCGCTGCGCCGAAACATCACGGAACGGTCGGGCGCCGCGGCCAAGGGCCAAGAGGGGGGACACTTCGGTGAGGCCAGCCGGAAGCTGGTGCCCGAGGTCGGCGTGCACAAGAAGAAAGTCATCAGCGTCGACGTCGAGCCCGGCGGCCAGCCCAAGGGTGCGCGCACCGCTGACATCGGCATCGCCAAGGAGCCGACCTCCCCACCGGAGTGGCAGAAGCTTAAGGGCGAGAACCCCGCCAACGCGTTCGAGGACATGCTCGACCAGAAGATCGGCGAGGGCCGGGTGGCGGACAAGACCGGCTTCCGCAAGCAGTCGGGCGGCGTACCTATCGAGGAGATCCGGCCCAGCAGCAAGCTCGGCGGCGTCGCGAAGGGACTCGGCGGCAAGGCGATCGGCGCGCTCAACTCGGTCGCCCCGATCTGGGACGCGTACAAGATGGCGCGCGACCTGCACATCGCCGAGCAGAGCCCGGGACGGGCCGGCGTCGCTGGCCTCAAGGACGAGTACGGCGAATACACCCTCCAGATCCGCGAGGGCCTGCTGTTCAACGACTACCAGAAGACCTACATCAGCGGGGAGAAGGCCGGCACGGTGCAGGAGCTCGGCTTCTTCGAGTGGATGCGCGAGATCGGCAAGCGGAACGAGAAGTACGGCTACTTCGACTGGAAGGGCGACTTCGTGCCCGGTGAGGTGCCGCCGATCATCCCTCGCGACCCGTACTGGGACAACATCATCTAGCCGTCGGACGGCTCGGACACAGGGAGATAACGCCGTGGACCGCCACCCGCAAGTACGTCAAGGACTTCCTGCCGAAGGAGGCGCACGCCGCCGTCGACGCGGCGAGGCCGTTCCTGTCCGGACCACCACGCCGGCCACGGTCGGCAGCACCGACCCCGCCCCGGTCCGGCTCAAGGACTTCCGGGACATCGATTTCCCCGACGGGAGCTACGACACCAAGACCCGGACGTTCAAGTTCGACCCGAAGACGTTGCCTAAAGACCTGTTGCGGTACTCACCGTTCTAGCGAGGTGGCGAACCATGAACCCGATCACCTTCGACCTTCTGCCGGGCATGTCCGGCCCGGATGTCGTGAACCTGCAGGACGGGCTGCGCCTGATGCTGGAACGCGCTGGTTCGGCGTGCAGGGCCAGGAGCTGGAGTTCTTCGTGACCCGCCTGGCCGCCGAACGGCTGACCGCCAGGTACAACGACGTCACCATTCAGCTCGTGCGCCTCTTCCAGAAGAAGGCCGGCCTCGACACCAGCGGCGAGGTGCGCGACAAGACCGCCACGGCGATGAACAACGAGCTCGACGAACTCGGCGCCTTCCCCGGCGAGCCGCCCCCGCCGCCGCGCGAGTACGTCATCGCGGGCCGAGTGCTCGACCAGTCCGGCACGCCCAGCAGAGGTCTGCGAATCGTCGCCTATCACCACGACAACGACGGGACGGTGCGGCTCGGCGCCGACCAGTCGGACGGCGCGGGCCCCGGCCGCGCGTTCGGGCGGCGGGCGCCGTACGAAGTAGGCCACCGATGGCCCACGCCAGGACGGCCAGTCGGGGTGGGCAGTGCGTGATGCCCGTCCCGGGCTCCGGGCTGTCACACTGAGCGAGCTCTGCATTCGCGCTCCACCCGCGCGGTTTCCATTGCCGAGCGGTGCTACGTCTTGGGCGCGCTGAGATCCAGGAATCGTATGAAGTCTCCGCCCACATCGCTGCACCTGCCTACATCCTCAGGTGCAATCAGTACCCGGTCGCCATCGAGCCGCACTCCGGCTGCGGCGATATACGCCAGTACTGCGTCCCGGTGCTGGGCAAGTTGACGCTCAGTGAGCCGCCCGAGGCCGTGCTCCAGGGCGTTCCGGACCTCCACAAAGCCTAGAACGGCCTGCATGTGGGTGAAGGTAGTTAGTTCCACTCCGCCCTGGTTCTTCCACATCTTGAGGCGGTCGGTCCACTTCATAACCTGGTTGTGGGAAATCGCCGGTCGCAGGTTGAGCAGGCGAGCAACCGTGAAGGATTCCAGGACGGCGACAAGGTCGGTGAGCGCGTTGCCGTGCCGCACAACAGCCGCGTCTCGAAGGTGTCGGCCCCGGTCGCTGCAGGTTTGCTCCTCTGACAATCGCAGCAGCGTGCGGTAGTCGGCGACGCGGACGAGGAGCTGGCCGAGTGCCGCCTCGCCCAGGGCGGTCATGCCGGCCGTGCTAGGCACCGGTGGGCGCCCAGTCGTACACCCACCGGTGCAGCCGGTTGTCGTGGGTGACCGCCTTGCTGATGCGGTTGGTGGGCCTTGTCAAAGCGATGGCAGCGACCAACAACGGGCGGGCTGTAGCACCTGTCCTGTCGTACAGACGAAGTAGCCCTTCAGCGTCGATCTGGCCGTGGCGGGCGAGCGTGAGTGCGGCGTAGGCGCGCGGCGTCGCGGCTTGTCCGGGCGCGTCGAGAGCGGCGCGAACCCACTTGATCCGCCGCGCGGCGCCATCACCGGTCCCGAAGGCCGAGTGGGAGGCGATCGCCGATTGCAGCCACCAAGACTGCCAGCGGTTCAGGTAGGCCCTGGACGTCAGCAGGTTGTCGAAGGCGGCGATCACCGGAGCGGGATCGGTGCGTGTCGCAAGGTACCGGCAGACAGCCGGCGTCATCTGACGGGCGAAGCGCAGCATCCTCATGAGGTGTTTCAGCAGCTCCGGAGCCTCCGGTTCTGGCCGCTCGTCACGCTTTCCCGAGCCGACCCGGACGCAAGATTCGTATCGGCCGGCGGCACGCACGGCCGATACCCTGCGGAGGTGACCCAACGGGTGCGTGCCCACGAGCTGCGCGAGGCGATCGCCGCCGCGCTGTATCACCTGAGGTCGTATCAGCTCCCCCGTGCCTGTACGCGCTACGGTCTCCCCCCGGGCGACACAGATGAGGCGCATGCCAGCAAGAAGTGGTACGTCTTGCGCCGGATCGAAGAATGGGAGATTCCCCAACTACTGACCCTCGCGGTACGGATCTTGGAGGACCACCCCGACGAAGCCCTCCAACAGCTCGTCAACCGCGCTGGCGCGCGAGGCGTCTCGGGCGACTTCAAGAACCTGATCTTCGCGGCGGACGGACCAAAACCGGAACTCGTGCTGCGCGACGCAGTCAACAACGTCATCGAGATCGTCAAGCACGCGGAACACTGCCTCATCTACGACCGTCCCCTGCCGACAGACGGTCTGAGCTGGGCCGATCTGGTGCGCTGGTGGTGCGAAACCCAAAGTATGCCGCCCGGCGACGAACTCGTCTACCCTGCCCGGCTGCTGTTCAAGCGCCTCGCCCGATCGCTGGCATCCGAGCCGGAGCGTCGGTTCTTCCGGGCCTACCACGAGCTGCACGGCCTGCACGACATGGACCGGGTACCCGCGCTGATCCCGCAGGTATACCTGCACTACGACCCCTACACGCAACGCAGTCGCCTGGACAGGCCCGGCCCACTATCGAGACAGCGCATGGACTTCCTCATGCTGCTTCCGCTCGACCAGCGCATCGTGATTGAAATCGATGGCAAGCAGCACTACTCCGACGACACGGGGCAGGCACAGCCGCGGTTGTACGCCAAGATGGTTGCCGAGGACCGCCGCCTTCGCTTGGCCGGATACGAGGTATACCGGTTCGGAGGGTACGAACTCTGCCAGGAGCAGGGCAGCGCCGACGAAGTTGTAGCCTCGTTCTTCGGTGACCTCTTCGGCCGGCACCGCATCGATCCAGCAGCCAAGCCGGCATGACACTCGCCCCGAACCATCACCGCCGATTCGGGAGCACGACAAGCCCGGCATAGGCGCCGGATCAGTCGATCAACCCGAACTCGGCCAGCAGTGACGGCCACCGGCGGAGCAGCACCTCCAACTCCGCCGCAGACCACGCCTCGATGAACGGCCGCCGGCCTCCGGCGTTGTGCTTCTCAATCCACCGAACCGCCTCCTGCGTGAAGGATCCTGAGGTGGCGAAGATCAGGCGACGTACCGGCTCGCCCTCCCATCCCGGCAGCTTGGCGTGCACGAGGTCAGCGACCTCGGTGGCGTTGACACTCCTGCTTGACCAGTGCTTCGCCTGGACGATGGTGCGCTCCCGTGTGGCGGTCAGCAGCCCGTCCGTCACCACCCGGTACGCCTCCAAGTCCCGGCCCGCATCGGTGGAGTTCAACGCCATCAGGCGGTTGATCCCTTCGTAGGAGCCGCTGTGCTCAAGTATTCGGCCCAGTAGTCGCTCGAAGCCGTCGGCATCCAGACGGTCCCAGCGCACCCGGCTAGGCACGGGTGCGGACCCGGCCGTGGCTGCCAGCGCGCCGAGGTCACTGACTTCCACCGGAACCGGTGCCGCGTCGCCGTAAACCGCCTGCTCGATGTGCGGGCGAAGCGTCGGCCAGTCCCACGTGGCGATGTCGTGCGCGTCGTGCGGTTCGCCGAAGCGAAGGTGGCGGCGCAGGTCATGGTGACGAGGGGCATTGTTGAGCGCGTCACCCAACAGCCGCTCTAGTTCATTGAACGCCTCCCGCACCTGATCGAGGACCGGGGTCGCCTGCTCGGGGGGCAGGGCTTCATCGTCCGCGGTGGGCACTGCCGCCAGCGCGGCGTCGATCGTCGCGACCAGTTCTTCAGCACGTTGACGGACAAGCTCCTGGCGCGCACGCATGAGCTTCCGCCTGTAGGTCTTCGCCTGGGCGCCGGGGGCGTGCACCGTTCGGTTGAAGGCTGGAATTGCCGGCGGCTCCGCGATGTCGAGGTAGTCCAGCCGGATCTGTCCGATCGCGGCATAGTCGACGATCTTGGCAGTGATCTGCCACCCGTTGATCGCAGGCAAGCTGCTAGCCAGCTCTTCCCAGGTTTCAGCGAGTTCCTGATAGAGATCCTCATCTGGGCTACCGGCGCCCATGAACGGACCGTCCGGGATGAGCGCGACCATCTGGTCCCACACTCGATCAAGCTTGTCCAAGTTGAGAGCAACGCGGTCGTAGGTCGCGAGCGCATCAGCCAACGCCATGCCGCCATTGTGTCGCATCAGCTCGATCAGGCCCTCGGAGTCATCAGCCTGTGCCGGCGGACGTCGACCTACCTCCTCCCGCAGCGACATCCTCAGCTTGCGGATGTCGCTTCGCTGTCTCGTCAGGCGGGTCCACGCCAACGCGGACCATCTCCAAGACCCTTGGGCGTGGACCGATCGTCCACTGCTCATCCAGCGCGGCCTCGACGGCCTCCCGATTGCCGCGCGCCCAGCCGTCCTGGCTCGTGGCGAGCACAATCACGTCGGCTGTCGTGATTCGGGCCGCCCGAACGAGCTTGCTGGCGGCCTTCTCCAGGGTGAGATCGCCCTTGAGACTGTTGTTGGACTTGCCCTCTCCGACATGGATCTCGCCGTTGATAACGGAACAGATGTCCAGCTCAGCTTCAAAGCCTTCACCTCGAAGGACAATCTCCGGGCACCACAGCAACGATTGGCTTCTGTCAGCGAGCCCATGCACGGCGAGGACGGGAACATCGCCGTGCTGGGCCAACAGGTTCCGAACTACATGGTCGAGGCGGTAGTACCAGTGCGGTTCAGGGTCTTCGGTGTACCAGCGCCCGAACGCGAGCGGGCTGACGTGGTCACAACCCTGACACGTGAAGTTCTGCCCGACGTGACCGGGCAGGTAGAACGCCTCGTAGCGGCATCGTTCGCAGTTAAGCAGGAAGCCCCGTCGCAGAACCTTGAGCTGGGTTAGCCGGTCAGCCAGTGCACGAGCTTGGATCTTGTCGAAACCGGCATGGTCCGTGATGTCCTCAAGAGCCACGAAGCCTCCGCCACGGATTGCGTATCCCCGGGTGTAGTCACCGTCCTTCTTTCCTTTAGGGGGAAGAAAGAGGTCGAGAGCTCTGCGGACCGGCCCACGGAGGTCTGCGGCCATCGCGGGGAGGGAGCCCCATAGGTCCGCGGCGTTTGCTGCTCGACGGCCGGCATCGGACCGCTCGATCGTCACGCCCTCAGCGGCTGCGAGGTCGTGGAAGATCTGTTCAGCATCGGGGAAACGTAGCAGTGGCCGGGCGTGCCGGTTTCCCGGTACTGACAACCCGAAGTTCGTGGACAGGTACGAGATGCCGTCCCGGCTCGCTCGGCAACTCGTGAAGGAACTTGCGCCGGAGAACGCCGTGAGGCTGGAGACTGGAAGCCCTGTCCGTGCCGGAGGTTGGTGCCCATTGAGCGACACGTCGATCACCCAAGAGATCTCCTGACCGAGTTCGGCGGTGATACCGGGCATGGGCGGATCCACAGGAGTGAGGAGGTCGATCCCGTCGCCGATCCGTGCAGTTGGCTGCCCTAGCGCACGGTCGGGAAGATCACTGGAGATCAGCTTCCATCCGCGGCTTGGAGTGAGAGTTGACAGTGCCACCGCCCTGAACGGGCGGCGGGGTGTCGCACGGCGAGCCGGTTCAGCGTCGAATCGCGCCATAATGACTGGTTCGCCGTCCAGCTCATCGGCAAGCACCTGGAGGCTCTCGATCGACTCTGTGGTGCTGACCAACAAGATGGGACGTACCGGCGTCGAGGGAAGTTGCTGCAGGACACGGAGAGCGTTCAGCGCCTCGATCCGGTACGGCGACTCGCCAGCAAGCAGACGCGCTGGAACCCAGGCACCTAGCGTGAAAACTCGATCACACAACATTGCCAGCGCATGATCGTCCGCGCTGTCCCCGACCACGCACACGATCGGCGGCCCCGGGAGTTTGCTCAACTCCGTCGTCTCGGTCCGGGCATGCCTTAGCCGGGACGCGCTTCAGGAACGCCGCAGCGGTGAGCTGATCTCGATCATCGGCTCCGGTTGCGCGGTAGAGGGCGTCCAAGTCCCAAGACGCGCCGCGCAGAGTGCCGGTGATGGCCAGCCTGATCAGCGTCGGGATGTCGTCCTGGCTGACCGGTAGCGCCAGAACGTCGCCGGCCCATCGCGCCACCGGGTCGATGGCGCCGATCCGGCTCTCCACCATGAGCGCGACGTCGACATCCTCGGCGGAGAGATCCAGCGTGATGACCGGGGCGCCCGGTCGGTGATGAACGGTCGGGAGTTCGCGGTTGGAGCCGTTGACACGGTCGTGCAGGACGATGCTCGCCTCGGAGAAGACCTGTTCCGACGCTCCTATCTCCTTGAAGGGTGAGCAATACGCTCCAATTTGCGTCGCCGCCCCGTACGTCGGTTCCTGGTCGACAGGCTCCGTTCGTAACCACTGCCAAGCTTGATCCGGGCCTTCGTGAGCCCGACCGCGAGCTGCGACCACCCGGCCCCGCTCCTCGGGGTCCACGCTGCGCGAGGTCGTCGCGCATGACGATGTGCTGCGCGACCATGTCGGGGTCGTGTAGCCGTAGGAGCTTGAGAACCTCCTCGCCTGCCTGGTCCTGTTCGTCCAACGGCAGGGGCACCCCAGCGCCACCCCACACGGACCAGATGGTCGCGACCACCCGACGGGCGTGGAGCAACCAGTTGTCACCTCGGCGGTATGCCACCGCGAACCGCGGCGGCCGTGCACGCACGCGGATGCCCCGATACTCCACCGAACCCCCAGCTATTCAGCTTGTTCCTTGAGCGACGGTGTGATGCCTCAGCCGATCACTTCTCGCAACCGTGAGGCAGAGGAACCCATACCGGGAACGCTTGGCCGCTCGCCATGTCACGGCTGAGTGGCCAGCGTCACAGTATGCGTGGCGAGCCAGCGATCCTTGTGCCGGTGCGCTGCCCATTGGCCGGTCCACCCGGGTCGGTCCTCGCTCCGGTCAACGATCACCACGGCAGCACCCCGCACGAGCGAGGGCCCCACGTCCACGAGAACGGCATCGCAGAGCACCGTCGCCCCAGACAGTGCAGCCATCGTCGACAGCCCCACCGTCCGGCCGTGCCGCCACCCCAAGCGTCGCCCCACACAGACCCCCGACAGCCACGCGATGCGGGCTGTCGAACCCGGTCGCGCGCCCGCGTTTCTGGGGGGTTTTCGGGGGGCGATTCAAATTCGCATGGCAAAAAGTGAGGCCCTGACCAGCGTTTCCGCTGGTCAGGGCCTCACCGTGGAGCCGCCTGTCGGAATCGAACCGACGACCTACGCATTACGAGTGCGTCGCTCTAGCCGACTGAGCTAAGGCGGCAACGGTCATTGAGTGTACGGCATGCCAGACCCGACTCCCGTCGCGGGTGGGGGCGCGGCGCGCCCGGAACCGGACGATCCTTGTCATACTCCGGGCTAGTCTGCGAAACGTGACCGATCAACAGCCCGCCCGGCAGCCCCGTCCACGGTCCGCCGAGGCCGAGCCCTCCCGGGCGCGCCGGCCGGTGAGCATGGATCCGCAGCAGCTCGGCTTCACGCCGCAGCGGCCGGTGGGGTGGCTGGCGCCGTTGTTGCTGCTCAACACCGGGCTGCGGACGCTGCTGGCGATCCTGTTCGGGGCCTACCTCGACAAGCGGGAGCTGCAGAACGCCCTGTCCGGGGAGTCCTTCGAGCAGCCGGGCATCGACGGCGAGCTCTGGCTGGATTACGTGGCCGACCTCGGCGACGGGTTCAACGCGACCTACTCGGTGGCGTACCTGTTGGCGCAGCCCGGGCTGGAGGTCGGCGGGCGGGTGCTGCCTCGCGGCCAGGTGCTGCTCATGGGCGGCGACCAGGTCTATCCGGTCGCCAACGGCGACGGATACGAGAATCGCACCAAGGGCCCCTACCGGGCCGCCCTCCCCGAGCCTCCCGCCGACGGTCCGCGACCCACGCTCTTCGCCCTGCCGGGCAACCATGATTGGTACGACGGCCTCACCGCGTTCCTACGCCTCTTCGCCCGCCGCAAGGACGGCCACATCGGAGGCTGGCGCACCCACCAACGCCGGTCCTACTTCGCCGTACGGCTGCCCGCGAACTGGTGGCTGTTCGGCATCGACGAGCAGTTCGGCGCGTACATCGACGACCCGCAGCTGCTCTACTTCGAGAAGGCGGCCGGGGCGCTCGGCCCTGACGACCGGATCATCCTCATGACGCCGTCACCGACGTGGGTCAAGGCGGCGAACAAGCCCGAGGCGTACGACTCGGTCGACTACTTCATCCGTACGATCCTGGCGCCGACCGGGGCGCAGGTGCGGGTGCTGGTCTCCGGGGATCTGCACCACTACGCCCGCTACACCGGCGCCGACCGCGAGCTCATCACCTGCGGTGGCGGCGGCGCGTACCTACTGGCGACCCACCAGTTGCCGGACAGCCTCACCGTGCCGCCGAAGGAGACCCTGACCCGCAGTGCGAGCCCCAGCCGGGACTACCAGATCGCGTCCCGCTACCCCAGCGCGGCCGACTCGCGGCGGATGAGCTGGGGCGTCTTCCGCAGGGTCCCGGCTCGCAACCCCGGCTTCGCCAGCATGCTCGGCATCATCCACACGCTGACCATGCTGGCGATGGCGGGCGCGGCCAGCCAGGGCGGCATCCTCCAGCGGCTCTTCAGCATTCCCCTGGTCTTCATGATGGTGGTGATCCTGACCGGCACGGTCATGTTCGCCCAGCCGCCCAGCGCCAACCAGGACAAGCACGCCCGGCACTGGATCCTCGGTCTGGTGCACGGCTTCGCCCAGATCGCACTCGCGGCGGGCGGCACCTGGGTTTGGCTCCAGCTCCCCTTCCACGACTGGACCTGGCCAGGCCCCCTCGTCGTAGCGGCGATCCTGTACGGCCCGGTGATCGCATTCCTGGCCACCCAACTCGTGGCGCTGTATCTGCTGCTCGCCAGCCTCTTCGACGTGAACGTGAACGAGCTGTTCGCCGGACAGGGCATCGAAGACTCAAAGAGCTTCCTGAGGATGCACATCGCGGCGGACGGCACCCTGACGATCTATCCCTTCGGCGTGGACAAGATCTGCCGCAAGTGGCACGCCGAGCCGAACGGTGCGCCCGACAGCCCATGGTTGGTGCCGGACGAGCCGCTGACTGCCCACCTGATCGAGCCGGCCATCATGCTGAACGGCCCCACAGGCGCGCCCGCCCCCGAAAGAGGTGATGTGGCAACCGCCTGACCAAAGCCGATCGCCTGGCCGGCCAGGACGACGCCGCGTCAGTTGTACTGCTCGTCGTGTGCCTGGCGGGGGCCGCAGACCGATGCCCGGCTGCATGAGCAGCGCGATCCGTCCGCGTCCATGCGTACCACCACCGCGTCCTTGGGGACGCTGTGGCCGACCACTCGCCCGTCGCCCTCCGGGGTCGTGACTCTGCTGCCGATGGCCGGCGCCGATGCCTGGAACTTCTGGTACAGCGGGTGCTCGTACTTGAGGCAGCACATCAGCCGGCCGCAGGCGCCCGATATGCGGAGGGGGTTGAGGGGGAGGTCCTGATCCTTTGCCATGCGGATGGTGACCGGTTCGAAGTCGGTCAGGAACGTCGCGCAGCAGAGGTCGCGGCCGCAGGAGCCGATGCCGCCCTGGACTCGGGCCGAGTCGCGGGCCGAGAGCTGGCGCAGCTCCACTCGGCAGTGCAGGGTGGCGCCCAGGTCTCGGACCAGGGATCGGAAGTCGACCCGGTGCGGGGCCGTGAAGTAGATCGTCGTACGCGCGCCGCCCGTGCCGCCCTGTTCGAGGACATGGTCGACCGCGACGACCTTCATCGGCAGCTCGTGGGCCTTGATCAGTTTCTTGGCCGCTACTTTCGCCTCGGCCTTCCGCTTTCTCAGGAGGTCGTCGCGGCGCAGGTCGCGGTCGTCTGCGAGGCCGGCGACCTTGGGGAAACCGTCCGTGTCCTCGCTGACCCATTGCGCCGCCCAGACGCACTCCGCCACCTCGGGCCCGTCGTCGGTCGGGACCAGCACCCGGTCGCCCACCTGCGGCGAGAACTCGCCCGGGTCGAGGTAGTAGAGGCGCCCGTACCGGTTGAAGCTGACCGCGCACAGCATGCCCATGTCCCCACCCTACGGCGACGGACCGGGCGTGCGAAACGCCACAGAACTACATAGATACGCGCAACCCCCCGCATCGAACCTCGTTGTGCAGTCCCGTAGACGCCGCTCGCCGCGGCATCCTTGGGGGAGGACTTTCATGACGCGCGCCGTGCCCGTATCGGATGATCTTGCGCAACCCGCCCGGCCCGCTCGCTCGCTGCGAAGCTGGATGACCGGAGTGCCCGCCATCGTCACGTTTGGTCGGGGGTTGCGGCTCGGCATGCTGGCCGCAAGATCCGGTCGGGCATCGGAAACCGCCGCCGCGAGTCAGGCATCGGAAGCCGCCGCGGCAAGCTGGGCGTCGGAAGGCGCACCTGCGAACCAGGCCGCAGAAGCAACTACTGCGAGCCAGGCGTTCGAAACCGCTGCGATCACCCCGGCCTGCGAGTTCGCCGAGGTTGATCCGGCGGCCGCGATCGCCGAGCCGGCGTCGGCTGCGGCGGCGGGGAGCGGACGGCGGGGGCGGAAGGTGGCTGCCGCGGGCGCAGCGGGTGTGGTCGGCATGCTGATCGTGCCGCTGCCGGCGAGCGCCGCGCCCGCTCCGTGTGAGCAGGCGGAACGGTATTCCGCGCAGTCCGGCAGCCAGATTCTTCGCCTCACTGAACTGCGCGTCGGGCCGAACGCTTCGAAGAAGAGTGGCGCCGCCGGGAAGAGCGGGAACGGTCCGAGCACGGCGTCGGGCGGCACCGAGGAGGTGCATGTCGGCGAGGCGAAGTCGGCGATGGTGGCGCAGGCCTCGATCAGTTCCGCTGCCGTGGCGCGCATGATTGATGCCGGCGGCGATGAGACTCCTGGTGAGCTTTCTGAGGCCGTACAGCAGCAGGCTCCGCCGACCAATGCCGAGGCGGAGCGCCGGTCGACCGGCGCGGCCGATGTCGGGCCGGTGAGCCTCGGTGCCGGGGCGATGACCACCCATGCTCGGTGGGAGGCCGGGATGGCGTGCGGCGCTACGGTCGGCGATGTCACTCGCGCTACGGCTCGGCTGCGGGACGCCGGGATTGGTGCTGATGGTGATACGGCGCTTGTTCGCGTACCCGGGAAGGTGGAAAGCGAGAGCACCACGAAGCTGGAGCGGCGCGGGTCGGCTGCGGCGACGGTGGCCACGGCCGGGTTGCAGGGCGGGGATCTCGAACTGCTCGACGGTGCCGTCGAGGTCAACGTGATCAAGGCACCGTCGCTGCGGGCCAGCATGTCCATTCAGGATGGTGGTGAGGTTCGTTACATCCCGGCGGTGGTCGAGGTGTCCGGGCGGGGGTTCAAGACCGAGCGGCTCAGTACGGCCGGTGACGACATCGTGATCACTTACGACGATTCTGCTCACCGGTCCGCTCCCGAGTCGGCCCCGACCGGACTGCTCGGCAAGCTTCCGGTCGTCGGTGGCCCGCTCAACTCGGGTGACGCGCTGCCGCTCCCCGAGGTACCCGGGCTGCCCGAGGTCGCGCCGCCCAGTTCGGAGGCCGTCCCCGTTGGTGAGCCGGGCACGCGGGTGCGGATCTCGCTGGGTGACGTCCGCCAGGCTTCGCGGGGCCGGGCCATCGCGGCCCGGGCGGCTGCGCTCTCTGTGACGATCACGCACGGTTCGTCGGACGGACGCACCGAGCCCGGGTACGCCGAGAGCGTCGCCTTCGACATGGGCGTGCTGGAGGCGGCCGCCGTGGCCCCGGAGTCAGCGGGTGGCGTGTCGGCGGGTGGCGTGTCCGCGGGTGAGGCCGGCGGCTTGCCGATCACCGGGCCGCGGGTGGATGTGATCGCTCTGAGCGGGGTGGCGCTGCTGATCGCGGGCGCGGCGGCGCTGATCTTTGGGCTGCGGGGTCGGTCCCGCTCCTGACAAGTGGCGGTAAGGCAGGGGTGCGGCGCCGCTTTCGGAACCGGTAAATCCGAGAGCGGCGCCGCAGTCATGCCGGGCCCGCTCTGCGGGTTCGGTCAGCGGCCGGCTGCGAGCGGCTCGGCCAGTTCCGATGAGGTGCGCACCAGGTCGACGGCCTCGTCGTAGGCGTCGGCGACGGCTTCCAGGATCTTCTCCCCCGCATCCGCCGCGGCCATGATCTCCCTGGGTGACGTAATATCCACTTTGTCCGCGGCCAGGACGATCGCCTCGGCGGAGCCCACGATTTCGGCCAGCACCGAGGCCAGCCCGTCCCGGGTGGTTCGCATCCAGCCCGCCAGCGCCTCGGCCAGATCCGCCGACGCCTGCAGGCGTGCCCCCAGGCTGAACTCGCCGCTCAGGCGATCGGCCGTACGCTGCCGGGCATGGTCGTACGCCTCCGCCGCCGTGCCGGACCACTCCCCCGGCGGGGGCAACGACGCGGCCAGCACCGCGCAGGCCCCGGCGTCCGCTCGCAGCTCCGGCCCCGCGTCGCCGAGATCAGCCGGCCGAAGGGCCGCTACCGCGCGCGCCGCGTCGCCGGGCAGCAACCGTACGCGGCGCAGCTGCACCCAGACTCCGTGGCCGGGCGGCGCGCCACCCGCACTCAGTAGTGCGTCGACGCGGCGCAGGAGAGGGCTTGCCGTGTCGAAGAGCTGATCCAACCGGTCCATCAGATGCCCCGTCGTACGCGGCGGCCGGTCTCGTCATCGGTCTCCGCGTATGTCTTCGCTGTCAGTCGGATGTCGGCGGCGAGGTCGAGCAGGTGCTTCGCGGTGTCGGCGGCTTCTTGGGATCGGGCGGCCAGGACCGCACGCCAGTGGTCGTGCAGCTGCTTTCCGACGCGACCGGGGATGCCCTCGTCGTCCGCTCCGAACGCACCGGGCGACGCGACGTGGGCCGGCAGCGAGCGGTCCACGGTCGTGAGGGCGTCGGCTGCGGACTCGAGACTCGTGGCAAGCGGTTCCATCAGCGGTCTCCGAGGCTTCTGAAGGCGCCGAAGATCTCGTCGTGGAGTTTGTCGCGGGCCCAGCGGGCTGCTTCCGTTGCGTTGGTGACCACCGCTTGCACCTCTCGGGCCAGCTCCGTCGCGTTCCGGTGTTGCAGGCTTCCCCGGATGCGGACGTCCGTGATGTCGCACGCCGCCGTGACCAGGACCTCGACCGAGTCGTCCGGGGAGTGGACCGACACGACGTGGGAGGCCACGGCCTTGTCGAATTCCGCCCGCAGGATGTCGAGGCGGCGGTAACGCTCGATGGCTTCGTCGATCCACGCCTCGTCGATCTCGCGGGGCATCGTCGGCTCCTTACCGGGCGTACCGCTTTGATGGCGTTACGGCACCGAACCGTACCCGGTCGGGCGACCCCGGCGCATCCCCTGTGGACGTCCCCTGTGGATAAGCGTCAGCCGCGCCAGAGGCTGAGCATCATCGCTTCTACCGCGATCCTCGGCTTGACGTTCTGCTCGATGGCGTCGCGGCAGGTGAGCACCGCTTCGAGGCGTCGCAGGGTGCTTTCCGGTGACCATTTCGACGCCGCTGCCGACGACTGCGCCGCCGTGTCGGTGTGGACCACGCCTACCGGTGCGCGCAGCGTCGTGATCAGCACGTCGCGGTAGAACCCGGCCAGGTCCACGAGGGCCCGGTCGAGCGCGTCCCGCTGGGAGCGGGTCAGGCGGGACCTCTGGCGCTTCTCGAGCTCCTTGATCTGCCCTGCCGCGCCGCGCATTGCGGTTGCCGCGCCTCTGCCCGTACCCCCGGCTCCCAGGGCTTGTTCGAGGGCTGCGCGTTCGGCGCTGTCGGTTTCGGCGAAGGTTGCGGCCGCTTCCGCCTCTGCCGCCTCGATGAGGGACGACGCGGCGTCGAAGCAGGCGCCCACGCCGGTCAGGCGGCGGGGGACGGTCAGGACCGCTTCGCGGCGGCTGCGGGCGTCGGAGTCCCTGGCCAGGCGCTTGGCGCGGCCCACGTGGCCCTGGGCCGCCGCGGCCGCCCAGGCGGCGACGTCGGCGGTGATGCCGTCCCGGCGTACAAGAACATCTGCGACGGCCTCGGCCGACGGCTGGCGCAACGGTACGACGCGACAGCGCGACCGGATCGTCACCGAGATGTCGTCCGGGTGGGTGGACGGGGTGCAGAGCAGGAACACCGTGCGGGGCGGGGGCTCCTCGATCGCCTTGAGCAGCGCGTTGCCGGCCGCCTCGGTGAGCCGGTCGGCGTCCTCGATCACGACCGCCTGCCAGCGCCCGCCGGACGGGGCGCTGCCGGCGCGCAGCACGAGCGCCCGCATCTCGTTGACGCCGATCGAGAGGCCCTCGGGGACCACGAACCTGATGTCCGCGTGGGTGCCGCCGAGCGCGGTGTGGCAGCCGTGGCACTCGCCGCAGCCGATGCCGTCCCGCTCGCACTGGAGGGCAGCCGCCAAGGCGCGGGCGGCGACGGAACGGCCGGAGCCGGGCGGGCCGGTGAAGATCCAGGCGTGGGTCATGGCACCCTGCGCACCGGTCTCCCCGGCGACGATCCGGGCGGCGGCCGCCGCGGCGCGGCTCAGGGTCTCGACGGCCTCGTCCTGTCCGACCAGGTCGGCGAACACAGTCATGGCGTCGATTCTCGCTCGCTCATCGGCGGTCGCCCACCTGACCGTCGTTGTCGTCGGCGGCTTGGGCGTGATTACCGGTCAATTCTTCCAGCACCTCGATGGGCACCACCTGCGTCTCCTCAGCCGACGAGGACGACAAGGACGACGAAGGAGGCAGCACCTGGGTGGCCTCAGGCGACGAGGAAGGAGGGGTGGACCGGATGACCTGCGTCTGCTCCGGATCGGCCCCGGTGGGCACCACCATCGTGGGTGCCAGATCCGCCGCCGTCAGGTCCGGGGCCGGCGGCACGTCAAGGGACGCCGGGTCCGGGTGGATGTCGTCCCCGGCCGTCAGCAGCGCGTCGACCCGGGCGGCCACCACCGCGGCGATCTCGTCGGCCGGGCGGGCGGCGTCCAGCACCAGATAGCGCTTCGGGTCGGCGGAGGCGAGGTCGAGGAAGGCGTACCGGACCCGTTCGTGGAAGGAGCGGGACTCGCTCTCCAGGCGGTCCGCGCCGAGGCCGCGGCTGTCGACCCGGCCGAGGCCGACCGTGGGGTCGACGTCTAGGAGCACGACCAGGTCGGGCTTCAGCCCGCCGGTCGCCCACGACGACAGCCAGGAGATCTCCTGGACCGGAAGGGTACGGCCGGCGCCCTGGTACGCCAGCGACGAGTCCACGTACCGGTCGCTGACCACCACCGCGCCCCGCTCCAGGGCCGGGCGGACGACGGTGGCGACGTGATGGGCCCGGTCCGCGGCGTAGAGCAGGGCTTCCGCTCGCGGGGACGGCGAGTCGCCCCCGTCGCCGTGGGCCAGCACCAGGCTGCGGATCCGTGCACCCACGTCCGTGGCGCCGGGCTCGCGCGTCACGACGACGTCGTGGCCGGCCGCGGCGAGGGCCTCCGACAGGCGGGAGACCTGGGTGGATTTGCCCGCTCCCTCGCCGCCTTCGAAGACCACGAAGATTCCGGTACGGGCGAACGGCTCGGCCGGCGACAGCGGGCGCCCGCGGATCGCGCCCCACAGGTCGGCGAGGACCGGTACGCCCCGCTTGTCGTCCATCTGGCGGAAGGCGCTGATGCCCGTCCAGACGCCGATGACGCCGGCGACCAGCAGCAGGACCCGGGTCGACGAGATGTCGACGGAGACGCCGCCCACCCGGACCGAACGGGAACTGCCGAGGCCGACCAGGACGCCGGCCAGCGAGATGGCGAGCAGCAGGACGAGCCGGGCACCGATCTGCACGACGGCGAAGACCCGCCCACGAACCTCGTCACCGACCTGGCCGCCGAGGAGTGTGACGCCGGCAAGGAAGGCCATGCCCGCCCCGGCACCGACGAAGAGCGCGCCGAACAGGGCCATGGACAGGTGGAACGCGACCGAGAGGAAGGCGACCGCGCCGCTCGCGAGCACCAGGCTGACGCCGAACCAGCGGCGGCGGGACAGCTCCTTGACGATCGCCGGGCCCAGGCCGATGCCGACCGCGAGCCCGATGAACAGGGTGGCGAACAGCAGGTAGAAGGCCGCGTCACCGGCGCCGAGGGAGGCGGTGAAGAACCGGGCTGTGCCGACGACGATGCCGGCACCAGCGAACGCGCCGAAGATGCCCAGCACAAGGCCGCGGACGAACGGGGTGCTGCCGATGTACTTCCAACCCTCGACGAACTGCCGGAACATGCTCTGCTCGGCGTTCTGCTGCTGGCGCTCACGCCGGCCGGCGCTGATCTCCTTGATGCCGAAGAACACCACCGCGGCCGTCGCCGCCCGCGACAGCGCGTTGATGTAGAGGGCGATCTGGACCGGTGATGCCCAGGTGGGCAGGCCGCCGATCGGGCCGCGGACGACACCGTCGAGGGCGGCCAGGACGAGCGCGGCCAGGATGGGGGTGACGCCGTACGTGGTGATCAGAGTGAGCTGGTTCGACGCCTCGAGGCGGCCCTTGGGGATCAGGTTCGGGACCGCGGCTTCCTTGGCCGGGATCCACATGAGGGTGATCGTCTCGCCGATGAAGGTGGCGATCACCGTCCAGGTCACCGTGAAGGCGCCGGAGTCGCTGATGAGGGCCACGACGGGGATCGACCCGTACACGAAGAAGCGCAGGATGTCGCAGATGACCATGGTGTAGCGCCGGTCGAACCGGTCGGCCATGACGCCCGCGATCGGCCCCAGGATCAGGGCCGGGAGCAGCCGGATCGCGATCGTGCTGCTGAACGCGCTGCCCTGTGCCACGCTGCCGCTGACCTGCTGCGAGGCGAACAGCGCGGTGGCGAGGATGCCGATCCAGTCGCCGAACGAGGCCACGCTGAGCACGAGCCAGAGCCGCCGGAACGGGCGGATCCGCAGGACGGAACGCAGCGCCGCGACGCCGGAGAGGTCCACCGGGGTGGCGTCCTTGCGTGCCGTGCTCGTCTCGGTGTCGATGGCCCTTACCTCCCGGTAGTCACTGCCCGAAGCACTCTAACGGGCGCACGCTGTGAAGCGTGGTGCGCTCGTACGGGTGGCGCATAAATGAGAGTGTTTCGCATTCTTCGATGAGCGGTTAGGTTGCTCCTCGTGACGGCCGAACGCAGCGCCCTGCAGAAACGTCTCGACCGGGCCACCGCGGACCTCGAGACGCCACTCGCCGTGGTCGACCTCGCCGCGTTCGACGCGAACGCCGCCGCGCTCACCGCGCGTTCGGCGGGCAAGCCGATCCGGGTGGCGAGTAAATCGGTACGGGTACGCGCGCTGCTCGACCGCGTGCTGTCCCGCCCCGGCTGGTCCGGCGTCATGGCCTACACACTGCCCGAGGCGATCTGGTTGGTCCGCACGGGTACGAGTGACGACGTGCTGGTCGCGTACCCGACGGTGGACCGCGGCGCGATCGCCGAGCTCACCGCCGACCCGCGGCTGGCGGCGGCCATCACGGTCATGGTGGACAGCACGTCCCACCTGGACCTCGTCGACGCGGTGACGGCCCCGGGCAGCCGCCCCGAGGTACGGATCTGCCTGGAGCTGGACGCGGCGTGGCGCCCCGCCGGCCCGCTGCACATCGGGGTACGCCGTTCGCCGGTGCACTCCGCCGCGCAGGCCGGGGAGCTGGCCCGCCGCCTGGTGGCGCGGCCGGGCTTCAAGCTGGTCGCGATGATGGCGTACGAGGCGCACATCGCCGGGCTGGGCGACGCACCGCCCGGGCAACTCCTGCGCGGCCGGGCCATCCGCCTCATGCAACGCCGCTCGCTCCGGGAGCTGATCGAGCGCCGGACGGCCGCCGTCCGGGCGATCGGTGAGCACGCCGAGCTGGAGTTCGTGAACGGCGGCGGCACCGGCAGCGTGGCAGCGACCGCCGCGGACCCGTCCGTCACCGAGGTCACGGCCGGTTCCGGGCTGTACGGACCCGCCCTGTTCGACACGTACCGGGCGTGGCAGCCCAGCCCGGCGGCGTTCTTCGCGCTGTCGGTGGTCCGGCGACCGGCACCACGGATCGCCACGGTGCTCGGCGGGGGCTGGATCGCCTCGGGGTCCCCCGAGAAGGCCCGGCTGCCGGTGCCGTGGATGCCGGCGGGCCTGCGCCTGCGCCCGGACGAGGGGGCCGGCGAGGTCCAGACACCCCTGATGGGAGCGGCCGCCGACGGGCTCCGCCCCGGGGACCGGGTGTGGTTTCGTCACGCCAAGGCCGGCGAGCTGTGCGAGCACGTCAACGAGGTGCACCTCGTCGACGGCGACACGGCGACGCCGGCCCCGACGTACCGGGGAGAGGGTTATGCGTTCCTCGGGTAACCCATCACGCCGGAACGTGGCGGTGCAGGTACTCGCGGATGAGGGCTTTCGCCTCGATGAGCACGGCCTCGTCGCCGGTCACGTCACGCCGGAACGCGAGCTTGATCAGCGCGTCCGCCGCCTCCACCGCGATCAGCAGCGCGAAGCGCAGCCGTACGCGGTCCATCAGCTGGAACTGGTCGACGAGCAGCTCGGCCAGCCGGTCCCCGATGACCGCGTTGTTGTCCCGCTCGGCGTCGAGCAGGTGCAGGTCCACCACGTCACCGAAGTGCAGCGTCCGGAAGCCCGGCACGCTGCGGTGCATGTGGATGTATGCGTCTATGGCCGCATCGACGCCGTCCCACCAGTGGGCGAACGTCTCGTTCGCGAAGCGCGCGGAGAGACTCTGCAGGTAAGCGTCCATGTTGCGCATGGCGAGCGCCTGGACGATGGCGCGCTTGTCCGGGAAGAACTGGTAGACCGAGCCGATGGCGACCTCGGCCCGTTCGGCCAGCAGGGTGGTGGTCAGGCCCTCGTACCCGACCTCGTCCACCAGCTCCGCGCAGGCGTCGAGCATGCGCTGGACCCGGGCAACGCTTCTGCCCTGCACCGGAACCCGCCGCAGCGGCCCGGTGGTGACGGTTGGTGTCGACACGCGTCGCCACTCCCTCTCAGCAGTGAAGTGAGAATTGTTCGCGACGGCGGCAAAGACCGCATCGCAGGTCGTAAACAACCCTCAAAAAGGAACGTTACTCGGATCAACGAGCGAGACGCATCGACGGGACGCCGGGGGTACGCGGTATCCGCGGTTTTGTGCGACTGTCCGCTCGTCGGGAGGACAGAACCGTTATGACCAGTGACAACGCCGCGCCCGTCACGTCGCTTCGGTGGCGGAACTGGGGTGGCAATCAGCAGGCCGTCGCCGCTGACGTCCTCACCCCTCGAACTGTCGACGAGGTCGCCGCGCGGGTCAAGGAGGCGGCGGCCGCCGGGCACCGGATAAAGGCCGTCGGCAGCGGCCATTCCTTCACCGGCATCGCCGCCGCCGACGACCGGCGGATGCTGCTGCACCGGCTCACCGACCTGGTGTCGGTAGACGGCGAACTGGTCACCGTGCAGGCCGGAATGCCCCTGTACAAGCTGAATGCGGTGCTCGCCGAGCACGGTCTGGCCCTGCCGAGCCTGGGCGACATCGACCGGCAGACGGTCGCCGGCGCGATCTCGACGGGCACCCACGGCAGCGCCCGGGATCACTCGACGCTGGCCTCGTCGGTGGCCGCGGTGACGCTGGTCACGGGCTCGGGCGAGGTCCTGCGCGTCGACTCGTCGTCCGAGCTGTTCCCCGCCGCCCGGCTGGGCCTGGGCGCCCTCGGCGTACTGGTCGAGGTGACGTTGCGCTGCACGCCGGCCTTCGTCCTGCTCGCCGAGGAGCGTCCGCTGCCGCTGGCGGAGGTGCTGGCCGGCCTGGACGAGCAGGTCGCCGGCAACGAGCATCTCGAGTTCTTCTGGTATCCGTACACGGACCGGGCGCAGGTGAAGGTCAACAATCGGGTGCCGGTGGTGGACCGGCCGCTGTCCCGCTTCCGGAGCTGGATGGACGACGACTTCCTGCCCAACACCCTGTTCGAGGGCCTGTGCCGGCTGGGTCGGCGCATCCCCGCGACGGTCCCGGTGATCAGCGCGGTCGCGGCGAGGGCCCTGACGGCCCGGGCCTACACGGACCGGTCCGACCGGGTCTTCTGTACGTCGCGGCGCGTGCGTTTCCTGGAGATGGAGTACGAGATCCCGCGCGAGTGCGTACCCGAGGTGATGGCGGCGCTGCCGAAGATCATCGACGGGTTGCCGTTCAAGGTGCAGTTCCCCGTCGAGGTCCGCTTCACCGGGCCGGACGACGTCTGGCTCTCCCACGGGTACGGCCGGGAGTCCGCGTACGTGGCGGTGCACCAGTTCGCGGGCACACCGTACGAGCCGTACTTCCGGGCGGTCGAGGCGTTGTGCGAGCCGCTGGGCGGGCGCCCGCACTGGGGCAAGATGCATTACCGGGACGCGGAGTCGTTGCGCCGGGCGTACCCGCGATTCGGCGACTTCCTGGCCGTGCGCGAGCAGCTGGACCCGCAGCGGGTCTTCGCCAACCCCTACCTGGAACGGGTCCTGGGACGCTAGTTGTCCACAGGCCCGTCCACAGGGTCACTCGGCGCTGGCCGTCGCCTTCGCCGGGGCGGCCTTCTTCGCCGCCGCCCTCTTTGCCGCCGGTGCTGCGTTCGCCGCCTTGCGAGGGGCCGCCTTCTTGGCCGGAGCCTTCTTGGCGGCCTTCTTCGCGGGCTCGGCGCCGTCGGCGGCCTTCTTCGCGACCGCCTTCTTCGCGACCTTCTTCTTCGGGGCCGGCCCCTTGGCGCGCTTGTCCGCGAGCATCTCGGACGCCTGCTCGACGGTCAGCTCCTCCGGCGTCTGCCCGCTTCGCAGTGAGGCGTTGAACTCGCCGTCGGTGACGTACGGGCCGAACCGACCTTCCTTGATCACCATGGGCTTCTCGGTGGCCGGGTCCGGGCCCATCTCCCGCAGCGGCGGCTTGGCGGCCCCGCGCTGGCGGCTCTTCGGGGCGGCCAGCAGAGCCAGCGCCTCGTCGAGCGTGATCGTGAAGAGCTGGTCCTCGCCCTGCAGCGACCGGGAATCGGTGCCGCGCTGCACGTACGGGCCGAACTTGCCGTTCTTGGCGACGATCTCCGCGCCCTCGGGGTCCTTGCCCACGATCCGCGGCAGGCTCAGCAGCTGCAGCGCCTGGTCCAGGGTCAGCGTCTCCGGCGACTGGGTGCGGAACAGCGACGAGCGCCGCTCCCCGCTCTCCACGTAAGGTCCGAAGCGGCCGGACTTGAGCAGCACCTGGCCGCCCGTCGCCGGGTCCTCGCCGAGGCTCTTCTCCCCGCCGCCGCCGAGGAACAGCTCCCGGACCTTCTCCGGGGTCAGCTCGTCGGGCGCGACGCCCTCCGGGATGGAGACGCGGTCGTTCGGCGACTCCTCGGTCGCCTCCGGGAGCTGGCGCTGGAGGTAGGGCCCGTACCGGCCGACCCGCACGACGACGAGCCGCCCCTCCTCGTCGTCGAAGAGGGGGATCGAGTTGATCGAGCGGGCGTCGATCGCGCTGAGGTTGTCGGTGACCAGCTTGCGCAGGCCGCCGGCCTGGGCGATCGAGCCGTCCGGGTCGGCGGTCTGGGTGCCGAAGTAGAACGCGGTGAGGAAGTCCAGCGAGGCGTTCTCCCCGCCGGCGATGCCGTCGAGGTCGTTCTCCATCGCGGCGGTGAAGTTGTAGTCGACCAGGCGCGGATAGTGCTTCTCCATCAGCCCGATCACCGCGAACGCGATGAAGGTGGGGATCAGCGCCTGGCCGCGCTTCTCCACGTACCCCCGGTCCTGGATGGTCTGCATGATCGAGGAGTACGTCGACGGGCGGCCGATGCCCAGCTCCTCCATGGCCTTGACCAGGGACGCCTCGGTGTAGCGGGCCGGCGGGCTGGTGTGGTGGCCGACCGCGGCGAGCTCGTCGGCCGTCAGCGGCTGGTCCTTGACCAGGTTCGGCAGCCGGCGCTCGGCGTCCTCGGCCTCGGCGTTCTCGTCGTCGGACGACTCGACGTAGGCGCGCAGGAAGCCGGGGTCGGTGATGGTCTTGCCGGTCGCCGCGAAGTCCGCCTCCTCCTTGGTCGTGGAGACCGCCCGGATGCGCACGGAGATCGAGTTGCCGACCGCGTCGGTCATCTGGGATGCGACCGTACGCCGCCAGATCAGCTCGTAGAGCCGGAACTCGTCGCCGGACAGCTCCTTGGCCAGCTCGCCGGGCGCGCGGAACGTGTCACCGGCGGGGCGGATCGCCTCGTGCGCCTCCTGGGCGTTCTTGACCTTGCCGGTGTAGCGGCGGGGCTCCGGCGGGACGCTGCGCTCGCCGTACAGCTCGGCGATCTGCCGGCGGGCGGCCGCGATGGCCGTCTCCGAGAGGTTCACCGAGTCGGTACGCATATACGTGATGAAGCCGTTCTCGTACAGCCGCTGGGCGACCCGCATGGTCTGGGCCGACGACATGCGCAGCTTGCGAGCGGCCTCCTGCTGCAGCGTCGAGGTGATGAACGGCGCGTACGGCCGGCGCCTGTACGGCTTCTCCTCGACCCGGGTGACCTGGAACGGGCGGTCCTCGAGGCGGGCGGCGAGCCCGCGGGCACCGTCGCCGTCGAGGTGCACGACCGCGGCACCCGGCTTGATCCGGCCGGTGGTGGGCTCGAAGTCCTTGCCGGTGGCGATGCGGTCGCCGTTGAGGGCGATCAGCGTCGCGGAGAAGTTCCGTGGCCCCTCGACCTTGCCCTGCACGGCGAGCTGGGCGTTGATGTCCCAGTACTCGGCCGAGCGGAAGGCCATCCGCTGGCGCTCGCGCTCGACCACGATCCGGGTGGCCACGGACTGGACCCGGCCGGCCGAGAGCTTCGGCATGACCTTCTTCCACAGCACCGGGCTGACCTCGTAGCCGTACAGCCGGTCCAGGATGCGCCGGGCCTCCTGAGCGTCGACCAGGTCCTTGTCGATCTCGCGCGGGTTGGCCACCGCGGCCTGGATCGCCAGCCGGGTGATCTCGTGGAAGACCATCCGCCGGACCGGGACCTTGGGCTTGATCGTCTCGACCAGGTGCCAGGCGATGGCCTCGCCCTCGCGGTCCTCATCGGTGGCGAGGAAGATCTCGTCGACCTCCTTCGCCAGCTGCTTCAGCTTGGCGATCTGCTGCTTGCGGTCGGCGGAGACCACGTAGAGCGGATGGAAGCCGTTGTCGACGTCGACTCCGAGCCGCGCCCACGATTCACCCTTGTACTTCTCGGGCACCTCGTCGGCGTTCTTCGGCAGGTCGCGGACATGGCCGAAGGAGGCCTCGACGAAATAGTCGGGCCCCAGGTAACCGGCGATCGTCTTGGCCTTCGACGGGGACTCGACGATGACCAGACGGGTCGTCCTGGCGTTACTCGGCACGGCACTCCCAAACTTCACGCTCATTCGGCGGCCCGTCGCGGACGGCGGACACGCGGACGTTCAACGTAACGCGCCGGACGAGCTCCCATTCCCCGGGCACACAGATGTCGGATGGTAACGGCCCGGCCACCGCACGCGTCCGACGGCGCCACCGTACACCGGGAACATGGCGTCATGTCGCACACAATCCCGGAAGATCACGCATGGGCGCCGCCCGGCCACCACCGCGCGGGCGCCGCGGCGGGTCGTTCGCCGATCAGCTCGGCGAGCCGGGCGAGACGCCTCCGACCTGCGATCACGTACGCCGGACCGGTCTGGATCGTGCCCGCGAGACCGACCCTTGTCAATGCGGCATCCACGGCTTTGTCAAGAGTCCCGTCGGGATCCAGACCGAGGGCGTAGCCCTGGGACACCGGCGCACCGGCGGCCGCCACCCACAGCCGCAGCCTCGGGCCGTTGAGGAACAGCCGTCCGGCCGGCGGCGGCCAGCTCCGGGAGAGGCCGTTCAGGCGGCTGCTGTACGCCGTCCTGACCTCGAACGCCACCGTCTGTTCCCCGTCGTCGCCGGCTTCATCGGGCTCCGGCGCCCGCAGGGCCGGGGCCGGTTCGTCGACGTCCTGATCCACCGGCACCGAGGTGAGTTCCACCACCGGCTCGTCCCGCGGACTCTCGGGGATCGGGTGCCAGTTGACCACGAGGCCCCGGCTGACCAGCTCCTGCACCAGGACGTGCACCCGCCAGGCGGCGTCCACCCGGACGGCGACTCTGGCCGTACCTCCCATCCGGCCCAGCCGGCCCGGACCCGCCAGCAGGCCGGCGAGGTCGGCGAGCGAGGGGTCGACGGCCTCCACCCCGAAGACCGAGAGCTGCCGGCCCGCCGGGGTCGGAGCGGCCATCCTTCCCGGCGCGGCCTTCCTTCCTTCGGCCTCCTTTCGCGGCCGGGAAGGGGCGGGCCGGACCGGCGCGGGCAGCACCTCGCGCGGTATCAGCGGCCACCCGGGCTCGGCCATGGTCAGCGGCACTCCGGAACTTCGTCGAAGGCCTGCTTGAGCTCGACCGAGGACAGGTTGCTGGTGTCGAGCTCGCTCGCCTTGTACTCGACGTTGAGGGTCTGGACCACGGTGCCGACCTTGGCGTAGAAGTCCTTCGACGGGCTGGTGGCCAGCGCCTCGATGCCCGATTTCGCCCGGCCGTAGGCGTCGCGCATCGCGCCCAGCGAGGCGGTGAAGCCCTCCGCCACCTTCTTACCCTGGTCGACGTCGGGCACCCCGGCCTCCTGCACACCGGCGCGCGCCTTCTCGCTCGCCGACTCCGCGCCGCCGAAGAGCCGCATCAGGTTCTCCTTCGCCTGCGCGGGGGTCGTCGCGGCGGTCATCTGCTGCTGGGTACGGGTGGCGAGAGTGCCGATCTCCGTACGCCACGGCGCGAGCACTTTGCACACGGAGGCGACCCAGGCGCGGGGAGCCGGGCCGCTCGAACAGGCACCGAGCGTCACGAGGAGCGAGCAGACGATGAGTAGGGGGATGGTGCGGGCCGTGCGCATGGGTTGCAGCGTACGGCCAACGAACGGCGGAGGGCACCCGGCGAGCGCCGGGTGCCCTCCTTGACCACTTCGGATCAGGCGCTGACGCGCGTGGTGGTGGGCTCCGCGGCCGGAGCCGGCTCACCCATGGAGATCGGCTTGCGCTTGCTCCAGACCACCGCGGCCACGATGACCAGCGCCGCCACCACGGCGATGCCGATCCGCAGCGGGGTGTTCTGGTCGCTGCCGACGCTCCACGCCACGACCGCCGGGGCGATCAGCAGCGAGACCAGGTTCATGACCTTGAGCAGCGGGTTGATGGCCGGGCCGGCGGTGTCCTTGAACGGGTCGCCGACCGTGTCGCCGATGACCGTCGCGGCGTGCGCGTCGGAGCCCTTGCCGCCGTACGCGCCGTCCTCGACCAGCTTCTTGGCGTTGTCCCAGGCACCACCGGAGTTCGCCAGGAAGACCGCCATCAGGGTGCCCGTGCCGATCGCACCGGCCAGGTACGACGCCAGCGCGCCCGCGCCCAGGCCGAAGCCCACCGCGATGGGCGCCATGATCGCCAGCAGGCCCGGGGTGAGCAGCTCACGCTGGGCGTCACGGGTGCAGATGTCGACCACCCGGCCGTACTCGGGCCGCTGGGTGCGGTCCATGATGCCGGGGAACTCGCGGAACTGGCGGCGTACCTCCATCACGACCGCGCCCGCCGAACGGGAGACGGCGTTGATCGCCAGGCCGGAGAAGAGGAAGACCACCGCGGCGCCGATCAGCAAACCGACCAGGTTGCGCGGGTTGGAGATGTTCAGCAGGCCGAGGATCTCGGTGCCGATGCGGTCCGCAGAGATACCCGCGTCGGCCAGCGACGACGACAGCGTGTTCGTGTACGACCCGAACAGAGCCGTCGCGGCGAGCACGGCCGTCGCGATCGCGATGCCCTTGGTGATCGCCTTCGTGGTGTTGCCGACCGCGTCGAGCTCGGTCAGGATCTTGGCGCCGCGCTCGTCGACGTCGCCGGACATCTCGGCGATGCCCTGCGCGTTGTCCGAGATCGGGCCGAAGGTGTCCATGGCGACGATGACACCCACCGTGGTCAGCAGGCCGGTGCCGGCAAGCGCGACCGCGAAGAGCGACAGGGTGATGGACGACCCGCCGAGCAGGAACGCGCCGAACACGCCCGCACCGATGAGCAGCGCCGAGTACACCGCCGACTCGAGGCCGACGCTGATTCCGGCGAGCACGACCGTGGCCGCGCCGGTCTGCGACGACTTGCCGATGTCCTGCACCGGACGGCGCTCCACCTCGGTGAAGTAGCCGGTCAGCGCCTGGATCGCGGCGGCCAGCACGATGCCGATGGCGACCGCGCCGATCGCCACCCACTGCGGGTTGCGGCCGCTGGCGACGACGCCGGCGTCCAGCGACGCGTCCTTGAACCCGGCGAACGAATCCGGCAGGTACATGAAGCTGACGATCGCGACGATGATCGCCGACAGCACGGCGGAGATGTAGAACGCCCGGTTGATGGCGGTAAGACCGTTGCGGTCGGAGGCGCGCAGCCGGGTGATGAAGACGCCGACGATGGCGATGACCACGCCGATCGTCGAGACGATCAGCGGGAAGATCAGGCCGTCCTGGCCGAACGCCGCCTGACCCAGGATCAGGGCCGCGACCAGCGTGACCGCGTACGACTCGAAGAGGTCGGCGGCCATGCCGGCGCAGTCGCCGACGTTGTCGCCCACGTTGTCCGCGATCGTCGCGGCGTTGCGCGGGTCGTCCTCCGGGATGCCCTGCTCGACCTTGCCGACAAGGTCGGCGCCGACGTCGGCGGCCTTGGTGAAGATGCCGCCGCCGACCCGCATGAACATGGCGAGCAGCGCGGCGCCGAAGCCGAAGCCCTCGAGCACTGTGGGGGCGTCACCGCGGTAGATCCACACGACCAGCGCCGCGCCGAAGAGGCCCAGGCCGACGGTGAGGAAGCCGACCACACCGCCCGTACGGAACGCGATGCCCATCGCCTTCTCGCGACCGCCGGACTCGCCGGCCGCGGCGGCCACCCGCAGGTTCGCCCGAGTCGCCAGCGCCATGCCGGCGCCGCCGATGAAGGAGCTGAACACGGCACCCACGATGAAGAACAGCGACCGGCCGATCTTCACGGTGGTCTCGTTGTCGCCGGAGCCGTGCACGGGAAGCAGGAACAGCAGCACGACCGCGATGACGACGAAGATCGCCAGGGTCTTGAACTGCCGGAAGAGGTATGCCGACGCGCCCTCCTGCACGGCGCCGGCGATCTCCTGCATGTTGGTGGTGCCCCGACCGGCCTTCAGCACCGACTGCACGAACATGGCGGCAAAAGCGAGCGCCACCAGCGCGAACACGACCGCGACGATGACGAACGTGACGTTCTGGCCGCTCAGGGACGTCTCGCCGCTCTCCGCGGCAAGGGATATCGAAGTCCCGGACATCAATGTCCTCCTGTACACACCGACCGCACCCGGCAGCGGACGAGACTGCCGGGCGCATCCCCGCTTCCGGGGAGACGACAAACCGGGTCCCGCGGACACGAGACCAGGGAGCAGTAGCTGATTACCGGCGTACTGTAGCGGCCGGACGTGGTAGTGGTCACACCTGGTTCCGGCCGTGTCGTGGTGATGTTTACCGCTGTGTTAGCGGTTGGCATTGATGGGCATCAACCTTTAGGCTCCGGCCCCGACCTGCGCACTTCTTCGTCAGCGACGGTGAACCGGCCACACCATGCGGACCTCGGTGCCCGCCCCCTCGTCCCAGGGACGAACCTGAAGATCGTCCACAAAGCCGGCCAGCAGGGCGAATCCGACACCGGTGGTCAGAGCTTCGTCGGTCAGTGACTCGTCGGCGAGCTCATCGGGAGGAAGCTTCGCAAGACCGATGCTCGCCTCGATCGGCGCGCGGTCGATCACCCGCACCGTATACAGGTCCGAGTCGGACATTTCTACCATAACGAGATCGGGTAGGCCGTACTGGTTGTGCAGGGCCACCGCCCGCGTGCACGCCTCGCCTATCGCCAGCCGTACCTCGTCGAGCAGTTCCTCGGCGACCCCCGCGCGCCGAGCCACCGCCACGCCGACCAGCCGGGCCGTACGGACGTGCACCGGGGCCGGGGAGAACGACAGCCGCACCGTGGCCATCACGCTGTTTCAGTGGTGTCGTCGCGATCGCCTGACGGAGTCGAGGTGGCCGCCTCGACGGAGGGGTATATCGGGAAGACCTGATCGAGCGCGGTGATCCTGAAGATCTTGAGCAGCGGTTCCTTCGAGCACACGAGGCCGAACGTGCCGCTCGCGGCCCGCAGCCGCTTGAGGGCGCCGACCAGGACACCGAGTCCGGTGGAGTCGAGGAAGTCGACCCTGGCGAGATCCACCACCACGTGGCGCGCCCCGCCGTCGACCAGCTCGACCAGGCGTTCCCGCAGCCGCGGGGCGGTATAGACGTCGACCTCACCGCCCACGTCGAGCACCGTGTGCTCGCCGACGGTCCGGGTCGTCAGCGACAGCTCCATCGGTTCTCCTCCCTCCGGGGCAAGCCCTCAGGCAGCCGATCTCCCCAGCGAATCTAACCACCGACCGTCATCCCCCGACGCGTGGGCACCCACCGTCGTACCCGTTTGGGGTTCGGGCCATACCGATGTCAGAGTGCAGGACGTGACCACGACCGTCCCGGGCATTCCGGCCGCGCGCGGCGCATTGGAAGCGCTCGGACCCTCGTTGGACAGCACCCCCATCACTCACATCGAGCGCGTCGAGGCGCGATCGGGGCGGACGGTGCCGTGGCCCGACTGGGTGCCGCGGGAGCTGCGCGACGCCTACGGCTTCGAGCCTTGGGAGCACCAGGCCACCGCTGCGTCGCTCGCTCACGGCGGTCACCACGTCATCGTCGCCACGGGTACGGCGTCCGGCAAGTCCCTCGCGTACCAGCTGCCCGCGCTGACCCGGCTGCTCGACGACCCGCGCGCGACCGTCCTGTACCTGTCACCGACCAAGGCCCTCGCGGCGGACCAGCTCCGGGCGCTGACCCGGCTCGGCCTCGACGGTGTGCGGCCGGCCACATACGACGGTGACACGCCGCGCGAGGAACGCGAGTGGATCCGCCAGCACTCCCGGTTCATCCTGACGAACCCGGACATGCTCCATCACGCACTTCTGCCGGGCCACTCCAGGTGGGCCACCTTCCTGCGCCGTCTCGCGTACGTGGTGATCGACGAGTGCCACACCTACCGGGGAGTGTTCGGCTCCCACGTGTCCCACGTCCTGCGCCGCCTCCGCCGCCTGGCGGCCCAGTACGGCGGCACCCCCACGTTCGTCCTCGCGTCGGCGACCTCGGGCGACCCGGCCGACGCGGCGACCCGGCTGACCGGCCTGCCGGTGACCGCGGTGACCGAGGACGCCTCACCCCGCGGCGCGGTGACCTTCGCGCTGTGGGAGCCGCCGCTGCTGCCGCACGAGGACCCGGACCTCCCCCCGACCCGACGATCGGCACTCTCGGAGACCGCCGACCTGCTGACCGACGCGGTCGTGGCAGGCACCCGAACTCTCGCCTTCGTCCGCTCCCGCCGAGGCGCCGAGGTGGTGGCGACCATGACGCGGCGCTCACTCGACGAGGCGGTGCCGGGCCTGGGCGAGCGCGTGGCGGCGTACCGGGCGGGCTACCTCAAGGAGGACCGCCGGGCGATCGAACGCGCCCTGATGACCGGCGAGCTGCTCGCCCTGGCGTCGACCAACGCCCTCGAACTCGGCGTGGACCTGGTCGGCCTGGACGCGGTGCTGATCTGCGGCTACCCGGGCACCCGCGCATCGCTGTGGCAGCAGGCGGGCCGCGCAGGCCGGGCCGGCGGCGAGGCGCTGGCGGTGCTCGTGGCCCGCGACGATCCGCTGGACACCTATCTGGTGCACCACCCGGACGCACTCTTCGGCCGTCCCGTGGAGGTCACGGTGCTGGACCCGGCCAACCCGTACGTCCTCGGCCCGCAACTGTGCTGCGCGGCCGCCGAGGCGCCGTTACGCCCCGCGGACCTCGCCCTCTTCGGCGGTTCTCCGGCCCAGGAAGCGGTCGACGGCCTCGTCCGGTCGGGAGCCCTGCGAAAACGCCCGACAGGCTGGTACTGGACCCGCCATGGGCGTCCCGAGGTCGACCTGCGCGGCACGGGCGGCGCCCCGGTCGCGGTGGTGGAGTCAGCAACAGGCCGCCTGCTCGGCACGGTGGACCAGGGCTCATCCCACGCCATGCTGCACCCGGGCGCGGTCTACTTGCATCAGGGAATCTCCTATCTGGTAGATGACCTGGATCTCGAGGACGCGGTGGCCCTGGTCCACGCGGCGGAACCGGACTGGTCGACCCACGCGCGCGACGTCACGGACCTGTCGGTGGTCTCGGTCCGCGAGTACGTCGACGCCGGCCCGGTCGGCTTGTTCCTGGGCTCGGTGGACGTGACCAGCCAGGTGGTATCGTACCAGCGCCGCCGGCTGGGCACCGGAGAGGTGCTCGACACCCGCCCGCTGGACCTGCCCGCCCGCGAACTCCGTACCGTCGCGGTCTGGTTCACGATCTCCCCGCAGGCACTCCAGGCCGCTGGGGTGGCACCGGCTGACGTACCGGGTGCGTTGCATGCGGCGGAGCATGCAGGCATCGGCCTCCTGCCGCTGATCGCCACGTGCGACCGCTGGGACATCGGGGGGTTGTCGACGGCGAACCACATGGACACGCAGAGCCCTACGGTGTTCGTCTACGACGGGCATCCGGGTGGGGCGGGCTTCGCGGAGCGGGCGTATGGCACCGCGTCAGCCTGGCTCCGGGCCACGCGCGAGGCTGTGGCGTCGTGTGGGTGCGAGGCGGGGTGCCCATCGTGCGTGCAGTCGCCGAAGTGCGGTAACGGCAACAATCCGCTCGACAAGGCGAAGGCGGTCGCTGTGTTGGATGTGGTGCTGGGTGCCTTGCCGGGGGTCTTGAGCGGCCGTCCCTGAACCGGGCGGGTCCGCCCGGTGGCCCTTTACCGAGCGACTCCCCGTCCCTCCACTGGGCCCGCTCGTGCGGCGGCTTTTGCTTGCATCGTCAGGCCGGGCAGCGGCGTCACCGGCGTCACGACCTCCACGACGATCTCCAGTCCCTCGAGCCGGCAGGAGACCATCCGGCCACCGTTGGCCGATACGAGATCGGCCGCCCGGCCGCAAGCGGGCTGTAGCCCTTCGATCGCCCGCACAGCCCCGGCCAGCGCCCCGAGATCGGCTGCCGTACGCGCGTGGTGCCGTCCCACCCGAGCCGCACCGACAGCCGCGCCGGCCACCCCACCGGCGACCAGGACGAGCCCGACGGCGAGCACGAACACCGACCCGGCGCCACGGTCGTTGTTCACGGGATGCCGGCCGGTTCGCGGGCGGCCACGGCCGTCGCACCTACGGTCATCATCGGTAGGTGCCCACCGAGGACCGGCACTCTCGCGCGTACTTCGACGGTCACGGTTTCTTGACCCTCGACCACCCTCACCTCCGCGCCCGGGGGGCCGATCTGACCGGCATTCTCCGCGCCCGGCCCACCGCGGCCGGCAACGATGGCACCTTCACGGGCAGCGTCGACGCAGCGGCCCTGGGTGGTGACGGCTACGACCGCTGTGAGGCCGGCGAAGAGCAGCAGCATGAGCGCCGGCAGCCCGGCCGCCAGCTCGGCCGTGAAGGATCCCCGATCCCGTCCCTGACACCGGGAGCGCAGGGCGTACCGGCTGCGTCCAGGCTGCCGGCGCGGCGTCACTTCAGGGCCTCGGTGATCACTCTGGTCAGAGACTGCGCGACGCCGGGGCTGGTCAGGACCTTGAGCAGCACCCCCGCGAAGGCTACGGCGGCGAGGGTGCCGACCGCGTACTCCGCCGTGTTCATTCCTTGGTCGGCTTGGGGCCCGGTGAGGCGGGCGATGAGTCGGTGCATGGGGACTCCTAAATGTCGTGTGTTGTCACGGAACGTCGCCGCGAGGGCGACCAGCACCGGTCCACAGACCGGCGAGCTTGGCGATTCACAGCACGTCGCCGAGGACGGCGATGACCACCGGCACCAGGCCGGCGAGCAGGAAGGCCGGCAGGAAGCACACTCCCAGCGGAAGGACGATCAGCACTCCAGCACGGCGAGCGGCCGCCTCAGCCGCGATCGCCCGGTCGGCGCGCAGGTCTTCGGCGAGCCGGGTGAACGCTCCCGCCAGAGCCCCGCCACTCGCGCTGGACCGCACCGCCGCCGCGACCAGCCGCCCGGCGCCCGGTACGCCGGCGATGTGCGCCCATGCCTCCGGCGGGTCGGCGCCCAGCCGTAGGGCCCGCCCGATCCGCGCGAGCCGCTCCCCCAGCGGACCACTCAACGCCTCGGCGACGGCGGACACGGCACGGTCGACCGGCGCCCCGGCGCGCAGAGCTGCCGCCAGAAGGTCAGCGCTGAGCGGCAGGTCCGCCTGAGCCCGGGCGCGCGCGGCTCGAACGGCGGCGGGCTCTTGATTCTTCAACCACCGGCTCATCCCGTACGCGATGAGCAGCGCAGGCGGAACGCCCCACCAATGCCCGACGTACCAGGCGACCGCGGCACCGCAGACACACGCCAGGAGTATGCGGCGGATCATGCGACTCCCTCCCGCGCACGTGACACCGAGGCCGTCAGGGCGCTGAGGTCGGCACGGAGGGGGCAGGGCACGGCCATCGCGGGGTCTGGCGTGCGAGCGGCGTGCAGAAGCGCGACGAGGCAACAAGGCTGGAGCGGGACCTGAACCGGGCCGCCGGTTCGCAGAATCGACTCGGCACCACAGGTCGAGGTACTCATCGGCGCCGCCCGACTCGCTTCGGTGCGGGCTGCTGCCGAGCCGCGAGCATCGACCGTCGGCGACCAGGTTCACTGTGCAGCGCGGACGTTGGCTCGGCAGCGGAACGGGTCGGCGGAGGGCGCCGGTCGGAAGGTCCGTTCGTGAGGCGGTCCGCCCACAGCAAGCCGGCGACCTGTAACCCGACGGCACCGATAGCGCAGGCCGCGCCCGCCGGCGTGTGGAGCAGGACGTGCAGGGGGTCGACGCCGATGCCGTACCCGAGCGCGATGCCGCCGAGTGGCAGCGCCGCCAGCAGGACGGCGGTCGCCTGAGCCCCAGCGGCCTGGGCGGCGGCGGTTGCGGCGGCCCGGTCGGCGGCGCGGGCGTCAGCTTCGATGCGTTCGATGAGGTCAGCCGTCGGAGCGCCCGTACGCTCCGAGAGCCGGCCCGCCGCTGCCGTCAGTTCGCCGAGCCGCCCACCGATCGTCGCCGTTGCCCGCGGAAGGCCGGCGCGCAGGTCAGCAGCCAGCGCGCCGAGCTCGTCCAAGTCCCGTGCCCGAACTTCGGCGGACCGCCGGCGCGCGGCGTGGCGGGCGAGCGCACGGGCGCCCAGCATCGCGTAGGCGAAGGCGATCAACGCGGCGACCGGGCCACCGAGGAGAGCGCCGACGAGCACCGCCGACGTCCCGGTGAAGGCGACGAAGCGTCGCGGCGAGCGAACCATGAACGCACCGGCAGCGGCGAGGTTCACCGGCCGGGACGGCAGGGCGAGCCGACGCAGCCCGCGCCGCGCCGGCCAGACGGCAACCATCGCAGCCGTCGCGAGCAGGACTGCCGCCAAGAACCAGGGCCCAGGCGTCATCGCGGCAACCTCGGCACCGGAGAGACGTGCATGCTCCGATCGGCCGCCGCCGGAGGGACGTGCATGCTGCGATCGGCCGCCACGGGCAGGACGTTCACGCCGCGGACGGCCAGCACGGGCGGGACGTGCATGCCGCGATCGGCCAGGAGGCGGCCGAGGGTCGGCGCGCCCGGGCCGGGTCCTCGGTCTCGCTGCCAAGCCGGGACGACCGTGGCGAGATGGTGCTCCCCCGTCGGAAGCAGCACCCCGATCGAGTCCAGAACGCGCCCGCCCGCTTGTCGCCGTACCTGAAGAATCACCTGCAGGGCGGCGACGACCTGGGCGTGCAAGGCCGCCCTGGGCAGCCCGCCGAGCAGTCCCAGCGCCTCGAGCCGGGCCGGGACGTCGGCCAGCGTGTTGGCATGCAGCGTGCCGGCGCCTCCTTCGTGCCCGGTGTTCAGGGCGCCGAGCAGATCCACGACCTCCGCGCCCCGGCACTCGCCCACGACCAGGCGGTCCGGTCGCATGCGCAGCGCCTGGCGCAGCAGATCGGTGAGGCTGACCGCGCCGGCGCCCTCGACGTTCGATGTCCGCGTCTGCAGGGCCACCAGGTGGGGGTGCGCCGGCCGCAGCTCGGCCGCGTCCTCGACCAGGACGATCCGCTCGGTCGCCGGCACCATGCCCAGCAGCGTGCCGAGCAGGGTCGTCTTTCCGGAGCCCGTACCGCCGACGACCAGGTAAGCCAGCCGCGCCTCCACCACTGCCGCGAGCAGTGGACCGATCTGCGGCGGCACAGTTCCACATCGGACGAGGTCAGCGAGCGTGAACGGCCGCTGCCGAAAGGTACGCAACGACAGGTACGGCCCCGACGTGGCGACCGGCGGCAACACCGCGTGCAGCCTGGTGCCGTCGGGCAGGTACGCGTCCGCGTAGGGCCGGCCATCGTCGAGGCGGCGCCCACAACTGGCGGCGAGCCGCTGAGCCAGCCGGCGAACCTCGTCGGGATGACCGAACGACAAGGACGTGCGGAGCAGCCCCGCGCCACGGTCGACCCACACCTCCGTACCGTTGACGAGCACGTCCGTGACCTCGGCGTCGGCCAGCAACGACGCCAGCGGGCCGGCGCCGACCAGATCGTGGCGTACCCGGTCGGCAAGTCGCCGCACGGCGGTGTCGCCGAGCAGGGAGACCGACGAATCCTCTTTCACCGCGGTCACCACGGCCGCGGCGGTCGGATTCACGCCTTCGACCGCGAACCGGTGCCGCACCTTCTCCGTGATGCCCGGACCCGTCGCCTCAAGCACCGGAGCGCCCGGCGCCGTGCGGATCAAGCACAAGGGACTGTCTTGTCAGGACAGCGAAACAGGCGAACACGGCGACCCCCGGAAGCACGAAGCTGGTGGATAGGTCGCTTACGTTCGCTCGAAGGCCCTCAGCGCCTCAACCGGTCGTGGCCGAGCCTGTGGACAACGAGGACCGCTGTGGAAAACCGACGGCCGCCGTGAGGGTCGTGCGATCCTGTGATCAGCGGAGCAGGCGGAGGCTGCTCAGGGTCTGCGGATGGTCGGACACCACCCGCAGGAAGGCCGGACCGTCGGCCGGCGCCTTCCAAGTCTTCTGCGGGCTCAGCGTGTACGTCGCGGACCCGTGCGGCGGCAGGCTCTGCGGCCCGGCGTCGACCTTCCAATACTCGGCGATCGTGACGTCCGTGGCGACCGCGAAGTGCGGCGTGATCGAGCCGGAGGAGCGGTTGATCACCTGCACCGTCAACGTCCGTACGGGCTGGCTCCGGGAGACCGCGCTCGGGACGCGCAGATCGAGCGGCTGCGGAGTGGCCACGGCGACCGCGACGCATGCGACGGCCGGCAGGAACAGCGCAGCTGTCGCGAGGACGCCGACGATTCGGGCCCGGCCGGCAGGCAGGTTCGCCGCCGACTGTCCGCCCAGCCGCCCCGGAATGCGGAAACGGTGAGCGCCCGCGAAGTCGCTGCGGGTGGTGGTGACCAGCGCGACGATCCACAGCGGCATGGTCAGCACCCAGTAGCCGTCCTGGGAACGGGTGGACACCATGAACACCAGCCAAGGCAAGACCACCGCGGCCGGCCCGAGCGTGCGCAGGTGTACGGCGAATGTGATCAGCAGGGCAACCAGCAGCAACATCGACGCGTGGCCGTAGAAGTCGAGGGCCCCGCTGCCACCGATCACGTACGAGGACAGGCCCATGATCCCCTGCCCGTGCGGAACCGCGTGCTGCAGCATCGGCTCGAGGATGCCGGTCAGCCACGCTTGCGGGGAGGTCGCGATGAACCAGGCGCTGACAAGGACGAACACGCTCAGTGCGACGACCACGTAGCGCGCCACTACCGCGATCGCTGCCCGGAGCGGCATCTCGCCGCGACGCAGCACCACCAGGCCGACCGTGAGGAAGAGCGCGACGAACCATCCGAGCTGGTGGGTGGAGCAGGCCAGGCCGAGGGCGACCGCGCGGAGGATGCCGCCGCGGCCCAGTCGGCCGCCGCGGCCGATCGCGGTCCAGCCCCAGACCGCCAGGCAGAGGAACGGCAGTGCGATCAATGACGGGTATGCGTTGTTCGCGTACGAAGTCAGCGTGCCAAGACCGAGAACGCCCAGGGTGGCCAGCGGCCGCAACGGCGTGGGAGCCGCCAGAAAGATCAGGGCGGCGGTGGCCAGCAGGGCGAGCCACGCGACGACCACGATGCCGGGGACCGAGGGCAGGAGCCGCTGCGCCAGGGCGCCCAGCTCGGCGCCGAACGGCGGATAGCCGAAGTCGTACACGGTGCGCCCGTCCATCAACTGTGTCGGCAGGACGGGGTCGATGCCGGTCCAGGCGCTCAGGTACGGGTTGTGACCGGCCGCCAGACTCCGCGTGGCGCCGTCCATGAGCATGCCCTCGTCGACGGTGATCGCCTTCTCACCGATCAGGCTGGGCCACCCGCCGATCACTTTGACGGCCATGGCGGTGCCGAGGACGGCCACGTCGAGGCGGGCGAGCGACCTGCTGCTGGACAGGCAGAGGGCCAGGATCGCCGCTATCAGCATCACCAGATACGCGCAGGTCAGCGCGAACGCCAGCCCAGGCCGGGTGAGAGCGTGGGCGTTCCAGAAGGCCCGGGTGCCCACGACCAGGCCCATGATCGCGGCCAGGGTGAGGCCCCGATGCAACCACCGGACCATCCCCGCCTCGCCGGCGTCCGGCCTCGCCCGCTCGACGAGCTTTTCAGGCGGCTGGCGCACAGCGCTGGCCGACGGCCCAGCGTCGACCCGCACGCCCGTGCCGACTGGAACGTCGGCATCGACCCGCGCATCAGTGCTGGCCCGTAAGCCAGTCTCGATCGGCAGGTCAGAGTCGGCCGGCATGTCGACCGTGGACCGGCCAGCAACGTCATGAGCCATCGAACGGATGATACTTGTCGCTGACCAGCGAGCTCCCCGCTTGGTGCAGACCAGCCGTAGCCCGCGCTTGATCCAGAACGACTTTTGTCCGCACTTGATCAGAGCCGGCGTACACAGTTGATGATCACGGCGCTGAGTTGAGGCCACTGAGGATGCGGCGGCAGAGGTCCGCCAGGGGGCCGCGGCCTCCCGCGGCGGGTGGCTGGCCCTCCTCGAGCCCTTGGCAGAGCGTTTGCTCGGGCCGCAATGAGCCGGCCAGCGGAAGTCCTAACGATCTGGCCACCTCGCGGGCCCGTAAACGCCCCGGTGCCGGGCCGCGGACCACCACGGAGAGTTGCGGGCAGTGCTGCTGGGCCGCCGCTGCCACCCGTGCCGCCGATGCGGTCGCGCGGAGCTCTGCCGGGACGATCAAGATTGCCTGGTCCGCGGCCGCGAGGGCGATGGTTGCGGCGTCGTCGAGGTGGCGAGGTACGTCCACCACGGTCAGGTCGCGGTTCTCGCGTGCGGCACGCATCGTGACGGCCATGGCCTCGGGCGGCACTCCCGGAAGGCTGTCTCGGGAGAACGACAGGAGAACCAGGTCGCCCTGGTGCGGGAGTGCCTTGAGCAGGGCGGACGGATCGGCGTGAGCGCCCGCCTCGGCAAGCGCAGGCCAGCGCAGACCTTCGACCTGCTCCCACCCCAGCACGAGATCCAGGCCGCCGCCGAGGGGATCCGCATCCAGGAGGAGCGTACGGAGGCCCTCGTGCACCGCGGTGACGGCGAGGCCGCCGGCAAGGGTGCTCGCGCCGGCGCCGCCCCGGCCGCCCAGGACCGCGAGGATGCGGCCGGCCGGGGGCGGCTCGTCGGGGGCGGCGGTGGCGAACCGGTCGACCAGCCAAGGTTCGGCGGCCGGAAGCATGGCCACGTGCTCGGCGCCGAGCGGCTGGGCAACCTCCCATGCCTCGTGCACGATCGGTTCGTGGCCGGCCACGACCACGCGGGGGCGGCGCGGGAGGCGGGCGCGTAGACAGGCGACGGCTTGGTCTGCGCCGATCAGGACCACGGGCGCGCCGAGGTAGCGGTCGCGGGCCGCGATGGGGTCCGCCGCCACGTCGATCTCGGTGCCGCCGGCGGCGGCGAGCCGGACCAGGTCGTCGAGCAGCTCCGGGTCGGCGGTCACGACCAGCGGCAATGAGGTACGGGCGGACATCAGGACTCCAGCGGGACGGGTCGGCGAGCGATGAGGACGGCGGAGGCGGACGGGCCGGCGCGGTGAGGGGGCGAGGAAAGCGGACGCGGACGGGAGGGAGCGGCAGGAGGAGCAGCAGCAGCAGCAGGAGGAGGAGGAGGAGGAGGAGGAGGAGGAGGAGGAGGAGGAGGAGCGGAGACGGGGATGACGGCGGCGGGGGCGGTGGAGGTGGCGTCTACCGTCTCGGTCTGGCTGGGTGGGTTCAAGGGGCGATCGGCGGCCTGTGGACGAGCCACCGGGCTGTGGACAACCCCCTCACCCGGGGCTGATCTGCTACGCGGAGCGCCGGGTGGGGGCGTAGCTGACTTGGGCGAGTGGATGGTGCTGACGTTGGGTATGTTGGTGCCGACACGACCGATGGAGTTGGCATGGAGAACCCGATACGGAGCGAGGTCGGCGAGGACGGCATCGCCCAAGTCACCGTGTACGGGGAGATTGACTTCTCCAATTCCGACGAGGTCGCCCAGGCGATCCGGGACGTGGTCGACGAGGGGTCGCCCCCGGAGATTCGGGTCGAGCTGGCCGAGGCCACGTTCATCGATTCCACCGGGCTCGGTGCACTGATCGAGGGCTATCGGGCGGCGACGCAGGCGGAGTGCCGCTTCGTTGTGATGAACCCGAGCCCCAACTTCCGCCGGGTGCTGTCGGTGACCGGTTTGTGCGAGCTGTTCGGCATACCCGAGGAAGAAGAGTCGGCCGGCCTCAGCCAGGCCACCGGCGCCTGACCCGCCAGCGAGCCCGCCAAGCGAGCCCGAGCGGCCCGCTCAAAAAAGTCACGCCGGACCACCGTCTCAGCCCGGATTGTCGCGTCCCCTCAGAGCGACCCGGCACCGCCTCGCGTGTGCGCGGGCAGCACCCTCCCCACCGCCGTACCGTAAATTCCGCCGGAAGTGAGCAAATAAAGAACGACCCCCGTCGGGGGTGACGGGGGTCGTCCGAGGATTCGGCTCAGGGGGGGCGAGCCGAATCGGCTCGGCGATCGCGGGGGGCGCAACCACCGAGAAACCTTGCGGGAAAGGCGACTGCCAAAGGCAAGCAGACGACAACATGAATCCCAGTCGCAACACAAGCATGCCTCAGTACCGCGCCACCGTCGAGTACCCACCGTCACGAGAAACCCCACAAACCCGGTTCGGGTGCGACTTGCGGCTACACTTTCGGCCCGTGGGCCCGAGCGCCGCGTTCTTCGACCTCGACAAGACCGTCATCGCCAAGTCCAGTGCGCTGGCCTTCGGACGGCCGTTCTACCGCGATGGGCTGATCAGCCGGCGGGACGTCGTGAAGTCGGCCTACGCGCAGCTGATGTTCCGGCTTGGAGGCGCCGACGAGCACACCATGGCGCGCACCCGTGACTATCTGGCCGCGCTCTGCAAGGGGTGGAAGGTCGAGCAGGTTCGGCAGATCGTCGCGGAGACCCTGGAAGAGCTCATCAATCCCTACGTGTACGCCGAAGCCGCCATCCTCATCGGCGAGCATCAGGCGGCCGGCCGGGACGTCGTGCTGGTCTCCGCCTCGGGCGACGAGATGGTGCGTCCGATCGGCGCGCTGCTCGGGGTGACCGACGTGATCGCCACGCGAATGGGGATCGTCGACGGGCGCTACAGCGGCGAGGTGGAGTTCTACGCGGCCGGGCCCAGCAAGGTTGCCGGGGTGCGCGAGCTCGCCGCCGGGCGGGGGTACGACCTTGCGGAGTGTTACGCCTATTCGGATTCGAACAGTGACCTGCCGCTGCTGGAGGCGGTGGGGCATCCGAGTGTGGTGAACCCGGACCGCGCGCTGCGGCGGGTGGCGCTGGAGCGCTCGTGGCCGGTGCTGGAATTCCGCCATCCGGTGCCGCTGGGCCGTCGGCTGCGGGATCGTCCTGCCGTCCCGGTGGCCGCCGCCGCTCTCGGGGTGGGTGTGGGCGTGGCGATCGGGATAGCGCTGTACGGCCGCCACCGCCGCATGCGCGCCGCGCCGGCATAAAGCATAGAGGACTGTCACCGGCAAGGGTCTGACTAATCACCGTTCGTAGCCTTTGCCCTGGTGATCAAGGGCGCGGCGGCGTAGAAAGAACACGCGGGACCGCGAGAAACACCGAAGGGTTCCGTGCACGGCCACCGGGAACCCACGCGCGATCAGCCACGGCAGGCACGTTGCGGCGGGACCCACCAGGTATACCGGCGGGACTGTCGACAACGACCCAGGTGCACGCTTGATAACCCGGTCGGACGCGCAAGCGGCGGCGCCTCATCAGTGAGGCGCCGTCCTTACTTTTCCGCTCAGACCGTCGCGGCCAGGTGGCGGTTGCGAAGCTCGTGATAGACCGCGCGGAACAATTGCGGCCGGCGGTGGAAGTCCACGCCCTGCGCCCACAGCTCGGTGTTGACCGTCGACCCCTCGCGGCGCTCGATCAGGACGGTCATGCCGCCCTGCAGCTCCCAGTGGCCGATCTTGTTGGTGTGCCGGTGCAGGCGGACGTGGGCGATCTCGTCCCAGCGCATCGTGCGCGAGCGCAGGAGGCCGCGGATGCGCAGCGCCTCCGGGCTGACGTAGACGCCCATCTCGAGGATGCGCCAGCCGCCGAGCACCCAGACCACCGCCATGAGCAACGCGAGGATGCGTACGCCGACGCCGGTCAGCTCGAAAAGCCCGATGCTCGCCCAGCCCAGCAGCCCGAATGCCACCGCCTCCCAGCCGATGACCAGCCAGCGGCCGGTTCCCGGCGAGTAGGGGCGAACCCAGTCGTCTCCCACTCGCACGAGTATGCCAACCGAACCAGGGACCAAAGGAACAATCCGCCCGACCGAGGCGTCATTTGCCTGAAGGTGCCAGCACCTCATCGGCCACCCGAACCAACTCGTCCGTGCCGGCCGACACGGCCGCGGCGTAGTGCCGCAGCCACGAGCGGACGCCGTCGGGGGTTCCGGTCGCGTACGCGCCGGCTGAGCCGACGTACTCGGGCTCGCGGTCCAGGTGCCCTTGCTCAACCCCGACCAGGCCGCGGATGTCGAAGCCCCGCGAGACGAGGGTGAGCCGGGCAGCGGCGCGGGCCACCACGCCTGCCGGGCCGGCGAACGGGCGGAGCGTCAGCAGCTCGGCGTGCACGATCGCGGCCAGCAGCAGCGGCGGCGTCCTCTCGTTGCCGGCGACCAGCTTGGCCAGCGCGTCGATCCGCTCGGCCCCGGACACCAGCCGGCCCAGCTCGGCGTCCGCGACGGTTCCGCGTGCCGCCAGCACGTGCAGCCGGGCCAGCACCTGGCGGGGAGCCCGCGGCCAGAGGGCGGCGAGGCCGTCGAGCGCTTCGGAGACCCGCAGCGCGCCCTGCACGACCGGGTCGGTGATCGTGCCCGCCCGGACGGCGGCCAGGTCGTAGCGGTGGTCCTCGAGGGCCGCGCTCGCGACGGCGGCGCGCAGGCCGATCTCCGCGGCCACCTGGCCGCCGTTGCGTCGCAGGGCACGGTGCCGCAGCGCGGTGTCCACGCCGGTGCGGGCGTCGGTGAAGGCCTGCTCGATGTCGGCGAGGGTGAGCAGGGAGGCCAGCGGATCGTTCGTCACGCGCCTAACTTAGCCGGAAAACGGGCCGACCCCTGGGCTGCGCGTACGGGCTCGGAAGTGGCAAGATTCGCGCAGTACCGATCACGCCGCGCGCAATCCTCGCTCGGGACGGTCGTCGGAACTAGTGTTCACCATTAAAGAGAGCAGAGGAGCCGCCCTCATGAGTGAGACGCTGGAGAACCTGTATTCGGAGACGCGGCAGTTCCCGCCGCCGGCCGAGCTCGCCGCCGCGGCGAACATCAAGGCCGAGGCGTACGAGCAGGCCGGCGCGGACCGGCTGGCGTACTGGGAGGAGCAGGCCCGGCGGCTGACCTGGGCCAAGCCCTGGGACCAGGTGCTGGACTGGTCCAACCCGCCGTTCGCCAAGTGGTTCGTCGGCGGCGAGCTCAACATCGCGTACAACTGCGTCGACCGGCACGTCGAGGCCGGCCACGGCGACAAGGTCGCGATCCACTGGGAGGGCGAGCCGGGCGACACCCGCGCGATCACGTACGCCGACCTGCTCAAGAGCGTGAGCCAGGCGGCGAACACGCTGACCGAGCTCGGCGTCACGGCCGGCGACCGGGTAGCGATCTACCTGCCGATGATCCCGGAGGCCGCGGTCGCGATGCTGGCCTGCGCCCGGATCGGCGCGCTGCACAGCGTGGTCTTCGGCGGCTTCTCGGTCGACGCGCTGGCCACCCGCATCCAGGACGCGGACTGCAAGGTGGTGATCACCGCGGACGGCGGTTACCGCCGGGGCAAGCCGTCGGCCCTCAAGCCGACCGTCGACGAGGCCGTCGCGCAGTGCCCGAGCATCGAGCACGTGCTGGTCGTCCGCCGTACGGGCGAGGACGTGGCCTGGGGCGACAAGGACCTGTGGTGGCACGAGACGGTCGAGCAGGCGAGCGACCAGCACGAGCCGCGGGCGTTCGACTCCGAGCACCCGCTGTTCATCCTCTACACCTCGGGCACGACCGGTAAGCCGAAGGGCATCCTGCACACCACCGGCGGCTACCTGACCCAGACGTCGTACACGCACCACGCCGTGTTCGACCTCAAGCCGGAGACCGACGTCTACTGGTGCACCGCCGACATCGGCTGGGTCACCGGGCACTCGTACATCGTCTACGGACCGCTCTCCAACGGCGCCACCCAGATCATGTACGAGGGGACCCCGGACACCCCCCACAAGGGACGGTTCTGGGAGATCGTCGACAAGTACAAGGTGACCATCCTCTACACCGCGCCGACACTCATCCGCACGATGATGAAGTGGGGCGACGACATCCCGGCCAAGTACGACCTGTCCTCGCTGCGCCTGCTCGGCAGCGTGGGTGAGCCGATCAACCCCGAGGCCTGGATGTGGTATCGCGCGAACGTCGGGCGCGAGAAGGCCCCCATCGTGGACACGTGGTGGCAGACCGAGACCGGCGCGATCATGATCTCCCCGCTGCCCGGTGTCACCAGCACCAAGCCCGGCTCCGCGATGACCCCGCTGCCGGGCATCTCCGCGGACGTCGTCGACGACGCGGCGGAGTCGGTGCCCGACGGCGGCGGCGGTTTCCTGGTGCTGCGCGAGCCGTGGCCGTCGATGCTGCGCACGATCTGGGGCGACGACCAGCGCTTCATCGACACGTACTGGTCGCGCTTCGGCAAGGGCGCCGGCTCCGGCGACGACTGGGTCTACTTCGCCGGCGACGGCGCGAAGAAGGACGAGGACGGCGCGCTCTGGCTGCTGGGCCGGGTCGACGACGTGATGCTGGTGTCCGGCCACAACATCTCGACGACGGAGGTCGAATCGGCGCTGGTGTCGCACCCGTCGGTGGCCGAGGCGGCCGTCGTGGGCGCGACCGACGCGACGACCGGGCAGGCGATCGTGGCGTTCACAATCCCGCGGGGCAATGTGGACACGGCGGGCGAGGCGGGCGAGAAGCTCATCCAGGATCTGCGTACCCACGTGGCCAAGAAGCTGGGCCCGATTGCCAAGCCGCGGCAGATCATGCTGGTGGCGGAGCTGCCCAAGACCCGCTCCGGCAAGATCATGCGACGGCTGCTGCGGGACGTGGCCGAGAACCGGTCGCTGGGCGACGTCACGACCCTCCAGGACTCCACGGTGATGGACCTGATCTCCTCCGGAATGCAAGAGGCCAAGTCCGAAGACTGAGATATTCATCTATGAACGGCGGCAGATCTGCGATCGTAGGGATCTGCCGCCGTTTCATGTGGACGGTCCATTTTCCGCCATTTGCCGGTATTTGCATTATGCCCCATCCATAATGCGTAACCATCCCCGAACAATCCGTGTGGCCCCTTCCGATACATCGGTGGGTTTGCATACGTTCACCTGAGCTCCGAATCCGGGGCGGTTCACCGCCGTCGCTGTACCCCAGCGCGCGGTTATGCCAACGGAGGTAAACGTAGTGCGCAAGGTGGTCGTGGGACTGCTCGGCGCCGTGATGGTCACCAGCGTCGGGATGTCACTCCCGGCCGGTGCCCTCGCAGCACCGCCGGTCGATCCGATGCCGGCGGCCAAGGCCGACACGGCTCAAGTGGACGATCTGCCCAACCCGCTCGAGGACAAGCGTCGCGCTCTGCGCGAGGAGGCTGTCGCCGACGTCGTGAGCGGCAAGGCGAAACCCATAAAGCGAAACGGCAGCACGGTCGTCAAGGTCGGCCGTACGCAGGGCTCGGGCGTGACCAACCGCAAGGTGGCCAAGTCCGGTACGGACCAGTACGTCGAGGTCAGCCGCGAGCGGACCGACCGGATCTTCGTGATCCTGGCCGAGTTCGGCAACGACCGGCACCCCAGCTTCCCCGACGTGGACAGCGACCCGGCCACCCCGGGCCCGGTGACGTGGGACGGCCCGGTGCACAACAAGATTCCCGCGCCCGACCGCTCGAAGGACAACTCGACGGTGTGGCAGCCCGACTACAACGCCGAGCACTACCGCGACCTGTACTTCGGTGAGGGCGCCGGCAAGGAGTCGGTGAAGACCTACTTCGAGACCCAGTCGTCCGGGCGCTACAGCGTCGACGGCGAGGTCACCGACTGGGTCAAGGTCAACTACAACGAGGCCCGGTACGGCCGCGACTTCTGCGGCGCCCACGTCTGCAACAACACCTGGGCGCTCGTCCGCGACGCCGCAAACAAGTGGGTCGAGGAGCAGAAGGCCGCCGGACGTACCGACGCCCAGGTCGCCGCGGACATGAAGTCGTTCGACCAGTACGACCGCTACGACTTCGACAACGACGGCAACTTCAACGAGCCCGACGGCTACATCGACCACTTCCAGATCGTCCACGCCGGCGGCGACCAGGCCGACGGTGACCCGCAGCAGGGCGAGGACGCGATCTGGAGCCACCGCTGGTACGCGTACGGCACCGACCAGGGCCGCACCGGCCCGACCGGTAACCTGCTCGGCGGCACGCAGATCGGCACCACCGGCATCTGGATCGGCGACTACACCATCCAGCCGGAGAACGGTGGCCTGAGCGTCTTCGCGCACGAGTACACGCACGATCTGGGCCTGCCGGACGACTACGACACCTCGGGCCTCGGCGACAACAACAACGAGCACTGGACCCTGATGGCCCAGAGCCGGCTCAGCGCGGCCGGCGACCAGGCCATCGGCACCCGGCCGGGCGACCTCGGCGCCTGGAACAAGCTGCAGCTCGGCTGGTTCGACTACGAGACCGTGGTCGCGGGTCAGCAGAAGACCCTCAAGCTCGGCCCGCAGGAGTACAACACCTCCAAGGCGCAGGGCGCGGTGGTGGTGCTGCCCGACAAGGAGGTCACCACCGACCTCGGCGCCCCGTTCGCCGGCACCAAGCAGTTCTTCTCCGGCAACGCCGACGACCTCAACAACTCCATGTCGCAGGCGATCGACCTGACCGGCAAGACCACCGCCGCGGTCACGCTCAAGGGCCGGTACAACATCGAGCAGGACTACGACTTCCTGTACTTCGAGGCCTCGACGGACAACGGCGCTACCTGGACCCGCCTGGACGGCACGCTGAACGGCGCGGCGTTCCCGCGGGACGCCAGCAACACGCCGGCCCTCACCGGCAGCACGGCCGGCGCTTGGGCGGACATCGCGGTGCCGCTGAACGCGTACGCGGGCAAGAAGATCACCTTCCGTCTGCACTACCTCACCGACGGTGGCGTGTCCGCGGGCGGCTTCTTCGGTGACGACGTGACGATCACGGCGGACGGCGCGACCGTGCTGGCCGACGGTGCCGAGGGTGCCACCACGTGGGCGCTGGACGGCTTCTCGATCGTCGGGGCGACCTCGTCCAAGAAGTTCGACAACTTCTACATCGCCGGCCACCGCAGCTACGTGTCGTACGACCAGTACCTGAAGACCGGCCCGTACTTCTTCGGCTATCTGCCGACTTTGCCGGACAAGGTGGACCACTACTCCTACCAGGAGGGTCTGCTGATCTCGTACTGGGACACCTCGCAGGTCGACAACAACACCAACGTGCACCCGGGTTCGGGCCGCAACCTGTACATCGATGCGCACCCGGCGCCGTTCTACAACCTGGAAGGGCTGCCGTGGCGGGCCCGCATCCAGGTGTACGACGCCCCGTTCAGCCTGAAGAAGGCGGATTCGTTCACGCTGCACATCAACGGCAAGCCCAGCTACATCAGGGGCCAGGCCGCGCAGCCGCTGTTCAACGACACCGCCAAGTACTTCTACGACGAGCTGCCGAACCATGGCGTCAAGCTTCCGGCGGTCGGCGTCAAGATCAAGGTGCTCGATGTCAACGGCACCTCGATGAAGATCAAGATCAGCTGATCTGGGACATTTGGAACGGCGCTCGGGAAATCTCCCGGGCGCAGTTTCGTTTCGCATAAAGAATTCGTTGCGAAGACTTCCATGCATCTCACTTTTTGCATACGTTCACTGAGGCCTTGATCACAAGGTCGTTGCATGCCGACCGCTGCAACCCAGCGTTTCGGGCACGTCGACGGAGGTACGTAGTGCGAAAGGTAGTCGTGGGACTACTCGGCGCCGCAATGGTCACCGGTGTCGGGATTTCGCTCCCGACGGTGGCCCAGGCGGCGCCGCCGGTGGAGCCGACACCGGCGGCCAGCAAGCGGGCCGCGATGGACGACCTCCCCAACCCGGTCGAGGACAAGCGCCGCGAACTGCGTCAGGAAGCCATCAACGGCGTCCTGAAGGGCGAGATCAAGACGCAGGAGCGCGGCGGCAGCACCGTTGCGAAGGTCGGCAAGACGCGGGGCGGCGGCCTGAACGACCGCACCGTCAAGGCGGCCGGCCAGGACCAGTACGTCGAGCTCAGCAACGAGCGTACTGACAAGATCTTCGTGATCCTGGCGGAGTTCGGGAACCAGCGGCACCCGAACTACCCGGACGTCGACAGCGACCCGAAGACGCCGGGCCCGACGACGTTCGAGGGCCCGCTCCACAACAAGATTCCGGCACCCGACCGCACCATGGACAACACCACGGTCTGGCAGCCGAACTACGACAAGAAGCACTACGAGGACCTCTACTTCGGCAAGGGCAAGGGCGTCGAGTCGCTCAAGACCTACTACGAGACGCAGTCGTCGGGGCGCTACAGCGTCGACGGCGAGGTCTCGGACTGGGTGAAGGTGCCCTACAACGAGGCCCGCTACGGTCGTGACTGCGACGTCAACGGCACCTGCACCGACACGAACGCCTGGGCCCTGGTCCGCGACGCCGTCAACAAGTGGGTCGCCGACCGCAAGGCCGCCGGCCGGACCGACGCGCAGATCGCCGCGGAGGTCAAGGAGTACGACAAGTGGGACCGCAACGACTACGACGGTGACGGCGACTTCAACGAGCCGGACGGCTACATCGACCACTTCCAGATCGTCCACGCCGGCGGCGACCAGTCCGACGGTGACCCGCAGCAGGGTGAGGACGCCATCTGGGCGCACCGCTGGAACGCCTTCCTGAACACGGTGGGCGTCGACGGCCCCTCGTACAACCAGTACGGCGGCACTCAGATCGGCAACACCGGCGTCTGGATCTCCGACTACACCATGCAGCCCGAGAACGGCGGCCTCAGCGTCTTCGCGCACGAATACGGCCACGACCTCGGCCTGCCGGACGACTACGACACCGACGGCGGCACGAACAACAACAGCGAGTACTGGACGCTGATGGCCCAGAGCCGTCTCTCCGGCGCGGGCGAGCCCCTCGGCACGCGCCCCGGCGACATCGGCGCCTGGAACAAGCTGCAGCTCGGCTGGCTGGACTACGAGACCGTGGTCGCGGGTCACAAGAAGACCCTCGAGCTCGGCCCGCAGGAGTACAACACGTCCAAGGCCCAAGGCGTGGTCGTGGTCCTCCCGGACAAGAAGGTCACCACTGACCTCGGCGCCCCGTTCGCGGGCACCAAGCAGTACTTCTCCGGCAACGCGGACAAGCTCAACACGTCGCTGACCCAGGCGGTCGACCTGACCGGCGCCACCTCCGGGTCGCTGGACCTGAAGGGCCGCTACTCGATCGAAGAGGGTTACGACTACCTGTACTTCGAGGTCTCGGCCGACAGCGGCACCACCTGGACCGCGGTCGACGGCACCATCGACGGCGCCCCGCTCGGCAAGGACGGCGGCGAGCCCGGCCGTCCGGCGATCACCGGCACCAGCGGTGGCGCGTGGAAGGACATCCACATCCCGCTCGACGCGTACGCCGGCAAGAAGGTGCAGGTCCGCCTGCACTACCTGACCGACGGCGGCGCCTCCAAGGGCGGCTTCTTCGGCGACGACCTCACCGTCAAGGTGAACGGCGCCGCGGCCTCCACCGACGGCGCCGAGGGCACCCTCGCCTGGACGCCGGCCGGCTTCAGCGTCGTGGGTCAGACCACGACCGCGGAGTTCGACAACTTCTACATCGCGGGCAACCGCAGCTACACCTCGTTCGACAAGTACCTCAAGACCGGCCCGTACAACATCGGCTGGGCGAACACCAAGCCGGACTGGGCCGAGCACTTCGCGTACCAGCAGGGCCTGCTGATCTCGTACAACGACCAGTCGGTGGCGAACAACAACGTCAACACCCACCCCGGCTCCGGACTGAACCTGATCATCGACAGCCACCCGGCGCCGTCGTACAACCTGGAAGGTGCCCCGTGGCGGGCCCGCGTCCAGCTGTACGACGCCCCGTTCAGCCTGAACAAGGCCGACTCGTTCACGCTGCACATCAACGGCAAGCCCAGCTACGTCCGGGGCCAGGCCGCGAAGTCGACGTTCGACGACACCAAGAAGTACTTCTACGACGAGATCCCGTGGAACGGCGTCAAGCTGCCGGCCGTCGGGGTCAAGATCAAGGTGGTGTCGCAGGACGGCACCTCGATGAAGATCAAGATTTCCTGAACCACCGCACCACCTGACGCCCGGGGACCGAGGTCCCCGGGCGTCACCCTTTCTCGCCGTCGGTGGGAACCTGCCGCGCTCAACCCGGGTCTCACTCACCGGAGGTGCAACACCATGTCCCTTTTCCGTACGGCCGCAGCGACGTCCCTGGTCCTGGGGTTTCTGACAGCCTGCTCATCCACCGAGGCCGCCGATCCCGGCATCTCCGTGCCCCCCTCGCCCAGCGTCTCTCCGTCGGCCGCCGCCCCCACCCCGCCTGCCGACGCGACTAGTTCCGCCACCCCGATTCCTCCCAACTCGGTCGGCACGGGAGCGCCCCCTGGTGCGAAGAAGCCGAGCGGAATCCCCAAGACCCCGACGGACAGCATTGCCAGCCCCGGCTGGATCGACGGCCTCGTCACCCGCGGCGGCACCGGCCCCTGCTACGGCTTCGCCGACTGGGACGGCAAACCGTACGCGGTCTACTCGCCCGTCGGCACGGAGCTGAAGAAGGGCGACCACATCCGGGTCCGCTTCGTCCCCAACAAGTTGCGCATCGACTGCGGCGAGGGAACACAGGTCGTCATGGAGGCGTTCGAGCGCGTCCAGTGACCGGGACAACACCGGCGTAGCCGGGTGCCCGTACGCTGTTTCGCATGAGTTCGCAGGTGGACGAGTCGTGCGTCCTGACGGAGGGTCCCTGGACCCACCGTTTCGTCGGCGCCAACGGCAGCCGTTTCCACGTCGTCGAGGCCGGCACCGGGCCGCTCGTGCTGCTGCTGCACGGCTTCCCGGAGTTCTGGTGGGCGTGGCACGACATGCTGCCCCGGCTCGCCGACGCGGGCTTCCGCGCGGTCGCGCTCGACCTCCGCGGCTACGGCGCCAGCGACAAGCCACCCCGCGGCTACGACGGCTACACCATGGCCGCCGACGTCACCGGCCTGATCCGCGCCCTCGGCGAACGCTCCGCCATGATCGTCGGAACGGGCGCGGGCGGCATGATCGGCTGGACGGCGGCGGCCTTCCACCCCAAGATGGTCAGCCGCCTCGTGGTCCTCGGCGCAGCCCACCCGCTGCGCCTGCGCGCGGCACTCTTCGCCGACCCGCGAGGCCAGATCGCGGCAACGGCCCCCACCCTGAAGTTCCAGGTCCCCCGCTACGAACACGTCCTCACCAAGGACGACGCCGCGGTGGTCGGCGAGCTCATCGAGCGGTGGAGCGGTCCGACATGGACACAGACCCCGGAGTTCACCGACTACGCGGCCCGCTGCCGCGAGGCACTCCGGATCCCCCAGGCGGCGTTCTGCGCCCTGGAGGCGTACAGGTGGGTGTTCCGCTCGGCGTTGCGCCTCCAGGGATACCGGTTCGTGAAGCTGATGCAGAAACCCCTGACCACCCCGACCCTCCAGATGCACGGGGCGCTGGACACGGCGGTGCTGCCACGAACGGCCCAGGGATCGGGACGCTACGTGATCGCGCCGTACGAGTGGCGGCTCATCGAGAACGCGGGCCACTTCCTCCATCAGGAGGCGGCGGACGTGGTGACCGGGGAGATCCTGCGCTGGCTGAAGGCCTGAGCCGGCTCGCCTAGACCCGGTGCTCGTAGAGCTCGCTCACCTCGTGGGCGGGGGCCCAGCCCTGATACACCCCGAAGTCGAACTCCTCCAGCCCCAGCGACCGCGCCACGGGACCCCGGCCGCCGGTGTACTCCACCCGTAGCCAGCTGTCGGCCTCGGCGAGGACGATGAACGGCTCGCCGCGCCAGGAGCAGGTCGTACGGACGTACACGAGATCGCTGAACTCCCCGGACCGCAGCACCCGGACGTAGCGTCCCGGCTGCACTTCCTCGAAGCCGTCGGCGGACTCGGGGGCATAGATGCGCACGTTCTCGCCGTCGGGCGCGGCGTCGTACTCGCGCCCGTGCCAGGTCACGACGTACCCGTCACGCATCGCCGTCTCCCTCCACGCGCACTGCCCTCACTCGCCTTTGCTCCCGCGGCGCTCTCGCTTCGCCCATCGGCGTCACTCGCTGACCCGGCGCCAGACCGGGGCGTCGCAGTCGAAGACGGCGAGCAGGCGCTCCTGCCCCTCGGCGTCGAGGTGCCACAACTGGGCCCCGTGCGGCAACCGGACACTGTCCACCTTGAACTCGGCGATGACGTCCTTGCCCTCACCCGGCGCAAACCCGTTACCCCGGAACGGCGGGCGCTCGATCACCCACCCGTCCATGGCGCGCAGCGCCTGCTCGCTCTGCCCGCCGTACGGAATGCGGTAAAGACTCGGCCGGAAAGCCGGCCAGCGAAGCACGAAGGCCTCCTTGGCATCGGCCTGATAGGGCGACCCGTCGTAAAGCAGCCCGAGCGCGGCGAACAGCTCTTCAGGACTCCGCAGATGCTCCACCTCGGCGGCGCGGTGCACGAACCCGGCCACCCGGTCGTATCCCCGCTCCAAGTAGTAGTCGACCTGCTCGGCCGGAACCGCCTTCTGCATCGTGGTAGGCCGCGCATCGGTCTCACCCGCCTGCTCCGGCACAACAGCAGCATCGACTTCCTCGACCGGCTCCCCGCCGAGCCCGGCCTCGATCGCCCAGCTGGCCAGCGCGATGACCTGCGGCCCCGGATACTTCGCCCCGACCGCGGTGCCAGGGTTCACGGCGAAGGACCAGGCCGGGTCGGGCCAGTTCCGAATCAGATCAACGAACCGGACGGCGACGGTACGCGCAGGCTCGGCGTAGTGATCGCTCAGCCGGTCCGGGCTCGTGAAGACGACCAGGAACCGCTCCCCGTCCATCTCCTCGGTCCGGAACGCAAACCCAGCCTCCCCGAGCGAGCTTCCCGGGCGCGAATCGGGCGCGACCGGCACCAGAACGGTGGCGAGCAGCAGCGTGGAGAGGAAGGCATCGGTGCTGTGATCGAGCGTCGCCTGGTAGAGGTCCCGCTCGACCTCGTTGGCGGCAATGAAGTCATCCTCGTCCGCGGCGTACGCCGGAGGCGCGATGCGGCCGCTTGCTTGCGCGCTCTTGGAGGGCGCGCCACCGGCTTCTCCGGCCTGCGCCGGGGGGCCTGCCTGGGGCATCGATCCGCCGAGGGCTCCCACGGAGGGTCCGGCCTGAGGCGCTGATCCCCCGGCGCCGCCGGCCCCTGCCGCCTGATCGGCCATCCCGGCGGCTTCCACCGACGGACCGGCCATCCCGCCGGCTTCCACCGACGGACCGGCCTGAGACGCTGATCCTCTGGCCCCGCCGACTTCGGCCGAGGCACCGGGCGGGGGCGCGGGGACCCGCTCGGCCTGGGCCTGGGACGCCGTGCGAGGTGCCTCGAAGCGCTGGGTATCCGCCGTGGAACGGCCGGTCTCTCCCGGCGCCAGCCCGCCGCCGGGCCGGCTCCCTCCGGTCGGCCGGGTGGGAAGACCACTCCCCGACGAGACACCGGGAATCGTCGGGCGGACTGCCGGTTCGGGGACGCTCGTACGGTTGGCACCGCCCGCACCCGGAATCACGGGCGGAGCGATACTCGCCTGCGGTGGACGGGCGGCCGGACTCGACCCTGCCGGGCTCTCTGCCGGGTTGGTCGGGGATGCACCGGCCTCGCCCTTCGCCGCGAGGGCTTGAGCAGCCGCGGCCATGCTGGGAGGACGCTCCGAGGACGAACCCACCTGCCGGCGCGGGAGACCACCCGGGCCCGCGGTTTCACCAGCCTGTTCGCTGGTGGCGCTGTCGCGACCGGCGTTCGTTCCTTGGTCGGCGGCCGTGGCGCCCTGGCCTGGGGCCGTCGTGGCGTTCTGACCTGGGGCCGTCGTGGCGTTCTGGCCGGGAGTCGCTTCCTGGCCGGGAGCCGCTTCCTGGCCGGCGCCCGCGTTGCCGGTCGCCGCGCCGCCGGACTGCTCGCGCTGCGCGAGGTGGCTAGGAACAGGCGGAGTCTGCGCCATCGGCGTGCGAGTCGGTAGAGGCCCATCCGGTCGCTGCAAGGGCGGCAGGTCGGCGCTCTCCCGATCGCCGCTGCCCTTTGCACCGCCACTATTCGGCCGGGCGTCAGCACCCCCGGGCGGCGTCTCTCCACCGCTCGGCCGGTCTCCACCGCTCGGCCGGGCGGGAGCACCACCGCGGCTACCCAGCGCGTCGAGGGCACTCGCACCACTCGACGGAGCCGGCATCCCGGACCTGCTGGCCAGGGCATCCAGCGCACTCCCCGGAGGAACCGCCGACCCGGAACCCGGGCCACGGCCACCGGACGCACCGGAAGCTGGGGGAACGGGGGCCGGGCTGTAGGACGCAGGGACGTCCGCGCCGGGGCGTGCCGGCCTGTCCTGCCCGGTACTGAAGCCACTGAAGGAGGAGGAGCTGCCAGGCCCACCCATCCCAGGCGGCGTGGCCGGTACGCGCGACGGCAACCCACTGGGAAGGACGGCGCCCGGAGTACGCACGGGAAGCCCGCCCGGACCGGCCGGCGACGCATCGGCCGGACCGGTCCCAGACTCGGGTCCGCCGTACCGTCCGGCGCCGCTCGCCGCTACTGCGCCTTGACCAGCGGAAACGCCACCGGAACGGGCAGCGTGCGCGTCCCCCGGGTCCTGGTTACCAGCGTCTGAGCCGGGTCCGTATCCGCCCACGCCCGCCGTACCAGGTCCGTATTCGCCGGCACGCGCGGCGCCTGCGGCATATGCGCCGGATTCGGTGCCGTTGGCGGGTGCCGTACCCGAAGATGGGTCGCCCGACATGGGGCCACCCGACTCCGGTGAGGCGTAGTTCTGGGCCGCGGCCGCGTTGGCGGCCATCGCGGCAGCGTGAAGATCCTTCATCCGGTCGGTCGCGTTGGCGCCGTCCCGAGCGGGCCCGCGCTTCGGAAGCCGCAGGTCACCACGGCTGAGCTGGGCCACGAACCAGGCCGGGAGGTAGCCCTCGATCGGCAGGCCGGGATTGACCGCCAGCCACCATTCGAGGTTGGGCCAGGTCTCCGCAAGTTCCGAGTACGCGACCCGCCGCGCAGAACCGGCGTAATCAGACAAGCAAGCCTGAAGTGCCGACGGCGACGTGAACGCCAGCACGTGCGTACGGCCGCCGGTGCTCCACGTGCCCCAGCCCATCGGCGCGAGACCTGCGAGAGCGTCCGCCGAGACGGGCAGGAGCAGGTCGACGCCGGCGAGAATGCGGAAGTAGGACTCCTGGTCGTCGGTGCGCAGGGCGTTGCGCATCGCGACTTCGGCGTCCGTACCCGGTTCCCACTCGGTCACGTCCACCTCTCCCTTCGCGGCGAACGGGCCACCTCAACGCGTACAACCTACAAGGTCAGGCCCCGATCACAATGGGCGGCTGCGTGGATACAGCCAACCAGGCTTTGCCCCCGCGCAACAGTCGCGTAAAGACACGATCCGATGACCATAAGTAGCCGCATTCCGGAAGGGGTCGGAACACGTCAACACCGGTGGTCGTGGTGGGGCCGACCCGCGGCGAGGCGATCGTCGGCCCAGCGCGTCACGTCGAAGGACTTCAGCCCGGCCGGCAAAGCCCTCGGCCCGGGTACCCGAGGCCCGCACCCAAGACCCGCACCCAACACCCGCACCCGAGACGCACTCGCGACACGCACCCGAGAACGGCAACGGCCGAGCACTCCCCCAGCGGGAAGGCCCGGCCGTACCGTGCAGATCAGCCCGCGAAGCGCTTCTCCGCGTTGCCTTCGGTCGTCGCGTAGTCCTGCGCCGCCTGGTCCACCGCGACCTTGATGTCGCGAAGGATGTTCTTGAGGTCCGTGGACGCTACGGTCCACTTCTGCTGACGCTGGGCGTACGCGTCCTGCGCCTGGCCCTCCCACGTCGCGACCAGCGGGCGCGCGTCGGCCTCGAGCTGGCTCAGCTGCGACTCCAGGTCGTTCACAGCCTTGTGGATGTCGGCGCCGGCCTGAGCCAGGGCGCCGAAGTTCACGCGGAGCAATCCGTCGTTCATTGAGTGATCCTCCCCCGCCGTCAGTTCTCGAGCGGCAGGCTGTAGCCGCCGCCACCAGCCTTGGTCACCGTGCCGGCGGCCGAGCTGTCGGTGTTCTCGTAGCTGACACCCGAGGTGCGAATCGCTTCGGCGGTGTCGGCCAGGGCCTTGTTCAGGTCGGCCAGATCCCGCTGGTACTGGTTCTTGACCGTCTCGAAAGCCCGGCCACCGGCGCCGACCCACGCGGTCTGCAGCACCGAGAGCTCCGACATGAGCTTGTTGAGCATCGAAGTCAACGTGCTGTTGACCTGATCGAACTTCGCGGCGGTCTGCGCCATCACCGCGGATTCTGCCTGCGTCTGGGCCACCCCGGACGTCACCCCGCTTTCTCTGTCGTCTGTCGTGCGCCGGGTCCTGAATGGACGGGTCGTGCCTGGTGGACGACGGGCCGGTGCATCGACGTGGCCCCCAGGTTAGCCCCTTCCGCAAACCGGTGGGGGGCACCCCTGAGCAGCCCTTTTTCGTTCCGCAGACCGACGGTAGCGGTACGGAGCCGGTCACCGTAACCCGGAACGTCAGCCTGTGGATATCGATGTCCGAGTTATCCACAGCCACCCCCCACCCCGGACCGCCGCCCCATACGATGGGTCCCCGCAAGGAAAAACGCACGATCGGAGGGCGGCGCAGGTGACGGCAGAGGTGGCGAGCGACCGCAGCTTCCCCGAGCTCGGCGGTGCCGGTCAGCGCCTACCCAAGATCCGCTCCCCCCTTGTCCGACATGGGCGCTTCTTCGGTATTCGCACTAGTCAGTTGGTCAGCACCCAGGTGGCCGCCGTGGCCTTACTGATCGGCGCCACCAACGGCCCCATCGCACTCGGCGCGGCGGTGTTCGTGGCGGTGGTGCTGCTCGCCATCACGTGGCTGCGCCTTCGCGGCCGGTGGGCCTTCGAGTGGCTGGGCACCGCGGCGCAATATGCGGGCCGCCGGCACCTCGTCTCCGTCGATGCGAATCCGACCGCTCTGCTCGCATTTGTCGCACCGGGATCCCGCGTCGAGCAGACGGAGCTAGCCGGCGACCCCGCCGCGATCATCGTCGACGAGCACGGCCTCACCAGCGTCCTGGAGGTCGGAGACCCCGCCGGCCTGCTGGCCGAGGACGCCGTCACCATGCCCTCTCCCGCCGGGCTGCTGCCGCCCGCGAGCGCCGAGCACCCACCGTGCCGCATCCAGCTCGTTCTCACCGGTGCTCCCGCGCCTTCGCTGCGGGCCGGCAGCGGGACGCCCGCCAACTCGTACCGTCAATTGACCGAGGGCCGGCTCCTCGGGCACAGCCGTGCCCACCTCGCCGTGCGCGTTCTGCGCGCCGAGGGCTGGTCGGAGGAAGATCTCCGGCGCGCGCTGTCCGGTCTGGTGCGCAAGCTGGTGCGGCGGCTGGCACCGACCCCGGCGCGGCCCCTCGGCGAGGCGGCGGCCCTGCGAGTGATCGCCGAGCTGTCCCACGACGACGGCGTCGGCACGGCCCAGGAGACCTGGCCGGGCCTGCAGGTGGGTGGCATGACGCAGGCCACATTCCGCCTGCACCGCTGGCCTGATCTGCGCATCGAGACCTCGCGACGCATCATCACCCGCACGCTGGCCCTGCCCGCGGCGGCCACGACGGTCGCGCTGGGTGCCGGCCCACGCTCCTCCACGGGTACGGACACAGCAGTCGACCTGACCATCCGCATCGCCGCGCCGGACGCCACCACGCTGTCGTTCGCCGCCCAGACGCTGCGCAAACTCCTCGCCGCCGAGCGAGCCACCGCCCGGCGCCTCGACGGCGAACACCTCGACGGCCTGACCGCCACGCTGCCCCTGGGCATCCCGACGGCTCCGGCCGTACCCGGTCGCCCCGGCCTCGACGACAACCCGGCGGACGAGCTGGACAACCTCGACCTGCCCCTCGGCAACGCGGGCCTGATGATCGGCAGCAACCGCCACGGAGACCCGGTCGTAGCCCGCCTCTTCCGGCCGGAACAGACCCGCGCCCTCCTCGTCGGCGGCGTGCGCTGCGCCCAGCTCTTGTCGCTCCGAGCCATGGCCCTGGGCGCCCGCGTGGTGGTCCAGACAGCCCGCCCGCAGGCCTGGGAGCCCTTCGTACGCGGCGCGGCGGTCCCCGGCGAGTCGATCGCGGTGATCCCGCCAGGCCGCGCGATGGACGTCCCCCCGGGCTCCGCCCTGCACCCCCTGCTCATGGTGGTGGACATCGGCCCCGTAGGCGCGGACAACCGCCCAGGCGCCGGCTGGCAGGCCACCCTGGTCGTCCGCGACGAGTTCAGTCCCGCGGACGCGGACCTGGCCTCCCGAGCCGACCTCCTGCTCGTCCAGCCCCTCCGCCAGGAAGAAGCCCAACTCGTAGGCGCCGCCCTCGGCCTGGGCGAAACAGCCAAATGGCTCACCCAGATCCGCCCGGACATGGTCGGCGTCATCAACCGCCGCGCGGTCCGCTGGGCCGCCCTCTCCCAGACCCCGATCGAAGCCCAGCTGATCGGCCCCCCGGTACGCGACTGACCCACCCCAAACGCGCGAAGCTAGGCCGAGCCGCGAGGTCATCCCTGGCGGCACACGGCCAGCCATCCCGGGTCCGCGTCCGCGCTGGCCCCGAGACGAGGCTGGCCGTGCAGGCGGCCGCGCAGGCGCCCTGGCGGAACGGACCGCGATGCCGCGCGGCGCGAGCGGGACGAGGCCGTTGGATGGCTGGGCCGCGCAGGTGGCCGCCCGGTGCCGTGGCTGGCCTGGCCGCGCCGGCGCCGTGGCTGGCCTGGGCCGCGCGCCGGGCACAGGAACCCGGGCCGCCAAGCCGCGACTGAACGGCCATCGGACCCACGCACCGGGCATCGGGCATCGGGTGCCGCATTCAGGCACGCGGCCCGGGCAACAGGTGACTGGCACCAGGCAACAAGTCACTACGCACGCTATGCCGTCGAGCCACCGAGCCGGAGCCCCCTGCTGGACACGATGGTCACCGCGGCCGACACCTAACGAACCCGTCGATTCGATGACTTTCTCGACTAGCGCCAACAAGATCGTGGAGTGTTGCTGCTCTTGGTGGCCCGGGCGTGGCACCATCGCGAGCCATGGGCATCATCATCCGGCTGGTGATCACCGCGGTATCGCTGTGGATCGCCACCTTGGTCATCGACGGCATCCGACTTACCACCGATTCCACACCGGGGAAGGTCGGCACTCTCCTGGCCGTCGCCGTCATCTTCGGCATCGTCAACGCGGTGCTGCGCCCGATCATCAAGACGATCGGGTGCGGACTCTACGTGCTGACCCTGGGCCTGATCTCGGTGGTGATCAACGGCCTGCTCTTCCTGCTCACCAGCTGGATCGCGGGCCGTTTCGACCTGCCGTTCCACGTCGACGACTTCTGGCCCTCCGCGGTCTTCGGCGCCCTGCTCGTCGGCGTCGTGAGCTGGCTGCTCAACATGCTCGTCCCCGACGGCGGCGACGACTGACGGCCCCAACGACTGACACCCCGACGAACCCGGAAGCGGCACTCGGACCCGCAACGGCATGGCCGGAAGCATCGCGGCCGTGCCGGGGGCCGGCCGGGCCAGCGAAGCGGCCGGGCCAGCAGGCGGCCCCGGCCGTGGGGCGCCCAAGCCGCCAGCGAGCACAACTGCACGCCCGCAGAACGACGGGCAAACGGCGCAGCGCCCGACAACAGCACAGCGCAGTAACCCTCCCTCCCCTTAACTAAATTCCATGCTGAAAGACCGCCGCGATGGCTTCCTGCTGACCGACGATCCCGCGCTCCTCGACCACGGCCTCGTCCACCGCTGGATCTCCACCGACACCTACTGGGCCGCGGGCCGCAACCGCGACACCATGGACCGCGCGATCGCCGGGTCCGAGGTCGCCGGGATCTACCGGGAACCGATCACCGGCAGGTCGCCTTCGCCCGGATCGTCTCGTCACCGATGGTGTCGTCTTCGCGTACCTCTGTGATGTATATGTCGATCCTGATCTTCGCGGCCGGGGGCTCGGGCGCTGGCTCGTCGCCGCCGTCCGCGACGACCTCGCCGCTCGGGGACTCACGCGGCTGCTGCTGGTCACCAAGACCGCTCAAGGTGTGTACGCACCACTCGGCTTCGCTCCTGTCGACCCGGAGCGGTGGATGCTCTGCGAGCTGGTGACCTCGTGACGTTCGACATATGCAAGGACCACACCCCTGTTCGCCCCTTACGGTGATTACATGGCTGACGAGCGTCGCGGATACCTGTACGGCCTGACCGCGTACGTCTGCTGGGGTTTCTTCCCGATCTACTTCAAGCTGCTCAAGCCCGCCGGCCCCATCGAGATCCTCGCCCACCGGGTCATCTGGTCGGTCGTCTTCGTCAGCCTGCTCCTCGCTGCCCTCCGCAACTGGCGCTTCGTCGGCCGCGTGGTCCGGAACCGGCGCCTGCTCGGCGGGGTGACGCTCGCCGCTCTGCTCATCGGGGTCAACTGGGCGACCTACATCTACGGCGTCAACTCCGATCGGGTCGTCGAGACCGCCCTCGGCTACTTCATCACCCCGCTGGTCGTCGTTCTTCTCGGCGTCACCGTGCTGCGTGAACGGCTGCGGGTGTGGCAGTGGATCGCTGTCGGGGTCGGTGCCGTCGCGGTGGCCGTGCTGACCATCGACTACGGGCATCTGCCGTACATCGCGTTGCTGCTGGCGGCGAGCTTCGGGGCGTACAGCCTGGTGAAGAAGCGGTTGTCGCTGCCGCCCGCCGAGGGTTTGTTCGTCGAGTCGTTCGTCCTGGCCGTTCCCGCGCTGGCCTACCTTGCCTGGTTGAACGGGGACGCCGCCTTCGGGCACGTCTCCGGCCGGCACACCGTACTCATGATCCTGTCCGGCGTCGCCACGGCCGTACCGTTGCTGCTTTTCGCCGGTGCCGCCAACCGGGTGCCGCTGGTCGGTCTCGGCATCCTTCAGTACGTCGCGCCGATTCTGCAGTTGGGTTTCGGGGTTCTGCTCTTCCACGAGCCGATGCCGGCAGCGCGCCTCGCCGGGTTCGCGCTGGTCTGGGTCGCCCTGGCGCTCTTCACCGTCGACGGGCTGCGGAGCCGGAGGGGTCAGAGGACGGCGGCCGACCCCGCGGCCGCCACCGCGGAGCCGGCCACCGCCCTACCGCCACGCTGACGGTCCCACGGAGGAGACGGACCATCAGGGGACGTCGTAGGCCAGCAGCGTCCTGCCGTCGTTCCGGACCAGCGCCAGCCGGGACAACGCGCCTGCGGTGAAGTGCGTGACGCCCGACATGCTGAACTCCTTGCCCGGCGATGCGGTCCAGGAGCCGAGCTGCTCGCTCTCCTGATCCGGCCCGTACGCCATCAGCCGGATCGTGTAAGGCTCGGACTCGGCGTTCCCCCGGTTGTACGAGCAGACGAGGTTGACCTTCGTCCCGCCCGGCGCGCCGGCGAGGTTGATCTGCGCGGAGACCGGGACCAGCTCGTTGGCGGGCGTCATCGCCACCGTCGGACCCGGCACCGTCGGGTCGGGGGCGCCGCGGCCCGTCCAGAAGACCGCGCCGATGCCCGCCACCAGGGCCAGGCATGCCGCCGCGAGGACCCCACCCAGCACGCGCCACCGCACGCGCTTGCGTTCCTGGCGGCGGGTCGTCTGCGCGGCCGAGACAAGGACCGGCGTGCTCGTGCGCCGGCGGGGGCCCGGCGGGGGCGGGAAGTCGGGTTCCAGCAGCCGTTCGAAGTCCGCCGGGTCGAGGCGGCCGAGCAGGCCCGGCAGGACCGCGATGTCGGCCACCGCCTCGCGGCAGAACGAGCAGGTGGCGAGGTGGCGTTCGTAGGCGGCGCGTTCCGACGGGGACAGGGCGCCGAGGACGTACGCGCCGTCGTCGTGCTCGTGGTCGCATCTCATCCTGTCACCCCCATCTCGTTCAGAACCATGCGCAGCGAGCGCAGGGCATAGTGCGTCCGCGACTTGACCGTGCCGGGCGGTACGCCCAGCCGCGCAGCCGCCTCGGCCACCGAGCGCCCCTGATAGAAGCACTCGACCAGCACTTCACGATGGCTCTGGGACAACCGCCCCAGGGCCTCGGCCACCGTCCAGGCTTCCACCGCTCGGTCCGCCTCGTCCGCGCTGGGCGGAGGCTCGGGAATCATGTCCGTGACCACCTCGCCGACCCGTACCGACCGGCGCCGCCAGGCATCGATGGCCAGGTTGCGCGCGGTGGTGAACAGCCATGACCGCACCGTGCCCCGCTCAGGGTCCAGTGCTTCGGGATACCGCCAGGCCCGCAGCAGGGTTTCCTGCACGAGGTCCTCGGCCCGCTGCCGGTCGCCTCCGGAGAGGCGTACGGCGTGCGCGAAAAGGGCGTCCCCGTGCTCGTCCTGCAGAGCGCGCAGCAGCTCGGCGTCCTGATTCTCCAAGGCTGCGGACCTCCCTCGCGCGTTCCACCCTGTCTTACGGGCGCGAGGGGTCCACGGGTTCAACAGGTCATTGAACGAACAAGTTCATTCACGCGGTGGCCGCGTCGCCGGTGGACAACGCCTCCGCGACGCTGCGGGCGGCCGCGGTCAGTTTGGCGCGGACCACCCGGGCCGAGGTGAGCATCTCCGCGGCGGGCAGCGCGCACGCGAGGACCAGCCGGCGTTCCATGTCCCGGTCCGTGATGACGTTGACCGCGGCGCAGGCGAGCCCCTGGCGGAACTGGCCCATCTCGAGCTGCATCCCCCGCCGCTCGCCGGCGGCCAGGTCGGCCTCGAGCGCCTCGGTCGTGGTCAGCGTCGCCGGGGTGAAGGCCCGCATGCCCCAGTCGCGCAGGTACCTGGCGCGCTGGTCGGGGGTCAGCGTCGCCAGCAGCGCCTTGCCCAGCGCGGTGGCGTGGCTGCCCTCGTCGAAGCCCGGGACCATGTCGTCCATGAACGGCGAACGGGCGCCCTCGGCGCTGGCGGTGATCGCGATCCGGCCGCCGACGAACCGGCCCAGGTAGTGGCTGTAGCCCGTGTCGATCGCCGCGCGTCGCAATGCCTCGCCGACCGACGGCGGGCCGCGGAACGCGGACACCAGCTCGCGGTACCGGTCCGCGATCTCGAGGCCCACGATGTAGGTGCCGTCTTCGCGTCGGATCACGTATCCCTCGTACGCCAGGGTACGGACAAGGTGATACGTCGTGGCAACGGTCAGCTCGCATCGCCGAGCGATCTGTTTCACGGTGAGTCCGCGCGGGGCCCGACCTACCGACTCGAGCACACGCAGGGCGCGTGACACGCTCCGGATGAGATCTGACGGCTCCGCCAGGGGGTCGCGCACAGCTACCTCCGACGCCGGGGACTTACACCATATGAATAATCTTCCCCGGACGGAATGCCTGAAGCGTGTCGACCATGACCAATCTCTACGCGACGTGTGGTTCTTGACACTCAGGGTCGAAGAACGAGCGCACGACAAGCGCACGCGAGCAGCGCGAAACCACTGTGGACCGGTGCGCGGAGGTCAGCTGGTGCGGTCGGCGATGAAGTCGCACAGCGACTCCATGGCGCGACGCGGCGACCCGTCCGGCAGCGGAGCGAGCTGGGCCCGCGCCTCTTCCGCGTAGGTGCGGACGGTCTCCCGCGCCCGCTTCATCGCGCGCGACTCGCGCAGCAGCCCCAGCGCCTCGGCATGCGGGCCGTCCTCGACCAGCGGGCCCGAGGCGAGCAGCTCGCGCAGGCGCACCGCGGACGCGTCCGTGTCGTCTCCCGCCAGCGCGTAGAGCACCGGCAGCGTCGGCACACCCTCGCGCAGGTCGGTGCCCGGTGTCTTGCCCGACTGCACCGACTCCGACGCGATGTCGAGCAGGTCGTCGGAGAGCTGGAACGCGATGCCGATCGTCTCGCCGTACCCGGCAAGGGCCTCGACGTGCTCGGGCGTCGCGCCGGAGAAGAGCCCGCCGAAGCGGGCGGACGTCGCGATGAGCGACGCGGTCTTCTCGGCGATGACGTGCAGGTAGTGCTCGATGGCGTCGCTGCCGCGCGCCCCGGCCGTCTCGGCGATCTGGCCGTGCACGAGCCGGGAGAACGTCTGCGCCTGCAGGCCGACCGCCTCCGGGCCCAGCGTCGCCGCGATGTCCGCGGCGCGGGCGAAGAGGTAGTCGCCGACCAGGATGGCCACGGAGTTGCCCCAGCGGGCGTTGGCGCTCGGGGCACCGCGGCGCACGGCGGCCTCGTCCATGACGTCGTCGTGGTAGAGCGTGGCCAGGTGGGTCAGCTCGACGACCAGCGCCGCCGGCACGATCTCCGGCCGGGCCGGGTCACCGAACTGCGCCCCCAGCGCCACGATGAGCGGCCGGAACCGCTTGCCACCCGCGTCCATCAGGTGCCGTGCGGCCTCGGCGACCAGGGGGTCGGCGCTGGCCACGTTGCTGCGCAGCGCGTCCTCCACCACGGCGAGCGTCGCCGACACCGAGGCATCGACCGTCGGGTCGATGTCGAGGCCGAGCGACGTCAGCGCGCTGTCAGCAGTCACGGGTTTCACGATGCCATACGAGTAATCCTCCGGGCGTCGCAGGGGTATCAAGATCAAATTCATTTCACGGTACGGGCGCAGCGCCGCCGGAGTGCCGCACGGCGGCGCTGATTGCCTGGTCCGGCCCGGGACGCGGCCGCCGGGCGGAGCTGCCTCATAAAGCAAACAGCCCCGGCAAACGCCGGGGCTGCAGAGCATTGACGGCTATCTGACGAATTGCGCGGCGTCGTTGGTCAGATCGAGCAGCGGCGCCGGGACGACACCGAGGGCGAAGGTCGCGATGACACCGATCGCCAGGGCCGCCGAGGTGTAGAAGCCCGGGATCGACACCGTCGGGGTGCTCTCGCTCGGCTCCGACAACCACATCAGCACGATGACCCGCAGGTACGGGAACGCCAGCACCATGCTGGTGATCACACCGAAAATGACCAGCCAGGTCTGCCCGCCCTCGATCGCCGCTCCGAAGACCGCGAACTTGCTCGTGAAGCCGCTGGTCAGCGGGATGCCCGCGAAGGCCAGCAGGATGAACGAGAAGACGCCGGCGAACAGCGGGCTCTTGCGGCCCAGGCCGGCCCAGCGGGACAGGTGTGTGGCCTCGCCCTCGGCGTCGCGTACGAGCGAGACGATGCCGAACGCCGCGAGCACCGAGAAGCCGTACGCGACCAGGTAGAACATCGTGCTGGACAGGCCCTCCTTGTTGAGCGCCAGGACGCCCACCAGCAGGTAGCCCGCGTTGGCGATCGACGAGTACGCCAGCAGCCGCTTCATGTCGGTCTGGGTGACCGCCAGCACCGCGCCGACGAACATCGTGAGGACGGCGATGACGCCGAGCACCGGCTGGAAGTTCCAGCCGACCCCGTCGAACGCCACGTAGAGCACCCGCAGCAGGGCACCGAACGCGGCGACCTTGGTGCAGGCCGCCATGAGCGCGGTGATCGGCGTCGGGGCGCCCTGGTAGACGTCCGGGGTCCACACGTGGAACGGCGCCGCGGCGCTCTTGAAGAGCAGGCCGATGGAGACCAGCGCCAGGCCGGCGAAGAGCAGCACCTCGCTGCGGGCCGGGTCGGCCACTGCGGCGTGGATCGACGCGAGGTCCACCGCGCCGCTGAAGCCGTAGATGAGCGCCACCCCGAAGAGGAAGAACGCCGAGGCGTACGAGCCCAGCAGGAAGTACTTCAGGGCCGCTTCCTGGCTCAGCAGGCGGCGCCGGCGGGCCAGCGCACAGAGCAGGTACAGCGGCAGCGAGAACACCTCGAGCGCCACGAACATGGTCAGCAGGTCGTTCGCCGCGACGAACAGCAGCATGCCGCCCAGCGCGAAGATCGTCAGTGGGTACACCTCGGTGGCCCCGGGCTGACCGCCGGCCTGCCGCAGGTCCTTCTGCGAGCCGACGGTGATCGCGGCCTGGGAGACGAACGCGCCGCCGGCCTCGATGGACCGCTCGCCGATCAGCAGCAGCGAGACGATGCCCAGCAGCAGGATCGAACCCTGCAGGAACAGCATCGGCCCGTCGACGGCGACCGCGCCGCCGATCGTGACGATCCGCTTGTCGCGCACCCAGATCACCACGACCAGCGCGGCGACCAGGGACAGCAGCGCCAGCCCGAGCTGCACGCCGTGCCGGCGGGTCTTCGGCACCAGGGCCTCGAACAGGACGCCGACGCAGGCCGCCCCGAAGAGGATCAACATCGGCGCCAGCGCCGCGTAGTCGATCTCGGGCAGTTTGAGGTCTCCCATGGCTACCGCGCCACCTTTCCGTTCGCGACCGCCGGCGGCACCGGGTCGGTCGTGCCGACGTCCTGCATCGTCGCCTGGACCGCCGGGTTGATCACATCGGTGACCGGCTTCGGGTAGAAGCCGAGGAGCAGCAGCAGGAGCACCAGCGGCGCGACGACCACCTTCTCGCGCAGCGTGATGTCCTTCTGCATCGCCGGGACCTCGGTCAGCGCCGGGTTAAGCGTGCCCTGCGTCGTGCGCTGGAACATCCAGAGCACGTACGCGGCGGCGAGGATGATGCCGACCGTGGCGATGACCGCGTAGACCTTGTGGGTGGTGAAGGTGCCGATCAGCACCAGGAACTCGCTGATGAACGGCGCCGTGCCGGGCAGGGCCAGCGAGGCGAGGCCGGCGAAGAACAGCACGCCGGCGAGGACCGGGACGAGCTTGCCGGCGCCGCCGAAGTCGCTGACCAGCGCCGAGCCGCGGCGGGCCACGAACATGCCCACCACGAGGAAGAGCAGGCCGGTGGCGAGGCCGTGGTTGACCATGTAGAGCACCGAGCCGGTGCCGGCCTGGGTGGTGAAGGCGAAGATGCCGATGCCGATGAACCCGAAGTGGGCGATCGACGTGTACGACACCAGCCGCTTGAGATCGTTCTGGCCGACCGCCAACAGGGCGGCGTAGATGATCCCGATGACGCCGAGGATCAGCGCCGCCGGGGCGAACCAGCGCGACGCCTCCGGGAAGAGCGGAAGGCAGTAGCGCAGGATGCCGAAGGTGCCGACCTTGTCCAGCACGCCGACGAGCAGCGCGGCGGCGGGCGCCGGGGCGGCACCACCGGCGTCGGGCAGCCAGGTGTGGAACGGGAAGAACGGCGCCTTGACCGCGAACGCGATGAAGAAGCCGAGGAACAGCCACCGGGCGGTGTCCGTCTCGAACGCCGCGGAGGCGTCCTTGAGGCTGGTCCAGTCGAACGTGTGGCCGCCGACCACCCATAGGCCGATGACGGCGGCCAGCATGAAGAGGCCGCCGACCAGCGAGTAGAGGAAGAACTTCACCGCGGCGTACTGGCGGCGCTGGCCGCCGTACGAGCCGATGATGAAGTACATCGGCACCAGCATGACCTCGAAGAACACGTAGAAGAGGAAGACGTCGGCGGCCGCGAAGACGCCGATCATCGTGCACTCGAGGGTCAGCAGCAGCGCGAAGTACGTCGGCACCGACCGCTGGGTCTCGTCGATGTCGTTCCAGGACGCCAGGATGACCAGCGGCACGAGCACCGCGATCAGCACCAGCATCACCAGGGCGATGCCGTCGGTGGCGAACGTGAACCGGGCGTCCCAGGTGGGGATCCACTGGTAGGACTCACGGAACTGGAATCGGTCGCCGTCGACCTGGAATGCCACCCACATGCCGATGCTCAGCGCGAGCACCACCAGCGACCACGCCAGGGCCACCGTCTTGGCGAGGTTGCCCTTGCCGCGCGGGATGAAGGCCACCACTGCCGCGCCCACCAGCGGGAGCAGCGTCAGGATGGACAGGAACGGGAAGTCCTTCATTACGCCAACCACCCCAGCTGGATCGCGAGGAACGCGCCGACGACCAGCACGGCGCCGGTGAGCATGGACAACGCGTACGAACGGACGAAGCCGGTCTGGAGCCGGCGCAGGCGCCCGGAGCTCCCGCCGACGGCGGCCGCAAGGCCGTTGACCACGCCGTCGATGCCCTTGTTGTCGAGGAAGACCAGGGCGCGGGTCAGGTAGATGCCGGGCCGCTCGAACACCGCCTCGTTGAACGCGTCGGTGTAGAGGTTGCGGCGGGCGGCCCGCACGACCACGCCGGCCGGCTGCTCCTGCTCGGCGGTGCCGTTGCGGAACAGCGCCCAGGCCAGGCCTGCGCCGGCCAGCGTGACCACGATCGACAGGATCGTGATCAGCGTGTGGCCCAGGACCGGGACGGCCTCGGCCTCCTCCTGCCCGAAGACCGGCTCCAGCCAGTCCGGCACCGACGAGGCCATGAGCCCACCGGCCACGATCGAGCCGAGCGCCAGCAGCATCAACGGCACGGTCATGATGTACGGCGACTCGTGCGGCTCCTTGATGTCCTCGGTCCAGCGCTTCGGCCCGTGGAACGTCAGGATGAAGAGCCGGGTCATGTAGAACGCGGTGAGCCCGGCGCCGAGCAGGGCGGCCATGCCGTACAGCCAGGCGGTCCAGCCGTCGCGCTCGAAGGCCGCCACGATGATCGGCTCCTTGGAGAAGAAGCCGGACAGCGGCGGGATGCCGATGATCGCGAGCCAGCCCATCATGAAGGTGAGCCAGGTCCACCTCATGTACTTGTGCAGCCCGCCGAAGCGCCGGATGTCGACCTGGTCGTGCATCCCGTGCATGACCGAACCGGCGCCGAGGAACATGTTGGCCTTGAAGAAGCCGTGCGCGAGCAGGTGGATGATGGCCAGCGCGTACGCCGCCCCGCCGAGCCCGACGCCGAGGAACATGTAGCCGATCTGACTGACCGTCGACCAGGCGAGGACGCGCTTGATGTCGTCCTTGGCCGCGCCGATGACGCAGCCCATCAGCAGGGTGATCGCGCCGACGCTGACCACGATCGTCTGCAGGGTGGCGTTCGCCGTGAAGATCGCGTGCGAGCGGGCGATCAGGTAGACGCCGGCGGTGACCATGGTCGCCGCGTGGATCAGGGCGGAGACCGGGGTCGGGCCCTCCATGGCGTCCGGGAGCCAAGCCTGCAGCGGGAACTGGCCGGACTTACCGGCGGCGCCGAGCAGCAGCAGGATGCCCATGACCAGCACGGTGCCGCCGGAGAGCGCGGAGACGTGGTTGAAGACGTAGTCGTACTGGGTGCTGCCGAGCGTGGCGAACATCAGGAAGATGCCGACCGCCAGGCCGGCGTCGCCGACCCGGTTCATCAGGAACGCCTTCTTGCCGGCGGTGGCCGCGGACGGCCGGGTGTACCAGAACGAGATCAGCAGGTACGACGCGAGACCGACGCCCTCCCAGCCGAAGTAGAGCATCACGTAGTTGTTGCCGAGAACCAGCAGCAGCATCGCCGCGACGAAAAGGTTGAAGTAACCGAAGAACTTCCGCCGCCCGGGGTCGTGCTCCATGTAGCCGACCGCGTACAGGTGGATGAGCGAGCCGACCCCGGTGATCAGCAGGACGAACACGCCGGCCAGCGGGTCGAACAGCAGCCCGAAGTCGACGTGCAGGTTGCCCACCACGATGAAGTCCCACATGCTCTGCTGTGCCGAGCGGTGCTCCTCCGCGAGGCCGCCCAGCTTGAAGAACATCGACAGGCCGAGGACGAAGGTCACGGCCACCGCCAGCACGCCGAGCCAGTGGCCCCACTTGTCGGCCTTCCTGCCGAGCAGCAGGAGGACCGCCGCGCTGGCGAGCGGAATGGCGACAAGCAGCCAGATTCCGCTCAAGAGCCCCGTCGCGTGGGCGTACTCCACTGTCTGTTCCACGTGAAGGCCCCTTTAGTACTTGAGGAGGTTGGCGTCGTCGACGCTCGCCGAGCGTCGCGTCCGGAAGATCGACATGATGATGGCGAGCCCGACCACGACCTCGGCCGCCGCGACCACCATCACGAAGAACGAGATGATCTGGCCGTCGAGGCTGCCGTTGATCCGGCTGAAGGTCACCAGCGCGAGGTTCGCCGCGTTCAGCATCAGCTCGATGCACATGAACAGCACGATCGCGTTGCGGCGCACCAGCACCCCGGCGGCGCCGATGGTGAACAGGATCGCCGCGAGTACGAGGTAGTAGTCAGGAGTCACTTCTCAGTCCCCTTGGGTGCGGCCTCACGCTCGGTCAGCTCCCGCACGGGCAGGATCGGCGAGAGGGTGCGCTCCGACGCGTTGCCGTCCGGCAGGCGGCCGGGCGCGGCGACGGACATGGTGTTGGCGTAGACGCCCGGGCCCGCCTTCGCACCGGGGTAGTTGCCCGGCCGGAAGCGTTCCTTCATCCGCGTCACCTGGTCGGCCTTGTCCTCCTTGGCCTGCTCCACGTGGGCGAGCACCATCGCGCCGACCGCCGCCGTGATGAGCAGCGCCGACGTGACCTCGAAGGCGAAGACGTACTTGGTGAACAGCAGCCGGGCGATCCCCTGGACGTTGCCCGCGGCGTTCGCCTCGGTGAGGCCGACCACCGCGGTGTCGCCCAGCGAGCGGGCCAGACCGGCGGCGACCAGCACGCCGAAGCCCACCCCGAGCAGGATCGCCGCCAGGCGCTGGCCTCGCAGGGTCTCGATGAGCGAGTCGGAGGCGTCCCGGCCGACGAGCATGAGCACGAACAGGAACAGCATCATGATCGCGCCGGTGTAGACGATGATCTGCACGGCGCCGAGGAACGGTGCCGCGTTGACGACGTAGAGGAAGCCCAGGCAGAGCATCGTCACGACGAGCCACAGCGCGGAGTGCACCGCGTTGCGCGCCAGCACCATCCCGAGCGCGCCGACCACGGCCAGCGACCCGAGGATCCAGAAGGCCCAGGCCTCACCCGTCGATACCTGCGCGGCGGCCTCGGCCGCGTACGACATCATCACTTCACCTCAGCGGGCTGGTCGGCGGCGTTATCCTTGCGCAGGGTGCCCGCCGTCTCGGCGCGCACCCTGCCCCCCGGCACACCCGCGGTGGCAGCGTCCTGGGTTCCGCTCTGCGACCACGGCGCCCGCTCGGCGCCGGCCGAGGTGCCCGGGTTGGTCAGCGCACCGAGGTAGTAGTCCTTGTCGGTGTCGCCGAGGCGCATCGGGTGCGGCGGCTGCTCCATGCCGGGCAGCAGCGGCGCCAGGAGTTCCTTCTTCGTGAAGATCAGGTCCTGGCGGTTGTCGCGGGCCAGCTCGTACTCGTTGCTCATGGTCAGCGAACGGGTCGGGCAGGCCTCGATGCAGAGCCCGCAGAAGATGCAGCGGGTGTAGTTGATCTGGTAGATGCTGGCGTACCGCTCACCGGGCGAGAAGCGCATCTCCTCGGTGTTGTCGCCACCCTCCACGTAGATCGCGTCCGCCGGGCAGGCCCAGGCGCACAGCTCGCAGCCGATGCACTTCTCGAGACCGTCCGGGTGCCGGTTGAGGATGTGCCGCCCGTGGTAGCGCGGCGCCGGCTTCGGCGGGGTGAAGGGATAGTCGGTCGTGATGACCTTGCGGAACATGTGCGCGAAGGTCACCCCGAAGCCCTTGAACGAGCCCGTGAACGTTCCCACGTCACACCTCCTTGTCTGACGCGTCGTCGTCCGGGCCGGTGGTCGTGCCGCCGACCGTGGCAGGCTGGCGCTCCGCGACCGCACGCCGGGCGCGCGGGCTGGGCGGGACCTGCAGGTCGATCGGCGGGACCGGGAAGCTGCCGGGCGGCCGGGCCGCCAACTGCTCCTCGATCGAGTACTCGCGGGGCTTCTTGCTCGCCGGCCAGAGCAGCGCGATGCCGAGCACCACCACCGCCGCGACGATGTAGACGAGGTACCGCCCGTTGCCGTCGACCCTGGTGTTGGTGACCCGGACGCCGGCCAGGAAGAGGATCCAGACCAGGTTGACCGGAATCAGCACCTTCCAGCCGAAGCGCATGAACTGGTCGTAGCGCATCCGGGGCAGCGTGGCCCGCAGCCAGATGAAGCCGAAGAGCAGGATCAGCACCTTGACGAGCCACCAGACCAGCGGCCACCAGCCGGAGTTGGCGCCCGCCCAGATGCTGGTGATCGGCGCCGGCGCCCGCCAGCCGCCGAGGAACAGCGTGGTGGCGAACGCCGAGACGGTGATCATGTTGATGTACTCGGCGAGGAAGAACATCGCGAACTTGAACGACGAGTACTCGGTGTGGAAACCGCCGACCAGCTCCGACTCCGCCTCGGGCAGGTCGAAGGGCGCCCGGTTGGTCTCACCGACCGCGGCGATGCAGTAGATGATGAAGCTGGGCAGCAGCAGGACCGCGTACCAGCTGGGCGCGGTGGGGTTCCAGCCGAGGATGTCGAAGCTCGACTCGCCGTTGCCGGCCTGCGCCTTGACGATCTGCGAGGTCGACATCGTGCCCGCGGTCATGAAGACGGCCACGATGGACAGGCCCATGGCGACCTCGTACGAGATCATCTGGGCGCTCGACCGCAGGCCGCCGAGCAGCGGGTACGTCGAGCCCGACGCCCACCCGGCCAGCACGACGCCGTACACGCTCATCGAGGAACACGCGAGCAGCACCAGCACCGAGGCGGGGACGTCGGTGAGCTGCAGGGCGGTCCTGTGCCCGAAGATCGACACGACCGGCCCGAACGGGATCACCGAGAACGCGGTGAAGGCGCAGGTCGCGGAGATCACCGGGGCGAGGAAGTAGACCACCTTGTCGGCGGTCTTCGGGATGATCTCCTCCTTGAACGGCAGCTTGAGGCCGTCCGTGAGGCTCTGCAGCCAGCCGTTGGGCCCGACCTGGTTGGGGCCCGGGCGGACCGCCATCCGGGCCACGACCTTGCGCTCATAGTTGATCGTGAACAGGGTCAGCAGCAGCAGGACCACGAAGACGCCCAGCAGCTTGATGAGCGTGATCCACCAGACGTCGTTCTCGAACGTCTGGAGCGTCGGGTCCTGCGCGGCCCCCAGGATCAAAGTGTTCATGCGTTCACCCCTTGGGCGAGGACCGGGCCCGGCTTGCCGGCGCTGAGCCGGACCACCGCACCCGAGGTGACGCCGAGGCTGCGACGCACCGTCGAGCCGGGCGAGTTCGTGGGCAGCCACACCACCTGCGGCGGCAGGTCGGTGATCGCCGCCGGCAGCGTGATCGTGCCCCGGTCCGTGCCGACCGTGACGGCGTCGCCGTCGGCTACACCGAGCGACTCGGCGAGATCCTTGCCGAGGCGGATCAGCGGGGTCCGGGCCGTGCCGGCCAGCACCTCGTCGCCGTCGAGCAGAGCACCGAGGTCGACCAGGTGGTGCCAGGTGGCCAGGACGGCCTCGTGATGGCCGGGCTTCGGCAGGCTTCCCGCGGCGACCGTCGGCAGCGCCGGGCGGGCCGTGCGGCTCGCCGGCATCGTGCCCAGCTCCCGGCGGATCGCGGCTACGTCGCCCGTGCCCAGCGGGATGCCTTTAGTCGTGCTCTGGGCGGTGGCGGGGTGGTTGGATGGGACTTCCATCGACGCTGCGATGGCCTCCAGCACGCGGCCGTCGGTCATCGCGCCGGTCGGCAGCACGGCGCCGAAGGTCCGCAGGCGGCCCTCCCAGTCCATGAACGTGCCGGCCTTCTCCGGCGCGGGCGCGATCGGCAGCACCACGTCGGCACGCCGGGTCACGGCGCTCTGCCGCAGCTCGATGCTGACCAGGAACGGCACCGCGTCCAGGGCCTGTTCGGCCGCGACGGGGTCGGCCAGGTCGGCCGGGTCGACGCCGGCGACCAGCAGGGCGCCGAGAGATCCGTCCGCGGCGGCGGCGAGGATCGCGTCCGTGTCCCGGCCCGCCGTGGCGGGCAGAGAGTCGACGTCCCAGGCGGCGGCCAGCTCGGCCCGGGCCGCCGCGTCGGTGACCGGGCGGCCACCGGGCAGCAGGTTGGGCAGGCAGCCCGCGTCCACGGCACCGCGGTCGCCCGCGCGCCGCGGCACCCAGGCGAGCCGGGCGCCGGTCCGGGCGGCGAGCGCGGCCGCGGCAGAGAGTCCGCCCGGCACGCTCGCGAGCCGCTCGCCGACGATCAGCAGCGAACCCGGCGCGCTCAGCGCGGCGGCCACCGTGGCGTCGGTGCCGAGCAACCGTGCCTCGTCGCCGGGTACGGCCGGAACGAGCGCCGCGCCGAGCTTCTCGAAGCCGCGGGTCAGGAACGGCGCCACCGCCGTGACCTTCAGCTTCTTCTTGCCGTGAGCCTTGCGCAGGCGCAGGAAGAGGATCGGGCACTCTTCCTCGGGCTCCAGCCCGACGATGAGCGCCGAGGGCGCGTTCTCCACGTCCTCGTACGTCACGTCGGTGACCCCGGCGACCGAGGCGGCAAGGAAGTCCGCCTCCTCCGCCGACAGCGGGCGGGCCCGGAAGTCGATGTCGTTGGTGCCGAGCGCGACCCGGGCGAACTTCGCGTACGCGTACGCGTCCTCGACGGTGACCCGGCCGCCGGTGAGCACACCGACGCCCTTGCCCCTCGCGGCCGCCAGGCCCTCGGCCGCGGCGACCAGCGCCTCGGACCAGGAGGCCTCACGCAGCTCGCCGGTGACCGCGTCGCGGATCATCGGGGTGGTGATGCGGTCGTAGCCGGTGGTGTAGCGGAAGCCCCACCGGCCCTTGTCGCAGTTCCACTCCTCGTTGACCGCCGGGTCGTCGCCGGCCAGGCGGCGCAGCACCTTGCCGCGGCGGTGGTCGGCGCGCATGGCGCAACCGGCCGCGCAGTGCTCGCACGTCGTCGGCGTGGAGACCAGGTCGAACGGGCGGGCCCGGAACCTGTACTGCTCGCCGGTCAGCGCGCCCACCGGGCAGATCTGGATCGTGTTGCCGGAGAAGTACGAGTTGAAGGCGACGTCACCCGCGCCCTCGCCGACCTGCCCGTCGCCGGTGCCCGTGCCGCCGAAGAAGTCGTCGCGGTACACGTTGATCTGCTCGCCGGACGAGCGGTCCATCAGGTCGATGAACTTGTCGCCGGCGATCTCCTCGGAGAACCGGGTGCAGCGCTGGCACAGGATGCAGCGCTCCCGGTCCAGCAGCACCTGGCTGGAGATGTGGATCGGCTTCTCGTACTCACGCTTGTGCTCGTGGAACCGCGAGTCCGCCCGGCCGTTGCTCATGGCCTGGTTCTGCAGCGGGCATTCGCCGCCCTTGTCGCAGGTCGGGCAGTCGAGCGGGTGGTTGGCGAGCAGCAACTCCATCACGCCGCCCTGTGCCTTGGCGGCGACCTCCGAGGTGAGCTGGGTCTTGACGACCATGCCCTCGGCCACCGTCTGGGTGCAGGAGGCGACCGGCTTGCGCTGGCCCTCCACCTCGACCAGGCACTGCCGGCAGGCGCCGGCCGGGGCCAGCAGCGGGTGGTCGCAGAACCGCGGGATGGCGGTGCCCATCCGCTCGGCGACCCGGATGACCAGCTCACCCTTCTCGGCTTGCACCTCGACGCCGTCGATGATCAAGGTGACGGTGTCGGCCTTCTTGGCGACGTCGGTCATCAGTGCGCTCCTACCAGGGCCTTTTGGGACAGCCGTGGAGCGGTCCGGCCCTCGATGTAGTCCAGGTAGTCCTGCCGGAACCACTTCAGCGTGGAGACGACCGGGGTCGCCGCGCCGTCGCCGAGGCCGCAGAAGGACCGCCCGAAGATGTTGTCCGCCGTGTCCTGCAGGGTGTCCAGGTCCTGGTGGGTGCCCTGGCCGGAGAGGATCCGGCGGTACGTGCGCACCATCCAGTAGTTGCCCTCGCGGCACGGGGTGCACTTGCCACAGGACTCGTGGTGGTAGAACTCGAGCCAGCGCCAGGTCGCGTACACCGGGCAGTCCTGGTCGGAGAAGATCTGCATCGCCGTGGTGCCCAGGATCGAGCCGGCCGCCGAGACGCCCTCGAAGTCCATCGGCGTGTCCATGTGCTCGGCCGTCAGCAGCGGCGTTGACGAGCCGCCCGGGGTCCAGAACTTCAGGTTGTGGCCGGGCTTCATGCCGCCCGCCAGCTCGATCAGCTCGCGGAGGGTGATGCCGAGGCCGCACTCGTACTGGCCGGGGTTGGCGATCCGGCCGGAGAGCGAGTAGATCATCGGGCCGGACGACTTCTCCGTGCCCATGCTCTTCCACCAGTCCGCGCCGCCCAGCACGATGTACGGCACCGAGGCGATGGTGCCGACGTTGTTGACGACCGTGGGGCTGGCGTAGAGGCCGGCGACCGCGGGGAACGGCGGGCGCAGCCGGGGCTGGCCGCGGAAGCCCTCGAGCGAGTCGAGCAGCGCCGTCTCCTCGCCGCAGATGTACGCGCCCGCGCCGCTGTGCACGACGAGGTCCAGGTCGAACCCGGAGCCGAGGATGTTCTCGCCCAGGTAGCCCTTCGCGTACGCCTCCTTGACCGCGTGGCGCAGGCGGCGGGCGGCGTGCACGGCCTCACCGCGGATGTAGATGTACGCCCGGCTGGCGCGGATCGCGTACGAGGCGATGATCGCGCCCTCGATCAGCGAGTGCGGGTCGTACGTCATCAGCGGCAGGTCCTTGCAGGTGCCCGGCTCGCCCTCGTCGGCGTTGATCACGAGGTAGTGCGGCTTGCCGTCGCCCTGCGGGATGAACCCCCACTTGAGACCGGTCGGGAAGCCGGCGCCGCCGCGGCCGCGCAGGCCCGAGTCCTTGACGAGCTGGATCAGGTCGTCGGGGTGCACGTCCAGCGCCTTGCGGGCCGCGGCGTAGCCGTCGAGCCGCTCGTACACGTCGATCTTCCAGGCGTCCGGCGACAGCCAGCGCTTGGTGAGGACGGGGGTGAGCTTCTGGAGCACCTCGAGCCGTGGCTGAGTCACTTCTTCTCCTCGGTGCCGCGCTTGTTCTCCTGCGGCTGGGCTCCGCGCTTGCGCGTCGCGGTGCGCTCGCTGACGATGCTCTCGCCGCGCTGGCCGTCACCGGCCGGCTTGCCGTCACCGGCAGGGGCGTTTCCGGCCGTGCCTGCCGCCTCGGACGGGCTCGCCGGAACGGGGGCCGCCTCGACCTTCGCCGGGTCCGGGGTGGGCGTGGACGCGTCGGGGTTGCGGGCCTCCGCGGCGCGCACCTCCGGGTCCTTGACGTCGCCGGCCTTGACCGGCCGGCCGGCGCGGTGCTCGACCACGTGCTCGGCCTTGTCCACGACGGCCGCCGCCGCGCTCTTGACCGCGCCGGCCGCCTTCTTCGCGACACTGGCGATCTTGCCCTCGGGCTTCGCCGCCGGCGGCTTGGCGCCGGCGGGGGCCGGGTCCTTGACCGCCTTGGCGGAGTCGTCGCGGGCGGGCTTGGTCGTCGTGATCGGAGTGTCGATGTTGAAGTCGGCGACCGCGACGCCGTGTTCCTGCGCCAGGGACACACCGCGCAGCGTGGGGGCACCCGCGACACCGTCGGCGACCGCGCCCTCGCGCTCGTCGGCGAAGCCCGCGAGCTGGAACTGCATCTCCTTCAGGGTGCAGATGCGCGCCCCGCGGCTCGGCGTGGGCCGCTCGCCGTTGCGCAGCTTGTCGACCAGGCCGACCGTCGCCTCGGGAGTGGCCTCGTCGATCGTGAAGTCGTAGTTGACCGTCACGACCGGCGCGTAGTCGCACGCCGCGAGGCACTCGGCGTGCTCCAGCGTGATCTTGCCGTCGGCGGTGGTCTCGTCGTGGCCGACGCCGAGGTGCTCGGTCAGGCCGTCGTAGATCTCCTGGCCGCCGAGCACGTTGCACAGCGTGTTGGTGCAGACGCTGACCAGGTACTCACCGGTCGGGCGGCGCTTGTACATGGTGTAGAACGTCGCCACCGCGCCGACCTGGGCCTTGTTGATGCCCAGAACCTCGGCGCAGAACGCGACGCCGTCAGGACTGACGTGTCCCTCCACCGTCTGTACGAGGTGCAGCAACGGCAGCAGCGCCGACCGCTCACGGCCCACGGGGTAGCGGGCGATGATTTCGAGGGCCGGCTCCAGAAGCTTCTCGGCCAGCGGGGCGGCTGCGGGGGAGAAGTCCACCTCACCCGGGGTCTCCGTAGCAGTGCGGCGAAGCCGCCCGGAAAGCGCAGTATCGGACATTTAGCGGTCACACCCACCCATCACCGGGTCCAGAGAGGCGCCGCCGGCGATCACGTCGGCCAGCAGGGCGCCTTCGGCCATCGCGGGGATGGCCTGGAGGTTCACGAAGCTCGGGTCACGCATGTGCACTCGGTACGGATGCGTGCCGCCGTCGGACACCGCGTGCACGCCGAACTCGCCGCGCGGATGCTCGATGCTGACGTAGACCTGGCCCGGAGGAACCCGGAAGCCCTCGGTCACGAGCTTGAAGTGGTGGATCAGCGACTCCATCGACTGACCCATGATCTTGGCGACATGCTCGAGCGAGTTGCCCATGCCGTCGACGCCGACGGCGAGCTGCGCGGGCCAGGCGATCTTCTTGTCGGCGATCATCACCGGGCCGGGCCGGAGCCGGTCCAGCGCCTGCTCGACGATCTTCAACGACTCGCGGATCTCCGCCATCCGGACCAGGTAGCGGCCCCAGACGTCGCCGGTCTGCGCGGTCGGCACGTCGAACTCGTAGGTCTCGTACCCGCAGTACGGCATGGTCTTGCGCAGGTCCCAGGCCAGGCCCGAGGCGCGCAGGACCGGGCCGGTGATGCCCAGCGACAGGCAGCCCGTGACGTCGAGGACCGCGACGCCCTGGGTGCGCTCCTGCCAGATGACCTGGCCGGTGAGCAGGGCCTCGTACTCCTTGAGCTTCTTGGGCAGGTAGACCAGGAGGTCGCGGATCTTCTTGATCGCCGACTCCGGGATGTCCTGCGCGACGCCGCCGGGGCGGAAGTACGCGTGGTTCATTCGCAGCCCGGAGGTCTCCTCGAAGATGTCGAGGATGTACTCGCGCTCGCGGAAGCCGTACAGCATCATCGAGATCGCGCCGAGCTCCATGCCGGTGGTGGCGATCCAGACGAGGTGCGACGAGATCCGGTTGAGCTCCATGAAGAGCACCCGGATCGTGTTGGCCCGCTCGGTGATCTGGTCCTCGACGCCGAGCAGCTTCTCGACCGCCAGGCAGTACCCGGCCTCGTTGAACAGCGGCGCCAGATAGTCGGCCCGGGTCACGAACGTCGTGCCCTGGGTCCAGTTGCGGTACTCGAGGTTCTTCTCGATGCCGGTGTGCAGGTAGCCGATGACCGGCCGGCACTCGGTGACCGTCTCGCCCTCGAGCTCGAGGACCAGCCGCAGCACGCCGTGTGTCGACGGGTGCTGGGGGCCCATGTTGACGACGATCTTCTCGTTGCTGAGCGGGTCGACGCTGTCGGTGACCGTGTTCCAGTCGCCGCCCGTGACCGTGAAGACGCGGCCCTCGGTGGTCTCTCGCTCGGTGGCGTAACCCGACTGTGTCACTGGTAGACCCTCCGCTGGTCAGGAGGCGGAATCTGGGCGCCCTTGTACTCGACGGGCACGCCGCCGAGCGGGTAGTCCTTGCGCTGGGGGTGGCCCTCCCAGTCGTCCGGCATCAGGATCCGGGTCAGGTTCGGGTGGCCGTCGAAGACGACGCCGAACATGTCGTAGACCTCCCGCTCCTGCCAGTCCGCTGTCGGGTAGATCGAGGACACGCTCGGCAGGCTGACGCCGACGGCGACCGCGGCCTCCAGCCGGACCCGGCGCCGGTACGTCATGGAAGTCAGCTGGTACGTGACGTGCAGGCGCCGCTCGTCGCTGCCCAGGTAGTCCACGCCGTCGACCGAGGAGCACAGCTCGAAGCGCAGCGACTCGTCGTCGCGCATGATCTGGCAGACCTCGGCGATCCGCTCCGGCTGAATGTGCAGCGTCAGCTCACCCCGGTCGACGACCACCTTCTCGATCGCGTCGGCGAAGCCCGGGTAGGCCTCCTCCAGCGCGTCGTACACCTCGTCGAAGTAGCCGCCGAACGGCCGCAGGCTGTCCACCGTGGTGGGCCGCCGGCGGGCCAGACCGCCGAAGCCGGAGACGTCGCCGGTGCCCTTGACCCCGAACATGCCCTTGTCGGGGCTGGGCGGGACCTGAGCGGGGGCGTCGATGTTCGCGCCGACCGGCTGGGCCGCCGGCACGCCGCCGTCGGATTCGGAGTGCGTTGTCACTTCCCACCCTCTCGAAGGTGCGACTGCAGCTTCATCCAGTTCTCGATGCGGAGCTGCTCCTCGCGGCCTTCCTTGACCGCCTGCGTCCACTCGGCACGCCGGGCCTTGTCCACCCTGTACGACGAAGGCATCGCACCCGGGGCCACGATCGGCACGTCGCCGCGTTCCTTGCGGGCCTCCAGCATCTTGCGGCCGTTGGGGCCGAGCGGCGTGGCCATGACCTTCTCGCGCATCTTGAGAATGGCGTCGATCAGCATCTCCGGCCGCGGCGGGCAGCCGGGCAGGTAGATGTCGACCGGGACGATGTGGTCGACGCCCTGCACGATCGCGTAGTTGTTGAACATGCCGCCCGAGGACGCGCAGACGCCCATCGAGATGACCGAGCGCGGCTCCGGCATCTGGTCGTAGATCTGCCGCACGACCGGTGCCATCTTCTGGCTGACCCGGCCCGCGACGATCATCAGGTCGGCCTGCCGGGGCGACGCCCGGAAGACCTCCATGCCCCAGCGGCCGAGGTCGTAGTGCGGGCCGCCGGCGGCCATCATCTCGATGGCGCAGCAGGCGAGGCCGAACGTGGCGCCCCAGAACGACGACTTGCGGGCCCAGTTCGAAAGCTTCTCGACCGAGGTCAGCAGGATGCCGCTCGGGAGTTTCTCTTCGATTCCCATAGCACTCAGTCCCAGTTCAGGCCGCCACGCCGCCACACGTACGTGTAGGCGATGAAGACGGTGACGATGAAGAGGACCATCTCCACGAACCCGAACAGGCCCAGCGCCTCGAAGGACACGGCCCACGGGTACAGGAAGATGGTCTCGATGTCGAAGACGATGAAGAGCATCGCCGTCAGATAGAACTTGACCGGGAAGCGTCCGCCGCCGATCGGCTGGGGCGCCGGCTCGATGCCGCACTCATACGCGTCCAGCTTGGCCCGGTTGTAGCGCTTGGGCCCGACGATGGGCGCGATTGCCACCGAGAACAGGGCGAAGAGCGCACCGAGAACCAGCAGCCCGACGATCGGTACGTAAGGATTGAGCGTCATGCCTTCTCCTGCTCGACTGTTAGCCGCTTCACACTATTAATGCGCATTTGCCGGGGCTCGACCGGGGTGCCCCCGTCCGACCGCCCCACCACCGCCCAAAACTGGACTAAAGACATTATTCACACCGCCGGCGCAACCTTGGTCAGACCGTTGATGATTCGGTCCATCGCGTCTCCGTCCCGCGGATCCGTCAGATTGGCGAGCAGCTTGAGCACGAAGCGCATGAGCGTCGGGTGCGGCATGCCGTGCTTGGTGGCGATCCGCATGATCTGCGGGTTGCCGATGAGCTTCACGAAGATCCCACCGAGCCGGTAGTACCCACCGAATCGGACCTTCAACTCCGCCGGGTACGCCCGCAGCGCCCGCTCGCGATCCGGGCCCGCCGCCCGGGCGAGCGCCTGGACGGCGACCTCGGCGGCAAGTTCGCCGGACTCCATCGCGTACGCGATGCCCTCGCCGTTCATGGGGTTGACCATGCCGCCGGAGTCGCCGACGAGCATCATGCCGCGGGTGTAGTGCGGCACCCGGTTGAAGCCCATCGGCAGGGCGGCACCCAGGATCGGCCCGTCGGCGTTCTCCTCGCCGCGCATGCCCCAGTCCTCGGGGGTGGTGCCCAGCCAGTCGGTGAGCAGGGACCGGTAGTTGGTCTTGCCGAACGCGTCGGACGAGTTCAGGATGCCCAGGCCCACATTGACCCGGCCGTCGCCCAGCCCGAAGATCCAGCCGTACCCGGGCAGCAGCCGGTCGTGATCCCTGGCGCTGCGGAGCTCCAGCCAGGACTCCAGGTAGTCGTCGTCGGCGCGGGCCGGCGAGTGGTAGTAGCGCCGGACGGCCACGCCGATCGGCCGGTCGTCGCGCTTCGCGAGGCCCATGGCCAGCGGCAGCTTGCCGGACACGCCGTCCGCCGCGATCACCAGCGGGGCTCGATACTGGACGGGCTCCTTCGCGGGACCGGCCTTGGCCTCCACGCCGATGGCGCGGCCGTCCGCGTCCAGCACCGGCCCGGTGACCACGACACCGGTACGCAGCAGCGCGCCGGCCTCGACGGCCCGCCGCGCCAGCATGTCGTCGAAGTCGAGACGGGTGCGCACGAGGCCGTAGTTGGGGAAGCTCGCGAGGTCAGGCCAGTCGAGCTCGAGGCGGACGCCGCCACCGATCACCCGCAGGCCTCGATTGTGGAGCCAGCCGGCCTTCTCGGAGGTGTCCACACCCATCCGAACGAGCTGGCGCACTGCCCGCGGAGTGAGGCCGTCGCCACAAACCTTCTCCCGCGGGAACTCGGTCTTCTCGAGCAGCAATACCCTCAGCCCGTGTCTGGCCATGTGGTAGGCCGCGGCGGATCCGCCCGGCCCGGCACCGACCACGATCACGTCCGCCTCGTCGGCGACGCTCCCGGTCACGGCTCACCTCCGTCTCGCGCGGGCTCGTGAAACAGTTCACAAGCCAGCCCAGTCCGGAGTCTATGACCGGCATCGAAGCGGGCTAGGGTTAGGGAACCCTAACTATTTCCCGCCGGTGAAATTACCGCCGAACTTTCCTTGCCCGCCCCGTTGAGCGCCCGATCCGCCACGTCGCGGGTGGGCCCGTCCAGGTATTCCCGAAACGTACCGCCCAGGGCCCGGTCCAGTTGCACGATCAGCTCATCAACCAGCCGTTGCGCGTGTCCCGGGTCGTGAACTGCGACCATCCGGATCCGATCCGCCAGCTCCAGGGCCCGCCGCTCACCCTCGTCCCGGTCGTCGATCGCGACGTCGATGTCCGAGTCGTCGACGAAGTGGTCGATTGTCGTCATATCCCGAGCTAACACCTCGGCCGGGTGCAAAGCGGGCGAACGGCGTTTTTTTAGCTCTTCGTAGCGCGGTGCAGGGCCACGATCCCGCCGGTGAGGTTCCGCCACCCCACCCGGCTCCACGGGCCGGCCTCCCCGATGCGGGCCGCGAGCGCCGCCTGGTCCGGCCAGGCACGGATCGACTCGGCCAGGTACACGTACGCATCAGGGTTGCTGGAGACGCCGCGGGCGACCGCCGGCAGGCTCCGCATCAGGTACGACATGTAGACCGTGCGGAACGCGGGATGGGTCGGGCTGCTGAACTCGCACACCACCAAGCGCCCGCCCGGCCGGGTCACTCGGGCCAGCTCCCGCAGCGCCGCGCCGGTGTCGACGACGTTGCGCAGGGCGAAGGAGATCGTGACGGCGTCGAACGCCTCGTCGGCGAACGGCAGGTTCAGCGCGTCCCCGGCGACCAGCGGCACGTCCCGGCGAACCTTGCGCCCGGCCCGCAGCATGCCGGTGGAGAGGTCGGCGCCGACCGCGAACGCCCCCGACAGACCCAGCTCCGCGGTCGAGACGCCGGTGCCGGCGCCCACGTCGAGGACCCGCTCCCCCGGCCGCAGACCCAGCGCGGCTCGGGTCGCCCGACGCCAGCCGCGGTCCTGCCCGAAGGAGAGGACGGTGTTGGTGAGGTCGTACCGCTCGGCCACGCCGTCGAACATCTCGGCGACCTCGTGCGGCTGCTTGTCCAGGTCTGCGCGCGTCACGAGTGAATACTGCCAGCTCTCTTACGAACAGAACGGGCGGGATGGTGACCCATCCCGCCCGTTCCTTGTGCGTTATATATACGACCGCCATCGGTCGGGTCCGAACCCACCGCCGGCGGTCAGATGCCTCGGCGACGCTTCAATGGTGCGGTGCAACACCGGAGTTACCCGGTGTCACGCAGGCACCGTAACCAGCGAGAACACGTCGAGCCAGAGACACGCGGAGCTCGTTACCGAGGAGCAATCCGCCCCTCCCCGGTCCGCCGAGGCGCACCTGGCCGATCGGCCGACCCGCGAGGTCGTACGGCCCATCGACACCCCTCAGCGCGCGTCGACCAGCGGCAGGTTCTTGCGGCCGCCCTCGGGCATCGCGATCGAGGAGTAGTGCGAGACCACCCGCTCGTCGGTGGGGTCGTCCGCCTCGGTGTGGTGCACGGCCAGGTGCCGGTAGAGGGTGTCGCGCTGGGCCGGGATCCGGCCGGCCGTGCGGATCATCCAGATCAGCTCGTGCAGGTTGGAGCGGTGCCGGGCGCCCGCCGACGAGATGACGTTCTCCTCCAGCATGATCGAACCGAGGTCGTCGACGCCCAGGTGCAGTGAGAGCTGGCCGACGTCCTTGCCCGTGGTCAGCCAGGAGGCCTGCAGGTGGGCGATGTTGTCGAAGAACAGCCGGGACACCGCGACGAACCGCAGGTATTCCAGCGTCGTCGCCTGGGTGCGGCCCTTGAGGTGGTTGTTCTCCGGCTGGTACGTCCACGGGATGAAGGCCCGGAAGCCGCCCACGCCGCCGTCGGCCTCGACCGGCGAGTCCACGTACCCGTTGGCGACGGCAAGGTCCTGCACCTCGCGGATCATCCGGATGTGCTCGATGCGCTCGGCGTTCGTCTCGCCCGTACCCATCATCATCGTGGCCGTGGAGCTCAGGCCGTTGCGATGGGCGACCGCCATGACCTCCAGCCAGCGCGCCCCCGACTCCTTGAGCGGGGCGATCGCCGTGCGCGGCCGGTCGGGCAGCATCTCCGCGCCGGCGCCCGCGATGGAGTCCAGCCCGGCGGCCTTGATCCGGACGACCGCCTCCTCGATGGAGACGCCGGAGACCTTCGCCATGTGCAGGATCTCGCTGGGGCCGATCGAGTGGATGGCCAGCTGCGGGTAAGCCGCCTTGACCGACGAGAAGAGGTTCTCGTAGTACTCGACGCCGTAGTCGGGGTGATGACCGCCCTGGAGCATCACCTGCGTCGCGCCCAGGTCGACCGCCTCGCCGCACCGGTGGAGGATCTCCTCCATCGGGTGCGACCAGCCTTCCTTGTGCTTCGGCGCCCGATAGAAGGCGCAGAACTTGCACGCGGTGACGCAGACGTTCGTGTAGTTGATGTTGCGATCGATCAGATACGTGACGATGCCGTCGGGATAGCGCCGCCGCCGGACGGCGTCGGCCGCCTCGCCCAGGGCGTGGAAGGGCGCGTCGGTGTAGAGCAGCAGGGCCTCCTCGGGCGTGATCCGCCCGCCGTCGGCACCCCGCTGCAGAATGCTGTCGATCTCCGCGTTCACCGTCACGCCTCGAAGACTACGTCCCCTCGCCATTCCCGGTCAGCGGCGCGGGTCACTGACGGCCCTTGCTGTCGATCAGCACGCCGAGGCCGTCGAGCACCCGCTCCAGGCCGAAGGCGTACGCGTGCTCGGCGTTGAAGGCGCCACCGAGCTCGGCGCCCGCCGCCTCCCCGACCCGGACGGCCAGGGGGTAACGGTGGCGGTCGAAGACCTTCTCGAGCAGCGGCCCGCTCTCCTGCCACCACTGGGCGTCCGTCTGCGCGGAGCGCTCCGCCACGGCCTTCGCCTCCGCCGCCGCACGCGCCGAGTGCTGCACGAAACCCAGCACGAAGGTCAGCGCCGAGTCCGTCTCCACGTCGTCCAGCCCGGAGCCCTCGAACGCGCGGAGCTCGTGCTCGTACTTCGCCATCAGCCCGGGGCCGAGGGGAGGCCGGCTCGCCGATATCTCCGCAGCCCAGGGGTGGTGGTCGTACAGCGCGCGGTTCTCTCGGGCGACCGCACGCACCCGCTCGCGCCAGCCGGGGCCGTCGTCCGCCGGCCGTTCCATGCGCAGGTAGAGCGCATCCACCATGAGATCAAGAAGAGCTGCTTTGTCCGGTACGTAGGTATAGAGCGTCATGGGGACCACGCCGAGCTCCTGCGCGACCCGCCGCATGCTGACCGCGTCAAGCCCCTCGGCGTCGGCGAGGGCGATCGCGGCATCGACGACCTGCGTCAGCGACAGGCCCTTCTTCCGCCCGCGCCGGCTCTGCGGCTCCTCGAGCCACAGCAGGTCGATCGTGCGTCGTGCCACGCTAGTGGCGCTCCTTTCTTGTACGGTGTATCTTATACGGTGTCCACAAAGAGTCGGGAGGCGTCTTGCAGATCTCTTCCTCCGCTGTTTCGCTCACCGTCGACGACGTTCCCGCCTCCAGCAAGTTTCTCGCCTCGCACTTCGGCTTCACCGAGCGGATGTCCGCCGACGGGTTCGCCTCCCTCGGCCGGGACGACGGTGCGATAGACCTGATCTTCCTCCGCCGCGGGCTGGAGGTCCTTCCCGAGGAGTTGCGCGACCGCCGCGCCGCGGGCACGATCGTCGCGTTCGTGGTCGACGATCTGGACGCCGAGCACGAGCGGCTGCGGGCCGAGGGCGTTCCGATCACTCTGCCGCCCCGCGAGGAGCCCTGGGGAGAACGCCTCTTCATGGTCCAGGACCCCAACGGCCTCGTGTACGAGCTGGTCGAGTGGGTGCCGCCATGAGCCTCGCGCCGCCTCGGTCGTTAATCTCGATGGGTCGATCGGAATCGGAGTCGCAGTGCTCGTCGTACATGGCGTCTGGATCGCCGGTGAGTCGGCGCCGGGACGACTCGCCCTCTGGGCGGAGGATCCCGCCCTCCCCCTGACCGCCTCCCGGTCACGCCGGCGGCCGCACCCCTTCGCCGCCACCGCCGCCGCCCTGTCCACGGCGCTGACCGGCTCGTCCGACGACGTCCGCGAAGCCCTCGCCAAGGCCGACGAGACCACCGTGACCCTGCGGCTGCCGGGCACCACAAAGGGTCCCGTGCCGTCGCCTGAGACCGGGAGCGAGGTGCCCGCCCGTGGCTTGCGGCTGGCGGAGTGGGAGACGCCGGCCGTGGTGCTGCCGGGCGACCAGGCCCTCACCGCTCTTGGGGCCCTCGCGGACCCGGATCCGGACGGGCCCTGGGTGGCGGCCGCATCGCTGCGATATCTGTCGCTTCTCGCCGGCCACGCCTGCGACATGGCCCGGCGCGGCCGGATGCTGCCGCAGCTCGTTCGGGAGGCGGGCGTGCCCGCGGCGCGCTGGCGGCCGGTGCTCACCGGGGCCGACGCCGCGGCGTTCCGCGACTTCGCCGAGGCTATGCCGCCCGTCTGCCGGGCCTCGGCGCTCCCGGAGGCCGGTGCGGCACGCACCCTCCGCGACGCGCTCAACGCGCTGCTGGACGCCGGGGCGCGGGCCGTGCTGCCCGAGCGACTCCTGCTCGGGACCCGCCCGGGACTGAAGGCGGACCTGGCCGACCGGTGGCTCGCCGCCCTGACCGCGGCCGACCCCGCCCTGCCCGAGGCGAACCCCGCCGACGTGGTCCGGCTGGCCGATCCGCTCGAGGCGTGGCTGCGGGCCGCCCACGAGGCGAACGGCCCGGTCCGGGTCAGCTTCCGGCTCGTCGAGCCGGAACCGGGCAAGGACGACTGGGCGCTCGGCTTCGCCCTGCAGTCCGCCGACGACCCGAGCCTCTATCTGCCCGCGGAGGAGCTGTGGACCGGCGGCCGGCTCCCGGGGCTCGCCACCCGCGCCGACGAGACCCTGCTCGCCGGGCTCGGGCGCGCGGTCCGGCTCTTCCCGGCGCTGCACGAGGCGCTGCTCCAGGCCGAGCCGGACGGCATGACGCTGACCACCGCCGACGCGCACGACTTTCTGCGGCAGGCGGCGCCCCTGCTGCAGGCCGCGGGGTTCGGGGTCCAGCTGCCGTCCTGGGCCGGGCGCAAGGCGGTGGGACTCAAGCTGACCACCCGGACCAAGTCCTCGTCGCCGTCCGGCCGGGCGGCCGCCGACTCCGGGTTCGGCCTCGAACAGCTGGTCGACTTCCGCATCGACCTGATCATCGGGGACGGCGCCGTCAGCGCCGAGGAGCTGGCCGAGCTGGCCCGGCTCAAGGTGCCCCTCGTGCGGGTGCGCGGGCAATGGGTCGAGCTCGACGAGCGCCAGCTCAAGGCGGCGCTGAAAGCCGTGAGCCGCCGGCGCGAGGGCGAGATGACCGCCGGCGAGGTGCTGCAGCAGGTGGTGGACGGCGGCGACGAGGACCTGCCGCTCGTCGAGGTGGACGCCGACGGGCACCTGGGCGACCTCGTCTCGGGTAAGGCCGCCGAGCGGCTGACGCCGGTGCGCACCCCCGCGGACTTCCAGGGGGTGCTCAGGCCGTACCAGGAAAGGGGTCTGTCCTGGCTCTCCTTCCTGGCGCGGCTGGGGCTCGGCGGCGTTCTTGCCGACGACATGGGCCTGGGCAAGACGGCGCAGACGCTGTCACTGCTGTTGACCGAACGCGCGGATGGAGGCAGGCCCGCGCCGACCCTGCTCGTCTGTCCTATGTCGCTGGTCAGCAACTGGCAGAAGGAGGCGGCCCGCTTCGCGCCGAGCCTGCGGGTCCACGTCCACCACGGCGGCACGCGGAAGCGGGACGACGAGTTCCTGACCGCGGTGGCAGAGTCCGACGTCGTCATCACGACCTACGGCACAGCACTCCGTGATCTCGGCACGCTGCGTTCCGTCCAATGGGGACGCGTCGTGTGCGACGAGGCGCAGGCGATCAAGAACAGCGGCACCCGGCAGGCGCAAGCGGTGCGCGCGATCCCGGCCCGCACCCGCCTCGCCCTGACGGGCACGCCGGTCGAGAACCACCTGGCGGAGCTGTGGTCCATCATGGAGTTCGCCAACCCGGGGTTGCTCGGGCCGGCGAAGCGGTTCCGCAAGCGATTCCAGGAGCCGATCGAGGTACGCGGCGACGCCGACGCGACGGCCGCCCTCAAGCGCGCGACCGGCCCGTTCGTCCTGCGCCGCCTCAAGACCGACAAGTCGATCATCTCCGACCTGCCGGAGAAGAACGAGATGAAGGTCTGGTGCCCGCTCACCGCCGAACAGGCCACCCTCTACCAGGCCGTGGTGGAAGACATGATGGCCACCATCGAGAGCAGCGAGGGCATCCAGCGGCGTGGCAACGTGATCGCGGCCATGACCAAGCTGAAGCAGGTGTGCAACCACCCGGCCCACCTGCTGAAGGACGGCTCCCGGCTGCCCGGCCGCTCCGGCAAGCTCGCCCGCCTCGAGGAGCTGGCCGAGGAGATCATCGAGGACGGCGACAAGGCCCTGATCTTCACGCAGTACGCGGAGTTCGGGACCATGCTGCAGGCGTACCTGGCGGCTCACCTCGACCGCCCGGTCCTGTGGCTCCACGGTGGACTCTCCAAGGCGAAACGTGACGAGCTGGTCGACCGCTTCCAGACAGACCGCGAGCCGATGCTGTTCCTGCTCTCGCTCAAGGCGGCCGGCACCGGGCTCAACCTGACGGCGGCCAATCACGTCATCCACGTGGACCGCTGGTGGAATCCTGCCGTCGAGGACCAGGCGACCGACCGCGCGTTCCGCATCGGACAGAGCCGCAACGTGCAGGTGCGCAAGTTCATCTGCACCGGCACGCTCGAGGAGAAGATCGACGCCATGATCGAGCGCAAGAAGGCGCTGGCTTCCACAGTGGTCGGTACGGGCGAGGACTGGGTGACGGACCTGTCGACCGAGCAACTGCGCGAACTGTTCGCCCTCGACCCGGTGGCGGTGAGCTGACATGCCGGTTGATCCTGATGGCCGCTGGTTCGAGTCGAGCGGACCCATCCAAGTCGACGGCGGCATCGCCGTGCGTGCCCAACGCGGAAAGATCGGCGAGCAGTGGTGGTCGCGCCGATTCGTCGACATCCTCGAACGCACCTGCGCTCCCGGTCGCCTTGCCCGTGGCCGCTCGTACGCACGCAAGGGCCAAGTCATCGACTTCACCCTCGCGCCCGGCCGGGTGGCGGGACGGGTCCAGGGGTCCCGCCCCGACCCCTACCAGGTCACCATCACCATCCCGGCGTACGACGAAGCACAATGGACCGTCGCGCTCTCCGCCCTCGGTTCGCAGGCGTTGTATCGGGCTGCACTGCTGGCCGGTGACATGCCGCACGAAATCGTCGAGCTCTTCGAAGAGCTCGACCTGCCGCTCTTCCCGTCCACACTCGACATGCGGTGTTCATGTCCCGACTGGGGTGTGCCCTGCAAGCACGTCTCCGCCGTCCTGTACGTCCTCGCCGAGGCGTTCGATGACGACCCGTTCCTGGTACTCGCCTGGCGCGGCCGTAACCGCGACGAGATCCTGACCGCCCTCCGCGGTCTCCCCGAACCGACCGAGACCGTCGACCCGCTCGCGATCGATGAGGAGCCGCTGGACGGGCGCCTCACCGACTTCTACACCCCGTCGATCTCGCTGAGCCGACTCCGCGAACGCCCCGCCCGGATGACGGCTCCGCCGGAACTCCTTCTGCGGGTGCTCGACCCGCCCCTGGTCCGGGTGCGGCACATCCCGCTCGTGGACATCCTCCGCCCTGCCTACCGAGACCTCGCCGACCCACCCGGCTGATCCGGATCCAGCTCGGGATCGGTACACAACGGAGGGCCTGCGATGCCGCGCAGGCCCTCCGTCGAGCTGCTTTACCTCAGCCCTTGTGCCACTTCTGGTTCGCCGTACCGGCGCAGTCCCACAATTGGAGCCTTGCCCCGTCGTTCGCGTTCCAGTCCTTGATGTCGACGCACCTGTTCGACTGGGGGTTCACCAAGTCTCCCGCGCCGGACAGGACGAACTGTTGCGCCCCCGTGCCGTTGCACGTGTACAGCTGGACCGCCGCGCCGTTGGCTGTGGAGCCTCCGGCCACGTCCATGCACTTGCCGCCCGCCTGGAGCGTGCCGTTGGTGAAGGTCCACTTCTGGGCGCTGCTGTTGTTGCAGGTCCAGGCCTGCAGCGGCGCGCTGTCGACGAAGTTGGCGCTGGGGACGTCGACGCACTTGCCGTTCCAGTCGCTGATGACCGGCACTCCGCCGCCTGTCGGCGGCGGGTTCGTCGGGCCGCCCGCGCCGAACGGGGTGAGGATCAGGCCGGCCGAGCGGGGATCGCCGTCGTGCACCAGCGACTCGAAGTTGCCGACGTCGTCGAAGGCGAACGCGTACGCCTTACCGTCCGCCATGTTCTGGTGGATGATCTTCGCGTACTGGTTGGTCGGGTTGTTCTGGTAGAACTGCGCGGCGTTCGTGCTCGGCTGGGTGTCGATCGTGCCGAGGGTGCCGCGGTTGAGGGCCGCGCAGAGGGTGCGCGAGATCGGGCCCACCACCAGGTCGTTCGGGGCCGGCAGGTCGCCGTCGCAGCCCCACACCGACGCGGACGACGGCTTGTTGAACGACGCCACCTTCTGGCCCGCCGAGTTGGTGAAGTTCATGACGTTGCCCGACGTACGCCCGAAGTACTTTGTGTTCGGCTGGTCCCCGAACGGCACGACGGTCAAGGTCTTCGACGCGTACGCGTTCCAGGCCGAAGTGATGTACGAGTCGAGGTAGTTCGCGCTCAACAGCCCGGCACCGGCGGCCTTGCCCGGGGCGAGGGCGCGCAGCACCGTGCCGTCCGAGCGGGTGTAGACCGTGTTGGCCCAGCCCGGCTGCGCCTTGATGCTGTTGATCACGTTGGTGCGACCGTTGTTGAGCAGCTCACCGGTCTTCGACGTGACGCCGTTCGAGCCGGTCACCGTCACGGCGTGCGGCACCGCGAACATGTCCACCTGGGAGCTGTTCAGCCACAGGCCGGAATCGTTGTACGTGAACTCGCTCCAGTCGAACAGGATGTTGTAGTTCGCGTCGCCGCTGGCCCACGGGGCCGGCTGGACCAGGCCGTCCGGGGTCAGGAAGAACTTGAGCTTCTCGCCGAGGGAGAAGTAGACCCGGCCGGAGAAGCCGCGCGGGAACTGGACCGTCGTCGTGCCGCCGTTGCCCGGCCCGCCGATGGCGACGTCCGGGGCCGGCGACGGCGGGATCTGCCCGGCCGGCCAGGGGGTGAACGTGCCGCCCTGGTTGACGTAGCCGAGCCGGTTGGTGCTGAGGTTGATGCCGATCACGTACAGGTAGACGGCCTCGCCGCGGCCGGTGTTGTTGGTGACGGAGACGGGCAGCAGTGCCGGGCCCAAGGCCTGGGCCGGCGTGGCGGCGGCTGCGGCGCCCACAGGTACGGCCACGGCCAGCGCGGCCAGCGCATGCAGGAGCTTTCTTCTGGTACGCACAGTGACTCCTCGGGGGACGAAGCGGAGGCAAAGCGGGGGACAACCAGGGGGATCGGGGACGGATGGAACATGGACGAGGCGACAAGCGGTGAATGTGAACGACCTCCGTTGCGGCGGGTGGCTGAGCCGCGGCGTTGGCCTGGAGTGCCGCGCTCGCCAGGCCGGTCGACGGCGATCTAGAGAGCGCTCTCACAGCATTAAATGGTTAACTTCGTGTGTCAATAGATAACAGCTAATGTATTAGCCGGTGATCTCCGGGGCGGCCGGCCCGTACGCCGCGACATAGGGTCGGAGCATGAGTCAGATGAGCTACCGCCGCCTCGGCGAGTCCGGGCTGGTCGTCTCCGTCGTCGGCATCGGCTGCAACAACTTCGGCCGGAAGCTGGACCTCGACGGGACCCGGGCCGTCGTCGATGCGGCGTTCGACGCCGGGATCACCCTCTTCGACACCGCCGACATCTACGGCACCCCGCACGGCAGCTCCGAGGAGTGCCTGGGCGCCGCCCTCAAGGGACGCCGTGACGAGATCGTGCTGGCCTCCAAGTTCGGCATGGACATGGAGGGCGTGAACGGCAACGACTTCGGCGCCCGGGGCTCCCGGCGGTACATCGTGCGGGCCGTCGAGGCCTCGCTGCGCCGGCTCGGCACCGACCACATCGACCTCTACCAGATGCACCAGCCCGACGAGGCCACCCCGATCGAGGAGACCCTCGCCGCCCTGGACGACCTCGTACGCGGCGGCAAGGTGCGCTACCTGGGCAACTCGAACTTCGCCGGATGGCAGATCGCCGACGCCGACTGGACCGCCCGGGCCGCGGGCCAGACCCCCTTCATCAGCGCGCAGAACCAGTACAGCCTGCTGCACCGGGAGGTCGAGACCGAGGTCGTGCCCGCGTGCGAGCGGTTCGGGCTCGGGCTGCTGCCCTTCTTCCCGCTGGACAGCGGCCTGCTCAGCGGCAAGTACCAGCGCGGCGAGCAGCCCGCCGAGGGCACCCGGCTCTCCCTCGAGCGCTACCGGCGGTGGCTCGACGGCGCCGACTGGGACACCATCGAGGCGCTGACGGCGTACGGGAAGGAACGTGGCCATTCCCTGCTGGACGTGGCGATCGCGGGCCTGGCCGCGCGACCGGCGGTGACCAGCGTGATCGCCGGCGCGACCACCCCCGAGCAGGTCCGGGCCAACGCCGCGGCGGGCGCCTGGGAGCTCAGCGCCGAGGACGTCGCGGCCCTGGACGAGGTCCTCGGCGACTGAGGCATGGACCTGGAGGAGCAGGCACGGGCCGTGCTACCGCCGGCCGTCTTCGACTACTACCGGGCGGGGGCCGGCGAGGGCATCAGCAGGGACGAGGCCGCCGCGGCATGGCGGGACTGGCGGTTCCGCCCGCGCCTCTTCCGCGACGTCTCCAGCGTCAGCACGGCGACCACCCTTTTCGGTACGGCCATCGCGGCGCCCGTGCTCGCCGGGCCGACGGCGCTGCACACCCTGGCGCATCCCGAGGGTGAAGTGGCGACCGCGCGAGGCGTGGCGGCGGCCGGATCACTGCTCGTGCAGTCGTCCCGGGCGGGGCGAACCGTCGAGTCGGATCGGTGGTGGTTCCAGGCGTACGTGCTGCGGGACCGGTCGATCACCGAGGGGCAGGTCCGGGACGCGGCCGGCCGCGGGGCGACGGCGATCGTGCTGACGGCCGACGCCCCGTACGTCTACCGGAACACGGTGCCGGAGGCCGGGGACGCCGCGCCCGAGGCCAGGCCCGTCGAGCGGCAGCAGGATCCGGCGCTGGGTGCCGACGCCGTGGGGTGGCTCACGGGGATCTCCGGCCTGCCCGTACTGGTCAAAGGGGTCCTGCGGCCGGAGGACGCCGTCGCCGCGGTGGAGGCCGGTGCCGCGGGGGTGATTGTCTCCAACCACGGAGGCCGCCAGCTGGACCGGGCGATCGCCTCCGCGGACGCGCTCGGCCCGGTGGTCGCGGCGGTGGCGGGACGGGTGCCCGTCCTGGTGGACGGCGGCATCCGCACCGGCGCCGACGTGCTGACCGCCCTGGCCCTGGGAGCGCGCGCCGTGCTCCTCGGCCGGCCGGTGCTCTGGGCGCTGGCCACGGGCGGTGCTGAGGGCGTACAAGATCTGCTGGATTCTTGTCGTGCGGATCTGGCCCGGACGATGGCGCAGGCGGGCGTGCCGACCCTCGCGGACATCGACGAGTCCCTGGTCACCCGCCGGCCGTGACGAGCCGGCGGCGCCCCGGCGGCGCAGAACGGCTCAGACCTGGGCGAAGACCGGGCCGTCGGCCGGGAGCGGGGGCGCCTCGCCCCGCTCGGCGGCCCGCCGGGCGAACTCGCGTACCCCGGCGATCTGCCTCTCCCCCAGGGAGAAGTCGAGCGCCCGGAAGTAGGTGGCGAGAGTGGCCGCGTCGAACGGCTCCCACCGGGCGGCCGACTCGGCGACCGCATCGAGCTCGTTCAGGCAGAGGTCGCGGGAGCGCTGGAAAGCCTCGTGCACGTCCTTGACCACGCCCGGCTGCGCGGCGGCGAAGTCCCGGCGGACGGCCCAGACCGCGAACACCATCGGCAGGCCGGTCCACTCCTTCCACGCCTGGGCCAGGTCGGTGACCTCCAACCCCAGCCCGGGCGCCTCGTAGAGGGCGCGCAGGGCCGGGTCACCGATGAGTACGCCCGCATCCGCCTCGAGCAGCATCTGGTTGAGCTCGGGCGGGCAGCGGAAGTACTCGGGGTCGGCGCCGTACCGCTCGGCGAGCACCATCTGGGCGAGCAGCACGCCGGTGCGCGACGTGGAGCCGAGCGCCACCGGGCGGCCGTCCAGTTCGGCGAGGGGCCGGGTGGAGACCAGGTTGACCGAGAGCACCGGGCCGTCGCTGCCGACCGCCAGGTTGGGCAGCAGCAGCAGCTCGTCGGCGTGGCGCAGGTACTCCACGAGCGAGATCGGGCCGATATCGAGATCACCGGCGACGAGCGCGGCATTGAGCCGGTCCGGCGTGTCCTTCTGCAGGTCGACGTCGAGCAGCGCACCGGAGCGCATCAGGCCCCAGTAGATCGGCAGGCAGTTGAGAAACTGAATATGCCCGACCCGGGGGCGCTGAACTGCGACGTCGCTCATCCTCCGACGCTATCTCCGGCGTGACGTTCCCACGGGCTGGGAGGGAGCAATCTCACGTCCAGCCCGCTACCCTGCCGCCCGGTCAGCCACCTTGAGCTGCTCGTCGCCGAAGTCAGCGATCAACTTGAGAGTTCCCCCGAGCGCAGCGTTTATTCGGTCGCGTTGCGGGTGGCACGGGCGTACCCTGGTGGGCTCGCCCGCGGGGACCGCGCGCTTCTCTCAACCGGGCACTGCCGACACCGCACTCAGATGCACCGCACCCAGATGCACCGCACCTTGACGGAGCGCCGGGCGGCCCACGTCAGCCGAACCACAGACACCGATGCCGGAAGGTTCCTCGGATGACGCTGCCTGCCCACACCGACCTCGACCACGATTTGGCCGCGGAGCGACGGCATCTTGCCGATTCCCGCGCCGCCCTCGCCCGGATGCGGGGCCGGGCCGAGTCGCTCTTCTCGTCCTCCGCCGACGTCGCCGGCGATCCGTTCGCTGCCGAGACCCTCGGGCGTGCCCTGTTGCGCCGGGTGGCCGAGTTGGCGGACGATCCCACCACTCCCCTCTTCTTCGGCAAGCTGGACATCGAGGATTCCGCGTACCACATCGGGCGGCGGCATGTCACCGATGATGCCGGGGAGCCGATGGTGCTCGACTGGCGGGCGCCCCTGTCGCAGTCGTTCTACCGGGCCAGCGTGCGGGATCCGCAGGGGGTGTCGACGCGCCGGCGGTTCGGGTTCGTCAAGGGTGATCTGACCAGCTTCGAGGACGAGCATCTTGACCGCGGCGAGGAGCTCGGCACGAAGAGCCGCATCCTGACCGCCGAGATCGAGCGGCCGCGGGTCGGGCCCATGCGCGACATCGTCGCCACGATCCAGCCCGAGCAGGACGAGCTGGTCCGGGCCGAGCTCGAGGAGTCGATCTGCGTGCAGGGCGCGCCCGGCACCGGAAAGACCGCGGTCGGGCTGCACCGGGCCGCCTTCCTCCTGTACGCGCACCGCGACCGGCTGCGGCGCTCCGGCGTGCTGATGGTCGGCCCGAACACCGCCTTCCTCTCGTACATCGCGGCGGTGCTGCCGGCGCTGGGCGAGGTCGACGTCCGGCAGTCCACGGTGGACGAGCTGATCGCGCGCGTACCTGTGAAGGGCCGGGACGGTGACGCGGCGGTGCTGCTCAAGCACGACGTACGGATGGCGGAGGTGCTGCGCCGGGCGGTGTGGAGCCGGCTGGTCAAGCCCGCCGAGCCGATCATGGTGTCGGACGGCTCGTACCGGTGGCGCATCGACGCCGAGCCGCTGCGCCGGATCGTGGACGAAGCGCGCCGCGAGGGGCTGCCCTATTCGGTGGGCCGCGAGCGGGTCCAGGCCCGGGTGGTCGGGCTCCTGCAGCGGCAGTCGGAGTACCGCACCGGCAATTCGCCGAACGAGGGCTGGCTGCGCAAGATGGCGAGGGTCGCGCCGGTCCGGGACTTCCTCGACAAGGCGTGGCCGGCGGTCACCCCGGAGGCGCTGGTCGTCGCGTTGCTGACCGATGCCGAGCTGATGGCGTCCGCGGCCGACGGCATCCTGACCGCCGAGGAGCAGGCGGCGCTGCTGTGGGCGAAGGCGCCGAAGACGCCGAAGTCCGCCCGGTTCAGCGCCGCCGACCTGCTGCTTCTCGACGAGGCGGCCGGGCTGCTGGAACGCGAGACCAGCTTCGGGCACGTCGTGGTGGACGAGGCGCAGGACCTCTCGCCGATGCAGGCGCGGGCCATCGCCCGGCGCAGCGAGCACGGTTCGATCACGCTGCTCGGCGACCTCGCGCAGGGCACCGCGCCGTGGGCGGCCGCGCAGTGGAAGGACACGCTGGCCCATCTCGGGAAGCCGGATGCCGCCGTGGTGCCGTTGACGGTCGGTTTCCGCGTACCGGCTGTGGTTGTGGCCCTGGCCAATCGTCTGTTGCCCGCCCTCGGGGTGGACGTGCCGGAGGCCGTCTCGCTGCGTCGCGACGGCGACCTCACGATCGTGCAGCTCGCCGATCCGGACGAGGTCGACGGCGCGACGCTGGTGGAGGTGACCGCAGCGCTGGAGCACGAGGGCTCGGTGGCCGTGATCGCGGCGGACGCCGCGGTGGACCGGCTGCGGAATCACCTCGCCGCGGCGGGGCTGGAGGCCGCGGCGCCGGACGACGTGGATTCCGAGGCGCGCGTCACGGTCGTGCCGGCCACGATCGTCAAGGGCCTCGAGTACGACCATGTCATCGTCGTCGAGCCGGCCGAGATCGTCGCCGCCGAGCCGCGCGGGCTGCACCGGCTGTATGTGGTCCTGACCCGTGCGGTGTCCCGGCTCTCGGTCGTCCACGCCGCACCGCTGCCGGAGGCGCTGAACGGTTAGAGCGGCTTGATCCAGCGGGACCAGTCGTCTTGGCGGCGGTAGCCGTGGGCCGCCCAGATCGCGTGGGCGGCCTCGTTGTCGTCGAGGACCATCGCGTCCATCCGGATGCCGCCCAGGGCCCGGCCGCGCTGCTCGGCGGCCTCGAGCAGGGCGCGGCCGATGCCCGCGCGGCGGCGGGACGGGGCGACGGCGAGGCGGTAGAGATGGCAGCGCCAGCCGTCCCAGCCGGCGATGACCGTACCCACGATCTCGTCGCCGTCGAGGGCCAGGATGAGGGCGTCCGGGTCGCGCAGGTGGAGGGCGGCCGGTGAGTCCGCCGGCCGGCTCGCATTCTCGGCTGCGGCGAGCCAGAAGCGCAGTACGGCGCCCAGTTCGCGTGACTCGGCCGTTCGCAGCACCACATCCCCCATGGCAAGGCATGCTAACCGAGATCAACTTTATGGCACAAAGTTCTTTGACTTTGCGTTGTAAAGTTCTTTGCATGGAAGAAGACGAACAGCCGCCGCTCGATGCCGCCGAGTCCCTCCGCCTGATCCGCCAGGAACAGACCGCCACGGTGCGCAGGATCGTGCCGGACCCCCGCCTCCTGCTGTGGCCGTGGGGCGTCGCCTGGCTGCTCGGCTTCACCGTGTTCTTCCTGCGCTACGGCCCGGACGACCGCGTCCTCGTCGCCATGCCCTCGTGGCTGCCGCTGCTCGTCCTGCTCGCGCTCATCCTGGTCGCAGGCACGATCACCGGCATCGTGGGCGCCCGCGCCGCCCGCCAGGTCACCGGTCCGACCTCCCGCCAGGGCGCGATGTACGGGTTCACCTGGGCGCTGGCCTTCGCCGGCATGATCTCCGTGCTCAACCGGCTCGGCGACCAGCTGCCCGTCGGCCTCACCAACCTGATCTGGGCCGGCACCATGACCGCTCTGACCGGCGCCCTGCACATGGCCGGCGGCGCGCTCTGGAACGACCGCACGCTGTTCCGCCTCGGCGCCTTCCTCAGCGTGATCAACGTCGTCGGCGTGATCCTCGGTCCCGGCTGGCACGCGCTGATCGTCGCCGTCCTCGGCGGCGGCGGGATGCTCGTCGCGGGGCTCGTCTCGTGGCTGCGGCTGCCGCGATGAGCGACGCCCTGCCGGAGCTCGACCCGGTCATCCACGCCCAGGCCCGGCTGCGCGTCGTCTCCTCCCTGTCGACGCTGCGCGAGGGCGACAGCATCGCCTTCCCCCGCCTGCAGGACATCCTCCGCATGACCCCCGGCAACCTCTCCGTCCACCTCCGCAAGCTCGAGGACGCCGGATACGTCGAGGTCGTCAAGACCCATCAGGGCCGGACCCCGGCCACCCTCGTGCACCTCACCCGCCGTGGGCGGCTGGCCTTCGAGGACTACACCGCGGCTGTACGGGAGCTGCTCGAGCCGAGGGAGGACCGATGATCCTGGCCCGCGCCATGAACGTCAGCCGGCGGTACGCAAGGGTGCTCGCCCTCGACCGGCTCGACCTCGACGTGCACGCCGGGGAGCTCGTCGGCCTGCTCGGGCCCAACGGCGCCGGCAAGAGCACCCTGGTCGGGCTGCTCACCGGCGTACGGCGGCCGAGTTCGGGCCGGGTCGAGCTGTGCGGCGGCGACCCGCGAGACCCGGCCACGCGGAGCGGGCTCGGCGTCACGCCGCAGGAGACCGGGCTGCCGTCGGCGCTGCGCGTGGGCGAGGTCGTCGACTTCGTACGCGCCCATTTCCCCGATCCGCTGGGCAAGTCCGAGCTGCTCGCGCGGTTCGGGCTGGAGGACCTGGTCAAGCGCCAGACCGGCGGGCTCTCCGGCGGGCAGAAGCGGCGGGTGGCGGTGGCCCTCGCGTTCGTCGGGCGCCCGCGCATCGTGTTCCTCGACGAGCCGACCACCGGGCTGGACGTCGAGGCCCGGCACGCGCTGTGGGCCGGCATCCGCGCGTTCCACGCCGGCGGCGGCACGGTCGTGCTGACCAGCCACTACCTCGAGGAGGTGGAGGCGCTGGCGAGCCGGGTCGTGGTCATCGGCGGCGGCCGGGTGCTCGCCGACGACACCGTCGCCGCCGTACGGGGAATGGTCGCGATCCGGCGGGTGAGCGTGACCGTGGCCGTACCCGTACCGGATCTTCCCGGGGTGGTCGGCACCGAGCGCGACGGTGACCGCACCCACCTGCTGACGCCGGACGCGGACCGGCTGGTCCGCGACCTGATCGCGCACGATGTGCCGTTCCGCGACCTGGAGGTCCGGCCCACCTCGCTGGAGGAAGCGTTCCTCACCCTCACCGCCGCCTGAAGGAGAGCCGTGTCGTCCCTCGCCCTGACCCATGCCCGGTTCCAGCTGATCGAGACGCTGCGCATCCCCATGGCGCTGATCGGCAGCGCGTTCTTCCCGGCCGCGTCGATGATCTTCTTCGTGGTGCCGTTCGTCGGCCACGACCGTACGTACGCGACCTACGCCACCGCGTCGATGGTGACCTTCGTGGTGATGACCTCGAACCTCTTCCAGTACGGCATCGGCGTCGCCGAGGATCGCGCCCAGCCCTGGGACCCGTACGCCCGCACGCTCCCGGCCGGCGCCGCACCCCGCTTCCTCGGCCGGATCCTGGCGGGGCTGGTCCTCATGGTGCTGTCACTGATCCCGGTCGTGGTGATCGCGGCCGTGGCGACCGAGGCGAGCGTCAGCCCGGCCGGCTTCCTGGCGGCCCTCGGTGCGGTGGTGGTCGCCGCGGTGCCGTTCACGCTGCTGGGGCTCGCGATCGGCTACTCGCTGCCGGCCAAGGCGGCGATCGTCCTGGCCCAGGTGCTGTTCTTCCCGCTGGCGTTCGGTGGCGGGCTGATGACAGCGCCGGGCGACGCACCCGGATTCGTCGAGACGATCGCGCCCTACCTTCCCACCGGCGCGGCCGTACGCCTCATGTGGGCGGCCGTCGGCGACTTCCCGGTGCAAATTGCATCGATCGTCGCCTTGTTCGCCTGGACCCTGGCGTTCGCTGGGGTGGCCACATGGGCCTATCGCCGCGACGAGGGTCGGCGGTTCAGTTGAACTTCCGACTGAGCGCCCTCGTACAAGGCATCGCGGTGCAACGATCCACCTGTCGTCTGCCGTGACTCGCGAGGAGCCCCTCATGACCCGTCCGACGCCCGGAGTGCCGAACTGGGTCGACCTGGGAACAGCAGACTTGGAGGACGCGACCCGCTTCTACACCCGGCTGTTCGGCTGGGAGGCCGACGTGTCCGGCGAGGAGTACGGCGGCTACACCACGTTCCGCCTCGACGGGCGGGCGGCGGCGGGTGGCGGCCCGCTCTACGGTGAGGGCCAGCCGACGGCGTGGAGCACGTACATCGCCACCGACGACGCCGACGCGGTGGCGGCCCGGGTGGAGGCGGCCGGTGGCAAGGTGCTCGTCGCGCCCTTCGACGTGATGTACCAGGGCCGGATGGCGGCCTTCCTCGACCAGGCCGGCGCGCCGTTCAGCGTGTGGCAGCCCGGCACCATGAAGGGCGCCGACGTCTTCGACGTACCCGGCTCCCTGGCCTGGAACGAGCTGGTCACCCGGGACGTGGAGGGTACGGCCGCTTTCTACGGCGCGGTGTTCGGCTGGGTCGCGCGGGAGATCGAGGTGCAGGGGTTGCCGTACATCGTCTGGGAGCTGGCCGGCGAGACCGTCGCGGGCATGCAGGTGATGGACGCCACCTGGCCGCACGACCTCTCCCCACATTGGATGATCTATTTCGCGGTGGCGGACTGCGACGAGTCGGCCGCGTACGCGCAGTCCCTGGGCGCCCGGGTCGCGCGCCCGCCCTCGGAGCTGGCCATCGGCCGGTACGTCGTGCTCGAGGACCCTCAGGGCGGCCTCTTCGCGCTGCTCCAGGCCGTCAGCGCCTGACCGGTACGACCAGCGGGCCGCGCTCGCCGTCGATCACCCTGACCCGTACCCGATAGTGCTCGGCCAGCAGCTCCTCGGTGAGCACCTCGCGGGCGGTGCCCCTGGCCACGACACGGCCCGCGGCCAGCAGCACCATGCGGTCGGCGTACTCACCGGCGGTCGACAGGTCGTGCATGGTGGCGAGCACGGTCAGGCCCCGCTCGGCCCGCAGCCGGTCCACGAGGTCGAGCACCTCCTGCTGGTGACCGATGTCGAGCGCGCTGGTCGGCTCGTCCAGCAGCAGGATGCCGGCGCCCTGCGCGAGCGCCCGGGCCAGGAAGACGCGCTGCCGCTCGCCGCCGGAGAGGGTGTCCAGCCGCCGGCCCACGAAGGCATGCAGGTCCAGCGCCCCGAGGACCTCGTCGACCACGGTCAGGTCCGAGGCGGACTCGCGGCCCAGGGCGGGGATGTAGGGCGTACGGCCGAGCAGCACGTAGTCGTAGACCAGCATCGCGGGCGGCACGATCGGCGACTGGGCCACCGTGGCCAGCGTCCGGGCCCGCTCCCGCCGGGACAGCCGGTCGAGCTCCTGCCCGCCGAGCAGGACCGTTCCCTCGTACGGGACCAGGCCGCCGACCGCCCGCAGCAGCGTCGACTTGCCGGCGCCGTTCGGACCGATGATCGTGACCCACTCGCCGTCGGCCACGTCGAGGTCCACGCCGTCGACGATCGGCGCGCCACCCAGCCGGACCCGTACCCCCGAAACCGAGATCATGTCCGGGTCCTGCGCAGCACGACGGCGAAGAACGGGGCGCCGAAGAAGGCCGTCACCACCCCGATCGGGATTTCGGCGGGGCTCGCCACGGTCCGCGCCACGAGGTCGGTCAGGGCCAGGAACGCCCCGCCGTAGAGCACCGACAGCGGCAGGATCGATCGGTAGCTCGGCCCGGCGAGCAGCCTCAGCGTGTGCGGCACGATGATGCCCACGAAGCCGATCAGGCCCGAGACCGACACGGCCGCCGCGGTGCCCAGCGAGGCGGCGACCACGAGCAGGTAGCGGCTGCGCTGCGGGTGCAGCCCCAGGCTGGTCGCCTCCTCGTCGCCGACGGTCAGCACGTCCAGCTCGCGCCGGTGGGCGAGCACGATCAGGCAGGTCGCCGCCGCGTACGGCAGCACGATGAGCACGTCGTGCCAGCCGGCGGTGGCGAGGCGGCCGAGCAGCCACGCGTACACCTCCCGCATGGAATCGGTGTGCCGCTGCATGAGGTAGGTCTGCGCGGCCGACAGGAACGCCGACACGGCCACCCCGGAAAGGATCAAGGTCGCCGGGGTACGGGCGCGCCCACCGGCCCCGCCGAGCAGCCACGTCAGCACGACGGCGGCCACCGCACCCACGAAAGCGGCCACGGGTACGCCGATCGGCAGACCCGCGGTGACGTCGCCGGTGCCACCACGCAACGAGATCACCGCGGTGACGCCCAGCCCGGCCCCGGCCGCGACGCCGAGCAGGTGCGGATCGGCGAGCGGGTTGCGGAACACCCCCTGATACGCCGCGCCGGCCAGCGCGAGCAGGGCGCCGACCAGCAGTCCCAGGACGACGCGCGGCAGGCGCAGCTCGGTGACGATGGCGACCTCGCGCTCGCTCAGGCCGCTGTGCAGCCGTACCCCCGGAAGGAGATCGAGCAGCTCGGCCGCGACGCCGGCGGGAGGAAGGGTGACCGGTCCGACAGCGACGCCGACGACCAGCGCGACCGCCACCGCGAGCACGCCACCGGCCACCCAGGCGACCCGCAGCCCCGCGGGCCGGATCATGGGGCCTTGGCCACCGCGTCCGCCACGGCCCGGACGAGATCGACGACGCGGGGTCCCCAGCGGGAGGCGATGTCGTCGTCGAGCACGACGATCTGGTTGTTCTTCACCGCGGTCACGCCCGCCCAGCCCTTGCGGGCCCGGACGGTCGCCGCCGACTGGGCGCAGCACTTGCCGTCCGCCAGGAAGATCATGTCGGGGTCCGCCGCGACCAGCGCCTCCTGCGAGAGCTGCGGGTACGCGGTCTTGGCGCCGTCCGCGACGTTCGTCAGCCCGAAGCGCGCGAAGATCGAACCGACGAAGGTCTGCGACGTGACGGTGTAGTACGTCGGGTCGAGCTCGTAGTAGTAGCTCGGCGGCGCCGGCCGGGCGGGCACACCCTTGACGATCTTGTCGATGTCGGTCCGCATGTGCTCGACCAGGGCGGCCGCCTCTGCCGGGTGACCGGTGAGCGTGCCGAGCTGACCGATCTGGGCGTACGAGTCGTCGAGCTCCTGCGCCGCCGGGGCGAGCAGCACCGGGATCTTCAGCTTGGTGAGCTGATCCACGATCTTGTTCAGGTCGTCGGAGATCACCACGAGGTCCGGATCCTTGGCCGCGATCGCCTCGGCGTTCGGCTTGAAGCCGGACAGCTCGCTCCGCGGCGCATCGGCCGGGTACGTGGACTGATCGTCGACGGCGACCACCTGCGGCCCGGCGTCGATCGCGAAGAGCATCTCGGTGGCGGTCGGCGCCAGCGACACGATCCGCTCGGGCCGCCGGTCGAGGGTCACGCCGCCGGCCGACGCCGGGAAGGCGGACCCGCCGGCACTCGCCGCCGGTTGCGCCTTCTGCTCGTCCCCGCCGGCGCAGCCGCCGAGCAGCAACACGGTCGCCGCGAGGGCGGCGGTCAACAGCCGTTTCATCCTGGTCCTCCTGCCGGGCTCCGCCGACCGGAGTCCCGGCCCGCGAGGCGCCCCTCCGTCGAGAGCGCGATATCGCGACCGGCGTGCAGGCGACCTGGCTTTGCCTGGGAACAGGACTTCACAGTTGCGGGACAGCGCCGGAATCCCACCGGCTTCGCTGCGACGCGGTCACCCTGACGCTATCCCACACGCTCACCAGACGTTCAGGAGACGGCGTCCGTCGACCGATCCGGCCGGGATCGGCCCCCACTGCCGGGAATCCCGTGAGATCTCGCGATGGTCGCCCAGGACGTACAGGTGACCGTTCGGCACCGTCACCGGCGCATCGCAGTCGGCGGTCCGGGCGCCCTTCAGGTACGGCTCGTCGAGCGGCACGCCGTCGCGCCACACCCGCCCGTCGCGGCAGCTGATGGTGTCACCGGGCAACCCGATCACCCGCTTGAGCGACCGGCCCCCGTCGGGGATGGTGAACTCGACGATGTCGCCGCGATCGATACCGGTGAACCGGTAACTCACCTTGTCGATCACGAACCGGCTGGTCACCGGCACGGTCGGCGCCATGGCCTCGCTGGGCATGTATCGCATGCTCAGCGCGAACTGATTGATCAGTACCGCCGCGACGAGCCCGGTCGAGGCGGCCGTGAGAATGCGGCGCTGCACGCTTACGGTCCGGGGAAGCCGGCGGGACAGCTCCCGCCGCTCGCGCCACGCCGTGCGCAAGCCACCGGCCGCCCAGCGCGCCGCCTCCCAGCCGCCCTTGGTCTGCTCGAACTCGGCGAGCACGGCCTCACCCCAGGGGCCGCCCCGTTCGCGGCGCCCCCGTACCGCCGCGACCAGGACTCCCCGTGAAACCCTCCGCACGACCGCCATCACGCCTCCCGGGGGACGAAGGCGGCCCGGCCCCGCGCCTTCTCGGCAGCGGCGGCCAGCCGGGCAGCGGCGAGCTCGACGCCGTCGGCGGTGAGCCGATAAGTGTGCCGCGGCGGGCGGCCGGGCTCGTCGGAAGCTTCCCAGCCGGTATCCAGCAGCTGCTGGCCGGACAGGCGCATCAGGATCGGGTACAGCGTCCCGGACGCCAGGCCGGTCTCCCTGCTCAGGTCGTATCCGTAGCGCCACCGGGCGGGCTCGGCCAGCAAGGCCTCGAACACCCGCAGGGTCTGCGGCGATGAGTGCGACATCCTCGGCATGCGGAAAGTCTACATAACTCGACTAACGGCGGCCACCCGTCTTCGCGGGTGGCCGCCGCGCGACATCAGCAGTAAGTCGACTCCTTGCCGATCACCTTGTACGGGCAGTCCGCCACCTCGGCCAGCAGCAGCGCCGCCTCACGGTTACGGGACGTCTCCCGCGGGATCACGCTGCCGGGCGGGTAGAAGCCGCCGCCCGCCGAACTGGTCGGATACATCTCGAAGGTGAACGCGAAGATCTTCTGCGTACCCCACAGGTAGTCGAGCAGGTCGCCGTCGGTGATGTACAGGTCGCTGGACTGCTCCGGGGTGTAGCCGTTGGTCGCGGCCATCTGCCGGCCCAGCGTGGCGAACGTGTTGTACTGGTCGGCGGTCATGCCGGTGGTGGTGTTCGCAGTGGTGTAGCCGAACGGCCACAGCACCAGCTCCGAGTACGTGTGGAAGTCCATCGTGGCCTTGATCTGCTGGACACCGCCGACGACCCGGCTCAGCACGAAGTCACGGACGACCCGGGTCTCCGGGGCCGAGAACGCCGAGCTGCCCCGGTACGTCTCCGAGGACGGGCTGCCGGACGAGCCGCCGCAGCAGCCCCACTTGTAGCTGTAGTTGCGGTTCAGGTCGGTGCCGACGTACGAGGAACCGGTGTTGGGCTGGCGGTTCTTGCGCCACGAGCGGTAACTACCGGTGGCGATGTCGTACTCCGCGCCGTCCGGGTTGACCGACGGGATGATCCAGATCTCGCGGCTGTTCACGATGTTTCGGATCCGCGTGTCACTCGCGTAGTTGTCCGTGTAGAGATGCAGCAGGTAGACCGCCATCTCCACGGTGAGGTGCTCCCGCGCGTGGTGGTTGGCGTCGTAGAGAACCTCGGGCTCGCTCTCGTCCGTACCGACATTGTCCGAAATCTTGACGGCGACGATGTCGCGACCCTGGTACGTCTTCCCGAGCACCCGCTTGCTCGCGATGGCCGGATACTGCGCGACGATCGTGTTCACCTCGGAGACCATCTCCGAATAGTTGTGATAGGCGGCATCCCGCGACGGGAAGTCCCGTGTGGACACGCCGTCACCCGCGCCGGTGGCCTCGATCTTCTTGACCGTGAAGCCGAGCGCCCGCAGCGCCCGCACCTCCTGGCCGGTCGCAGTCACCTCGACAACAGCATGCTCCACCGCATCGATGGCGGCGCCGGTGCTGGCGATCGTGTTGCGCTGAGCGAGGGTACGAACGTCGTAGATCTCGTACTGTGCCGAACTGTCGGCGCGCAGCTCCGCGGTCGCGGGCTGAGCGGTGGCGGCGGATGCGGCGATCAGGGCAAGACCGGCGGTGGCGGCCGCGACCAAGCCGGTGACGCGTCGTCTCATGAACGACCTCCCGGGGGTCAGTGGGGGTTCGAACCCCGTCACTGCATCACCCGGAATCGACGTTTGGCAATGGAATGGACGCGCGGCGGCCATGCCAAAGTGCCCCCTACGTCGACATGATGACGTCAGGCAGTGCCGGTGCCGCCGTCGGTTTCGGTTTCGGCGGGGCGCTCTCCTGCCTCAGCGGCGGCCGGTGCGGCCGGTGCCGGGCCGACCTTTGCCGCCGGGCTGGACTTGGCCGCCGGGCTCGCCGTGGCCGCCGGGCTCGCCTTGGCCGGGCTGGATGCCGTGTCGGCCGTGATCGGGCCGGCCGTAGTACCCGCCGCGTCGGGCGCTGGGCCGGCGGCGGTCCCGGTCTTCACCGCGGCCGTCGCGGCGCCGGCCGTCGCGGCCGCAGATGCGGCGGCAGCCGTTGCGGCGGTGGAAGCCGCGCCCGTCGAGCCCGTGGAAGCGGCGCGGGCGCCGGTAGCTGCGGGTTCGGCGGCACGATCACCCGCGGCGGCCGCGGCCTCGTCACCGGCCAGGGCGGCCCGCAACCGCTCCTTCTCCGCGGCCCGCCGCTGCGCCACCGACCCGAGCTGGTCGGCCATCTCGTTGCGCCACTTGGCCAGCAGGAAGTAGGAGAAACCCGCCGAGGCGAGCAGCGCGATCATCGCCGTCACCAGGGGGTTCAGCGGCAGCGGCAGGAGCAGCACGAACACCACGACGAACAGCCCGAGGCGCCCGAGCGTGTACTTGACGGCGGGACTCATCACGAACTCCTGTCAGCCCGCCCGGTGGCTCAACCACCGGAGGCCGTAGAACCAGATCAGGCAGTAGACGACCGTGAGACCGAGCGCACCGACAGCGCCGCTCACGAGCGGGGGGAAGACCGGGGCGGCAAGCCCGGCGAGCGTCATGCCGGCGGCGACCCCGAAGCCGGATCCCAGGGCGGCAACCACGATCCGGTACGCCCCGTACCCGGCCGCCCGGAACTCCTCAGTAAACAACCACACCGGCAAGACGACGGCGATCCACCCGCTGGCCCCACCGAACTCCGAGGCGCGCACCAGGGACATGACGCCCTCGAAGAGCAGCAGGATGACGAGCCCGGCGAGCAGCCCGGCCAGCGCCACACCCATCAGGTCCTGAACGGTCGCCAACCGCCCGTCCGCATCCCGGCGCGGACGACGCGCACTCTGAGTCTCGGCCATGTCAACCACGAGGGTACGCCGCCCGCAACCAGCGATCGAAGCCCACACCCGCCCACGGCCGAAGCCCCACAATCCCCCCCAACACGGCCCGGCGCCCCGCCGGCCAGCCGTCGCGGAGCCGGCATCGTTCACCCGGCCGTCGCGGGGTACCGAACCGGACGCAAACGCGGCTGGGTGAGCAGGAGAAGGGGGAGATGCAAGCCGCACGGCAGGCAGCTGCCCTTCTCCGGGCCCGGCTGCCTCAGCGTCCGTCAGCGACGAGGTCCGGGCGTTCGCGTCGACACGGCCGCCCGCGAACGGCTCCCGGGCCGCCCGTGAGCGGCTCCTGCGTCAGGCCCAGACCTGCTGGGGTTCGCTGCGCCGCTCGGCCAGGGGGGTCGGCTTGTCGTACTCGCGGACCACCTCGTACCTGGTGTTGCGCTCGACCGGCTGGAAGCCCGCGTCCCAGATCAGGTCGAGGAGGTCGCCGCGGTGCATGGTGTTCGGGGTGCCGTACGAGTCGGCGTCGTGCGTGATCTTGTATTCGACCACCGAGCCGTCCAGGTCGTCGACGCCGAAGTTGAGGGAGAGCTGGGCGACCGACAGGCCGTGCATGACCCAGAAGCACTTCACGTGCGGCACGTTGTCGAACAGGAGCCGGGACACCGCGAAGGTCTTGAGGGACTCGGCCGGCGCCGCCATCGTCGTGCGGGACTGGATGCGGTTGCGGATCTTGCCGTCCGCCGAGTCGACGAAGTCGTGCTGGTAGCGCAACGGGATGAAGACCGCGAACCCGCCCGTCTCGTCCTGCAGCTCGCGGAGGCGCAGCACGTGGTCGACCCGGTGGCGCGGCTCCTCGATGTGGCCGTACAGCATGGTTGCCGGGGTCTTCATGCCCTTCTGGTGTGCCAGCCGGTGGATCCGCGACCAGTCCTCCCAGTGGCAGTTGTGATCGACGATGTGCTGGCGGACCTCCCAGTCGAAGATCTCCGCGCCGCCGCCGGTGAGCGACTCGAGGCCGGCGTCCATCAGCTCGTCGAGGATCTCGCTGGCGGGCAGGCCGCTGATCTTCTCGAACCACTGCACCTCGGTGGCCGTGAAGCACTTGAGCTTGATGTTGGGCAGCGCCGCCTTCAGCTCGCGCAGCACCTTGGGGTAGTAGCGCCAGGGCAGGGTCGGGTGCAGGCCGTTGACGATGTGCAGCTCGGTGAGCTGCTCGTCCTCCATCTCCTTGGCCTTGCGAACCGCCTCGTCGATGCGCATCGTGTACGCGTCCTTCTCGCCCGGCTTGCGCTGAAAGGAGCAGTACGCACAGCTGGCCGAGCAGACGTTCGTCAGGTTGAGGTGCCGGTTGACGTTGAACATCACCCGGTCGCCGTTCATCTCGGTGCGCTTGTGGTGCGCCAGCCGCCCCAGCCAGGCCAGGTCGTCGGAGTCGTAGAGGGCGATGCCGTCCTCGCGCGTCAGCCGCTCACCGGCGTAGACCTTCGCCTCGAGCTCGCGCTTCAGTCCGACGTCCATCTGGGCCCCTCTCACGTTCGCGGTGGGTCGAGCGTACGTCCTGCCTCTGACAGAAGTTCGCTCGTGTTCCCTGGAGGGCGGCGTAGCTCACGTAACCGGCTTACGATTCTCAGGGTCCTTTCAACTCGAATCAATCGACACCGGTACAGGTGTTGGGGTATGACCTTTATGGGGACGGCAACCGCCGGCTGGCAAGTGCTCGCGGACGGGGTACGCATGGCCAAGACGAGGCAGGATCGGGGCCGAACAGCGCTCCGAGTGCTGCCCTGGCGTCCGCTCGCCTGCTCAGCCGTGACCGCCGCCGCCATCGCCGCCCTGTTCAGCCCGCTGCCGGCCGCCGCGGTCCCGGCCGCCCCGCCGCCCGCGGCACCCGGAGCACCGCCCGTGCCCGGAGTGCCGGCCGCCCTGCCCGGAGCGCCAGGCGCCCTGCCCGGAGCGCCCGGTGCGCCAGGCGCGGTCCCGGACGCGGGTTCACGCCCCATCGCCATCGGCGCGATCACATTGCCGGGGCAGAAGCCCGGCACCCCGGCGACCACTCCCGCAGCCATCACGCCGGTCACCGGCCTGCCCACCAGCCCGCTGCTGAAGAAGGTCGAGGCCGGCCGCACGGCGATCGCGGCCAGGGGCGAGGAGCTCGCCAAGCTCGACGAGGATCTCAACCTCACCCGGACCCAGCTCACCACGGCCGATCAAAAGATCGTCCAAACCCAGTCGGCCGTGACGGCCGCGCAGCAGGAGGTCGAGGCTGCGGCTGCGACAGCGGTACGCAGTGCAGCGGCGCTCCCTCCGGGCACACTCGGATCCGGGCTGCACGACCTCGACTCCCTGGCTCGCCTGCAACGGGGCGAGTCCGCGACCGAGCAGGCCGCCGCCCGTCAGCTGACCATCGTGCAGGCGGGGCACACGGCCGCCGTCGCCGAGCAGCAGAGCCTGCGGACGAAGTTCGACCAGCTCTCCGCCGAACACACGAAGCAGAAGGCGGCGCTCGACAAGAAGGTCGCCGCCCAGCAGAAGTTCGAGCAGGAGCACGCCGCCGAGATCAGTACGGCGGACGCCGCCCAGGCGGCCCAGGACGCCCAGATCGGCGCGGACTACCTCGCGGGCGAGAACGCGGGCCGGGGCGCCGACCGCCGGGCCATCGCGGCCCTCAAGATCGCCCTGGCACAGCGCGGCGATCCGTACGTGTGGTCCGAAGAGGGCCCGGACATGTTCGACTGCTCGGGGCTGATCTGGTTCTCCTACCACCAGGACGCGGCCGGCGGGTTCCCGCTGACCCGGGTGTCGAAGGACCAGTACTACCAGACCCGCGGCAAGACGGTGGATCGCTATTCACTGCTCCCCGGCGACCTCCTCTTCTTCAGTTCGTCCGCCAGCTGGACCGGCATCCACCACGTAGCCATGTACGCCGGCAAGGGCATGATGGTCGAGGCCCCACGCACCGGCCTGAACGTGCGGCTCACCCCCGTACGCTGGACTCGGTTGTTCGCGGCGACCCGGATCTACGGCTCGGTGGAGGGGACGGTCGAGGGCCCGGCCCTGGGCGCGCCGGACCCGGAGACGCCGAGCAACCATTCCCCGACGCCGCGGCCGTCGAGCAAGCCGCCGACGAGCAAGCCGGGTACGCCGACCAGCCCGAAGCCGTCGTCCTCGAGCCCGAGCCCGAAGCCGTCCTCGTCGAGCCCGAGCCCCAAGCCGTCGTCGTCGAGCCCCAGCCCGAAGCCGTCGTCCTCCAGCCCGAGCCCGAAGCCGTCCTCGTCGAGCTCGAGCCCGTCGACGCCCGCCACCAGCGCGCCGCCCGCCGGCGGGCCGTCGCCGAGCAAGTCCCAGGGTCAGAGCAACTCGCCATCGAACTCCGCACCGACCTCCGGCTCGACGAAGAACCCGACGGCCTCGGCAACCTCGTCGAAGGCGCCCGCCACGTCGGCGTCCACCACCAAGCCCGCAGTGTCGGCATCGGCCTCGAAGTCAGCCGAGGCGAAACAATCCGGTAACGGCTGAGCTGAGACCGGATCTTGACACCGCAGACCGGTTGACGCCGGGTGCGCTCATGAGCGGTGATATGGCACGGTAGGACGAACGCCCGGCATTTCGGCTTGCCCGGCGTCCGGCAGTGACGTCGCTCGCGGGTGGCGGCGATCGGGAGGACCCATGGACGAGCAGCAGGCGAAACCGGACGGCGACGGCACGAAGCCGCCCGCTGCGCCGACGCCGGCGAACGGTTCCGGGCCGCAGAACGATCAGGGGTACGAGCTGCCACCACCGCCGGCCGCCGGTGCGCTGTGGGCATCGTCGGGACAGGCCGGCGCCGCCAGACCCGTATCGGGATCCGCCTCGGTGCCCAGCTCCGCACCGGTCTCCGGATCCGCGGCGGTCCGCAGTTCGGCCGCGCCGGTTTCCGGGTCTGCCTCCGTGCCCGTCTCCGGGTCGGCTTCCGTCCCCAGCTCCGCGCCCGTCTCCGGATCGGCCTCGGTGCCCAGCTCCGCGCCGGTCAGCGGCCCTTCCGGTCGTGCGGCCGGGTCCGCCGGTCGCTCGGCGTTCTTCCCGGACGGCGCCGAAAGCTCCGCGAAAGCGGGCGGCTCGGCGCGTCCGGTGTCGGTGCCGCCGAGTGCGAACGCCGCCCGGGCCACCGTCCCGGGTTCGGCCCAGATCAAGCCCGCCGACGATCGTTCCGCGACCCGGTCGGGCGGCGGGCAGGCCAAGGTTTACGGCACCCGCTCGATCGAGAAGCCGGAGCCGGAGGCCACCGAAACCCCCGAAGCTCCCCCGGCCGAGACCGCGCCGTCGAGCCCGAAGCCAGGGCCCGCGTCCGCCGAGCCGTCGTCCCCGGAGCCGGATCTGCCCGAGCCGTCGACCCCGGAGCCGCGGCCCGCGAAGCCCGAGCCGCCGAAGCCGACCCGGCCCGAGCCGGCACCGTTCCCGGCCCCCTCGCCGGCGCCGCCCGGCCCGGCTCCGGAGCCTTCCCCGGCTCCCGGCCCGTCGCCGACGCCTCCGGGCCCGGTACCGCCCGGCCCTGGGCCCAGCCCGATCCCGCCGGGTCCCGGACCCGATCCGGTCCCGCCCGGCCCGGGTCCGAACCCGATCCCGCCCGGACCCGGTCCCAGCCCGGTGCCCCCGGGCCCCGGACCGTCTCCCGTGCCGGGTCCGCCGCCGAGCCCGTTCCCGGCACCGCCGGCCTTCCCGGCGGCGAGCAGCCTGCCGTCCTACACGGTGCCGCCCGCCACCGGCCCGGTGAGCACACCACCGTCCGCCGCCGGCCACCCCGCTCCACCGGTCGCAAGCCGCTCCACCCCACCCGTCGCGGGCCATCCGGCACCGGCCAGCAACCACTCCACGCCACCGGTCGTCGCGGGCCATCCGGCACCGGCCACCAACCACTCCGCCCCACCGGCCTCATCGGCCACTCATGACTCGACCATGCCCTTCACCACGGCCGCCGCCGGTCATTCCGCGAGCCGGTCCGGCGCGGCTACGGCGAGCACCACCACTGGAAGCGACTCCACGATGCCCTTCACGTCAGCCGCGGCGAGCCCTTCCGGCTCGAGCGACTCGACCATGCCCTTCACGACGGCCGCAGCAAGCCAGGCCCCGAGTGACGCCACCATGCCCTTCATGACGGCCGCGGCCAGCCAGGCCCCGAGCGATGCCACCATGCCCTTCGCAGCGGGCGCCGGGCATGCCGCAGCGAGCGCCGGGCATGCCCCAGCGGCCGCCGCCGGGAGCGACGCGACCATGCCGTTCACCACGGCCGCCGCGAGCCAGGCCCCGAGCGACGCCACCATGCCGTTCGCTGCTCAGGGGTCGCCGCACGGGCACTCTCCCTTCGGGGTCGGTGCATCGGGCGGGGCTCGGCAACCGTTCGGCGGAACGATGTCCCCGGGGGGCGGCTCGTCGGGTCGGCCCTCGACATACGGGTCGGGTTTCGGACAGCCGGCCACCGTGCCGCAGCAGCGGGGCGAGGGGACGGTGTACGGCGGGTTGGCCGACTATGCGCCCGCCGACATGACGATGCCCGTGATGACCAATCCGATGGAGAACTCCGGCTCGCTGACCGGCCACATCCTGGCCCAGGGCTGGCGCGATGCCCCCGAGGCGCAGCGGCGCAGCAACGTCAAGGTGGTCGTCGCCATGCTGGTCGTGCTGGTCGTCCTGGTCGGCGTCAGCCTGCTGTTCCTCTTCACCGTCGGGGACGCGTTCAGCAACATGATCGGTGGAGTATTCAAGGATTAGCTTGTCGCTTTCGCCGTCCGCGCCTAAGCTGGCGAGGTTGCGCCCGAAGGGTGAGTCTGCCCACTACCGGTGCGGAATGCGGGCGGTGTCTGCGACGTTGCCCCGTACACTGATGGCAGTAATTGACCTGGCGTGCCCTCATGGTGCACGCCACGGGCGTTCTTGCGGGCAATTCAGCGGCAGGCACAAGGCAGCCGCGGCGGGCCATTCGCGAGCATGCGCCCCCGTAGAGAGGTTCTCTTGACCACTTTCGCTGATCCCAGCACGTTCCCGTCCGTCTTCGAAACCCCCTCCCCCGGCCAGGCCGACCCGACGACCGCAGACGTCGAGATCGTCGCCACCGCAGACGCGGAGGTCACCGCCGGCACAGAGCTCACCGCCGACGCCGAACTGACCGCCGACGCGGAGCTGGCCGCCGACGCGAACCTCACGGCCGAGACCGAGCTCACCGCAGACACAACGGTCACGGCCGGCACTGAGGCCACCGCTGTCGCAGCGGTCACCACTGACGCGGAGCTCACGACCGACGACGACGCGGAGCTCACGGCCGACGACGACGTCGCGATCGTCGAGGCCACCAAGTCCTTCGCCGACCTCGGTATCCCCGCCGAGCTCGTGCGCGTCCTCAGCCGCGAGGGCATCACCACCCCGTTCGAGATCCAGGCCGCGACGATGCCGGACGCCCTGAGCGGCCGGGACGTACTCGGTCGGGGCCAGACCGGCTCCGGCAAGACCCTGGCGTTCGGCCTGCCGCTGCTGACTCGCGTCGCCCAGGGCGGCCGCGCGCTGCCGCACCACCCCAAGGCCCTGATCCTGGTGCCGACCCGCGAGCTCGCGATGCAGGTCGCCGACGCGCTCATGCCGCTCGGCCGTTCCGTCGGCGTCTTCCTCAAGACCGCCGTCGGCGGTGTGCCGTACGACCGGCAGATGGACGCGCTGCGCCGCGGCGTCGAGGTCATCGTCGCGACCCCGGGCCGGCTGGGCGACCTGATCGAGCGGGGCGCCTGCAAGCTCGACAGCGTCGAGATCACCGTGCTGGACGAGGCCGACCAGATGGCCGACATGGGCTTCCTGCCCGAGGTCACCGAGCTGCTCGCCAAGACCCCGGCGGGCACTCAGCGCCTGCTCTTCTCGGCGACCCTCGACGGTGACGTCGACACGTTGGTCAAGCGGTTCATGACCGACCCGGTGACGCACTCGACGGCCCCGGCCGAGGCGAGCGTGTCCACGATGGACCACCACCTGCTGCTGATCCCGCCGCACGACAAGTTCCCGATCACCGCGTCGATCGCCAACCGCACGGGCAAGACGATCGTCTTCGCCCGTACGCAGATGGGCGTGGACCGGCTGGTCGAGCAGCTCGCCGCGGTCGGTGTCCGGGCCGGTGCGCTGCACGGTGGCAAGACCCAGCGGGTACGCACCCGCACGCTCGCCGAGTTCAAGGAAGGCCGTACGAACGTGCTGGTCGCCACGGACGTCGCGGCGCGTGGCATCCACGTCGACGGCATCTCGCTCGTCGTGCACGTGGACCCGCCGAAGGACCCGAAGGACTACCTGCACCGTGCCGGTCGTACGGCCCGGGCCGGCGAGTCCGGCGCGGTCGTGACGCTGGTCCTGCCGAAGCAGCGCCGCAGCACCCAGGCGATGATGCAGAAGGCGGGCGTCACGCCGGGCGAGTTCCGGGTACGTCTCGGCGACGAGACGCTGGCCGAGGTCACCGGTGCGCGCGAGCCCAGCGGCGTACCGGTGAAGGAAGAGCCGGAGCAGCGTCGCGAGCGGGGCGACCGTCCCCGTCGCTTCGGGGACCGCCCGCAGCGCGGTGGTTTCGACCGTCCGCGCGGCGAGCGCAGCTACGGCGACCGCCCGCGCGGCGACCGCGAGCGCTCGTTCGGCGGCGACCGCCCGCGCGGGGAGCAGCGCAGTTACGGAGACCGTCCCGCGAGCGACCGCCCTCGTGGCGACCGCAGCTACGGCGACCGGCCCACCGGCGAGCGCACGTTCGGCGGCGACCGTCCCCGCGGCGAGCACCGCAGTTACGGAGACCGTCCGGCAAGCGACCGCCCCCGCGGCGACCGCACCTACGGCGACCGGCCCACCGGCGACCGCCCCAGCGGCGACCGCACCTACGGTGACCGGCCCAGCGGCGATCGGTCGTTCGGTGACCGGCCGCGTGGCGAGCGCAGCTTCGGTGACCGTTCGTCCCGCACCTTCGGTGACCGTCCCGGTGGCTTCCGCCGGGAGACCGGCCGCAACGACCGGCGTGAGCCGGGCAACGGCCGCTCCCCGCAGGGTCGACCGGCGCACACGCACTGACCGCACCCGCTTCTTTCGAGGGCTCTCGGCTTCGGCCGGGGGCCCTCGTCCCGTTCCGGCCGGCCGAGTGCCGCACGGCAGCTGCGCACCGGTTCGGCCACCGGTACGCCGGGTACGGTGATGGCATGTCCGTTCTGCCTCGTTCGCTGTTCTGGGAGCGCCGGGACACCACCGGTGCCGAACACACGCTGGTCGACGCGCGCACGGGCCTGCACGCGCGTGGCACCGCGCTGGCGGTGCATCCCCTCGCCTACACCGCGCGGTACGAGATCCGGACCGATCCCTCCTGGGTCACCACGTCGGTCGAGGTGACGACCGAGGGCGAGGGCTGGAGCCGTACCCTGCGGATGGAAGCCGACGGCGGACGATGGCGGGCGACCACCGCCGAGCAGGGCGACCTGGACGCGGCGCTGGCCGCCGGTGGGCATGCCCGCGCCGGGCTGCCCGGCACAGAGGACCCGGACCTGCTGGTCGGGGCGTACGACGTCGACCTGACCGGCTCGCCGCTGACCAACACCCTGCCGATCCGCCGGCTGGGGCTGGACAAGGCCGAGCCGGGGGTGGCGCACCGGGTCAGCGTGGCGTGGGTGCTGCTGCCCAGCCTCGAGGTGGTGCAGGCGGACCAGATCTACACCGCGTTGGGCGACGGCCGGGTGCGCTTCGCCAACGAGACGTTCAGCGCCGACCTCACGGTCGACGATGATGGTTTCGTCGTCGACTATCCCGGTCTGGCCCAGCGCCGACCCTAGGCGCGGTCGCGGATCCAGGCGACGCAGGACCTGTCGACGGTCTTGAACGGCCGACCGAGCGCCTCTTGCGACGCGGGGTCCAGGTCGCGGTCCTCGCGCAGGTAGAGCCGGACGAACGTGAAGAGGGCGCGCTGGCCGTACTTCGTGGCGATGCAGTCCGCGGCGAAGTGGCCCAGGCCGTAGAACGCGTCGCCGTCCTCGCTGCGCGCGTCGGCGTCCAGGGATTTCACCGCGATGGAGGTGGGCCGCCGGCTGCCGTGCACCGCGTCGCGGACCGCTTGGCGGCGCCAGCTGGCGGTGGCCGGCTGCGGGTACCAGCCGATGTACTCGGCGATGCCTTCCTTGAGCCACATGTCGCCCGGACCGCCATAGGTACGCCGGTGCACGCCGCCGACCGTCACCACGTGACCGAGCTCGTGCTGGACCGTAGTGGCGAGGAACCGGCTGTCGTCCTCGAGCTCGGCCATGTTGAGCACCACGTCGGTGCCGGACTCGTGGAGCGGGAGCGCGTACCCGACGATCCACTTGTCGGTCATGCCGCCGTACCAGGTCTTCCACTGCTTGGCGCCAGCCAGGTAGATCCGGTAGCGCCCTTGCGGGTTGCCGACGAGGCCCGCGAATCGGTCGTTGACCGCGGCGGCCTGCTCGGCGATCGGCAGCATCCGCCGGAAGTACTTCTGCTCGCCGGGAACGGCCACCAGCGTGACGCGCTTGCCCTTGGCGGTGACCAGCTCGCTCGTCGCCCAGGGGGCCCGCTGCTCGTCCGGCGCGCTCTTCCTCGCGGTGAGCGAGGTGATGACCCAGCCGCCCTTGACCGTCTTCAGGTCGAGCTCCTGCGCCACGGTCGGGGGCCCTTCCGATTCGGCGCTCTTCTCCACCTGGCAGTGGTCGTCGGCGTAGCAGTACGCGACGTCCGCCCCCACGCTGAGGCGGCCGGAACCGTCCTTGGCCTGGCCCCGGACGTACGTCTTGTATTCGAAGTAGCTGACGCCGAGCCCGCGCAGCGACCGGTACATGGCGCGGTAGCGCGTCCTGAGCTTCGGCCGGCCCGGATCGACTGCGGCCAGCCAGGCCTTCTCGTCGCCGCGCAGCAGGGCCGCCGCCTGCGCCTTGAGGAGCGCGTTGACCTGCTCGAACGGTGTCAGCGGCAAGGCGCGGGCGGGTTGGCCCGCGGCCTCGGCCCGGCCGTCGAGCGGCTCCCGGTTGGCGACGTAGACGGCACCGGCGCCGACGGCCAGCGCGGCGACCAGGGCAAGCGCCCCGCCGACGAGCAGCCCCCGGCCCCGGCCCCGCGAAGGAGGCTCAACAAACGAAGGAGGCACAAAGAACGGCGGGGCGACGCTGCCCGAAAACCCCGCCGACTCGGAAGGATGCGGCATCCGCTGGGAAGGAACGAAGGACGAAGTGTGAGGAAAGGGCGTGGCGGGAGGAAAAGCGGGCGCAGCCGGCGGGCTGGTGACATCGTCGCCGTCGGGCACGGGCGCTCCTTGACGTGAATCCCTTTACCGGGCCCCATCCTCGCAGGTCGCGCTCCCGGGCGCTGCCCCGGATCCCGGCGGAGGCCAGACCCCGCCGGCGAGGAACCCATCGATGATGGCCAGCGGCGCCTCCAGCGACATCCCCTGTTCCGCCACCCAGGCGTCCGAATAGTAGGTGTCCGTGTACCGCTCACCGCCGTCGCAGATGAGGGTCACCACAGAGCCCGTACGGCCCTCCGCGAGCATTTCCGCGATGAGGCCGAAGGCGCCCCACAGGTTCGTACCGGTGGATCCGCCGACCTTGCGCCCCAGCACCTTGGAGCCCGCCCGCATGGCTGCCAGCGACGCCGCGTCGGGCACGGGAATCATCCGGTCCACGACCGCCGGCTGGAACGACGGCTCGACCCGGGGCCGCCCGATGCCTTCGATGCGCGAGCCGCGGCCGGTGCGGATTTCCCAGTCCTGCTTCTGGTACGCGGGCCAGAAGGCCGATCCCTCCGGGTCCACGACGCACAGCCGGGTCGGGAAGCGCCGGTAGCGGGCGTACCGGCCGATCGTGGCGCTGGTGCCGCCGGTGCCCGCGCCGACCACGATCCAGGCGGGCAGGGGGTGCCGTTCCAACGCCAGCTGAGCGTAGATCGACTCGGCGATGTTGTTGTTGCCGCGCCAGTCGGTGGCCCGCTCGGCGTGGGTGAACTGGTCCATGAAGTGGCCGCCAAGTTCTGCCGCGAGGGAGCGGGCGGCGCCGACCACGGCGGTCGGGTCGTCGACGAGGTGGCACTTGCCGCCCTGGAACTCGATCAGCGAGATCTTCTCGTGCGACGTGCTCGCCGGCATGACCGCGATGAACTCCAGGCCGAGCATCCGGGCGAAGTACGCCTCGCTCACCGCTGTCGAGCCCGAGGAGGCCTCCACCACAGGGGTGTGCGGGCCGATCCAGCCGTTGCACAGGGCGTACAGGAAAAGGGATCTTGCCAGTCGGTGCTTGAGCGAGCCGGTGGGGTGGGAGGACTCGTCCTTGAGATAGAGGTCGACGCCCCAGGAGGCGGGCAGCGGGAACGGCAGGAGGTGGGTGTCCGCCGAGCGGTTCGCGTCGGCCTCCACCAGGGCGATCGCGTCGCTCGCCCAATCCCGTTTCGCCGGGTCACAGCGGTCGAGATGCAGCATGGTTCAACCTACCGCCGGGTCACGGCCCGGCTGGGGCCGGTTCTCCCACTTCGTCGACAACGCGATGGCGGTTCGGGTGGATGCGACCCCGGGTGTCCGGTTGATCCGCACGATGAGTTGCTCCAGCTCGGCGATGGTGCCGACCCGGACGGTCAACTGGTACGACTCCACGCCGGCCATGAAGTAGCAGGACTCGATCTCGGGCATGACGCGCAGGGCGGCGAGCACGTCGTCGGTGTCGGCGCCGGAGTCCTCGATGATGCCGATCAGCGCCGTGACGCCCAGCCCGATCGCCTCGGGCTCGACCTCGGCCCGGTACGCCCGCACCGTCCCGGCCGCCTCCAGCTTGCCGACTCGCTCGTGCACGGCGGGCGCGGAGAGGCCCACCTGGCGCGCCAGTTCGGCGTACGAGGAGCGGGCGTTGTCCCGCAACAGGTCGATCAGGCGCAGGTCGATGGCGTCCATGGCTTCAGAGGTTAGTGCGACCCGTCCGGGTACTTCACGCCCGGTAGCGAGCTACGGCCCGGAGACCGAGCCAGGATAATGGTCAACGTCGCAATCAGGGCTTTTTCCGCATTTCAGCGACTTGCTGTTTTTCCCGATGCTCTAATGGCTGTACGTCCCGATCGAGCACGCCGAACACGCACCGTGACCACCGGCGCTCCACAACGACGCAGGGAGAGGGCCGTGGACACAGGAGATCGACTGCTGACGCCAGGGGAGGTTGCCGCGCTGTTCCGGGTCGACCCCAAGACCGTTACGCGATGGGCGGCCGCCGGACGCATCGGCAGCATCCGGACTCCGGGTGGCCACCGCCGGTTCCGCGAATCGGAAGTGCGGGCGCTGCTCGAGGGCGACGGCGTGGTCGAGGAGATGCGCGAGGACGACGCGGCCAACCGGCCACGCAACGCCGGCCCCGCGAACCCCGGACCGAGCTACGGCCCACCCAACGGGCTTCGCTGACCTTTACGGTCGCTGACCGCCGCCCAGCTCGCCGCGCCAGCGGGTGAAGAGCTGGTGCGGCACAGCAAGGGCGTCGAGCACCTTGCCCGCCACGAAGTCGACCAGCTGCTCGGCGGTGGCGTCCGCGCCGGCGCCGTAGAAGCCCGGTGAGGCCGGGAGGACCACGGCACCCGCGTCGTGCAAGGCGATGAGGTGCTCCAGGTGGCTACGGGTCACCGGGGTCTCCCGCGGCACGACGACCGTACGCCGGCGCTCCTTGAGGTTGACCTCCGCGGCCCGCTGCAGCAGGTCCTTGGAGAGGCCGATCGCGATGCCCGCGCAGGCCGCCGTGCTGGCCGGCACGACCGCCATTCCCTTCGCCGGGTACGAGCCGCTGCTCGGCCCGGCGGCCAGGTCGCCGGCGGCCCAGTAGACGAGGTCCGCCCCGCCGAGGTCCCGCCCGAGCCAGGCGGCCACGTCGTCCTTCCAGTGCGCGTCCCGGATGCTCGCCCCGGTCTCGTCGAGCAGGGTGAGCCGGGCGGCACGGGAGATCACCAGGTCCACGGCCTCGCCGGCGTCCAGCAGGGCGCCGATCACGGCCCTGGCATAGGGCGTGCCGGAGGCGCCCGAGACGCCGACGATCCACGGAGTCCGCATCGCTCAAGAATGCAGCACGAGATCGAGCACGGCGAAGACGAACAGGGCTATTCCGACGAAGCCGTTGGCGGTGAAGAACGCCCGGTTGACCTTCGACAGGTCGTTCGGCGTCACGACGACGTGCTGGTAGGCGAACGCCACCGCGGTCATCGCGAGCCCGACCCACCAGAGCCGGCCGAGGCCGACGAGCTGGCCGAACCACACGAACAGCGCGAACGTCACCACGTGGGTGGCCGTCGAGATGTGCAGGGCGGTGCGGACCCCGAAGCGGGCCGGCGTGGAGTGCACCCCGATCCGCCGGTCGACCTCGACGTCCTGGCAGGCGTAGATGATGTCGAAGCCGCCGATCCAGAGGCCGACCGCGACGCCGAGCACCCAGGCCGGGCCGGAACCGGCGAACGTTGCGGTGATCGCGAGCCACGCCCCGACCGGCGCCACCGCCTGCGCCAGCGCCAGGACGTAGTGGGGGAAGTTCGTGAAGCGCTTCGCGTACGGGTAGACGATCAGCGGGATCACCGCGAGCGGCGACAGCACCAGGCACAGCGGATTGAGCAGAGCCGCGGCGGCGAAGAGCACGACGAGCGAGACGGCCGCGCCGGTCCAGGCCGTTCGCACGCTCACGGCGCCGGTGACGAGCTCCCGGTTCTGCGTACGCGGGTTCTGCGCGTCGATCTTGCGGTCGAGGATGCGGTTGGCGGCCATGGCGAACGTACGGCCGGACACCATCGCGATCGTGACGAGCAGCAGGTCCAGCCAGTGCACGCCGGTGCCCTCGCGGTCCATCGCAACCAGCGCCGACAGGTACGCGAAGGGCAGCGCGAAGACCGAGTGCTCGATGGCGACGAGCCGCAGGAACGCCTTGATCCGGCCCGGTCGTTCCGGTGCGGACGCCACCGCCGTCATATGCCGTATTCCTTCCACCGCTTGTCCACCAGGGCGACCACCTCGGACGACATGGTCATCTCTTCCGGCCAGCCGCGGGTGTAGCCCTCGGCGGGCAGCTTACGGGTGGCGTCGAGGCCCGCCTTACCGCCCCAGAACTGCTGGTAAGAGGCGTGGTCCAGGTGGTCCACCGGGCCCTGGGTGACCAGCAGGTCGCGGTCGTAGTCGACGTTGCCGAACGCCCGGAACGCGACCTCGTGGTAGTCGTGCACGTCGCAGTCCTCGTCCACCACCACGATGAGCTTCGAGAGCGACATCAGGTGCGCCCCCCAGATCGCGTTCATGACCTTCTGCGCGTGCTTCGGGTAGCGCTTGCGGATCGAGACGATGACGCAGTTGTGGAAGACGCCGGCGGCCGGCATGTCGTAGTCGACGATGTCCGGGATCATCATCCGCAGCAGCGGCAGGAAGATGCGTTCGGTGGCCTTGCCCAGGCCGTGGTCCTCCTGCGGCGGCTTCGACGTGACGATCGAGTGGTAGATCGGCTGCTTCCGCATGGTCATGCACTCGATGTGCAGCACCGGGAAAGGCTCGACGGGAGTGTAAAAGCCGGTGTGGTCGCCGAAAGGGCCCTCCGGGGCGCGCTCCCCAGGCTCGAGATAGCCCTCCAGGACGATCTGCGCCTGGGCCGGGACCTGCAACGGCACGGTCATGCAGTCGACCATCTCGACCCGCTCGCCGCGCAGGAAGCCCGCGAACAGGTATTCGTCGATGTCGCTGGGGAGCGGCGCGCTGGCCGCATAGCTCACCACCGGATCGCAGCCGATCGCGACGGCCACGGGAAGCCGCTCGCCCCGGCGCTCGGCGATCGCGTGGTGGGCGGTCGAGTCCTTGTGGATCTGCCAGTGCATGCCGAGCGTGTTCCGAGAATGCTGCTGAAGGCGGTACAGCCCAAGGTTGCGCTTGCCCGTCTCCGGGTGCTTCGTGTGGGTCAGCCCATAGTTGTGGAAGACGCCGCCGTCGCCGGGCCACACCCGCAGGCCCGGCAGCCGGCCCAGGTCGACCTCGTCGCCCTTGAGCACGACCTCCTGACAGGGCGCCGTCTTGACCTTCTTCGGGGGCACGGACTTCAGCTGCAGCACCTTGCCCAGGCCCTCGCGGATGCCCGACCAGCCGACCGGCAGCTCCGGCTTGATGAGCGCGCCGATCCGGTCGCCCACCTCGTCCAGCGTGTCGACGCCCAGGGCCATCGCCATGCGCTTCTCCGTGCCGAAGAGGTTGACGACGATCGGCATCTCGCCGCGGGTGGGCCGCTCGAAGAGCAGAGCCGGGCCACCGGCCCGGACCGTCCGCGTCACGATCTCGCTGATCTCCAGGCTGGGATCCACCGGCACGCGCACCCGGCGCAGCTCACCGGCTGCCTCCAGGGCCGAGATGAAGCTCTGCAGATCGTGGTACGGGAAGCCCTTCGCAGCCATGCCCCCAGTCTGTCACCCGTCACTAGGTGATCTCGTCCGGCGTTGATTCATCGGATCGGTACGGGTCTTCTCGGGGGGCGGGTGGCGGCGTGAGGTTCCGGGTCGTGGCGCGGTGGTGCGCCCTGGCAGGCCTGGTCAGCGGGCTGGCGATGGCCGGCCCCGCGGCATCGCACGGCGGCGGCCGACTGCCGGTGTGTGAGCACGGCAACTCCTCGACACGGCCGCCCACCGGCCCGGCGAGCCGCAAGACCCCGGGCGCGTGCCAGGCCGCCGCCCGGGTGCTCGAGTCGGGCGTACGCATGGATCAGGTACGCGGGCGCAGCACCCCGAGCGGCTACCACCACCTCGGCGCCGGCACGGGCGGCGAGTGGAGCGGCGTCTTCGGGCGAATCTCAGTCGTGGACGGGGCGGTCCGGCGCAACACGTACGACTTCGTCGCGAGCCGGTTCATGGTCAAGCGCGACATGGGCGGCGGCAGTATCGCCTGGCTCGAGGCGGGCTGGGCCGAGACGGGCTGGGCCGGGCAGGGCCGCCAGCACATCTACACGTTCAACACCAACACGCAGGCCTGGCAGTTCTACGACCAGTACCGGCTGAAGCCCGGCGACCGCCTCTGGCTGGATCTGCACACCGACGCGGACAACGTCTGGCAGGCCTGGCTCTGGTGGGACAACCGCTGGAACCTGCTGACCGCCCAGAAGCTGCCGATCGGCTCCAGCGCGTACGTCGAGCAGTACGTCGAGGTCCACGTCGACGCCGGCCGCCCGGCCCAGCTGCGGGTGCCGCCGGTGACCGTGGACAACGTCCAGCTCCGGCCGCCGGGCGGGGGCGCGGGCCAGTACTGGCGCGAGGACGTCGCGACGCTGACGAGCGACCCGTCCCAGCAGCGCGCGGGCGGCTTCTGCCTCGACTGGATCACGCACTGGGACACCTGGACGGCGGGCGACTGCCCCGGCGGCGGCACGGGTGGCGGCACCGGCCGGCCGCTGCGCAGACCCCGGCCCTGACGGGAATCAGCCGGCGTTGGCGTACGAGTGCAGCCCCTCGAAGAACAGGTTCACGCCGAACAGGTTCATGAGCATCGTGGCGAAGCCGATCAGCGCGATCCACGTGGCCGTCGTGCGCTTGATGCTCGGTGTGGCCCGGGCGTGCAGGTAGCAGGCGTACACGACCCAGGAGATGAACGCCCAGACCTCCTTGGGGTCCCAGCCCCAGTAGCGCCCCCAGGACGCCTCGGCCCACAGCGGCCCGGCGATGAGTGCGCCGAACGTGAACAGCGGGAACGCGAACGCGTGCATGCGGAACGTCAGGCGCTCCAGGATCGCCGCCGCCGGGACCTTCGCGCCGAGGGTGTACGGGAAGCTTCGTTTGCCCTGGTCGTGGCCGCTGCGGATGAGGAACATCGCAGCGGGCACCGCGCCGACGAGGAAGATGCCGCTGGACAGGATGATCGTCGTGACGTGGATGAAGAACCAGTACGACTGGAGCGCCGGCACCAGCGGACCCGCCGGCGTGTACGCGATCAGCCCGGCCGTGCCGAGCAGGACGACGAGCGTCAGCGCGACGAACAGCCCGAGGTGGCGGACGGCCGGCTTACGGGTCAGCACGCCCAGCCAGACGGCGGAGCCGACCAGCGTCACGTCGAGGATGAACTCGTACATGTTGCCCCAGGGCATGCGGCCGGCCGCGATGCCTCGGGTGACCACTGTGCCGATGTGCAGGGCGAAGGCGAGCCAGTTGAGCCCGACGCCGATGCGTCCGAGGAGGACACCGCCGTCGCGCTTCGGGGGTTCCGCAAGGTCGTCCGCCGGGACCTCGATCGCCGGGGCGCCGGCACCGACGAGCTGGCGGGCCGGGCGGGTGGCGGCGCGGCCGATGTGGCTCTTGTCGCCGAACGCGTACTCGGCCGCGTAGCAGACCATCGCGGCGAGGTAGGCCAGCACCGTGACGGCCATCAACTGGTTGGACAACTCCGCCATCACGGCGTCCCTTCATCCGTACCGCGGGCGGCACCCACGACCTGGCCGAACTCCTCGTCGAAACCCGGGTAGTCGGTGCGGGGCAGGCCACCGGCCTCCATCAAACTACCGGAACCGTCGCGCGGCGAGATCCGGAACCACAGCCGGCGCCGATGGCCGGCCAGCGACAGCATGAGCCCGAGCAGGCCGAGGACCGCGCCGCCCAGGACCAGCGGCTGGGTGGGGTCGTAGCGGACCGCCAGGGTCGCGAACGGGCGGGTGCCGACGAACTCGAGCTTGGTCCCGTCGTCGAGGGCCCACGTCTGGCCGGGCTTGAGCCGCTCCGGCCGCCGGCCGCTGACCTGCTTGAGCTTGCCGGTCACGAGCTGCGAGCGGTCCAGGGCGTAGACCGAGCCGGGCAGGCCGGCGTCGACCCCGAGATTCCCCCTGTACGCCGTGAGGAACAGCGCCGGGTCGTTCTCGGCCGGGAACACCGAGGTGGTGCCCCCCTTCGGATCGACCGTGGGCAGGTAGACGCCCTCGAAACCGACCTGGAGGTTCTCGTCGCGCCGGTTCGTCTTCGGGTCGATGTTGACGTCCGGGAACTGCGCGACGCCCTCGCTGGTGAACATGCCGTCGCGGGGCAGGAACGGCGCGATCTTCGTCTGCTGGTCGCCGTACCGGTCGGTGTAGCGCAGGACCACCGCATAGCCGTGGCCGATCAGGTGCACGTTGGCCTGCGACAGGCGCAGCGGGTCGTTGACCGTGAAGCGCTCCGGCCGCCAGGGCCCGTCCTGCCGGTCCTGGACGTCCACGGTGGCCTCGAACCTCTTCGGCTGGCCGCTGGGCTGGAACGCCGCCTCGAAATCGGTCAGCCGCAGGCAGAAGAACGGCAGGTCGGCGGCGTCGATGCGCGGGCCCAGCGAGGACTCGTCGTACTGCGTCACCGAGTTGCAGAAGCCCTGATCGGTGCCCTCGACGAGGAGGCGGTTGCCGTGCCAGCCGTACCAATGTCCGAAGCCGACCCCGACCAGCACGGAGAGCAACGCGAAGTGGAAGAGCAGGTTGCCGGCTTCCTTGAGGTAGCCCTTCTCGGCCGAGACCGTCCAGCTGCCGTCCCCGCGCTCGCGGACCACCGTGCGGAAGCGACGCTTCCGCAGCACGGCCGCGGCGGCCTTCGCCGCATCGGCCGGATCGTCGGGTCGCTCTTCCGGCGCCGCGAACTGCGGGAGACGCTCCAGCCGGCGAGGAGCATCCGGGGGTACGGTGCGCAGCGCGCGGAAGTGGTCCAGGAGCCGCGGCACCACGCAACCGATCAGCGAGGTGAACAGCAGCAGGTAGATGGCCGCGAACCAAGGCGACGCGTACACCTCGAAGCCGCCGAGCCGGTTCACGACGGGCGCCAGATCGGGATGCGCCTGGTAGTAGGCGGCGACCTTCTCGGTGTTGAGCGCGCGCTGCGGAAGCACCGAGCCGGGGACGGCGGCGACGGCGAGCAGGAAGAGCAGCACCAGTGCCGTCCGCATGCTCGTGAGCTGCCGCCACGAGTTGCGCAGCAGCTCCCACGCCCGGAAGGGCCGGCGCGGCGGCGGCGATGCGGCGGGCGCGGGGCGTTCGTCGACGGCGGTCACAGCAGCGTCCCGTCGAAGGTGAACGTGGTCTGCAGCCAGATCAGGAAGCTGTCCCAGCCGCCCGTGACCAGGGTGATCCCGACGACGATGAGCAGCGCCCCACCGATCCGGGTCACCCACCGGCTGTTGCGGCGCACAGCCCGGAACACCCCGAGCAGCCGCCGGAAGAAGAGCCCGAACAGCACGAACGGCACCCCGAGCCCCAGGCTGTAGGCGAGCGCCAGGGTCACCGCCCGGTCGGTCTGGCCCGCGGTGGTGGCGAGACCCAGCACGGCCCCGAGGGTGGGGCCGACGCAGGGGATCCAGGAGAGCGCGAAGAGCGCCCCGAAGACCGGCGCGCCGACCAGCCCGGCGTTCGGCAGCTTGTGGATCCGTACCTCGCGCTGCATGCCCGGGATCAGCCCGAGGAAGGCGATGCCGAGGACGATGACCAGGATGCCGAGCACCACGTTCAGCATCTGCCGGTGCGTCTGCAGCGTCATCCCGATGTTGGCGACGAGCGTCGCCATCAGCGTGAACACCACCGCGAAGCCGAGGACGAAGAGGCTCGTCCCGGCCAGGATGCGGCCCTTGGTCCGGCTCTCCCGCTCGTCCGACTCGGCAGCGTTCAGGTCGGATCCGGCCAGACCCGTCACATAGGACAGATAGCCCGGAATCAGGGGCAGGACGCAGGGCGAGAGGAAGCTGACCAGACCCGCCAGCGTCGCGGCCGCGATCGCCAGCAGCAGCGGGCCGCTGCTGGCGGTGTCGGCGAAGGACTCCCCCATCAGCTGGTTCCTTCGGTTCCTTCGGCGGCTACGCGCTCCACCACCGGTTGAAGCACGCTCTTGACGGTGGCACCGCGGATCGCGGCGGCGATCCGGCCCTGGCGGTCGAGGATGAGCGTCGCGGGCGTGGACACCTGCGTGACGTCGAACTTCAGCGCCACGCTGCCGTCCCGGTCGTAGATGCTGGGGTACGTCACCCGGCCCCGCTCGAACGCCTTGGCCGCGTCCCGGTCGTCGCGCGAGTTCACCCCGACGAACGTGACGTTCTGCGCCTTGGTCGCCTGGTACGTGTCCTCGAGGTCGTCCGCCTCGGCGCGGCACGGATTGCACCACGAGCCCCAGAAGTTGACCACCACGACCTTGCCGCGGTCCTGAGCGACGTCGTACGTGCCGCCGCCGAGCAGCTCCCCGGTCACCTCGCGGGCCTCCGGGCGCTGCTCAGGCGTGCACTCGATGACCTTCTCCGCGTTGGTCGTGCACTTCTTCTCCCAGCTCTCCTCGCCGCACCCGGTCAGCACACCGGCCGCAACGCCGGCGGTGAGGACGACAGCGACGAGCCGGCGCATCAAGCCCCCTTGGCGGTCCTGGCGCCGGGCGACATGGCGATCAGGGCAGCGGCCGGCTCCGAGTAGTCGATGCCCACGACCTTCGAACCCTCGAACCGGAAGGAGGTCAGGCTGGCGAGGCCACACTGGCGGCGGCGCGGGTCGTGCCACAGGCGCTTCTTCTCGACGTACCGGCGCAGCGTCCAGATCGGGAGCTGGTGCGACACGCAGACGGCCTCGTGCCCCTCGGCGGCGACCCGGGCCGCCTGGACCGCGGCGAACATCCGGTGGGCGATCACCAGGTAGGCCTCGCCCCAGCTGGGGGTGATCGGGTCGCGCAGCACCCACCAGTTGCGCGGGTTGCCGAACGCGCCGTCGCCGACCGAGACCTTCTGGCCCTCGAAGAAGTTGGCGCTCTCGATGAGCCGGGTGTCGGTCGCCGTCTCCAGCTCGAACTGCTCGGCGAACGGCTCGGCCGTCTCCTGCGCGCGTTCCAGCGGGCTGGCCACGACGTGCGTGACGTCGCGGTCGGCGAGCGCCTCCGCGGCCGCCTTGGCCATCTGCCGGCCGAGCTCGGACAGGTGGAAGTCGGGCAGGCGGCCGTACAGGATCTTGGCCGGGTTGTGCACCTCGCCGTGCCGCAGTACGTGCACCGTGGTCCTGGTGGGCTCGGTCATGTATCGCTCCCCGCTGCGGCGGCGGCGCGCGCTGCTGCCGGCAGCGCCGCTTCGATCGTCTCCATGGCGGCGTCGTCCAGCGCCGTGGACACGAACCACGATTCGTACGCGCTCGGCGGCAGGTAGACGCCGCGGCTGAGCATCGCGTGGAAGAACGCCTTGAACGCCGTCGCGTCCTGACCCTTCGCCGAGTCGTAGTCGACGACCTCGGCATCGGTGAAGAAGATCGAGAACATGTTGCCCGCGGACGAGAGCCGGTGCGGAACCCCGGCGGCGGCGAGCGCATCGGAGGCCAGCGTGCCCACGGTCGACGCCACCTCGTCGAGCCGCTTGTAGACGGCCTCGTCGGCGAGGCGCAGGCTGGCCAGCCCGGCCGCGCAGGCGAGCGGGTTTCCCGACAGCGTCCCGGCCTGGTAGACCGGGCCGGCCGGGGCGAGCCGGGACATGATCTCGGTCCGGCCACCGAAGGCCGCGGCGGGCAGGCCGCCACCCATGACCTTCCCGTACGTGAAGAGGTCCGCGTCGACCGGCTCGAGCCCGGCCCAGCCGCCCGCGGAGACGCGGAAGCCGGTCATCACCTCGTCAACGATGAGCAGCGCGCCGTTCGCGTGGGCGATCTCGGCCAAACGCCGGTTGTAGCCGTCGCGGGGGGCGATCACGCCCATGTTGCCGGCCGCCGCCTCGGTGATGATCGCGGCGATGTCGTCCTGCTCGGCGAAGACGGCCTCGACCGCGGCCACGTCGTTGTACGGCAGCACGATCGTCTCGCTCGCCGCCGCGCCGGTGACGCCGGGCGAATCGGGCAGGCCCAGCGTGGCGACGCCGGACCCGGCCGCGGCGAGCAGCGCGTCGACGTGGCCGTGGTAGCAGCCGGCGAACTTCACGATCTTGGAGCGGCCGGTGTAGCCGCGGGCCAGCCGGATCGCCGTCATCGTCGCCTCGGTGCCCGAGTTGACGAGGCGTACCTGCTCGACGGGGGTGCGCCGGACGATCTCCTCGGCCAGCTCGACCTCGCCCCGGGTGGGCGTGCCGAAGCTGGTGCCGTGGGCGGCGGCGGCCTGGACGGCGGCGATGATCGCCGGATGCGCCTGCCCGTGGATCAGCGGACCCCACGAGCAGACCAGGTCCACGTAGCGACGCCCGTCGGCGTCGACCATCCACGGACCTTCGCCGTGCGTCATGAACCGCGGCACACCGCCGACGGCCCGGAACGCACGCACGGGTGAATTGACCCCGCCGGGCACGATGCCCTTGGCGCGGTCGAACAGGGCCTGGGAAGCCGGGGCGTCCTCCGGGTACGGAGTGCCGGCGGCGCGGTATGAGGTGGTCACGGCGAATCCCATTCTGTCAGCGCTGCCGGGGCGGCGTCCGCCCAGCCCCGGACGAGGGTTGTTCACATCACCCTGCACCCCGCCGGCGAACCGGACGCGACCGCATCCGACAGGCCGGATTCGGCCACCCGCGATAGGGTGGCTGGGTGGAGCGACCGGAGCTGTCCATCGCGGTTCAGCGCGCACCCGACGAGGTCGTGTTCCATCTCGCCGGGGAGATCGACGTGCTGACCGTGACGAGGCTGTCCGCGATGGTGAACGAGGTCCTCCAGGAACCGGAGCTCCCGGCCCGCATCGTCCTCGACATGGCCGGCGTGACCTTCTGCGACTCCCAGGGCCTCGGCACGCTGGTGGTGCTCAGCCGCAAGGCCCAGCACGCCCGCGCGGTGCTGTCCCTCGCCAACGTCGGCGACTTCCTGATGCGGGTGCTGGACATCACCGGCCTGCGGTCGGCCCTGATGATCTCGTCGACCGCCTGACCGCTTCCGGTCATCCCGGCGCAGCCTGATCGCCGCAGCTGAACTCAGGTGCCCCAGCGGGCCTTCTCCAGCAGCTCCAGCGCCTCGGCGGGGGCGGTGTTCCCGCCGGCACGCAGCTTCTGGGCCGCCTCGTCCACCAGGTCGGTCAGCCGCTGCCACTGGGCTTCGCGCTCCCGGACCGCCTCCCCCTGCGCCTTGAGCTGCTGCGTCTTGGTCCACAGCTCGACGAAGATGGAGACCTTGGCCCGGAGCACCCACGGGTCGAACGGCTTGGTGAGGTAGTCGACCGCGCCGACCGCGTATCCGCGCAGGGCCAACTGCGCGTCGCGGTCGGCGGCGGTCAGGAAGAGGATCGGCACGTGCCGGGTACGTTCCCGGCGCTTGATGTGACTGGCCGTCTCGAAACCGTCCATGTTGGGCATCTGGGCGTCGAGCAGGATGACGGCGAAGTCGTCGACCAGGAGCTGCTTGAGCGCCGCCTCGCCACTCTCCACCGCCACCGCTTGCACGGGCAGGCCTTGCAGGATGGCCTCCAGCGCGAGCAGGTTGTCGCGCCGGTCGTCGACCAGCAAAGCCTTCGCGCGGTCAGCCACGCTCACTCTCCGTCCCCGGAACTGTCGGACGCATTCACCCACCGGGCCATGAGCTCGATGAGCTGGTCGAGATCGACGGGCTTGGTGATGTAGTCACTCGCCCCCGCCGCCAGCGCCGACTCCCGGTCACCGGGCATCGCCTTCGCCGTGAGGAACACTACCGGTAGGTCGCGGAAACGCTGATTCCGGCGAATGCCACGGGTCGTCTCGTACCCGTCCTGGTCCGGCATCATGGCGTCCATCAGCACGATGTCCACCTCCGGGTGCTCGGCCAGCAGCCGGACCCCGTCGACCCCGTTGTCCGAGTACAGGACGTGGAGGCCGTGCATCTCCAGGGCGCTCGTCAGGGCGAAGACGTTGCGTACGTCGTCGTCGACGATCAGTACCGTGGCGCCGTCGAGCTGCCGGCTCGCCGCACTCACCGCGTGCGTCTCCGGCTCCGGCTGCGGCGTCAGCAACGGCAGATCCAGCGACGACAGGGTTCCGGCTCGCGAGGGCACGACCGCCTCCAGCGGCAACTGCGGCACGGGTACGGGCACCGTGTCGGGCACCAGCGCATCCGGCATGTACAGGGTGAACGTGGAACCCGCACCCGGCGCGGACGACACCACGATCGTGCCGCCGAGCAGCGCGGCGAACTCCCGGCTGATCGACAGGCCCAGGCCGGTGCCGCCGTACTTGCGGCTGGTCGTGCCGTCCGCCTGCTGGAACGCCTCGAAGATCAGGCTGAGCTTCTCGTCGGAGATGCCGATGCCGGTGTCGGTGACCGCGAAGGCCACCACCTGCTCGGCCGCGGACAGCGACGGGATGTCGAAGTCGGTGTCGGCCGGCGCCGGGAAGATGTTCAGCGTGACCGATCCCGAGTCGGTGAACTTGACCGCGTTGGAGAGCAGGTTGCGCAGGATCTGCTGGAGGCGCTGGGCGTCCGTGACGATCGTATCGGGCAGGTCGGACGAGACGCCCACCCGGAACTCCAGGCCCTTGTCGTCGGCCTGCGGCCGGAACGCCTGCTCGACGTAGCTGCGGATGTGGTCGAAGTCGACCGGGTCCGGCTCGACGTCCATCCGGCCCGCCTCGATCTTGCTGAGGTCGAGGATGTCGTCGATCAGCGACAGCAGGTCGGAGCCGGCGCTGTGGATCGTCCGGGCGAACTCGATCTGCTTCTCCGTCAGGTTCTTGTCGGAGTTCTCGGCGAGCAGCCGGGCGAGCAGCAGCAGGGAGTTGAGCGGGGTCCGGAGCTCGTGGCTCATGTTCGCCAGGAACTCCGTCTTGTACGCCGACGCCCGCGACAGCTGTTGCGCCTTCTCCTCCAGGCCGAGCCGGGCCAGCTCGATCTCCCGGTTCTTCGTCTCGATGTTGCCCTTCTGCTCGCTCAGCAGCTGAGCCTTGTCCTCCAGCTCGGCGTTGGTGCGCTGGAGCTCGGCCGACTGGTCCTGCATCTCGCGGGCCAGCCGCTGCGACTGGGCGAGCAGCTCCTCCGTACGCCGGTTGGCCTGGATGGTGTTGAGCGCGATGCCGATCGTGGCGACGAGGCGCTCGAGGAACGTCAGGTGCAGCCCGCTGAACGCGGCGACCGACGCAAACTCGATGACGCCCAGCATCTCGCCCTCGAAGAGCACCGGGAGCACGACGAGGTCGTTCGGCGGCATGTTCATCAGGCCCGACCGCATGGTCAGCACGCCGTCGTGGGTCGCTCGCACCCGGATCGTGCGCCGCGACACCGCCGCCTGGCCGACCAGCCCCTCGCCCGGGCCGAACGTCACCTCGTGGTTGCGGGCGACGTAGCCGTACGCGGCCGCCAGCCGCAGGCGCATCACCGCTTCCTCGTTGTCGACCAGGAAGAACGCGCCGAGCTGGGCGTCGACCAGCGGCGTCACCTCGGTCATGATCATGCGGCAGACCTCGCCGAGATCGCGCTGGCCCTGCAGCAGGCCGCCGATCCGGGCCAGGTTGGAGTCCAGCCAGCCCTGCTCGGCGTTCGCCTTGGTGGTCTCGCGCAGGGTCACGATCATCTGGTTGATGTTGTCCTTGAGCTCGGCGACCTCGCCCTGCGCCTCGACGGCGACCCGCTGGGTCAGGTCGCCGCGGGTCACCGCCGTGGACACTTCGGCGATCGCCCGCAGCTGGGTGGTGAGCGTGGAGGCGAGCTGGTTGACGTTGTCGGTCAGGTCTCGCCACGTACCGGAGACGCCCTTGACCTGGGCCTGACCGCCCAGCTTGCCCTCGATGCCGACCTCGCGGCCGACCCGGGTGACCTCGTTGGCGAACGAGGAGAGCTGGTCGACCATGGTGTTGACGGTGTCCTTGAGCTCCAGGATCTCGCCGCGGGCGTCCACCGTGATCTTCTGGGACAGGTCGCCCTTCGCCACGGCCGTGGTGACCGACGCGATGTTGCGGACCTGCGCGGTCAGGTTGGACGCCATGTAGTTGACGTTGTCGGTCAGGTCGCGCCACGTGCCGGCCACGCCGCGCACCTGCGCCTGGCCGCCGAGCTTGCCCTCCGAACCGACCTCACGGGCGACGCGCGTGACCTCGTCGGCGAACGAGGACAGCTGGTCCACCATCGTGTTCACCGTCGACTTCAGCTCCAGGATCTCACCCTGCGCGTCGACCGTGATCTTCTGCGACAGGTCGCCCCGCGCCACGGCGGTGGAGACCTGGGCGATGTTACGGACCTGCGCGGTCAGGTTGGACGCCATCGAGTTGACGTTGTCGGTCAGGTCTCGCCACGTACCGGCCACGCCGCGCACCTGGGCCTGGCCGCCGAGCTTGCCCTCGGTGCCCACCTCGCGGGCCACGCGCGTGACCTCGTCGGCGAACGACGACAGCTGGTCCACCATCGTGTTGACCGTCGACTTCAGCTCGAGGATCTCGCCACGGGCGTCGACCGTGATCTTCTGGGACAGGTCGCCTTTCGCCACCGCGGTCGTGACGGAAGCGATGTTGCGTACCTGGCTGGTCAGGTTGGACGCCATGTAGTTGACGTTGTCGGTCAGGTCTCGCCACGTACCCGAAACGCCCTTGACCTGGGCCTGGCCGCCCAGCTTGCCCTCCGAACCGACCTCGCGGGCGACCCGGGTGACCTCGTCGGCGAACGACGACAGCTGGTCCACCATCGTGTTCATCGTGTTCTTCAGCTGCGCGATCTCGCCGCGGGCGTCGACCGTGATCTTCTGCGACAGGTCGCCCTTGGCGACCGCCGTGGACACCTGGGAGATGTTGCGGACCTGGTCGGTGAGGTTGGCGGCGAGCTGGTTGACGTTCTCCGTGAGGTCCCGCCAGGTGCCGGACACGCCCCGTACCTGCGCCTGACCACCCAGCCGGCCCTCGGTGCCCACCTCGCGCGCCACCCGGGTGACCTCGTCGGCGAACGACGACAACTGGTCCACCATCGTGTTGACGGTGTCCTTGAGCTCCAGGATCTCGCCCTGGGCCGCCACCGTGATCTTCTGCGACAGGTCGCCCTTGGCGACCGCCGTCGAGACCTGGGCGATGTTGCGGACCTGGCTGGTCAGGTTCGACGCCATGGAGTTCACCGAGTCGGTGAGGTCCTTCCAGGTGCCTGCCACATTCGGTACGTCCGCCTGGCCGCCGAGCTTGCCCTCCGTGCCCACCTCGCGGGCCACCCGGGTCACCTGCTCGGCGAAGAGCCGCAGCGTGTCCGTCACGCCGTTCATCGTGTCGGCCAGCTCGGCCACCTCGCCCCGGGCCGACACGGTGATCTTCTGCGACAGGTCGCCGCGCGCCATCGCCGTCGCCACCTGCGAGATCGAGCGCACCTGGTGGGTCAGGTTGGACGCCATCGTGTTGACGGAGTCGGTGAGGTCCTTCCAGGTGCCGGCGACCCCCCGGACGTCGGCCTGGCCGCCCAGCTCGCCCTGGGTGCCCACCTCGCGGGCCACCCGCGTGACCTCGCTCGCGAACGACGACAGCTGGTCGACCATGGTGTTGACCGTGCGGCCGATGCGCAGGAATTCACCCCGCAGGGGTCGTCCGTCCATCTCCAAAGCCATGTGCTGCGAAAGATCACCCTCGGCCACGGCGACGATGACGCGGGAGATCTCGGTCGTCGGCCGGGCCAGGTCGTCGATCAGCGAGTTGACCGAGCGCGCGGTGTCGGCCCACGCCCCGTCGAGCCCCTCCTCGTCGAGGCGATCGGTCAGCCGCCCCTCCCGGCCGACCGTGCGGCTGATCCGCCGGACGTCCAGGGTCTGCCGCTCCTGCAGCGACACGACCTCGTTGAACGCGTCCACGAGCTCGCCGAACGAGCCGCTGCGCCGCGCCAGGCGAACCTTGAGATCGCCACGGCGGACCCGACGCAGGGCGTCGGCGACCTCACCGAGCAGGGCGGTCTCGTCGGTCACGCCGACGCCGACCTCTTTCGCCGCAGTCATGCTGTTCCTCACTCGCTGTCCAACGCCGGGGGCGTCCCATCATCCCTCGTCCGGCCGGGTCATTGCGAGATGTGGCTTTGTGCAGACGGGCGCCGGCAGGGGAGGATGCAGTCGTGTCGGTGGAGGTGGGTCAGACGACGGGCGCCCTGGTCCGGCGGGTCCGGCTGCCCAACGACCGGCGTACGCCGGCCGCCGCCCGCGCCCTGGTCCGCTCGGTGCTGGCGGAGACGGGCCTGGAGACCCTGGTCAACGAGGCACTGCTGCTGACCACCGAGCTGTCCACGAACGCCGTCGTGCACGCCGGCACGGAACTCGACATCGAGGTCGCCGCCGACCATGGCGGCCTGACGGTCACGGTCACCGACTTCGCCCCGGGCCCGGTCGAGGAGCTCGCCGTCGGGCCGCGCAACGACAAGTCCGAGATCGGCGAGGTAGCGGAGCGTGGTCGCGGGCTCCTGCTCGTCGACCACTTCGCGAGCCGCTGGGGCACGGTGCACGAGGGCACCGGCAAGGGCGTGTGGTTCCGCCTCGAGAACCGCACCGGCCCGGATACGGCCGCGCGGCTCCCGCTGGCCGAGGGCGACGCCACACCCAGCGTCGGCGAGCTGACCGCCCTGCTCCAGACCCATCCCGAGCGACCCACCGAGGAGGCGCTGGCCGAGTTCGCCACCGAGCTGCTCGTCCGGCTGGCCCGCCTCACCGGCGCGACCGGCGGTGTGGTCCGGCTCGACCGGGGCGACAGCGGCGGGCTGCAACTCCTCGCCCGGCACGGCCGGGCACCCCGGGACGACGCCGACACCATCCGGGTGCCGCTCTCCGTGCAGCGACCGTACGCGGGAGAGCTGGAGCTCGACGCCTCCCCGGACGGCTACGCCCAGCCCCTCGCCACGATCGTCGCCGAACGGCTCTCCCTGTACCTGGAGAACGACCGCCTGCGCCGTACCGACCTGCGCCGGCAGACGTGGCTGACGTTCCTGGCCGAGGCGAGCGAGCTGCTGGCCCAGTCCCTCGACGTCAACCTCACCATGGCACTGATCCCGCAGCTGGTCGTGCCACGGCTCGGGCGGTGGTGCGCGGTGCACACCACCGACGCGTGGGGCCGCCTGCAGCTCGCCGCGGCCACCCACGCCGACGAGGCGACGGTGTCCCAGCTCTACGGCACCCTCTCCGAGACCGGACCCGACTCGATCCTGGCCCGGCTCGAAGAGGCGTCCCGGCTCGGCCAGCAGGTCATGTTCGGCTCGCCCTCCGACGGCGTCGCGGTGCCGCTGGTCGCCCGCGGCCAGCGACTCGGCACCCTCGCGGTGGGCCGCCACCTGCGCCACCGGCTCGACGTCGACGAGGTCGCGGTGCTCGAGGACGTGGCCCGCCGCGCGGCGCTGGCCATCGACAACGCGCGGATCCACGACGAACGCCGCAAGGTCGCCCGTACCCTGCAGGCCTCGCTCCTGCCGCCGGCCCTCCCGCACGTCGAGGGCGTCGGCTTCGCCGCCGAGTACGTACCCACCGGCTCCGAGGTCGGCGGCGACTTCTACGACGTGGTCCCCTCGAACGACGGCTGGATCGTCGTGGTCGGCGACGTCTCCGGCAAGGGCGTCCAGGCCGCGACGGTCACCGGCCTCGTACGGGACGTGATCCGCATCCTGGTCGACGACGGCAAGCCGATGAGGGAGGTGCTGCACCGGGTCAACCGCACCCTGGTCCAGCGCGGCGGCGGCCGCTACTGCACCCTGGCGATGGCCTCGGTGCGGCGCCGCGGCGACGACCTGGTGGTCTGCCTGCACCTGGCCGGGCACGACCGGGCCGTCCTGGTCCGGGCGGACGGCGGTACGTATTTCGTGGGCGAGGGCGGAACGGCCCTGGGCCTGCTGGAGAGCATCACCTCCCCGGACGCCGAGGTGATCCTCCACCCGGGCGACTCCCTCGTCTTCTACACCGACGGCGTGACCGAGCGCCGCCGCGGCCGCGAACTGTTCGGCACCGCCCGGCTCCGGGAGGCGGCGAAGCCGCTCGCGGGCTACCCGGCCGACGTCATGGCGGCCCGGCTGCGCTCCACGACCATCAACTTCTCGGTCGAGGAACCCCGCGACGACATCGCCATCCTGGTGCTGCGCAACGACGCCTGATTCCTGTCGTACCCCCGTGGCAGGGTTACCTCGTGGCGAAGACGCAGTACTACACGGCGACGAGCTTCGACGGCTTCATCGCCGACCAGGACAACTCCCTCGACTGGCTCTTCGAGGTCGAGGACGCCGACAACCCGTTCGGCGCCTTCTTCCAGGACGTGGGCGCATTCGTCATGGGCGCCACGACGTACCAGTGGGTGCTGGAGCACGACGCCCTGCTGGACCGGCCGATCAAATGGGCGGACTACTACGGCGACACCCCGGCCTGGGTCTTCACCCACCGGGATCTGCCCCGCGTGCCCGGCGCCGACCTGACGTTCGTCCAGGGCGACGTCCGCCCGGTCCATGCGGCGATGACCTCGGCGGCGGGAGGGAAGAACGTGTGGGTCGTGGGCGGCGGTGAACTGGCCGGCTCCTTCGCCGACGCGGGGCTGCTCGACGAGATCATCCTCGGGGTGGCGCCGGTGACGCTGGGCGCGGGCGCTCCGCTGCTGCCGCGCCGCTTGACGTCGTCGCGGTTGTCGCTGAGGGCCGTGCAGCAGCGGGGTCAGTTCGCCTATCTGACCTATGAGGTGGGCACGCCGGCCTGACCGAGGTGCGGAGGGAGCCTGGCGAGCGGCGGCTGCTACGCGGGCGCCGGCGCTTCAGTGGCGCCCGTCCTTGAGGGAGCGTCTCGCCGCGGACGGTCCTCCGCGGGAGGTCCTTCGGTCCTGGCCGATCCGACCCTTTTGTCGGCTCCGTCATGGCATGGTGTTTCTCGTGGCGAAGACTCAGTACTACACGGCGACCAGCATCGACGGCTACACCGCCGATCTGGACAATTCGCTCGACTGGCTGTTCGAGGTCGACGAGGGTACGGACAACCCGTTCGGCGCGTTCTTCTCCAATGTCGGCGCCTTCGCTATGGGCGCCACCACGTACGAGTGGGTGCTGAAGAACGACAACGTCGTCGAGGAGCCCCAGAACTGGCACGAGATGTACGGGGACGTGCCCTGCTGGGTCTTCACCCACCGCGAACTCCCGCTGGTCCCGGACGCCAACATCTTCATGGTCAGCGGCGACGTACGCCGGGTGCACCACGCGATGACCGTGGCCGCCCAGGGCCGCAACGTGTGGCTCGCCGGCGGGGGCGACCTCGTGGCGGAGTTCGCGGACGCGGGCCTGCTGGACGAGATCATCCTGGCGGTGGCCCCGGCGATCCTGGGTGCCGGCACTCCGTTGCTGCCCCGCCACTTGAGCGCGCGCCAGCTCGCCCTCACGAACGTCGCGCAGATGGGCCAGTTCGCCTACCTGTCCTACGCGGTGGGCGTGCTGGCCGACATCGGCCGCCACCTGGCCGCGGACATGGTGGGCCGCTCCCCCGCCCCGTCCGAACCCGCCGGTCTTCCCAGCTGACGGGCGTGCGACGCCCTCAAGCGGGCTCGACCACTAGAACAGATCCCGCCGATCGGCCATGTCGAGCTCCTCGCTGATCTCCCGCGGAGCCGCGACGACCACGCACCTCCCGCCCCGCGCCAGCAAAACCCCCCGTACCGCGTCCACGATCCCCTCCACCCGCTCCAACCCGATCGACCCCGGCAGCACCGCATGCACGATCCCCCGCCCGGCCGACCCCCGCACCGGCACCGCCATCCCCGCCACGTCCCGCAGAGCGAGCACCGCCGCCTGGAGGTCCGCCGTCCGGACGGCGATCCGCAGCGCCACGTCGTCGTGGCCGAACGGGTAGCGGCCCCACCAGGGCGGCGCCAGGGGCGAAGCGGTGGCGTGGTCGCCGAAGGCTCTTTGCAGGCGACCGGCGCGGTCCGCCACCTCGTCGGGGTCTCCCTCGAGCAGGACCGCCAGGACTCCGATCGGCGGCGTCGCGGAGAGGTCGACCTCGATGGCGCTCGGGGTCACGTGCCGGGCCGTCGTCTCCTGGACCAGGTCGTGGATGTCGCGGGGAGTGGTGACCGGGGCCGCCACCCAGCGGCGGGCGGCCGGCAACGGTTCGAGGCGTACGTGGGCCGACAGGATGACGCCGTCGATCTCCGCGATGCCGGGGCGGCCGTGTTCGCCGTCCGAGGTTCCGGCTTCTCCTTCCCTGGTCACGTACGCAATGTGGTTGACCTGGTCGGCCGCCGTGCCGAACCGGTGGCGCAGCGGGCCGGTCTCGTTGAACGCGAGCATGCCGCCGAGGGTGGCCGACGGCGACGGCGGGTCGACGGCGAGGCGGCGGCCGCGCAGGGCCAGGGCCGCCTGGATCGCCTTGACCGGCGTGCCGGCGCCGATCTCCGCTGTTGTCGCTCGCGCGTCGTGGTGCCAGATGCCGTCCAGGCGGCGGGTGTCGAGCAGCAGGTCGACCCCGGGCGGTGGGGCGCCCCAGTCGAGTTTGGACCCGGAGCCGCGGAAGCTGACGGCGAGGCCGCGGTCGGCCGCCAGGCGCATGGTGTCGGCGACGGCGTGGGTGGTCGCCGGGGCCGCCACGAAACTGGCCAGGCGTCCGGCCACCGTGTCGGCCGGGCCGGCTCTCCGGGCGAAGTCCGGACCGCAGATGTCGATCAATGCCCGGAGCAACGGCTCACGTGCGGGCAGATCCGTCCCCATCGTGCCCCCCCGACATCGGCTGCTCAGACGTTGATCTATCGGAGATCGTCCACTCTGGCATATCGTACACATGTTCTAATGAGCCGGGGAGCCCCCCAGGGCGACCACCATCGGTGCGAAGTCGCGGTCCGTCCTGGACGCCTCCCAACTGCCCGGTAACGTGGTCAGGCGTGACGACCGACATGCCCACGACCCCGCCGGCGGTACGCCAGGTGCCCACCGAGCGCACCTTCCACGGCGACACCGTGACGGACGAGTTCTCCTGGCTCACCGAGAAGGAGAATCCCGACACGATCGCGTACCTCAAGGCGGAGAACGCCTGGACGCAGAAGGCGACCGCGCACCTGGAGGACCTGCGGAACACGGTCTTCGAGGAGATCAAGCGCCGCACCCAGGAGACGGACCTGTCGGTGCCGCAGCGCAAGGGCGGCTACTGGTATTACACGCGCACGGTCGAGGGCAAGCAGTACGGGATCCAATGCCGCGTGGCGGCCGCGCCGGGCGAGGTGGACCCGCCCGCCACGGGTGACGGCGCGCCCCTGCCCGGCGAGGAGGTGCTGCTGGACGGGAACGAGCTCGCCGAGGGCAAGGAGTTCTTCGCGCTGGGTACGTACGACGTCACACCCGACGGCACCCGGCTCGCGTACTCGGTGGACTTCGACGGCGACGAGCGCTTCGTGCTCAAGGTCAAGGATCTGCGCACCGGTGAGACGCTGGCCGACGAGGTGCCGGACACGTTCTACGGCAGCGCATGGTCCGCGGACGGCTCGACGCTGTTCTACATCACGGTCGACGACGCCTGGCGGCCGCACCGGGTGTGGCGGCACACGGTCGGGCGGCCGGCCTCGGACGACGTGATCGTCTACGAGGAGGCCGACGAGCGGTTCTGGGTCGGCGTCGAGCTCTGCCGCAGCGAGAAGTTCATCGTCATCGACGCGAACAGCAAGGTCACGTCGGAGGTACGCGTCATCGCCGCCAACCGCCCCACGGCCGAGCCGGCCGTGATCCGGGAGCGCGTGCAGGGCGTCGAGTATTCGATCGAGCATCACGGCCACCGCTTCCTCGTGCTGCACAACGAGAACGCCGAGGACTTCGCGCTGGCGCACACGTCGGTGGACAACCCGGGCGACTGGGTGGAGCTGATCCCGCACACGCCGGGAACCCGGCTCGAGTCGGTCGACGCGTTCCAGCGGCACCTGGTCGTCTCGTTGCGCCGCAACGGGCTCACCGGGCTGCGGGTGATCACCGACGGCAGCACCGACGCGTACGACATGGAGTTCCCGGAGCCGCTCTACAGCGTGGGCCTGTCCGGAAACCCCGAGTACGACACCAACCTCGTCCGGATCACCTACACCTCCATGGTCACCCCGGATTCGGTGTACGACGTGGACCTGATCACCCGCGCGATGGTGCTGCGCAAGCGCAAGGCGGTGCTCGGCGACTTCGACCCGTCCGCGTACGAGCAGTTCCGGGAGTGGGCGGTAGCCGACGACGGCACCCGCGTGCCGATCTCGGTCGTGGCGCGCAAAGGCACCCCGCGCAACGGTACGGCGCCCCTGCTCCTGTACGGCTACGGCTCGTACGAGATCAGCATGGACCCGTACTTCTCCATCGCCCGCCTCTCGCTGCTGGACCGCGGCATGGTCTACGCGATCGCGCACGTCCGCGGCGGCGGCGAGATGGGCCGGCGCTGGTACGAGGACGGCAAGATGCTGGCGAAGAAGAACACCTTCACCGACTTCGTGGCCTGCGCGCGGGCCCTGGTGCAGGCGTCGTGGACCAGCCACGACCGGATCGTGGCCCGGGGCGGCTCGGCGGGCGGCCTGCTGATGGGCGCGATCGCGAACCTGGCCCCGGAGGCGTTCGCCGGCATCGTCGCCCAGGTCCCGTTCGTGGATCCGCTGACGTCCATTCTGGACCCGTCGTTGCCGCTGACGGTCACGGAGTGGGAGGAGTGGGGCAATCCCCTGGAGAACGCGGACGTCTACACGTACATGAAGTCGTACAGCCCGTACGAGAACGTCGCGAAGCTGAAGTACCCCTCGATCCTGGCCGTGACCAGCCTGAACGACACCCGCGTGCTGTACCACGAGCCGGCGAAGTGGATCGCGCGGCTGCGGGCGACGGCGCCGGACGGGTCGTACCTGCTCAAGACCGAGATGGGCGCCGGTCACGGCGGCCCGAGCGGGCGCTACGACTCCTGGAAGGAGGAGGCGTTCGTGACCGCCTGGATCCTGGGCACGGTGGGCCTGGCGTAAGTCTGTCGGACCCGGCCCGAGGGCCGGGTCCGTCGTCACCCGGCCCGGAGTTCCTCGAGGTCGGTGCTCGACCGCAGGACCAGAAGACCGATCCCGGCGGCGATCACCATGGCGAGCAGGGCGCCGCCTCCGAGCAGGGCCAGCAATTCCACGGGTACGGGCACAGCCGCCGTCACGGGCGCACCGGGCGTGACGACCTCGACTGCCTCGCCCGTGCCCGCCTGACATGCGGCGTCGCACAGGTAGCCGCTCGAGGTGCCCGCCGAGACCTCCGTGCCCATCAGCCGCGCAATGCCGAGTCCGGAGACCAGCGCGAGCAGCAGCGCCGGGATCAGCGGCGCGAGCGTGTGCCACAGCACCGCCTCGGAGAGGGTACGGCGGGGCACGCCGACCGCGGTCAGGGCGGCGTAGGCGCGGCGCCGCGCCACGATGCTCTCGGCGAGCGTCACCAGCACCCCGGCCGCCGCGACCGCCACGCCGATGCCGACGGCGACCATGATCAGGTCGATGGCGCCGACGTAGAAGCCCTCGTCCGCGCCCAGGCCCTGTCCCGAGTCGCCGCCGAGCAGCGCGTTGTACATGTCGATGGCGCGGAACTCCGTCTGGACGTGGGCGCGGTAACCGAGGGCGATCGCGCCGGCGACCACGCTGGCCAGCAGGGCGGCGAGCGTACGGCTGCCGCTCCACGGATCGCCCATCAGGCGCCGGCCCGCGAGCAGCATCGCCGGGCGGCTCCCGAAGCGGTGCAGCAGGCGCCCGGTGGTGTGGGCGATCCAGCCGGTGCCGAGCACGACGCCGATCATCGTGAGGGCCACACCCGCCGAGAGGATCGTCGCGAGGGTGCTGCCGCTGATCGGGCCGAGGTGCTTCGGCATCCCGAACAGGACCAGGCCGGCGATGATGAGCACCCCGGGCCACGGCCACGGGCCGCCCGTACGGACGCGCCGCACCACGCCGAGGGGGCTGATCACGACCCGGCGCAGCAGCACCACCCCGACCAGACCGGCGACCAGCGGCACCGCGAGCATGATGACCAGGATCGACACCGGCGACGGCAGGACGTCGGTCGGCAGCACCAGCAGTCGCGTCGCGTCGCGCCGCTCGAGGAGCACGCGCAGCAGCAGGAAGACGCCGAACCCGGCGACCGATCCGGCGAGGGCGGCCACGACCGTCTCCGCGCCGGCGATCAGCACCGCCTGCCGGGGCGTGGCGCCGGCCAGGCGGATCGCCGCCAGACGACGGTCGCGGGCCGGGGCGCCCAGCCGGATGCACTGCCCGGTGAGCGCCAGGACGGGCATCGAGAGCAGGATCAGGGCGGCGGCGACTCCGGGCCGCAGGCCGCTCTCGACCAGCAGGGCGGCGGCGTACCGCTCGGCTTCGCCGCGGATCGCGATGACCGTCGCGGCGGCGAGCAGGGTGACCGCGGCCAGGGCGGCGCTCAGTGCGGTCAACGCCGTACGCAGATGGTCCGTGCGGTTTCCCGCGACCGCGAGCCGGACGAGGGTGGCGGGTCTCATGAGCGCGCTCCCAGTCCCAGGCCGCTGGGGTCGACCACGCCGTCGCGCAGGACGATCTCCCGGTCGGCGTACGCGGCGATCTGTGCCTCGTGGGTGACCAGGACGACCGACGTGCCCTGCTCACGGACGACGTGCACGATCTCCCTCAGCACCTGCTCGCCGGTGAGCACGTCGAGCGCGCCGGTCGGCTCGTCGGCGAAGAGCACCTTCGGCTCGGTGACCAGGGCCCGGGCCACCGCGCAGCGCTGCTGCTGACCACCGGACATCGTGCCGGGCAGCTTGTCGGCCAGATCGCCGACGCCGAACCGCCCGAGCCACAGCGTCGCCGCCTTCCGCGCGTCGCGCCGGTGGGCACCGGCGAGGAGCAACGGCAGGGCGACGTTCTCGGCGGCGGTCAGCTCCGGCACGAGCTGGCCGAACTGGAAGAGCACCCCGAAATCGGTACGCCGCAGACGCGACCGCGCACCCTCGGTCCACAGGGCGATGTCCTGGTCGCGATAGCGCACCTCGCCCGAGTCGACTCGCAGGATTCCGGCGAGGCAGTGCAGCAGGGTCGACTTGCCGCAGCCGCTCGGGCCGGTGACGGCCACGATCTCCCCCTCGCCCACCTCGATGTCGACGCCCCGCAGGGCCGGCGTGGGACCGTATGCGCGGTGCATCCCGGTTCCCCGGAGCAAAGCAGTCATGTGTTCACCTCTCGGTGCAGCTCGGCGACGCGCAGCAGCGTGGTCTGCAACCACCGCAGGTCGGCGTCCAGATGGGCGATGGCGTAGTCGGCCGCCACGACGTCCGCGACGGTTGCGGACCGGTCGGTCTTGACGGCGGTCAGCTCCCGCAGTCGCGAGGTGTGCGCGGTCCGCTGAGCGACGAGGTAGTCGGTCGCCGTGCCGGTGTCGGCGGCCAGCAGGCTGACCACGACCTTGGCGAAGAGCGTGCTGGTCACGTACGGTGCGGGCGGCTCGACGCTGGTCAGCCACTCGGTGAGCCGGGACCGGCCGGCGTCGGTGAGGGCGTACGAGGTGCGGTCGGGTCCGCCCTCGCGGTCCTGCCCGCGCTGCTCGACGAGCCCGTCCCGCTCGAGTCGCCCGAGGGTCGAGTAGACCTGGCCGTATGCCAGCGGCTTGGCTCGGGGCAGCCGCTCGTCGTGGGCGCGCTTGAGGTCGTACCCGTGCCGGGGCCCGGCGGCGAGCAGCCCCAGCAGCACATGCGACGTCGACATGGCGGACACTATTCACTGAGTGAATAGCCACCGTCAAGCGTTCAGCTGCGCCGCAGAGCCACCACCGCGATGTCGTCCGCCTGCTCGCCCGGCCCCGCGAGCTGCACGAGAAGCCGCTGGCAGAACGCGTCCAGGCTCGCCTCGACCTCGCCGGCGCATGCCGCGAGCGCCGACAGGCCCACGTCGATGTCGCTGTCCCGGCGCTCGATCAGGCCGTCGGTGTAGAGGACCAGGGTGCCGCCGCGCGGGATCACGAACTCCATGTCCTGCGGCCGCGACGCGTTGATGCCCAGCAGCGGGCCGCGCTGGTCGATGAAGCGGGCCCCGGTGGTCGCGACGTGCAGCAGCGGCGGGAGGTGGCCCGCGCTCGCCATCCGGATCCGGCCCGAGTCCGGTTCCACGGTGAGCAGGCACACGGTCGCCGACTCCGTGGGCAGGACCGTACGCATGAAGCGGTTGACCAGCTCGAGGACCGCTCCCGGCGGGTGGCCCTCCACCGCGTACGCGCGGACCGCGTGGCGCAGCTCGGCCATCACCGTCGCCGCGTGCAGGGAGTGGCCGGCCACGTCGCCGATCGCCACCAGGAGGCGGCCGTCCAGCATGGTCAGCTCGTAGAAGTCGCCGCCGACCTCCGTCTGGGCGCCCGCCGGTTCGTAGCGCACCGCAAGCTCGAGGCCCGGCACGTCGGGGAGGCGGGACTGCAGCAGGCTGCGTTGCAGCGTGACCGCGATGCGGTGCTCCTCGTCGTACGAGCGCTGGGCCTCCACCGCCGCCGCGACCGCCTGGGCGAGCTGGCGGAGCACCGGGAATCCGGGCGTCTGGGAGCTGCTCGGTACCGCCACGTACACCGGGGTGCGGTCGGCGCGGAGCTTCGCCGAGGCCACCGCGACGGATTCCTGTTCCGGCCAGTCCGTCAGGTTCCAGGCCGAAGGCTGCTCCGTGCGTACCGTCGAACCGACCGCCGTCTCGTGGTGCTCGACCGTCCAGGGCCGCACGGTGGCGGTCCGGCCGGTCGCGATCGCGGCCAGGCCGTCGCCGTCGGCGGTCTCCGCGACCACCACCACCGGGCCGCCGAAGATCTGGCACGCCCCGTCCGACGCCGCCTGGAGCAGGCCGACCAGCGTCGACGCGGAGTTGATCGCGAGCGTGGTCTCGGCCAGCTTGACCATGCGGGCGGCGAGCGACTCGGCGCGCTGCCGGGCGCGGTAGTAGCGCAGCACCGCCTGGGCCGTCGCGATCAGCTCGTCGGGCTCGATCGGTTCCACCAGGTACGCGTCCGCGCCCCGGTTGAGCCCCTGGGTGCGGTCGACCACGTCCACGGCGTGCGCCGACACGTGGATCACCGGCAGGACGCCGTACCCGGGATCGGTCTTGATCCGCTCGCACACCTCGAAGCCGCTCATGTCCGGCAGCTTCACGTCGAGCACGACCAGATCGACCTCGGCCTGCCCGAGCAGCGTCAGCGCGGCGCCGCCGGTCTCCGCCTCGACCACCGTGAACCCGGCGCGGGTCAGCCAGCTCACCAGGAGATACCTCTTGGTGGCGCTGTCGTCGACCACCAGGACGGTGGCCGGTGTCATGGCGACACCGGCAGCGAGACGACGAAGGTGCTGCCCTCGCCAGGAGTGGACATGACTCGCATGGCACCACCCAGAATACCGACGAGCCGCCGCGCGTAGGGAAGCCCGAGCCCGGTTCCCTTGCCGCTCAGCGCCGTACTGCCGGGCACCTGGTAGAACTCCTCGAAGACGCGTTCGTGCAGTTCGGGCGGGATACCGGTCCCGGTGTCCGCCACCGTGAACTCGACGTCATCGCCCGTCCGCGCGACGCTGAGCCGTACCGATCCCTGGGCGGTGAATTTGATCGCGTTGGTCAGCAGGTTCCGCAGGATCTGGGCCAGCAGCACCTCGTCGCAGCGCAGCCGGGGCACCGCCGGCTCCTCGACGATGAACTCGACCTCCGGCCGCGTGGCGAGTGGCCGCAGGGTGCCGCGGAGCTGACCGAAGACCGCCTTGAGATCCACATCGGACCAGTTCGGCTCGATCCGGCCGGCCTCCGCCTTGGCGAGGTCCAGCAGGTCGTTCACCAGCGACAGCAGATCCGCGGCGGAGGACCGGATCAGCTCGACCTGGCGGGACTGCTCCTCGGTGAGCTTGTCGGACGACTCGTCGGTGAGCAGCCGGCCCAGGCCGATGATGGCCGTGACCGGGGCGCGCAGTTCGTGGCTGACGTTCGCCAGGAAACGGCTCTTCGCCTCGCTGGCCGCACGCAGCTGCACCGACTTCTCGTCCAGCTCCGCGTAGAGGGCGACGACGCCGCGGTTCGTCTCCTCCAGCTCGTCGGAGAGCTGGTGATACAGCGCCATCACGCCGCGGTTGGTCTCCTCGAGCTCGGCGTTGAGTCGGGCCAGGTCGTCGCGTTGGGCCCGTACCTCGTCGAGGGCGCCGATGAGCTGCTGGTTCTGCACCGTGAGCTCGTCGAACGGCGTGCCCGGCACGTGGGCGGCAAGGCGGTCGCGGATCTCGTCCATACGGTCGGGGGTCAGGGCCGGTGAGCTCGGCGGCAGACGTCGAGACATCCGCACGACCGTACCGGTCGCCCCATCCCCCACCTCCATCGTGTCCACCAGGCGACTGACCAGGGCCAGCTGCGGACGCAGCCGGGCCCCGTCGCCGGCCACCGGATGTGCCATCTCTACCAGCAGAGTAGGTACCCCGTCGGCCGCCGTCGTGAACGCCACGTCCGTATCGCGTCCCGCCGCGACCAGTAACCGGCCGACTTCGCTGAGCGCTGTGGCCAGCCGGGTCTGGTCCTGGGATTCGAAGCCCATCTCCCGCGCCACCTCGCGGCCGAGCTGGCGGACGGTGAAGACGTCCTGCTCCACCCGGATCCGCATGCGCATCAACGGTTCGCGGGTCATGGCAACCGCGCTACGAGCACACCCGCGTCGTCGCGGCGGGTGCCGGCATCGCGAAGCACCGTCGCCGCGATAACCTGCGGCGAATGCGACAGCAGATCGGGATAGTCGTTGGCGTTCCAGCGGTCCACCACGCCGTCGGAGTGCATGAGGACCACCGCCCTTGGCGCCAGCGGGTAGTCGTACTCGCGGATCTGCCGCCGTTGATGCCCGGCGATGCCGGGCAGGGAAACCATGCCGCGGCGGCCACCGTCCGGCGCCAGCACCGTGCCCGAGATGTTCCCGAGGCCCGCATAGCGGACCTGCCCCCGGGCCGGGTCGAGCTCGGCGATCGCGAGGGCGGCCCCGCGGGTGTGTCCGAGCGCACGGTGCAGCGTGTCCAGAAGCGCAGCCGGCGGCTGTGCGGGCGCATTGGAGAAGACGCGCACGGCCTCCTGCGACGCCGCGTGGGCGAGGCGCCCGTGACCGAGCCCGTCGCAGACCATCACCTGGCGCCGCCCGTCGACGTCCCGGAAGGCGTAGGCGTCCCCGCTCACCGGTTCGCCGGTCAGCGGGCGGGTGAGCCCGGCCGCCCAGGCCGGCTGCGGCGCCGGACCCGGCCACACCTGCGCGGCGAGCACCGTGCCCCGGCCGGGGACCGAGTGCAGATCGCTCCAGCTCGCCTGGCGGACGATGGCGCCGAGACCGATGCCCAGCGTGCCGGCGGTGGAGTGCCCGTCACCCACGGATCGCCGCACGTCGGCCATCCCCGGGCCGCGATCGACGACGATGATCTCCACGCCGGCCATGCCGTCGGCCCGGACCGCGCGCACCAGCAACGTCCCCTCGTCGGCGTGCTTGACGAGGTTGCCCGCCGCCTCCGCCACCACGATCGAGAGGTCGGCGATCCGTAGCTCCGGCATGGCGAGCTCGGTGGCGAGACGTTCGGCGGCGCGGCGGACGGCGGCGGCCGTACCGGCGGCCTCCACCCGGAACCAGACCCCTCCGTCGAGAAGCCCCTCGGGTAGCGACGCCACCGCGCCTCCGCTCATCGGCACCACTTGGTCACGCTGATGGTCGTACCCCGGCCGACCGCCGTGTCGATGGCGAACTCGTCCACCAACCGGCGGGAGCCGCTGAGCCCGAGGCCCAGGCCGCCACCGGTGGTGTAGCCGTCGGTCAGTGCCAGGTCGAGGTCCGCGATACCCGGTCCCCGGTCGGCGAAAACGATGTGGATGCCGGTACGCCGCCCGTTGTCGACCCGGGTCACCTCGACCGTGCCCCCGCCGCCGTAGACGAGGGTGTTGCGCGCCAGCTCGCTCGCGGCGGTGACCAGCTTGGTCTGGTCCACCAGCGACAGCTTTACCGCCACCGCGACCGTACGCACCAGCTGGCGGACCCGGACGACGTCCTGGTCGGAGCTGACCGTGATCCGCTCGGCGCCGCCGCCGGTCATGGCGCGGTGACCGTCGGTTCGTCGGCGTCGTCCTGGCCCTCGTCGTCGTCCTCGTACCGTCCCCGGGCCAGCAGCTCCATGCCCAGCTCGACGTTGAGCGCCGTGCGGATGCCGGGCAGCGAAAGTCCCAGCTCGACCAGGGTGATCGCGACCGCGGGCCGCATGCCCACGACGACGGTCTCGGCGTCCAGGACGCGGGAGATGGAGGCGATGGTGGCCAGCGTCCGGCCCACGAAAGAGTCGACGATGTCCAGCGCGCTGATGTCGATGATCACGCCGTGACAGCCGGACGACACGATCCGGTCGGCGAGGTTCTCCTGCAGCTGCAGGGCGACCTGGTCCTCCATGTCGATCTGGATGGAGACCAGAAGGATGTCGCCGATCTTCAGGATCGGCACGCGGTCCATCTGCTCAGCCCTCCCGGCGCGGGGACTTCTGGGAGACCCTGTCACCCGTCTTGCGCAACACGTGCCGCAGGGCGTCGGCGAGCGACGACTTCGTGGCGATGTCGCCGAACTCGATGCCGAGCGCCACGATCGTCTGGGCGATCTGCGGGCGGATGCCGGAGATGATGCAGTCGGCACCCATCAGCCGGGCGGCCACCACGGTCTTGAGGATGTGCTGCGCGACCTGGGTGTCGACGGCGGGGACGCCGGTGATGTCGATGATCGCGTACGGCGAGCCGGTGTCCACCAGCGTCTGCAGCAGGCGCTCCATGACCACCTGGGCCCGGGCCGAGTCGAGCGTGCCGACCAGCGGCACCGCGACGACGCCCTCCCAGAGCTTGACGACCGGGGTGGAGAGCTCGAGCAGCTGCTCGGCCTGGTCGGCGATGAGTTCCTCGCGCGCCCGCGTGTAGCTGTCGAAGGTGAAGAGGCCGGCCCGGTCGACGAACGCCGAGAAGGCCACGTACGCCCGCAGCGCCTGCTCGTCGTCGCCGAGAACCTTCAGGACCGCTTCCTTGAGCGCGAAGACGCTGACGGCCGTCTCGGTGGCGGTGAAGCCCTGCCGCGCCCGGGTGGTGGAGAGCTCGCTGAGCAGCGCCCGCAGCTCGGCCGCGGCGTCGTCGCTGATCTCCTGCGCGCCACCGCTGAGCGCCGTCTGGAAGGCCTTCTGCAGCTCGAGCGTCTGCCGGTGCAGCTCCGCGTGGCTGAGCCGGCCACGCAGCGACGCCGTGATCCCGTCGGTCCACGAGGAGACGACCGTTTCCTCGTGTTCCTGGAGCATGTCGGCGAAGCGACTGCCCTCGTCCGAACTGAGCCCCACCGCTGCCTCCTGTGACCTCCGCCGAACCCCTGCCTGCCGCAGGTCGCGCGCAGCCGGGGCGGACTTTACCATCGGAGCCCGCTGTTACTTGTCATCGGCCAACTAATATCCCATGGTCAGGCGGCCTCCCCGTTCTGCGGACCCGCGGCCGCGTGGAGTAACGTTCTGGCCATAACTGGGAGGTCCTGAATGTCCCTGACGGTACAAACGGAACAGCGCGGCGACGTGGTCGTCGTGTCGGTGGCCGGTGAGCTCGACATGGCTACCGCTCCCCAATTGCAGGATCAGATCAGCGACCTGCTCGAGAAGGGCCGCACCCGCCTGGTCTTCGACCTGGCCGAGGTCTCCTTCTGCGACTCCACCGGGCTGTCCGTCTTCGTCCGCGCCAAGAACAGCACCGACGACGCCGGCGGCGTGGTCCGGCTGGCCGCTCCGCAGCGCGGGGTGCTGCGCATCCTCGAGGTCTCCGGGCTGGTCGAGGTGCTGCACACCTACCCGACGGTCGACGAGGCCGTGACGGCCGAGGAGCCCGCGCTCGACTGACGCTTCATGGGGCCGAACGGCGTAGTTTGTCGCCGACCGGTCGCGGGCAACTGCTGCCCTCGAACCCCCTCGGCTCTCATCGGCAGGAGTTGCTCGTGAGCTCGATGCTCAAAGGCTTCAAAGACTTCATCATGCGCGGCAACGTCGTCGACCTGGCGGTGGGCATCGTCATCGGCGCCGCCTTCACCGCAGTCGTCACCTCCTTCACCAAGGCGTTCCTCGAGCCGCTGATCAAGCTCATGAGCGGCGGCAAGGGTGTGGATGCGGGCAAGCCGGAGATCCGGGGTGTCGTGTTCGACATCCCCGGCTTCCTCAATGCGCTCATCACCTTCGTGCTGACCGCCGCGGTGCTGTACTTCCTCGTCGTCTACCCGCTGAACAGGCTGGCGGAGCGGCGTAAGCGGGGCGAGGAGCCGCCGCCGGAGGCGCCGAGCGAGGAGGTCAAGCTGCTGACCGAGATCCGCGACGCGCTGGTGCGGCAGCAGGTCGCCCCCGGGGCCGTGAACGACATCCTCGGCCGGCACCAGCAGGAACCGCCGCGCTGACCCCTTTCGGAAAAGATCAACCCACCCGGCGCTGTTCGAACAGATGTTCGATACAGTGCCGGGATGGAACAGCGTAAGCACTGGTGGAACGGCAGATGGGGACGCGTCGCCCGCAAGGACGTGTATCTGCGGACGAGCGGCGACCAGTGGTACGTGGAGCAGCGCGCGGGCGGCGCGGACGGGGTCTCCCACTTCTTCGAGTACGACAGCGAGGACGCCGCCCTGGACATGGTCCGCGCCCTGCTGACCGGGGCCGACGACTGGCGTGAGCTGTCGGTGCGACCGCGTGAGCGCTGAGCCTGATCAGGCGGCCCGGCGCTCGCCACCCGGCGGCTCGTGCGCCGCGGTGGCCGGCCCGCGCGGCACCAGGCGCAGTCTCGGGGTCCGCGGGATCGCGCCGGCCTCCCCCGGGTCCTCCACCAGGTGCCAGCGGTCGCCGATCTCGGACCGATGACCGGGCGGCTCGGCCGAGCCGCCGGAGACCCGCGACAGCGCCACCACGAGCAGGTACCCGAGGATCACGAAGCCGTGGCTGACCAGGCGGGCGCCGTCGACCCGGGCCGCCGAGAGGTCGTTGAGCGACAGCAGCAGGAGCATCCCCACGAACGCGGTGAGCATCGGCACCAGACCGGTCGGCCGGCTGCGCCGGAGCGCGATGAAGAGGAAGCCCGCGCCGACGGCCACGTTCCACGCGGCGGACTCGTGCCAGAGGTGTCCGGGGATCGCATCCGCGCCCGCCCCCGCGTGCACGTGCTGGCCGGCGCTGCCGCCGCCGACCTGGTTCAGCCCGAGGATGAGCTGCACGGCCCCTACGGCGGCCAAGGCCACGTAGAGCGCTGCGGTGGCCCGTACGCGCCACGGGATCCGGCCGGGCGGCCCGGGTGGTAGCGCCGCAAGGATCGCGTCGCTGAGGTCGGGAACCTCCGGGACCGGCCCCGTACGCGTCAGCCGGTTGACCGCGGCCGCCCGATCAAGCCACTCCCGGCAGCCGGCACACCCGGCCAGGTGTTCGTCGACCCGGTCGCGATCGGCCGGATCGTCCTCGCCGTCCAGTTGCGCGGACAGCATCTCGCGCCACCGTTCACACGCCATGTACCCATAGTCGCTCGGCGCGGCCCCGGGGTTCCCGGCGCGGGCCCGCCTTTCGCCGCGTCAGGGCAGGCCAGGCCGTTGCACGGAGGGGCCGTCCTGGCCGTCGGTGCCGCCCATCAGGCGTTTGCGCTCGCGGAAGGCGCGCAGGTTCGCGGTGTTGCCGCAGGTGCTCACGTCGTGCCAGACGCCGCTGTTGTTACGCGAGGTGTCGAAGAACGCCGCCCGGCACTCGACGTTGTTGCAGAGCTTGAGCCGCGGCCACAGGCCCGCCTGCTGCGCCAGCAGGGCCTCCGCCCAGAGGGCCGAGGCCAGCCAGCGGGTGCCCCGGCCGGAGGGGATCATCCGGACCCAGCCCTCGGCGTCCGGCACCAGGGTCACCGGCACGTCCGCGGGAGGCAGCGCGTCGTCCTGGCTCGGAGCTCGGCCGCTGCCGGCGAGGATCACGCCCTCGAAGGTGGTGCGCAGGCGGCGCAGCGAGCGCATGTCGGTCGACGACAGCAGGAGGACCGGGGCCGGCAGCCCGGCCACGCGTGACCACGTGGCCAGCGCGTCGCTCAGCCAGCGCTGCGCGTCGTCCGGCGAGGCCAGCAGATCCGGGGCGTAGGACATGGTCGCCCGGGTGTTGATGAGGTCCTGCAGGAGGGCGAGGCCGGCGGGCGCCTCGCGTACGCCGTGCCGGGCACTTGCCTTCCATGACATAGGCGAAGAGTACTTGATTCTTTTTCATGCCCACATCCGCCGGTCGCCCGATCGGTGCCGCCGGCCGCGCCCCACGCAGCGCATTCATCGCCTGACGCCCTGTGAATCATCCGACGGATCGGAGCTTGAATTAACTATTAGAGTTGTTAACCTTGTGTCCGGTCACATCGATGACCGAAGATATCCAGCAGCGGCCGCCGTCCCCCGATCCCCCTTTCTCTGCGAGGAACCGACATGGTTCGACAACCCCTCCGGCGCGCCCTGGCCATGGCCGCGGGACTGCTCACCGCCGCCGCCGCTCTCGTCGCGCCGCCCGCGTCCGCTGCCGCGGCCACCCCCTTCAAGGTCCTGGCCTTCTACAACGGCACCTGGGACGCCGCGCACATCGACTTCGACAAGGAAGCCCGCGACTGGTTCCCCCGTGCCGGCGCGCAGTACGGCTTCACCTGGGAGGCCACCACCGACTGGAACCGGCTGAACGCGACCGACCTGGCGGCGTACAAGGTGATCATGTTCCTGGACGACGGCCCGCCGGCGTCCCGGCGCGCCGCCTTCCAGCAGTACATGCAGAACGGTGGCGCCTGGATGGGCTTCCACGTCAGCGCCTTCACCACCGACGCGAACTCCTGGAGCTGGTACCACAACACGTTCCTGGGCTCGGGCAATTTCCAGACGAACACCTGGGGGCCGACCGCGGAGACGCTGCGCATCGAGGACCGCAACCACCCGTCCACGGCCGGGCTGCCGGCGACCATCCAGTCCTCGGTGAGCGAGTGGTACTCGTGGAGCCGCGACCTGCGCCAGAACCCGGACATCGACGTGCTCGCCACGATCGACGCGTCGAGCTTCCCGGTCGGCACCGACCCCAACCAGCAGTGGCGCAGCGGCTACTACCCGCTGCTCTGGACCAACCGCAACTACAAGATGCTGTACGCGAACTTCGGCCACAACGCGATGAACTACGAGACCAACACCCGTACGTCGTCGACGTTCGCGAGCGAGCAGCAGAACCAGTGGCTGATCAACGGCCTGCTCTGGCTCGGCGGCGGGACGAGCACACCGGCGCCGACCTGGTACTCGCTCGTCAACAAGAACAGCGGCAAGTGCGTCGACGCCCGCGGGGCCGGCACCACCAGCGGCACGCCGATCCAGCAGTACGCCTGCAACGCCTCGAACGCGCAGCAGTACCAGCTGGCGGCGACCACCGGCGCGTACGTACGGATCAACAACCGGGGCAACAGCGCCCAGGCCTTGGACGTCACCAACGTGTCGACCGCCGACAACGCGCCGATCCAGACGTGGGCGTACTCCGGCGGCACCAACCAGCAGTGGCAGCCGGTCGCGGAGAGTGACGGCTACTTCCACTACGTCAACCGCAACAGCGGCAAATGCCTGGACGTCCCGGCCGCCTCGACGGCCGACGGCGTGCAGCTCGTCCAGTACACGTGCAACGGCACCGCGGCCCAGAGTTTCCGCCCCACCGCCCAGCCGTGACCCATCGGCGCGGCCGGCCACCGTGCCGGCCGCGCCGCGACGTGCATCCCCGTGGCACCCTTGAGCCCGCATCGGCAACCGCGAACGGTTTTCGCATGTGATCATCGGGTAGCGAGGGAGACGTGGTGCGCAAAGCTCTGACGTATGCCGTGGCGCTGGTAGCCGCGGCGACATTGATCGCCGGCTGTGACACAGGCGGCGCGAACCAGGCTGCGCCCGCGCCGTCCACCACTGCCACGACCGCCCCGGAGCCCTCGGCATCCGCGTCCTCGCCGACGCCCGAGCCGTCGACCCCGGCGACGACCGCGCCCGCCCCCAAGCCCCAGAAGCTCAAGAGCGGCGTCAAGGGCGAGAAGGTCGTGGCGCTGCAACAGCGCCTCACCGAGCTCGGCTACTGGAACGGCAAGGGGGACGGCACCTTCGGTTCCCAGACCCAGCAGGCGGTCTACGCCCTGCAGAAGGCGGCCGGCCTCACCCGCGACGGCGTGGTGGGACCCAAGACCCAGAAGGCCCTGGACCGAGGGGTACGCCCGAAGGTGCGCAGCACGAGCGGCCGGGTCATCGAGATCAGCAAGAAGAGCCAGCTCCTGATGCTCGTCGACGACGGCAAGGTGACCGAGGTCTTCAACACCTCGACCGGTTCCAACCAGCACTACGAGCACGAGGGCCAGACGTACCTCGCGGACACGCCGAGCGGGCGCTTCAAGGTGTCCCGCCAGATCGACGGCTGGCGTAAGGCGCCGCTGGGCCTGCTGTGGCGCCCGAAGTACTTCAACGGCGGCATCGCGGTGCACGGCGCGAACAGCGTGCCGCCGTACCCGGCGTCGCACGGCTGCGCCCGGCTGTCGGTCTCGGCGATGAACTACCTCTGGTCGAGCGACAAGATCCCGCTCAAGACCAAGGTCTGGGTCTACTAGCCGGCGACGGCCAGCGACTGGGCCACGCGACGCAGGAATTCCCGGTTCGAGCCGGTTGTCCGCAGCTGCTCCAGGAGCTGCTGGAGTCCTTCCCGTCCCTGGCCGTTCAGTGCACGGCGGATCTGGGCCGCGATCGCCAGCTCGGCCGGCGCCATCAGGGCCTCGTCGTGCCGGGTGCCGGACGCGGCCAGGTCGATCGCCGGGAAGAGGCGGGCCTCGGCCAGCGAGCGGTCGAGCTTGAGCTCGGCGTTGCCGGTGCTCTTGAACTCCTCGAAGATCACGGTGTCCATGGCGGAGCCGTTCTCCACCAGCGCGGTGGCGATGATGGTCAGCGAGCCGCCGTTCTCGATGTTGCGAGCCGCGCCGAGGAACCGCTTCGGCGGGTGCAGCGCCGACGCGTCGATGCCGCCCGAGAGCGTACGGCCGCGGCCCGGCGCGATCAGGTTGTACGCCCGCCCGAGCCGGGTGATCGAGTCGAGCAGCACGACCACGTCCTCGCCGTGCTCGACGAGGCGCTTGGCCCGCTCGATGGCAAGCTCGGCGACGGCGGCGTGGTCCTGCGGCGGCCGGTCGAACGTGGCCGCGACGACCTCGCCCGAGACCGAGCGGCGCATGTCGGTGACCTCCTCGGGCCGCTCGTCGACCAGCACGACCATGAGGTGGCACTCGGGGTTGTTCCGCGCGACGGCGTTCGCGACCTCGTGCAGCACCGTGGTCTTGCCCGCCTTGGGCGGCGCCACGATCAGGGCGCGCTGGCCCTTGCCGATCGGCATCACGAGGTCGATGACGCGGGTGGTCAGCAGGTGCGGTTCGGTCTCCAGCCGGAGCCGTTCCTGCGGGTAGAGGGCGGTGAGCCGGTAGAAGTCGGTCCGGTTGCCCGGGGTCCGGCCGTTGACGGTCCGCACCTGGAGGGTGGCGGGCTTGCGCCCGTCGACCCGGGCGGCGCCGGTGATCCGGTCGCCGCGGCGCAGGTCGAGGCGCCGCACCTGGTCGAGGGACACCGGGATGTCGTCGGGACCGGGCAGGTAACCGTCGGCGCGCAGCCAGGCGCGGTTGTCGACGATGTCGAGGAGGGTATCGACGGGAACATCGACGCCCGGTTTACGGGAATTGTCCGTCATGGGGTACTCCAAAGAGCGTCACGAAGGGACGCGAGAGGAAGAAAGATCGCCGGTAAGGCCTCTAGGGGCGGCATGCCGCCAGCATCCAGGGCTCGGCTGCGGTAAAGGTAGCACGATTCGACTGGCGGTTACCGCACGTCCATCTAGGACGGCTACGTTGCCGCCATGGGTGCAGTCGATCGCCGTACGTTCCTGCGCATGGCGGGGCTGCCGGCCGCCGCCGCGGCAGTGCCGCTGGATCTGAGCAAGGCCCTCGCCATTCCGGCGCACCACCGCACCGGGACGATCGCCGACGTCGAGCACGTCATCTTCCTGATGCAGGAGAACCGGTCCTTCGACCACTACTTCGGCACGCTGCGCGGGGTCCGCGGGTTCGCCGACCCGCATCCGATGCGTACGCCGGCCGGCAAGACGGTGTGGCACCAGCCGCAGCCCGGCGGCCCCGACCTGCTGCCGTTCCGGCCCGACGTCCCGGACCTGGGCCGCACCTTCCTGCCCGACCCGCCGCACGGCTGGAACGACGGGCACGCCGCGTGGAACGAGGGCCGCTACGACCGGTGGGTGCCGAACAAGGGCGTCACCACGATGACGTACCACACCCGCAAGGACCTGCCCTACCAGTACGCCCTCGCGGACGCCTTCACGGTCTGCGACAACTACCACTGTTCCCTGCTCGGCCCGACGGACCCGAACCGCTACCACATGTGGAGCGGCTGGGTCGGCAACGACGGCACGGGCGGCGGACCGGTCATCACCAACGCCGAGGCCGGGTACGACTGGTCCACCTACCCGGAGCGGCTCGAGCGCGCCGGCATCTCCTGGAAGGTGTACCAGGACGTCGGCCTGGGATTGACCGCCGAGGGATCCTGGGGCTGGACGCAGGACCCGTACATCGGCAACTACGGCGACAACTCGCTGCTCTACTTCCACCAGTACCAGAACGCCGCGCCGGGCACGCCGCTCGCGGACCGGGCCAAGACGGGTACGAACGTCAACGCGCTCGGCCGTGACCCGGAGGCGCTGCTCAGCGACTTCCGCCGGGACGTCTCCGAGGGCCGGCTGCCGGCGGTCTCGTGGATCGTCGCGCCGGAGGCGTACACCGAGCACCCGAACTGGGAACCCGCGTACGGCGCCTGGTACGTCTCGCAGGTCATCGACATCCTCGCCGACCATCCCGAGGTGTGGAGCAAGATGGCCCTGTTCCTGACGTACGACCAGGAGGGTGGCTTCTTCGACCACCTGGCGCCCCCGACCCCCGGCGTCACCACGGTGCCCACGACGAACGAGATCTTCCCGGGCGGCGACGGCCACCCGGCCGGACCCTACGGCCTGGGCATCCGGGTGCCGATGGTGGTGGTCTCGCCCTGGACCCGCGGCGGCTGGGTCGACTCCCAGCGCCTTCGACTTCCGGACGCCGAACCGGGCCCGGCCGGTGCGACTGCCGGACACCGACGACTTCAAGCCCGCCGACCTGGTACGCCACCCCGACGAGGTCCCGGTCCCGCCGGCCGAGCAGGAGTTGCCCGGCCAGGAGAAGGGAGTACGCCCGGCGCGCGCCCTGCCGTACGCCCTGCACGCCGACGGCGAGGTCACCGGCGAGACCCTCACCATCACGTTCCGGAACGTCGGCCGTGCCACCGCGGTGTTCCAGGCACGCTCGGCCCGCGAAGGCGAGGATCCCCGCAGTTACACCGTCGAACCGGGCAAGGCCCTCACCGGCACGTGGTCCGCGAGCGGCCGGTACGACGTCGCCGTGCACGGCCCGAACGGCTTCCACCGCGACTTCCGCGGCGGCACGCTCGGCGTCCGCACCGACTACGACTCGCGGGCGGAGAAGGTCACGCTGACCTTCAGCAACCCTGGCACCCGGCGACTCCAGCTGACGGTGCGGGACGCGTACACGTCGGGCCGATCCACTGTGTCCCTCAGGGCCGGCCGGACCGCGGCTAAATCGTGGTCGGTGGTCCGTACCCGGGGCTGGTACGACCTCACCGTCACCGACGGCACGGACCTCGAGTACCGCTGCGCCGGCCATGTCGAGAACGGCAAGGACAGCATCAGCGACCCGCTGATGGGCGGCCTGATCGGCTGAGCGGTTCGCTCAGGCGGCGGCGGCCGGCCGGCGCCCGAGCCGCGCGGCCAGCCGGTCGAGCGGCGGCGCGGACGGCGCCTGATCCACCGCGTCGGCGAACGGGCGCCGGCCCGCGGGCATCGCGGCCAGCATCGGCGCGGTATGCGCGAGCTCTTGCTCGACGACGTCATCGGCGAAGCCCGGCGGTTGACCCGTGGCGCGGGCGAGATCCCAGCCGTGCACCAACAGCTCGGTGAGCCGAAGGTGGAGGGCGATCGCCCCGGAGATCCGGCCGAACGGCACCTCGACGGTGCGCTCCAGGGCACCCGGCGCCTGGAAGGCCGCCGTCAGGCCGGCCGCGCTCTCGTCGAAGCCGGCCTGGAGATCGCGGAACGTCATCGGGCGAGCGGCGAGCACCGAGACGTCGACGGCGTTGCCGAGCACGAGGTGGCCGACGAGAGCCTGCACATCCCAACCGGCGCAGGGGGTGGGATCGCCCCATTGATCGGGTTTGACGCCGGCGATCAACCGCCCGACGCGGTCGGCCGCCGCCGTCAGCTGAGCAACGGTCGCCGCGGTCACGATGACACCCTAGGGGCACCCCGCACCTCCCCGTTGATCAATGAGTGGCATCGACTGCCTACGATCCAGACGCTGCGGCGCCCGGCCGCGGCATTAATGGAGGGACGAGGATGTCACTATTGTCGAGACGGCTCGGCACAGCGGGGATCGCGGGTGTGCTGCTCGTCGGCGTCGCCGCGACGCCGTCGATGGCCGCACCGACCGCCGGACGGCCCGTAGCGGCCGCTCAGGCCGCCACGTTCGACACGACGACCGCCAAGGAGCGGCAGCGTGTCGACAGCATCGAGGCCCCGAAGCTCGGCTGGTACAAGTGCTTCGATACCGCCGAGTGCGCCACCACTCGCCTGCCCCTGGACTACGACAAGCCGCACGGCGCTACCACGGAGATCGCCGTGCTCCGCGTCAAGGCCAAGGACCAGCAGCACAAGATCGGCACCCTGTTCGTCAACCCGGGCGGCCCGGGCGGATCGGGTACGGACATCGCGCTCGCGGCGCCGTCCTTCCTGAGCGAGTCGATCCTCCAGCGCTTCGACGTGGTCGGTATCGACCCGCGCGGCATCGCGGCCAGTGAGAACGTGCACTGCTTCCCGTCGGTCCGGGACCAGACCAAGGTGCTGGCCGACATGAACGTCGCCTTCCCGTGGGGCAAGGCCGAGGAGAAGAAGTACGTCAAGGCCGCGAAGAAGTTCGGCAAGGCGTGCTCCACCACCGGCAAGCCGCTGACCGGCGCGATGTCGACCGCCGAGGTCGTCCGCGACATGGAGGTGCTGCGCCGCTCGGTGGGCGACACGAAGCTGAGCTATCTCGGTTTCAGCTACGGCACCGCGATCGGGCAGTACTACGCCAACATGTTCCCCGAGCGTTTCCGCGCGGTCGTGGTCGACGGCGTGCTCGACCCGCAGCACTGGGTGGGCACCACGCAGACCGCCGACCAGGAGCAGGACCAGCGGCTGCAGTCGGCCGAGGGCGCCTACCGGGCGCTCAAGGAGATCCTGAAGCGGTGCGACCGGGCCGGCAAGCGCTACTGCGTCTTCTCGGCCGGTGACCCGGTCAAGAGGTTCGAGACCATCGCGAAGAAGCTCCGGCAGAAGCCGCTGGTCGTCGGCGAGGGCGCCGACAGCTACACGATCACGTACGCCGACTTCATCGGTGGCGTCCTGGGCTCCCTGTACGGCACGGGTGCCGGCGACTCGGTCACCTTCATGGCCCAGGACCTGTGGACGCTGCTGAACCCGCCGTCCCCGGCCGCCGCCACCAAGGCCAGGACCGCGCTCATCCAGCGGATCAAGGACTCGCGCTCCAAGCCGAGCCGGGACTTCCCGTACGACAACGGCTTCGAGACGTTCGCCGGTGTCGACTGCACCGACGGTCTGCACCCGAAGGACGCCGACAAGTGGCCGGCGATGATGGAGAAGGCCGACAAGCGGGCGCCGTACTTCGGCCGCGCCTGGGGCTGGGGCACCGCGCAGTGCGCCCGGAACACGTGGACCGTGCACGACGAGGACGCGTACACCGGCCCGTGGACCCGGCGGACCGCCGCGCCGGTGCTGATCGTCGGCACCAAGTGGGACCCGGCGACCAACTACGACGACGCGGTCTCGGCCGCCCGGCGCCTGCCGAACAGCCGGCTGCTCTCCAACACCAACTGGGGCCACACCTCGTACGGCAGCTCGAAGTGCGCCACCGGGGCGATCGACTCGTACCTGCTGACCGGCAAGCTGCCGGCCGCGGGCACGGTCTGTGAAGGCGACCTCCAGCCGTTCACCGAGCCGCTGCCGACCGACGAGACCCGGTCGTCGCTGCGGGCGGGCACCGCGACGCAGGGCCGGCCCCCGGTCGCCACGCCGCTCCCGCCGTCGGTGCTCAACGGCAACCGGTAGTCCCTCCGATCAGGACGGCGCCCCGGACCTCACGGTTCCGGGGCGCCGTTTTGCATGCTCAGGTGATGAGCGGGAGCCGGAACCACACCCGCTTGCCCCCGCCGGGCAGCGGCTCGGCCCCCCAGTCCGACGCGAGGTGGTCGATGATGTGCAGCCCGCGACCGTTCTCGCTCTCCGCATCGGGCGGCCGCGGCTGCGGCGCGCGGTCGCTCGAGTCGCTGACCGCGACGATCAGATCCCGCTCGAGCCGCAGCTCCACCAGCACATCGCCGACCGTGTGCTGGATGGCGTTGGTGACCACCTCGTCCAGCAGCAGCAACGCGTCGCCCGCGAGCGGCTGCTGGCCCCACGCGACCAGCAGGTCGGCCGCGAACCGCCGCGCCGCCGAGGCGCTGATCGCCTCGCCCCGGAACCGCCGCCGCGCGTACGGCGGGAAGGGCGCCGGGGCGTCGTTGGTCAGGCAGAGCACCGCGACGTCGTCGCTGCGGGGCTGCGGCCCGACCGCGCTGCCCAGCACGTGGTCGAGGATCTCGTCCGGGTTCCGGCTCGGGGCGCCGCGCAGTGCCTCGCACAGCTCCTCGAGACCCTGGTCGATGGGGTGCCGGTGGTCCTCGACCAGGCCGTCCGTGTAGAGCACCAGGTTCGCCCCCGGCGGCAGCACGAAGGTGGTCTCGGGATAGACCGCCGACCGGGCCACGCCGAGCGGTATCCCCCGGCGCAGGTCGAGGATGTCGGTGCGGTCCCCGGTACGCAGCATCGGCGGCAGGTGCCCGGCGAGGACCGCGGTGACCGTGGCCTCGGTCAGGTGCAGCTCGAGGTAACAGCAGGTCGCGATGGTGTCGAGGTGCAGGTCGAGCATGAGCTGGTTGACGTGGTGCAGCACCCCCGCCGGGGTGTGCCGTTCCGTGGCGTACGCCCGCAGCGCGTTGCGCACCTGACCCATGGTGGCGGCCGCCGCGGCGCTGTGGCCCGCGATGTCGCCGATGACCACGCCGACGACGCCGTTGCCGAGGGCTATGACGTCGTACCAGTCGCCGCCGACGTCGACGCCGTGGCTCCACGGCAGGTAGCGGGCGGCGTGTCGCAGGCCCGGAGTCTGCGGCAGTTCGGCCGGAAGCAGTGCTCGCTGCAACGCGGCCGCCATGGACGTACGCGCCTCGAACAGCAGCGCGCGTTGCAGGGCCTGCGCGCTCAAGCCCGCCAGGGCGGTGAGCGTGTCCCGTTCCTCGGCCTCGAAGGTCCGCGGTTCGCTGTAGCCCACGACCAGCGTGCCCAGCACCTCCCCGGCGACCGCGAGCGGCAGAAAGGCCCAGGCCTGCCGGCCCCCACGGGGTACGGCCACAGCGGGGTCGGGCTGCGCGGCGTCGAACTCGGCGACGGAAGTGAGGTACCGGGGCTGCCCCGTACGCGAGACCGCCGTGGCCGGGTACGGATGATCCAGGGCGAGCCGGCGGAGCTGCTCGACGACGTCGGGCTCGTACCCGGCGTGGTACTGCAGCCGCAGATGGGTGTCGTTCAGCAGCAGCAGGGCGAGGCCCTGACCGCCCGCGGACGGACGCAGCACCGAGCCGATGGCGGCGTACACCTCGGCGGCGGTGCTGGCCGCGACCAGGGCGTTGGTCACCTCCTGCAGGGTGCGGGCACGCGCCGCGGCCTGTTCCGCAAGCGCGACGCTGCGGGTGAGCTGCTGCTTCCGGTCGACCTCCTCGGTGACCTCGCGGAACGACACCGCCACGACGCCGGAGCTGGCCCGGCCGATGTTGACCTCCCAGGCCTGGCCGATCGCCGGATAGTTCAGCTCCACCCGGCACGGCTCACCGTTGCCGGCGACGGTGCGGTAGCGCTCGAACATGCCGTCCGTCCAGCTCTGCGGCACCACGTCGCTGAGGAGCTGCCCGATGATGTCCTCGACGGTGCGCCCGGCCAGCTTGGCGCCGAGCTGGTTGACGTACTCGCAGACGAAGTCGACGATCTCGCCGTTCCCGTCGCGGACCGGGCGCAGGAGCGTGAACCCGTCGAAGGCGGCGTCGAGCATGTCGTAGAGCCGCGTCCCGCCGGCGGACTGCGGCGCCACGGTGACCTTGCTCAGGTCGACGAAGCGGACACCGAAGCCGTCACCGTACGGGCCGATCCAGAACTCGAAGTGCCCGGCGACGGTGGCCCGGTCGTAGTACACCGTGCGGGTCGCCGGACGCCGCGTCTCGACCACCGTGCAGTAGAGCGGCAGCGTGCCGTCGTGAACGGTCTCCGGCCACAGCTCCCGGTAACGTCGCCCGACCAGGTCCACACGGCTGCGGCCGACGAGTCGGCATCCGGCGTCGTTGATGTAGGTCAGCTCGAAGTCGACGATCCGGCCGTCCTCACGGAGGGCCCGGGCGAGCACCCACCCCTGCGGATCACTGTCCAGCAGCGCCAGCAGCTCCGGGTCGGACGGCGTACCGGCGCCCGCTGTCACCACGCCCCCACCTCCGGACCACCTCCACGCTGCCTCGATGTCATCATCTCCCGGCACCTGCCGGTCCGTCAGTGCCGCTTACGGTGAAGGCATCGGGGCCCAAATGGGTCACAACGCCGCATTCTCCCACTTCGCGCCGGACCCGTCGCCGTTTCGCCCGAGCTCAGGGCCGCGCGACACCGATTGATCCGCATCAGCGGAAATGCCAGGATGGCCTGGCGGTTCAATAGACAACCTTCTATCGCAGGGGGACGTGTCCGTGAACAGAGGTGTGGTCTCGGCCCTCGGCGCCGTGCTCCTGACAGTGACCGGCGCGCTGACGGCGGCTCCGGCTCACGCCGCGCCCGAGCCGCCACCGGGCGCCCGCTCGGAACACCCGTGGCGGATGCGGCACTGGCCGCAGACCCAGCCCTGGCAGCGGTCGCAACCCGCCGCCCGGACGTACCCGGCCGGCGAACCCCGGCCGGTCGACCCGCAGAACTACGAGCTGCCGGACACCATGACCTGGGACGACTACGCGCCGATTCCGGGCACCGACTGGGCGGATCCCTCGACACCCGGATCGGTCGAGAACTTCCGGGGCGCCCTCGTGCTCGTGGACTTCCCGAACCAGCCGCTCGTCGTCACCCAGCCGGCCAACTCCACCATCTACGGCAACCCGTCCAGCGTGCACGATCTGCCGCGCGCCGACGCACCGGCCTTCTACCGGGATTTCCTCAACCGGCCCGGCACGCTGAACGGCGGCCACACCATCCACGAGTACTGGATGGAGGACTCCGGCGGCCGGTACGGCATCGACCTCACCTCCTTCGGCGTGTACCAGATGCCGCACCGCAGCCACGAGTACGGCATCGAGAACTCGATGCAGCGGGGACTCGGCTGCCCGTCCGGTGACACGTGCGGCCGCGATCTGCGTACCGATGCCAAAGCCGCCTGGATCGCAGCCGCCGGCGAGGATGTCGCCTCGAGCTTCGACTTCGTCTTCTTCCTCGCCGCAGGCCAGGACGAGTCGTCCACCTGGCAGGAGTTCGGCCAGATGAAGTTCGCCGGCAAGGAACAGGTGTCCGACGCCTTCGGGCTGCCCGACGAGGCCCTGCCCAACTGGAACGCGACGCGATACGTCGACTGGACCTCCTGGCAGGCCTCGTCCACTATCTGGCCCAACGCCGGCGGCGGCAGCTCACTGCAGGCGGAGAGCTCCGGCATGTCCACGTATGCCCACGAGTTCAGCCACATCCTCGGCGTGGGCGACAACTACAACAACCCGTACTCGGTGCCCGCCCGCCGCGACTACAGCGGCCCGTGGGAGATGCTCAGCCGAGGCACGTTCAACGGCCCCGGCGGCCCGCACAGCCGATGGCTGATCCCGGGCACGGCGGGCTCGTCCATGGGCGCCCAGCACATGCTGCGCAACAAGATGAAGCTGGGAATCATCGACGACGCCTCGGTCCTGCGCCTCTCCCGCGAATCCCTCGCCGACTCGGGCGTCGTCATGGCCCGCCTGACTGCCCGCGAGGTCCAGCCCGGCCCGCACGGCCTCTCCGGCATCAACGTCGCCCTCGACGGCGGCGACGCCGCTCCGCCCTGCAACACCGCGACCGACCCGTACTGCGACGGCGGCGGCTACGACAACTACACGCTCGAGGTCGTCGACCGCCAAGGCTTCGACTCGTTCACCCCGGACTCCGGCGTACTGCTGGCCAAGACCAAGAACGAGGACAACGCGCCGTTCATCTGGACCGTCGACGCCAACCCCCAGGACATCGACAAGGTCGACTTCGTCCTACCGGACGGCACCCCCCAGAAAATGACCATCGGCGACTACCGCCAGCTCTCGGACGCTCTATTCCACGCGGGTACGGATTCCGGCAGCGAATACGAGTACGTCGACACGGCCAACCGCCTGCACTTTTACGTCTTGAACATGCGGCGCGACCGAGCCGGCGTGCTGTCGTACACGGTGGCGGTCCGCTCCCTCGACGGCGCCGGCCCGCAAACCCGCGGCGTGACGGCCGCACCAGACACTGCCGCCGTGGCGCCCTCCGGGTGGGCCCGCTGCCGGATTCCGGTACGCAACACCGCGCCGTCCCCAGGTTTTGACGTGTACAGGATCGCCGCGTCAGCCGGAGCAGGCTGGACGACCTGGCTGCCGCACACCGTCACCGGCATCCCCGCCGGCCGCTCGTCCGGGGTGGACGTCTACGTGAAGCGCACCGCAGGCGCAGCGCGAGGCACGAAGGCGGCGGTCACCATCACCTCGGAAAGCGACCCGGTCGCGACCGTCACGACCGCCTGCCGGGTCGGTACACCGTGACGAGCGACCCCCGTATCGAGCAGGAGTCCGCGACGGTACGCAGCGAGATCTCGAGCGCGAACACGCAGGCGTCGATCGCCCTGGCAACCGTGGCGCTGGCGGCCGGCCCGGTCGCCGCCAACGCCAAAATCCTGTTCGACCAGGTTTGGCCGATAACGGTCCTTGCCGTGGCCGGCGGCCTGCTGGCAGCGGTCGCCGTCTGGTTCCTGCTCAACGTCGTCCTGCCCCGCCTGGACTCCTCCGGCGGCGGCAGCTTCCTGAGCTGGGCCCAGTGCGATCGCGAGGGGCTGCGGGCGGCGCTGGCGAGAGACTATGAGCTGGACGAACTGCTGGTGCTCTCCCGCATCGCCACCGCGAAGTACCGATCCCTGCGCGACGCCGGCAACATGCTGAAGGCGGCGCTGATCCTGCTGGCCCTGGCGGCGCTGCTCAGCCTGATCCGCTGACCGGTGTCCGCCGGTCGGTCAGATGATCTTGGCCAGCTGACCGTACGAAGACCGTCCGAACAGAGGGCCGTGCCGCCAGATCGCGAGGTTAACCTCGGCGGACCACGGAGTGAGGACGATCAAGCTCATGCACGAGGAGCCAACCGCCAACACGCTGCGCATCGGCGGTTGGCTGCCGCCGGCCAATTCCGTACGCCCCCCGGCGCAGGACCCTGCGACCCCTTCGACGCCACCGGTTCACGACCCAGGGGCGGCGGGTCCGGCGGCCGCCGAAACGAATACCCGAACCGCCCGGCGTCGGGCGACGGCATCGACCAGACGCAGGCGTGGCGTCGTCAGCGTCGCCGCGATGATCGTCGGCCTCGGCGGGGTCGGTGCACTGGTCGGCCTCCCCTCCGAGCCCGAATCCCCGGCTCCGGTGGCTCAGCCGCCCTCCGCGGCTGGTCCGCTGCCTTCCGCGTCCGCTCCTTCGGCGGCCGGGCCGGCGCCAAGCCCGTCCGAATCTTCGCCGTCCACCTCGCCGGTCCGGAGCTCACCCGCTTCCGTGCGTGTCGGCCGGCCGTCGGCACCGCGACGCTCGCCCACGCCGTCCGCCACGACTGCCCCGACCAGCCCGGCACCGTTCCAGGCGTCCTTCGAGGCGGAGTCGCAGCGCAACGTGATGGGCGGTCAGGCCCGGCCGATGCCGCGTGACGACGCCTCCGACGGCCTCGTCGTACGGTTCGTCGGCAACAACGAGTCCAACTTTCTGCGCTTCACGGGGCTGACAGTGCCCGATTCCGGGAGTTACAGCGTCCGGATCCAGTACATATCGGGCGATCCGCGGGATACGACCATCCTGGTCAACGGGCGTTCGCTGGGGAACCTCACCTTTCCGGCGAGCCCGGACTGGTACACCGTGGATGCCCTCAGCCTGCGGCTCTCCCTCAACGCCGGCGCCAACACGATCGAGATGCGCAACGATACCGACTACGCGCCCGACTTCGACCGCATCGACGTGACGCGCTGACGTAGTCCCTTCGACTTCGGCCTTGTGAGCGGGTCGCACATCCCTCGCCGAGGGTGATGTCAGGTGTGCCGCCGGTGGTATGTGCTGAACCGATGACGGACAGGAAACCCCGGCGCGACGGAGGCTGGCGGATCTGGCTCGGCATGGTGGTTGCGGCCGTGCTGGGCGCGGTGATCGGCGGTGTCGTCGTTGCCGCGAACAAATCGGATGCGGCGAAAACACCGGCCGCCGCCCAGCAACAGGTTGCCACCACCTGCGAGGTGACCAAGGTGGCCGACGAGGCGTTGCCGTCGGTGGTGACGATCAGCGCGACCAACGGCGAGGCCGGCGGTACCGGATCGGGCGAGGCCGTCCGCCAGGACGGTTACATCCTCACGAACAACCATGTGATCTCACTGGCGGTCGGCGGCGGTCAGGTGTCGGTGCTGTTCAACGACGGCAGGACCGTGCCGGCGACCATCACGGGCCGGGATCCCAAGGCGGATCTGGCGGTCATCAAGGTCGACGGCCAGCCGCCATTGCCCGTCATCCCGTTCGGCGAGTCGGCGGACGTACGGGTGGGGCAGCCGGTCGTCGCCCTCGGCGCGCCCCTCGGCTTGTCCGGCACCGTCACCTCCGGCATCGTCAGCGCGCTCGACCGGACCATCCAGGTGCCCGGCGACAACGGCCAGACGGCGCTGCTCGTCTCCGCACTGCAGACCGACGCCGCCATCAACCCCGGCAACAGCGGCGGCGCGCTGGTCAACTGCGAGGCCCAACTCATCGGCGTGCCGTCGGCCGGCGCGTCCATCCCGAGCTCCGGGCCGGGCGGCGGCGGCAGTGCGGGCGACATCGGGCTCGGCTTCGCCATCCCGGTCGACCTGGCGAGGTCCATCTCCGACGAGATCATCGCAACCGGGGCCGTGACGCACGCGTACTTCGGCGTCAGCGCGGTCACCGTACCGAGCGGCGGTGTCTACCTCAGGTCCGTCGTGCCCAACGGACCGGCCGCCAAAGCAGATCTGCAGGCCGGCGACATCATCACCGCCATCGACGGCGAGCCGGTGACCGGCACCACCGACCCCGCTATGAGCTGCCGCAGGACGAACTCCCGCCGGACGCCGCGTACCAGATCATTCACGACGAACTGATGCTCGACGGCAACGCCCGGCTCAACGTGGCGACATTCGTCTCCACCTGGATGGAGCCGCAGGCGGACCGGCTGATGGCCGAGTGCGCCGACAAGAACATGATCGACAAGGACGAGTACCCGCAGACCGCCGACCTGGAGATGCGCTGCGTCAGCATCCTCAGCCGGCTGTGGCACGCACCCGAGGCGGTCCAGGCGACCGGCTGCTCAACCACCGGCTCCAGCGAGGCCGCCATGCTGGCCGGGCTCGCCCTCAAACGCCGCTGGCAGCAACGCCGGCGGGCAGCAGGTGCGCCGGCGGACCGGCCGAACCTGGTGATGGGCATCAACGTCCAGGTCTGCTGGGAGAAATTCGCCGCGTACTGGGACGTGGAGATGCGGCTGATCCCGATGGAGGGCAACCGCCTGATCCTCTCCGCCGAGGAGGCCGTACGGCACTGCGACGAGAACACCATCGGCGTGGTGGCGATCCTCGGCTCCACATACGACGGCTCGTACGAACCGGTGGCGGACATCTGCCAGGCGCTCGACGAGTACCAGAAGCGCACGGGAATCGACGTACCGGTGCACGTCGACGGTGCCTCCGGCGCGTTCGTGGCACCCTTCGTCGACCCCGACCTGGTCTGGGATTTCCGGCTCCCCCGGGTCGCCTCGATCAACGCCTCCGGCCACAAGTACGGGCTGGTCTACCCCGGCGTCGGCTGGGCGGTGTGGCGTGACGCCGAGGCCCTGCCCGAAGACCTGATCTTCTGGGTCAACTACCTGGGCGACAACATGCCGACGTTCGCGCTGAACTTCTCCCGGCCCGGCGCACAGGTGATCGCCCAGTACTACAACTTCCTCCGGCTGGGCCACTGCGGATACCGCCGCGTCCAGTCGTACGCTCGAGAAGTCGCCACCCGGCTGGCCGGACGGATCGCCGAGCTCGGCCCCTTCGAGTTGCTCACCCGGGGCGACCAACTGCCGGTCTTCGCCTTCAAGATGCGAGACGAGATCAGGAACTTCACGGTCTTCGACGTATCCGGGGCGCTCCGAGAACGCGGCTGGCAGGTGCCGGCCTACCAGTTCCCGAAAAATCGGGAGGACCTTTCGGCGCTGCGGGTCGTCGTCCGGCGCGGCTTCACCCACGACCTGGCGGACATGCTGGTCGACGACCTCAAGAAGCAGCTACCCCGCCTGGAGAAGCAGCACACGCCGCAGCACGACCGCACAACCGCCTCCGGCTTCCATCACTGACTCCCGACTCTCCCGGCCCCGCCGGCGCTACCTCTTCTACGCCCGATAGCGCCGGAGCAAGGTCGTAATCCTTGCGTGATCAGACCGGCTGATCGCCGAAGGCGCCGTCCGTACGCCGAGTTCTGCCCCAGACAACGGGCCTTCGGCTTCCCACGACTCACCTACGTGGAGAGCACCCTCAACAACAGACAACCGACGTCGGCACCGAATTTCGCGAGTCCACTTCGCGAGATGTCACGACGACGTTGCAAGCGTCACACCGATCGACGTCGTCGCAGGTCAGCTCGGACAGGAATGTCCTCGTACGGCGAAGTTGATCTTCTCCTGTGACAAAAGCAGCAGCTTTTCCGGCATCGAACCTCAACGATGAAGGTCGACGCCCCGTAGCGGGCGAGATCACAACGGAAGGAAGCCGCCTGATTCAGCGCGCAGCACACAAGCAGTACCTGTGGCCGGCACGGGCAACAGCCCGGCAGGGGTCACACGCCATTCGGGGGAGGGCACATGAACCACAGGCGCAATGACGTTCTAGGGCCGCTGAGGCGGCTCATCGGGCTGCACGATCGGTCGACCGCCGGGTCGACAGGTCGTCCCCATCCTCAAGGAACCTACCGGTCCTCACGCGATACCGCGGCCGAGAGGCTGCGCGGCGAGGATGCCAGGCTGCTCGGCCTCACGGCCGTGCGCCCCGGGCCGAGCTCATCGTTGATCGACTACTACAACCGGGGTTAGTGGTCCGGCCGCCCCTTCATCGATCGTGACGCACCGGGTCCGAGCTGGTTCACCCACCTGGTGGGCCAGAGGTTTCGGCCGGTCGGGTAGCGGCAAAGGTCGCGCTTGAGGCCGGGCAAACGCTCGGCAGCGGTCGCCTCGCGAAGGGAACGCATGCATGCCGATCTCCGTAAACCTCGACGCCCTGCTCGACAAGGCCTTTGAGTCCACGCCGTTGGTCGAGCTGGCCGACGCACCCGTCTCCGCACTGTCCGGAGTCAGCGAGGCCGACGGCGAGGCTCTGCAGAAGGCGTTCAACATCAAGACCATTGGCGACCTGGCCGGCAACAAGTACATCCGGGCGGCCCAGGCGATCGCGGAACTCGGCCGCCTCGCCAAGTAACAACGGCCAACGGCAGGCGCGTCGCCCAGCGCCGCGCCTGCCGTCATCGCCAGACCGGGACCGCACCAGGCTCGGCCACGGACAAGGTCGGGGGCAGGCCAGCCCGCTGCGCAACCAATAGTCGCCGCGCGGGCCAGAGCTCGACCTCAACGTCGCCGAGGTTCAGCCGCGGCAACCGTCGTCCCGCGCCGCGGATCTGCCACGCCATCGCCATCGCCGCCTCATAGGTCGCCGGGTCCCATCCAGACGGTTCGACCGAAGGCCGCCGCGGTGAAGAGTCGAAGGCCGAATCGAGGAACGTTGTGGCAAGCAGCCCGCCACGGGTCGCGTCCCCTCAAGAGAGCCGAGGCGGTGTCGCCGGTAGTGGGCCGTCCGCGCGGTGACGTGACAGCCCCGAGCGGCGGTGCTTGCCGCAGTGCGGATGCCGTCAATGCCACCTTCCGGGCCGTCGATGCGGGCTGAAAGCCCGGTCGGCTGCCCAGAAAATCTAGGCGGGAACAACTAGACATGCTCTCCACGATCAGATAGTGTCTCTGACGTTGACAACAGAGATCGTCTAAAACGCAGACGAAACAGACCGAGCGTCAAGCAGGGCCCGGAACCGTTCGTGGCTCGCTCGGCAACTGCGGTGGAAGTACGCCTCACCGCACGCAGCAAGGAACGTGCAAGTGGAAGACCTTGACGTAATTCCAGGTCGAGGCGATGCAGGCAGGACCAACGCAAGCTCAGGGTCCCGTCTGATGCAGGAAGATCCGTCGCACGTGTGCGGGGCCACGAAGTTTGCGTGGGGTTCCGACACCGGCGGAGAGCACGACAGCACCACAGGTAATGGAAGCAGAGGAAAGGGAGGGTTAGACGCCGTTGGATCGCCCGCCGTCAGAACGTAGTTCCAGTTCTGAGGTGGACACCGCAGTTTCCATCGAACGTGAGGTGGTCTCCGGTCACGCTTATGCGATCCTCGCACCCAACCGCTGATAGCGGCAGGTGCGGATACGACAAACCGACGAACCTGTCGGTAGATGGTGTTTTCAGCCCGTAACCCCTGGGCCCCGGCGCTTCCCGCGCCGGGGCCCTCGTCATGGAGGTGTATATGGCCCAACTCGACGACATGTTCGGCGACGACGACTACCCCGCCTACACGATGGGCCGCGCCGTGGAAATCGTCGGCGCCTCGCAGGACTTCCTGCGCCGGCTCGACGAGGCAAAACTGTTCACCCCGTTCCGGTCAGCCGGCGGGCACCGCCGCTACTCTCGCTATCAGCTGCGCCTCGCCGCACGGGCCCGAGAGATGGTCGACCAGGGCACCGCTCTGGAAGCCGCCTGCCGCATCATCATCCTCGAAGACCAACTCGAAGAAGCCCTCCGGCACAACCAGAACCACCAGCGCCAGCAGCAAACGGAAGCCGCCTGACCCCCGCCTCACCGTCCTTCTCCACCCGCTTGCCGTAGCCCGGCCCCCTCTTGCGCCGTCGTCAGGGCGAGCAGGATTCGTGCGGGCAGGTGTTGCCCGTGCGGAGGGCGGCTATCGGGTCGGGGTTCGTGGGTGCTGGCGGCCGGTCCGACGCCGACCGCGGGCGGGGGCGGTCGTGGCGGCCTGGATGGCCTGGCCGGCCCAGGCGTGCAGGGTTTCGGGGTCGTCGAGCACATGGGGAGGGACGGCGTGGTATCGGCCCACGGTGACCGGGCCGCTGCCGGTGAGGTAGATGAAGGGTTCGGAGCCTGCTGCCCGGTAACGGGGCCGGGTCGCCTCGTCCACGACGAAGTACACGGTGGTGCCCATGACCATGGCGAACTGCGTTCCGTCGCAGACCAGGGCGGTTCCGCCGAAGAAACCGCGGGTCCGTAGGGGCATCAGCTCCGCCAGTCGGTCCACGAGGGACTCGAGGGTGGCGGTGTCCGTGGTGCTCATCCGGCGCCGACCCCGGACCCCGGTCCGGCGGCAGGGGTCGCGAAGAAGCCGGTGATGTCGGTCAGGCGGTGCTGGGCGTCGTGGACAGCGTGACTGATGCCGGCCTGGACCGCGACGTCGTCGGGACCGCGTAGCTGCCAGTGGGCCAGCGAGCGACCGTGGTGGGCGTCGACCGCGACGATGGCGAACCGGTGTCCGGGGAACCCCTGTCCGAAGTCGTGCATGTAGCCGGCCAGCTCGTCGCGGCCGCGTACCTCGGTGACCGGGTCGCGGTAGGCGACCTGTGGGCTGACGTGACGCTCGAGCAGGGCGCGGCGCTGTTCGGTGGGGGCCGTCCACGCTGCGGCGTAGGCATGCCAGGTGTCGGTGGGCATGGGTCAGTGTTCTCCCTGGGTGTGGGTGGCGAGGAGGGCGGGCAGGGCGTGGGCGACGATGCCGGCAAGCTTGGCGGGGGCCGTGCCGAACCGCACCAGCACCAGCACCCCCTGGTAGAGGGCCAGTAGCTCGGCGGCGCGCTGGTCGTTCGGGGTGGTCGGGGGGAGGTCGCCGGCGGCGATGGCCCGCTCCAGCATTCGCCGGAATCCGGCCTCGATCAGCTCCAGGCCCGCGGCGACCGCGTCCCGCCCGACACCGGCCAGGGCGGGCGCTTCGACCGCGGTGTTGGTGAGCAGGCAGCCCGGGTTGGCCTCCTCGCCGCCGTCGAAGGTCGAGACGAAGAACGCGTGCAGGCCCCGCAGCGGCGGGTCGGTCTCGTCGAGGTGAATCCGCACCCTGTGGGCGGCCACCTGCTCGTTGTAGGCCGCCAGGGCCGCGGTGAACAGCCCTTCCTTGTTGCCGTAGGCCTTGTACAGGCTGCCCGGGTGCAGCCCGGTTGCCTGCTCGAGATCCCGTACCGAGGTGTGCGCGAAGCCCTTGCGGCGAAACACCGCCATCACCGTCGCCAGGAGCTCCGGCTCGGTCCACGTCGGTCGACGGCCCATACCGATCCCCCTTTGTTGAACGCGTGCTCAACAAAACGTAGAGGACGGCACCGGCGCCGTCAACCCGGTGGCCGCAGGCCTGCGATTTGGACGTGCTCGAGCCGCGATCGCAACGGGCCGGCGTGCAAGGCGTGCGCGCGAAGATGCTCCGGCTTACAGGTCAGCCCGCCGTCATCGCCGCACCCGTCGAACACCGTGCGAGGCGCCTTCGAATTGGTCTGCGATCTGCCGCATCGGAGCGGCGCCACCTTCCTCGTTCCGTCCCGATGCAGACGCACTGCTCTACTGATGTCAATTCACCGGTTCGGGGGTCGATCAGGACTACGGCCCGGATGACTGCGGTTGTTCAACAATGCCATACTGGACAGAGCCTGCCCAGGGGGTCCCATGCGGTCGAACAGCATCAAGTTGGGAATCTACCTCGCCGCTGCAGCCGCAATTCTTGCGTTCCTGTATCCCGCTTACAAAGATTACGTAAGGATTGACGAACCGCAACGATGGGAGGACGGAGACGGCGTCTACCTGATCGTCCCTGACCCTCTCCTGTACTCGCACGTCGAAATGACGCTCGAGTATGACCCCACCAACAATAGCGGTGCCGATCAGGAGTCCTCGAACGTCGACACGTTGACCATCTCAGTCAGTGGCGTTTGGCGTAATGGAATCGAGCTCCCGGACCTTCCCCTGGCCTTTTCCGGGAAGGCGAGCGACCTCGTTGCTGGATGTCATGCTTCCGAGGGGGATGGAGTGGCGATCGAGCAGCGAGTCGGCCAGGCCCACGAGGGTTCGATCGTTGCGGCCGCCTCAGAAGACTCCGATCGCCGCAAGCCGGTTCGCTGGTTCTCCATTCGGGTCAACGATCCAAGCTCTGACCCCGTCTTCGCCGGAGCCACCTCGGCGACCTTCGGTGTAGCCGTCGAGTGTCCGATTCGAAGGAAAACCGTATGGCGGCAGAGCAGCGGGAAATCGAATCTCTACGGTCCGCCGGCGCAAGTACTCACTCTCGAGTCGATCGGAACCACCGAAAGTCGGGCGGTCAAACGCAAGGTAGGTGTTAGGCACTGCGTGAGCGTCATCTACGCCGAGCGTCCGGGCATGGTTCCGGTTTACCTCTTCCCGCAGCGACTGCAGAAGGAGGAGCGGGATCGCGTTACGTGGCGAAACTGCAAGACGAACAGGTTCGCCGAGCGTGAAGACGGCGACTTCGTGGACACACTCGAGAATGTCCATCCAGTCGGCGGAGATTCCGGCCTATATGTGTACGGTGCGGAAGCAGCCGCCGTCCGCGTCTCCGTAGAAGACACCGCTCGGCAGGATTGGCTCAATCGGAGCCTCTTCCTGGCCGGCGTCGGTTTAGGCATCGCCGGCAACTTCCTGGCGGAGGCCTTCGGCCTACTGGTCGCGATTGGTGGCGATAGCATCCCGCCGACATCGAAGAAGCTTCGCGCTTGGGCTGGTGCAATGCGCCCGCGGCTTCGCCGGAGCCGGAACGCGGCATTCGGCGCTGTCGCGCACCGGCTCGCCTCGTGTCGGCGCAGAATTGCCCGTCGCAAGAACACCAAGTGACGCGCCGCAGCAAGGGTGCTTTGGTTCCCGGATCGAGAATGCTGTGAAACGCAGGAGACTTCCGTGCAGCCCAGCGGCTCGTGGGCCAGCTCCCGGGTCACGGAGTCGCGCGGTATGCCTTCGCAACCACAGCGACGGCACCACTGGTCCGGCTCGACGACCCGGCATGCCAGCACCGCACGGTCGGGCCTGAGTCGTTGGCCGGTGACGGCCAAGCCGAGCTCATCGAGCCGGCAGAACTTGGTCAGGTCAGGGCAGGCAAAGGTAGCGTCAGACAAGTCCAGGTGTGCCAATCTGGAAGACCACGACTTTCGTCCCGGGGCAGCGATGCACAAGCGCAGCCGGACGCCCGATCTCGTGTCACCGTCGCAGCGGTCTTCTTTGCGTACCCACTCAGATCGGTCAACGGCGCACCCGATAGCGCAGGTGAAGCACCCGGTTGCCTTGAACAACTACGTCTGGGCCTTCCAGCAGGTGCTGCGCGTCGACGGAGCCGAAGTAACGCTTACCGGACCCGAGCACGACGGGTGCGACGTCCATGCGTACCTCGTCGACCCAACCTGCGGCGAGCGCCTGGCCGCCGACGTCGCCAGCAGCGAACTCGACAGTACGGTCACCCGCAAGCTCCCGCGCCTTGGCCACGGCCGCCTCGAGGCCGTCGACAAAGTGGAACGGCGCCCGGAGGTCCCAGCCCTCGGGCGCACCATGGTGACTCACCACGACCACATGGTCGATCCCACTCGGAGGCGTTCCATCCCAGCCGTCGGTGATGTCGAAGGCGTGACGGCCGGCAATGGTCACCCCGACCTCGTCCCAGTAAGGCCGGACGTAGTCGAACGAAGCCTGCGACACCTTCAGAACGCCACTGTCGTCCAACGGCACGTCACCGCTGACCAGCCACTCGAAGATCGGACCGGGATCGTCGTTCTCAGCCGCGATGAAACCATCCACCGAAACCGACGCGTTCATGACCACTTTTCCCATGGATTCCTCCTCTGTTTGGAGTCCCAAGTCTTGTGCGGCGTGAGCTGTCGCTCTTGTATGAAATCAATCGGCTGGGAGCGGCCAGCCGTCCAGGACGTGGTCGGGATGATCGCGCAGGAATCGCCGCCGGACTTCGGTGTACCGGGTCGGCGTGAGCCCGGTGAACTCCCGGAACTCGCGCACGAAGTGGGCCTGGTCGAAGTAGCCCGCACGAGCGGCAACGTGCCCCCAGTCTTTCGGTGCAGCGATGTCGAGTGCCAACACGGTGGAGCTGAAGCGGTAGCTGCGAGCCAGCCGTTTGGGCGTGACACCGATTACGGCCTTGAACCGCTTCGCCAAATACGTGCTGCTGGCCCGGGCCGCCACACCGATGTCGCTGATCGGCACTGTCCCGCCTGTCGCCTCGAGGGCGCTGCTCATTTGGCGGACCAGGTCAAGACCGTCGATCACCCGCAGCCGTCGCACCAGTTCCTCCTCGAGCAACATCAGCATTTCGTGCGGTGCGTCCGCCGAGGTCAGTCGGTGTCGCAATTCAGCGATAGCGGGCTCGCCCCAGATCTGCTCCACCGTCGCAGGTCGGTCGCACAACTCGGCCGCGGGCATCGGAAGGAACGGTGCCAGGCCCCATGGCCTGAAGTGGACGCCCACGGACCGGGTCGGGGTTGGGTAGCTGAACTCCCACGCACGCGTGGGCGTGGTGACCGCGCAGCCGTCGGCGTACTCCACGGCGTCTACGTCGGTGCCTGCGCGGATGAGAAACGGCGCCCCGAGGTTGACGATGAGTAATGGCGCGGGCGCCGCCGGCAGCATCAACCGGGAGTACGGCGGGGCGCCCTCCAGGTAGTAGAGGTCGTCGATCAGCCCGTCGAGCGGCGGGTCAGGCACCCTGGACACATACTCCACGCCGACATCATTGCCGACGGCCCCTCCGGCAGCACGCGCCGCCGCCAGCATCGAGCCGGCGCCGATCCCTGACGGGCGCCCCGGTGAATTTCGGTCCCCAATTACACCCCACGTTGTGAAGGGCCTGATAGGCCGTCGCTTGTTACCCGCGGCAGGTACATGGTGGCACTACTCGCTCGACGACGAGCTCTACCCGCGCACCTACTTCAATCTCCCGCGTCTCAACGTCCGATCCAGCGCTCCCCGTTGTCGATGAATGTGATGGAACGCCGGAGTCTTCGTCGCGCGCGAGGGTCGAGGTGCACGCCGTCCAAGGCGCGAAGCCCATCCCGGGCCGGGCGCCGGAGGTCGGGCGACATGTCGGCCAAGGCCTCGGCGGCCCAGCGTCGATGATCCAGCCGCTCCCCTGGATCGTCGACGATGGCCCAGAGCCGCCGCGCGTGCTCCTCACCCCCGGACACCTCGGCGATCTCTCTCAGCGCGCGAACCCGGAGGTAGCGATGGACCGTTTCGTCGCCCGCAAGACGTCGTAGCGCCTCGGCGTCGCCAAGTGCGACGGCGGCGTCGAGCGCCGCGTGCGGCGGCAGACCGGGAGATTGCAACAGTCGCCGCACCACTTCCTCGGCGGCCGGTCGCGGCGAACCCAGGCGGACCGCCGGCTCCGGGCCGTAGGCCCGGAGGACAACGACCGCCGCGGCGAGCCGATCGGCCGGCTCGGTATCCAGGTCGAGCAGGCGTTGCCGCACCGCGCGCAGATGCGGCCCGAAGGACTGCAGCAGCAACCGCCCGGCTAGCACCCGGTGATGGGCCGCCATCAGTGGGTGGTCCAGGATGGCGAGCAGAGCCGTCTGGGCCGCCCGGGCCGCCGGGCTGGAGGCAAACCCGTCGAGGGCAATCGCGGCCTTGGCCTGGGTGGCCGGCGGCAGCGCGGGGTCGGTCGCGACCGCCGTCAGCTCCTCGACCGCGGCGGGCAGGGTGTCCGGCAGCATGTGGGCCAGCGGTCCGAGGAGGGCGACCCGCCGGCCGGCGGGCAGGCCCGGCGCCCCGAGCAGCTGTTCGAGCGCCTCACCCGCGGCGAGGCGATGAACAGGCGTGCCGGACGACAGGCGGCTCGCGACTGCGACCAGCATCCTGGGTGTCGTCGTGTGATCTCGCATGAGGACGAGCAGGGCGTCGAGTTCGTCCTGACAGCGGGGGTCGATGGCGAGCACGGTGAGCAGAATCTCGGCGCGCTCCTCGTCGTTGAGTGGTCCGACGAGGAGCCGGCGCAGGGCGGCAACCATCTCTACAGTCGACCCCGGCGCCGAACGGGCGTGCCGGACGGCTGCCGAGCATCGAGCGGTCATAGAGAGGCACTCGTCGTGCAGCTCGGCGAGACCGGCGTCCGCGGCGGCCCGTCGAGCGCGCGGACCACCGTCGTCGAGCACGTCATACGCACTCCGGCGACAGATCAGCGGCTCGGTTTCGTCGGCGACGATCGTGGTGAGCATCGCGCCGGCAGCCGGGCGGTGGGCCACGATCGCATAGAGCATCCTCGCGGTGGTCACCCGGTCGATCGCGGGCAGGCGTCTCGGATCGGCCTCCGAAGCCATCGTCGCTGCGAGGGTCGCGACGGCTCGTGACCGGTCCGCCGGCGAGAGCCGAAGCTGGACTTCCAGCGCGCGGATGCGAACCCGAGCCGGGGAGGAGGAGTCATCGAGGAGGCGGCGGACACCGGCCGACAGGGCGCTGTCCTCGGGCAGCACCTCTACCGCGGCCTCCAGCGTCGCGATCGACGGCACGTCGGCGGTGAGAGCGGATCGTAGGGCAGCCGGGCAGCCATCGAGCCGGGCCAGGAGCCCGCCGATCTGCTCCCAGTCGTAGCGGTCCAGGTCGTCCGAGGCTAGAGATCGGAGAAACAGGTCGCCGACGGTGGCCAGGTCGGCCGGGGTGCCGATGCGGGCGAAGATCCCCATGAGGAGGCGGCCAGCGGTGGGCAGGTACACCGTCGCCAGGAGATCGACCGGCGCCTCGGAGGCATCATCCAGCAGCTCGCGCGCGGCGGTACGCCACGCGGTGTCCACCTGCAGCAGGTCGTCCAGCAGCGAGGCGCGACTGCTCAGTCCGGCGTGCCGGTCGGCGGCCAGTGCCGTCAGAGTCTCCACATTCGGCTGGTCCTGTTCCGCGATGGCCGGGCGCAGCGCTGCCGTGGCGCGAATATCGACCGGGGCATGCGGGTCGAGCGAGACCGACCGGAACACGTCTGCCGCACGGGGGTCGGGTGACAGATCGACGAGCGCGCTGGCGATTCTCAGGCGTTCCCAGGGTCTGTTCGTGCGCTCGTCGAGCAGGCGACGCAGTTCGCCCCTGACTCCATCCACGGCTCGCGGGAACCTCATGGCGAGCTGGCTCGCCATGGACACCCGTAGCCACACGCCGTGGTGCGGATTGCGAAGGCCGGCACACAGCGCCGCCCGCACTGCGCGGCGGTAGGACGGCATCCGCTGGAGCTGCATGACCTGGCCGGGGTTCAGGTGAGCGTTCGTAGGCGACGTGCTCGCCAAGATCTTCAGGACAACGTCCTGAGCCGTCCGCGCATCGTCGGAGCGCTGGACCAGGGCCAGCGCTGCCTGAAACCGAAAGCGGTCCGGCGTCAGCTCATCCGCCGCGGCTCGGCGCAACGCGGCGACAGCGGCGAGAGCGTGTTTCCGTCCGTAATCGAGCAGGCCCCTGGCCAGGCCGAAGACCACCTCGGCCGGCAGGTCGGAAGAGGCGTCGGTGAGATGGCGCTTCGCGATGTGCGCGAGTTGCACGGAGCAGGCTGGCGTCGTGTCGCTGCTGATGTCGAGAACGTCGGCGAGCTCGTCGAGGGACATGACCGGGTTGATCTTTGCGAGGGCGACCGCGTCAACGTGCTTCTGGTAGCGCGGGTCCAAGTCGGCCGCCGCGGCCCGGATGTAGTCCTGCGCTCGCGGGTCGATTTCGTCGTCGGCCATCGAGACGATCGCCTGCACCACCTGATCGCGGAGGTCGCGGTCCGCCCCGCGCAGCGGATCGAGAGAGACTGTTGCTCGTCGTAGCGACGTTTCCCGTACCGCCCCGCAGACGGTCTCCATCGCGTCGGGCCACCACTCTTCGCCGAGGCCGGCAAGCTGCCCGGCCGCCGCGAGTCGCTCCTGGGCGTCGGTCGTGATGTCCGTCGCGATCTCCCGCAGTTTCTCCGCAGCCAGGTGACGTTGTCCCGGCCCGAGGCCCGCGATGAATTCCGCCACCTCGAGCCGGCTGTAGGGCTGCGAAGCGGGCCGATCGATGTGCGTGACGGCCCAGCGAACGATCTCCTCCTGATGTTCAGGAGTTATCGCGATGATCGCCTTGGCGATCTCATGTTGGTGATAGTGCGGAACGCGTCCGGAGCGGAGGAACGCGAGCAGGCCTTCGGCAATCTCCTGCCGCGAGTCACCGTCCCATTCGGCGAGCGCTTCTGCCGCGGTACGCAGGTGCTCGGGCCGACTCGTGACGTCGCGCAGAACTTCCCGCATCGTCCGGACGGCGGCGCGGCGCGGCGCGCCGTCGAACTCGGCGAGATACGCGGCGAGTGTCATTCTGTCGACGGTGGCGTCGGCCGGCGTGTCCAAAGCCTTTCGCAACGTCTCGACCGTCCGTGCGGTCATCTCCGGCGCGATGTCGGCCAGCGCCTTGGCCGCCGCGAGCCGGCCGCCGTTTGACCGCTTGTTCTCGACAGTCCGGAGAAGCTTCTCGGTGAGCTCCGGAAGGCGGCGGCGATCTCGGTCGCCCAGGATCGCGGCGACCGCGGACCAGGTCGGTGAGCCGGCCGCGACCCTCTCCAGTTGTGCTTCCAGCCACCGTGTCAGCACGGGCGACGGCGGGAACCGGCGCAGCGGCGCCAGCGTCCGGTCGGGGTAGGGCCCGAGCGTGGTCCGCAGCTCGCGGTCGACAGTCTCGAGGCAGATGGCCAGCTGCTCGTCGGTGGCCGTCGCCCCTTCCGCAACCAGGCGCACCGCCACCTGGTGGTAGGTGGAGACGCCGTCGAGCAGCCACGCCAGCAGATCCCCGGCCGGATGCTCCCGGGTCCATCGCGTCAGCACCGCCACGGCGACGGGGTCCTTGTGGATGGCGTGGTGCAACCACCACCGCCACTTGTTGTCGTCCGGATCGAAACTAGCCGACAGCTCTGCCGCATGCCGTCGTGCGGCGAAGTGCTCGGCGAACGTCAGGTGGATGAAGTCGGGCCCGGCGTCCCGGCGGCTCAGCAGTCCGGTGCTAACCAGTGCTTCGGCCACGAGCCGTCCCCAGTCCTCAGGCGGTCGGCCGGTCACCGGGCCCGCCTCGCGCCGCAGCCACTCGATAGCGGTAAGCACCAGCGAGCGGCGGCTCTCCACCCGCACGACGGCGAGCTCTTCCAGTAGCTCGTCGGTGCGCTGGAAGAGCGCATCGACGACCGAGTCGCTGGTGCCTTCGTCGCGTAGAGCCGCGACGAGCTGCCTCCGGGCAGCGTCCTGCCGGTCGGCGTTCTGCTGGCGCAGCCAATGCAGGTAGCGCTCGTAGAGGTCGTGCCGGTTGCGCGGCAGTCCGGTGCCGGGGTTGTCTTCATAGACAGTGATCGCGATGGTCGCCATCAGCGGCACCGACGCGACGTCGTGCAGGCCGGCGGCCGTCACCTGGGCGAGGAACCCGGCTGCCTGGTCCGGGCCGTCCTCGTCCGCTTCGAACCACCGGTGCGCGAACTCGCCGAGCGACCGCCGGTCGAATGGCAGCAGCGTGTAGTGGCCGATCGAGCCGGCGCCGAGCATCGAGGTGGCGTGGCCGGCCAGCGGCCGGGTGGTGATCAGCAGCCGGTAGGGGCCGGTGGTGGAGGACGTCCAGCGGGACAGCCGCTGCAGGAATGTCTCTCGTTCGTCCGCCGGTACCTCGTCCAGCCCGTCGACGACGATCAGCCACGGCACGCCGTTGACAGCGTCGGCGAGCAATTCGGGTTCGATGTGCTCACCGCTGCTCATGCCGAGTCCGCCGAACGCCGCTGCCGCCAGCGCCTCCTGCCAGGTGGAGGTGACGTGCGCTGCGAGCGCCCGGGCGGTCACGAGCAGCGGGAGGAGCGGCGTCGCGGAGAGCGTGCACTCCTGCCCGGTCAGCCATGATGCCGCCAGCTGCCGGCATACCTGCCCCGCCGTGGTCGACTTGCCGGTGCCCGGTCCGCCCTCGATCAGCAGATGCCGATGCTCGTCGAAGACGCGTTCGAAGGGGCGCCGCACCGGAATCACGTGCGGCTGCTGATCGAACGGTAGGAACAGCCGCTCGTCGGAGAGCCGGCTCGGCCGACGTCGACGGCCGTCCGGCCGCGCAACGGTGGCTCGTGGCTGCTCGACACGCTGCTGCACGTACACCGTGGACACCGCCGTGCGCCGTGCACCCAGCAGCGTGTTCGGGGAGCGGTCGGCTGCCGACCGCGTCGCCTCCAGAAGCCGCCGCAAGTCGTCCCGGAGCGCCCGGCGTCCCCACGCCGTGCGATGCCGGCGGCTGGTCCGCACCCGAAGGCGCGGGGGAAGCATCGCGATCAGCGCAGCGATGAGCGCGAACACCCCCACGAACAAAGCCAGGACACTGGAGAGCTGATCGGCACGCTCCAGCCCGAGGCGTCCCATGAGGAACGCCGCCCCCGCCAGGACGAGCGCCATCGCCGCCGCGAGCGCCACAAGCCGTCGTTTCGGCACCCCACCATCATCCCTGGTCGACGGTTGATATGCGCTGGCCGTACAGGAATCGGGTGATCGCTGCGGCCGCGCGTCCCGACCCAGACCGCGCTCGTGGATGACCGCCCATCCGGAGTCGACACCACACGGCACAACTGATCGACACCGTGGCACCGTAGCGCCGGCTGCTATGCGCACGTCTACTGCGCAACTACGCACAACCACTCGTCAACTCACCGAACGACACTCACTTGTCGCCGCGCTCCGAGTCGGGCCGGTGTTCAGCAATCCACGCCTCCACCTGGCTCCCGAGCCACACTTTGCCTTGCGCCAGATCCGCAACCGGCTTCGGGAAGTCGCTTCCACTAGTGATCTGGTAAACCCGCTGCCGACTGATCTTGCCCAACCGCAGCCGGATCTCGTGTGCGCCCATCAGGCGAAGGACCGGGGCACCCATACGCATGACTATAGTCAAATGACTAGCATTGGCCGATGGCCGATGGCGGCGGATCGATGGGGCTTCCCGCAACCTCAGGCCACGATCGGGCTAACCGATCTACCGCTGAGCACCCCAGCCCCTACTCGAGCCGAACGCAAGCCATGGCTTCGACTCGGTGTGCGCTCATGGCTTCCTCTCTGTGAGCGTGCTCGTGATGTCTCCGGCGTGTCGGCGACGACACGGCGCAAGCGGGCCTCAAGTTCGGTTCAACAACGGATCACGCCATCGGCTGAGCGCTCAACTCGCCGGTCACCGCGCCGATCGAGGGCACGTCCCGCTGCCTGCACCCGGGCGGAGACGGCGCCGCACAGTGAGGTAACCCATGCGTAGGACACCTCGAACCGGTTCCGCTGTCGCCCGGTGGGGCGCGGGGCGGCGATCGGCAGGGGGGATTGTCATCGTCGTCCTCGCCGTCATCGCATCCGTGTCGCTGGTCGCTGCGCCTCTCAGCGTGTTGCTGGTCAGCGCAGATGAGCAGAAGCAGATCTTTGACGAATCGTTCGGTGACTCGGTCGGTCGAAATATGCGTCTCGGCGACAAGGCCAACGTGCGCAGGAACGCCGAACTGATGCGCTACACCGCGACGACGGCACGGATCCTGCCGGGCATGAGCAAGGTTGAGGCCGAGCAGCGGCTGATCGACGCCTACGAACGCGGTCTTCCGATCCTCGTGGCGACCATGCCACTACGGTTCTCAACGTCGGAAGCCGACCGCATGCTGACCGCCTGGGCCTCGTATTCCAGTCCAGCACAAGATGAGCTCGTCGCCGCGTGGCTGCAGTACGGGCACGAGTGCCTTGCAGAGCTCGACCGGACGTACGCCCGCGGGACGACGTCTCCGCAGGCGCCAACGGCTCTGGACGCCGCTGAGAAGCGCCTGGCAGCGGCGGCAGATACCTGGGAACGAGCCGAGAACCTGTCCAGGCAAGGGAAGGTCGACAAGGCGATTCGGCAGATTCGGCAGAAACACGAGCGGAAGAAGATCGCCGTCCCCACCGTACTCGGCGCGGGCGGTCTGCTCGCCGCGGTGGCTGCCGTCACGCTGGCTCGTCGACGACGACGCACGGAGAGTTCGCCCTCCGTGTCACGCCCAGGCCTGCGACACTGCCTGTGATGGCGCGTGTCAGCCGTGTCCGAAGCCCTGACGATCGCGTGAACCAGGACGACACTTGCGCCCCGTCCGCACAACGCCCTGACCACGCCTGACAACCCATCACCACGAGGGCGCTGACCTACGACATTCGGCGCACGGCCGCACGCTGCCCCGCCTCGCCTGCAGTGGTCGGGTAACCTGATCGCGCGGGCCGCTAGCTCAATGGCAGAGCTGTGGACTTTTAATCCAAAGGATCAAGGCAGCGACGGCGATCTGCGCACACTTCTACCTGCGAAAACAGTTAAATAGACTGTCCATCCTGGACCCAAGTCGCTCCCAGGACGATCGCGTGTCGGAACCGCGTCGATTGGTGCTTGCGGCGCCCACTTGGGTATGACCTCCACCGGAGACCGGGACCGAGCGTGGAGGTAGGGTCGTTGTCGGCGTGCAGGTGAACGTGCCCAACCGCGTACGGCCGAACGTGCCCACTGTCCGGTTGTGGAGGAGGCACGGGAAACCTCCAAATAGCGAGATCAACCGTGCAGGACGTCGATCTCCGCCATCGAGTCCTCGTCACACCCCGTTACGACACCTGGTGCGGGGAACGCACGGATCCGAGATGAGTGCATGTTGGTGAGCCGAAAGCTGGGCCTCAGCAGCGGCACTTCGATGCACTGGACCGGCTGACGCCACGTCAGGCCATCTCGGAGGGCTCGACGCCGAGTGCCTTGTGCTGACGGGTGAGAAGTTCGGCAATCTGCGAGCTACGGACCAGCGCCGTGGCGCCAGCGCGGAAGACCTCAAGCTCTCCGGCCGCAACCAGGTCGAAGAAAGCGGTTCGCGTCGTATCAAGCGTTATCACCGCCGCCTCCACACTGCCCAGCTCCGGCGGTGGCGAGGATTGGAACCGTTCCAGATCAAGGTCGTAAAAGCTCAGTCCCTGCTTCCAGAGAATGTACTCCTGGAACACGCGACGCCGGCTGCGATCCTCAGCGAACTCGGCAAGAAATTCGTCCAGCAGATCGAACAACCCACCGACTGCGGCACGGATATCTTCCTCGCGTTCTGGCTGCGGCACGGAGTGCGGAACACAGACCTTGATGACGAGATCCGGCCACCAGTACGCCGACTCTTCGCCGAGTCGCAGAATCAGGTACTCACGGAAGCCGTCGAGCAGACGATGGTTGGTACCGATGTCCACGCCCTGGACGAACGCGACTAACTTCTCGAAATCGAGGTTGCCACGTCCCAGATGCAGCTCAGGCCGCCGGCGCACCTTGCGCAGCATCTCTCGATGACTCACCCATCGATTCTAACGGCCGACTAGGCGCCCGGCCTCCCGAAGCAGCCGCCAAGCTCGGGGCCGCTCCGGCGGCAAGGCCCAACCAGTCAACCCGGGCGTAGAAAGTCGTCGACCGATAGTGCATGGCGTCCTGAACTGCCGGGTTGAGTGCACTGGATCACGCCGAACAGGTGAACGCCCAACATCAACAATCCTCTGTATCTTGGCGTGATGCCACTCAAGCGCATCAGGTCGGACGTCGAGCGCCGACTGCTCGACCACAGTCGGCTGTGGTTAGACGATCTACAGCAGATCGTTCGCATTGTCCGCGAGGCCGCCGCGCCAAACGACGTAAAAATTCTCATAGACGGTGAGTACGAAGCCGATGAGGTTTCCGACTTGACTGCTTACCCGAAGTCTCGGGTCAGAGCAGTCCTGATATCTGCAGATGAAGCTGGGGTCGAGATCATTTTATCGGATCGTGAAGCCGCGCTGACAATGCACGACCCAAACCTGACCCTTCGCGGCATGGCAACTGAGATCCAACGAATTACGTCGAAAAGGCGACGCTGGTTGAATCAGCCGAGGGCTTATTGGCAACTTCCGACACTTGCCCTCGGGTTGTTAGCGGCGATGGTCGCGGTCGCGGGCCTCCAAGAGGTTACAGGACCGCATTCGACGCCGTCTGCGCGGGAGATCATGGTCGCCCTAATTTCCGCCGGAGTTGCAGTAGGCGCATTTCTTCTTGCGCTCTTGCCGGGACGGGGGCGCAGCAGCGCTTATGTTATGACACGACCAAGGAAGGCTTCGTATCTACTAAGGAATGCGGATAACCTTACCTCCAACGTCATCGTTAGCGCGATCTTTCTCATCCTCGGCATTGTGATTGGCCTCCTATTCTAGCCCTCTTAGGCGGCAGGAGATATCCTGTTGACTCTAGCACTTACTCCAGGCGAGACGAATAGGTTATTTGCCATTGAGGGCGGCCAAACCCCGCTGCTCGCGCGGTATCGAGTCAACCTCGACTAGCGCTTGCTCATTGGTTCCGAGGCGGAGATCTCGTTTGCCTTGGTCAAGACGCAACGGGCGCTCGGGGCGCCGCGACGCTGTCTGGGGGCATGACCGGCTGTCGGGATCCGACGACGCTGCCCCGCTCTACCGAGATCAATGGGTCTTGACTAGGACTGCCGGCAAGGCGGAGATCGACAGTTCTCCGCATCACCCGGGACTCGCCAACCTGATCGATGAAACCCCACCGGCGATAGAAAGGCTTCAGGCGGGCTGGCACGCAAGCTCGATGCTGCGGATAGCGGCGAGCCGAGGATGCCCGACGATGGCAGCCGACAACAAGGCGGCGAACTGCTGCCCACATAATCAACCCTTATCGGTGAATGAAGTATCCGGCGAGGAAGCCAAGGACGCCGAATACGGCACTCACAATTACATTGGTCGTCAGGCCATCCTTGTTGCGCGCCAGCCAGGTCGGTGCATCCTTTTGCGACCTCGCGTAAAGGACTACACTCTCGTTGCCGCCAGAGACCTGAAGGGATTCTCTTACCAGCGGGGAGAACGGCGTAAGCGAAAGAGCTTTTCGAAATTCTGCCAGCCAGTCGCCAGCGTGGCGCCTCCGCACCTTTGCGATGCGTTCAATCTCGTTTGCCATTCCAAGTGCGGTGAGGTTCGGCTCGTCGAGGCGCAGGCTTGCGACACCGGCTCCAAGGATCAAGACAATACCAGGGGCAGTGACAACGAACGACGTCATGCGCACGTGCGGATAGTCGGCTAGGTCGGTGACGTTAGCTGCGGAAAGCTCGTCATCGATTCTGATTTCGACGTCTCCTTGGGTGGCTTGCTCAATCAGACTAACGATCGCCGCTAGGTCTTCCGTCCAGAAACGGACGTGTCCAAGGGGCCTGTGGTCAGCCTCAGACTTGATTCGTTTGAGCGCCATCGCCACAAGATACAGGAGGTGTCCAGCGTCGCAGTTGCAAACCCGGCCGAGATGCAGTGCCTTAACGGCAACCCGGCAATCGTCCAGTCGCAAGCGGATTAACCCTCCACGTCCGAGGCCCCTGGCGCGACGTCCTAACGTGCCGCCGTCCGTGCGCGCCGGCCCGCCGCGCGTGGTCACAGTCAGTGAACCGCATGCTGTTCTGCCCGACGGCCTCAACTGCCGATGAGCGGGTAGCCCGCTCTGTCCGCCGCCGAAATCCGTTGCGAGTGGTCGGCGTCGGGTATCTGGTTGGTGGGCCGCTACACGAGAAGCAATGGTGGATTTCTGGCTTTGTTCGCCGGGCGGCCTGACTGGGCGGCTGTCGAGCCCGGCGGCCGGTCCGGCAAGGTCATCTTGTAGCCTCCGTCGATGTATATGCGCTCCGTCATCGTTGGAACCGCGACCGTTTTTCTGCTGGCGGCTTGCGGTTCCGACTCCGACTCCTCGGATGCGGCGGCCGCTCCGAGCTCTCCGGCTGCTACTGCGAGTTCGGCCGCTGCTTCGCCGTCAGCCGAGGCCACGTCGGTCGCTGCGGCTACCCCGGCTTCGTCCACCGCTGCCTCCGGCAGCCGGGCGCAGTGCGCCGCGGTCAAAAAGGTCTACACCGCATGGGCGAAGATGAACACGTCCCTCACCGCGCGCAGCGTCGATGCGGCGATCGGGGCGGGGGACGCGTTCGCCGATGTGGTGCGTGCCTACGACGACCAGGCGTCGAAAGAGCTGAAGCGGGAGGTCACCGGCTACAACGTTCAGGTGCTCATCGCCCGGGCGCAGATCGCCCAAGGCACGGTGGACTCGAACACGCGGGAGAACCTCAAGACAGACCACGACGATGTCGTCGCGAAGTACGACGCGTTCCGGACGGCGGCGGCCTGCAAATGAGTCACCGCCGGCATCATGGCCCGCCCCGGCAGATGTTGTGATGTCGGGAGCGGCATTCCAGAACGTCCGGATCTGCCGCAGAGAATGACCGCCGAACGCTCGGGCCGGACCACCTGGAGATCAGGCAGCCGCTGTGATGGCTGAACGTCCCGGACTCGGACGCCCGCCAGCACGTTGTGCTGCTCGCTCGTGAACTTCGACTGGCCCCTCGATTGGTCAGGCTCTGCCGGTCAACGAAACCAAGATCAACTACAGGGGAGCAGAGCTGTTGTCCGGAATCGGCGTCGCGTTGACTTCCTCGGCCGGGCCGGTCCGGATGAAGGCGAGCCGCGCACCGCTGGCCTGAAGGGTGAGCAGCTCCGGGCTCGCGGCGAGGACGGTGACGTGCACGGGCGATGCCTCGGAATCGATGGGCGGTGCGCCCGAAGCAATAGGTGGCGCGCCGGAAGCGTCGGGTGACGCGGTCCATACGGGCGGTGGGCCGGACATAAGCAGACCCATCCCGCTCTCGGCGGCAAGCACGCCGGGATCGTTACCGCCGTACGCGGCTAGCGTCGTCGGCCCGCCGTAGATGTCGAAGCCCTCGCTGGTGGCTTTGAACGTCCCGTTGATCGCGTTGACGCCGTCAGAGGCCAACACCGTGCCGTCCGTCGCCAACTCCAGCGACGCGTCGATAGACGCGGGAATCGCCGTGGTAACGCTCCCTTCGGTCACCGCGGTCAGGCGCCAGTGGCTCTCCACATAGCTGGAACTGACGACCCCGGGCGACGCGGACGGCAGCGCGTCACCGACCGTCGCGGACGTGTCCCGATGGGTGCGCACCAGAACGACGCCGACCGCGATGACAGCGGCGACGCCCGCAGCGACGACGAGTGGAACGAGCCATCGGCTCCGCCGGTCAGGCGCAGGAGGTTCGGTCACATTCAGTTAACCGACGCATACCCTCCGAAGTTGCGCCGACTGCCGGAAGTCGACGGCCTTCAGTACCTGCCGGCAACACTCTGAACGACGAACAGCTGAGCGAACTAACATGCCGCCGTCCGTGCGCGCCGGCCCGCCGCGCGTGGTCACAGTCAGTGAACCGCATGCTGTTCTGCCCGACGGCCTCAACTGCGGATGAGAGTGCGTCGAGTCAAGTCGGTCGAAGTTGCGAGCATCCTGGCCACCTCATTCGCACGACGCTGCACGGCGGTCTTGGGTAGCTTGTGCGAATGGGCGTTGTTCGGACGTTCGAAGCCGATGACCACCGGCCCGATTACAGCCTTCTCGTCCTCAAGGACCCAGACGTCACGTGGCCAGGCGAAGATCCGCAGATACCGCACTACCGCGACCGAGGAGACACGCCGAACGGCACATTCGCCGGCTCAGGGGCCGGCTGGATCTGCGCCGACGCCCCCGACCTGGACGGTCACCTTGTTCGCTTCGAGCTGCACGACGAACCGCCGCCGGCCGGCTCCACGCCCTTCGACGAGGTGCTCGACACGCCGTACCGATCAAGCTCCGGCGCGATATCGCTGGCCTGGGTGACCGATGGCCCCGGGGACACGCGCAACCTCGAGCTGGGCGACGCCGAATGGTTCCGGGTCCGGATCGCCCGCCGACGATTAGACGCCGAGGAGCCCACAGAATTCCGCTTTCACTGGTTGCTGCAATTCTGGCCCAACTCGGCGATCGAGCCCCCCGTCTGGCTCGCCCGAAGCGAGGCTGTCAGGGAGGCCGACCTGATCGAGGACATCGAAGCGATAATGCGGTGGACACCGCAGCTGCCGCTGCAAACCACGACTCCCGCCTTGGCGAAGCGCCTGCTGGTCAGCGAAGCGAAGGTCCGTGACGCTCTCACCATCGCGGAGCAGGCCGGCCTGCTGCACACCGACGGCGAGGAACCACTGCGACTGAGGCTCGGGCCTCGAACAAGCTTGTGACACCGTCCGACGCCGACGCCGACGCCGACGCCGACCGCGGCGAAGCGATGGGATCGAATCGACACGCGGCGGTGGGGGCAGCCGCCACCGACACGCGGACGTGCCGATGTGAGTGCGTCGTCGGTTCCGACACCTCCCACACGTACGGCTGAATCTTGCTGCATTAAATTCGCCTTATCGGACAAACCTACATGCGACCGCTCGTCGTCATGCATAATGCCGACATGATTCTGGCCGTTGTGACAAGAGCGATCTTGGTCGCACTGGCCGGTGCGGCAGCAACAGCAGCGCAGCTCGACATCCCGAACAAGGAATTCTGGAGCGGGCACAGGTATCTCTTATACGCCTCGATCTTTATTGTGGCATATGTCGCCATGGCCGAAGCTCTCCGCCTTTCGCTGCCATCAATTCAGGCACGGAAGGTGAGGGAGTATGAGCAGAACATCAGGTCAACTCTCAGTTCCGGCGTGCGTGAAGTGGTGGATAAGTTCTCGTTGAGCTGGGAAGACGTAGGGGTTCATGCCTTCCTAATTCGCGGATTCTGGCCATTCAGACGGCTGGTAAATGTTGGTGGTGTTCGCCTCTCGGCTAAGCCATCAATGACGAGGCCCATATGGCGACCTGGCAAGGGAGTGGTCGGTGAGGCTTTTCGGACAGCAACACCGCTACCAACTGACTGGGAAGCCTTCTATGCCGCAGCCAACAGTGCAGGACGGAGCGCCTGGCGGGCTCAGGGAGAGTGGTATCATAGAATCTTTCCGCGATGGGGGAAAGAATACAGAATTTCATGGGGAGAGCTTCAACTTACCGCAGAATACAAAGGGATTGTAGCGAAGCCGATCTTCGCGTCGGGCGGAAAGAAGGTCGGATGCGTCGTCATCGATGCTCCGCTTAGTGCAACTGATCTCGCTAAGCCTGAAATGGAAGCTATACTAAGAGACGTTTCTGGGGCGGTCGTGCTAGCCGGCGTTCCTCCGCGCGCTTGGTGGAGTTACCGGATCTAAGGAGGGAGCGAGATGACCAGAAAGTCGCCCGATAGTGACAGCAGTGGCATTTCTCCTGAATTTGCCGATCTGGTTGCTGGCAATGGTGGATCCGCATCCTTCGTTGGGCGAGTGCGCGACGCTGCCGAAGGCTCAAAGATTCCAGACAAGTTTGGGTCGGAACGAATAATCGAATTCCTGGCCGTGGGGTTGCGGGCTTCTGTGACAATCGCAACCGCAGTGGCTGCGTTGATCCGGGTTTTGCATTGATCGAGCTGGCCTTTTGGCTTTACGGCTAGACCCGTTGAGGTCGCACTCTCTTGCCGCCGACAAGGCGCGCCGGCAAGCCGCAAGCGTTACAGCCGGTGATCGATGCGCTGAGCCGCCCGGAGCCTCAGCTGACGAGATGAGCGGGCACTTCGTCAAGAAAGCAGTTCATGCCCCGTAGGTCGTTTGCCTGGTACACCGTTGGCCGTAGCATTTCCGCAAGATCGGGTGACCTTGCGGCTTATGCTTCGCTTGTGCCTAACGAACCCGCGCCACCCCGTTCGCACGCCATGCGGATTTTCCTTGCCTTCCTCATCGATGTCGTTGCTGTCGCTGGCTACCCCCTGCTAGGAGAAGCCATCACTGCCCTCACCGGAAGTGACCTCGCGGGCGAGTTGACATCGACTCTGCTGCTGATATTGCTGACGGCATGGCTGGCACCCAAGGTCTCCTACCGCCGTCGAGATGCGCTCTGGTGGATCACCGGGCTGGGTGGACTCTGGCTTTTCCTGATCCTCGCCTGGCGCCTGGCATACCTGCCGTACAAGGACTGGCCACCGCGTGACGACGAACTCCCTCACGCCGTCTATCTTCGAGAACCTTCGTACGCCGGCGTCTGGCGAGACGGCCGCACGACAGCCCGCCAATTGCCGACGGCGTCCTAATGCCTCCGACCGACGGTCCGTACAGGCGGAAAGCCGCACTCATTTGCCGCTGTCAAGGCGCCCCGGTTCCTGCCGACTGGCTCATCACTGTTCGTGCCGTCTGTTCGGTGCCGCGGTATCCCATCACCGTGACGAGAGCCAACCGGGCCGCGCTTACTCGCCATGTATACCCCAGCCCGCGAGCACAATGAGCAAGCGGAAGAGGGCCCCCAGGATGGCGAGGATTGGCCAGATTGCGGTCCCTGCATAGACACCCGCGGCTCGACGTTCATGCCCGCGCTGTTGATGCCACCGTCCGACGCGCAGGGACGCGGTGACGCTGAGGAGCACCGCTAGGGTGAGGTATTGACCGGTCGAGGGGACCGGGTAGGCGGAACTGCGCCCGATGCAGCGGCATCGCAACCGCCGCCACCAGCATGTACATTGCCGCCGACTCCAGCAGGCCCAGGAGGAAAAGCAGCCTGGTTCGATAAGGCGGTTCGGGTCGGGGCTGATCCACACGTCCTCCAGCTATGGCCAGCTGATCATCCCACCGCGCGAACGTGGTCCGCTTGCCAACGTGCAAGTGCCGGCAATGCACCTGTAGAACGTCTTTCTGTGCCGCTCGGCACCCGCAGAGGGCCTGACGGCCGCCGTCACGTTCCGTGTAGACGGCGGCCGCCGGCCGGAGCGGGCGAACATGCCGAGATGAGTAAGACGGAGAAGCGGCGCGGCCTGCTTTTGGATAGGTATTATCTGGCTGTGCATGTTTCAGATGAGGACCCTTGGCTTCATCTGAGTTCCGATGCACGCCCTCCGAAGCCACGCAACCAATCCATGTGGCGCTGGCTCGTTGGCATAATCCTGATCTTGATCCTGGTCTGCGGTGGCGCGTACCTAGCGGTGAACATATGGATCGGACATGGGTTGGACAAGGCTCGAGAAAGTGATGGACAGCCCGTTGGACGGGTGCGCGGATTTGCTAGCGTCAGCGCTCGGCAGGCAGGCGCCCAGCACGTCGTCACCCCGTAGCCGTTTTTGATGGCGTGGGCATCCGGTCATGCCGAGATGCGTGCACCGAGTGGAACGTCCGTACTTCGGTCAGTTGACCGGAGTTCAATCGATACGAGCCGTTGAAGCGGGTACCGGATCGCCGGGCTGTGGCGTGTGCGTGCCCAGGTTGACATACCAGGATCCGTCGATAGAAGTCAGCGCTATCTGATCGGCGATCCTGGTGCCGTGGGTATCTGTGGCGGAAATCCGAGCAACATCGATGGCGCCGGTTATCGGGTTCGTCAGCCAGGTGGTCTGTGGGTCGATCCACTCGCGGTCGCCGATTGCAGCGATCTTTTCATCGATCTCGTCTACCTGGTCGAGGGCTGGATTATTGAGCTCGAGAAGACGGCTCTTGTCGCCCTGCTGAATGGCGTCGACATAAGCAGCGACAACCTTCTCCCTGCTCAGGCCTTCGGTTGGAGACGACGTGCACGCTACCGCCAAGGGCAACACGACCGATGCCACGAGTATCGAACGCGATAACTTGCCAATCATCGGTGCTCCATCAGACGGTTCGAGCGGGGCCGTGGTCATTATTGGGCGCTTCCGACTGCTCAGGTATCCGCTGTTCAGGCGGTGCGACACGCCGGGCGTGGGGCCACCGAGGGAGCAGAAAGCACGCCTTTCGCCACCGGTCCCCGTTCGGTCAACAAAGCTGGCACAGGCCGCCTCATGGCATGCCCCTACCGCTCAATCCAGCGCACGGATCTGCCGCCGTGTGGACACCCAAACGCCGCAACGGTCACTATCAGTAACCTTAGGGCAGCATTCGTCGCAATCCCGCAACTGGTCGGCCGGGCGACAGAACCGTCGCCAAACGATCAGCCCCGCTCACCGGTGCGTGATGCGCCTGGGCACGTTCACGCGGACGTGCCCGGGCACATTCACCAGTACGCCGACAGTCGCCATGCGTGACTGTCGCCGCCCGGCAACTGATGGGGTCTTCGGCTAGCAGCATCTGATCCGTAGTCAGACCGTCGCTACGCAGAGTTGAGGCGAGCGTCCGAAGAATTCGGACCGGTTTCGTCCGCATGCGCACAGCGACGTCGGTCTCGGCAGGCAGTTGATGACGCCACTACCGTCCGCGTCAGTCCGCGCCCGTGCTGGTTTAGTCGCGTCCGTGGCGAAACTGTCGCGAGCATCCGAGCAACCACGGAGCAACAAGCGAGCCCGCCAATGTCGATGATCATGCGCGCTGACGGCGCCCAACCATCCACATCATAGGAGAGCGAAAGTTCGGCGACGGTGCATTGGCCGGGGGTTTCCATCCAGGAGACGTAGCGTCCCTGCGCGAACCAGAGGCTTTATGACTTCGGTCAACGTCTTATCCACAGCCTGTGGACAAGCTCCTCGCCTGGGTGAGTCGATGCGTCCCCAGACGCCCCGGATGCCACCCGGACGCCACGTCCGAATGCAGCTTGACCTGGCGGTGTTAGCTCATCGCAGACCTGAGGACCTTGAATCACAGGATCATGGCATGTGCCGGTGTGTCTACATCCTCGTTCGCCTGCAAAAAATCACCTAAGGCGAGTTGTCGATCATGGAGCTGGATCGCTCCCGAGGCAATCGCGAGTCGGCATGGTGCGAGTTGTGGTCATGACCATGGCCGTCCTCCTGCGTGGCAAAGGACGGAGAGCGGGTCCCCGGTGGTGCGGTAGTGCGAAACCCGCCCGCTCGCGCAGTGATCAGGGCGAGAACGTAGTCGACCGCGAAGTCGGGATCCGTCTCGCCGGGAGCCGCACGTGAGCACCCTGCCTAACGCGTCGAGGGCGATGCCGGCGAGCAGGCCGGGGAGGTGATTATGGTCGACACCGTGGTCCAATCCCGCTGCTACCAGGAACGGGACGCAGGCCGCCCTGGCCTACCAGTTGGCGAAGCAAAAGTGTCGTAGGCCCTTGCTAGGCTCACCGTGCTTACCGTGAGGGTCGAGATGCGGGCTGTGATGATCTTGGTCTTGGCGACACCCTTGTGGAGGCTGCCGATTGAGGCCCTGGCTGAACATGACGATCGGGAGGTGGAGGTGCCTCTGCTTGGTGTGACGTGCCGTCTTGGCGGGGTGGCGGAAGACGTTGGCTGATCGCGTCGCAGGGACTGCCTCTGTCTTCGTCCGCCATCCGACCTGCGGCATCGGCAAGCTTCACAAGAGGACTGGCCTCGTTCACTTCTTTGACGGGCCGGCGACGCCGGAAATCACATTGCCTGCCGCTGGGGCGACCCTCGTACCCGTTCAGCTGGAAAGACACCAGCGTGTGTGGTGCCGCCGCGCCGAGGTGTGGCGGGCTGGGTTCGTCGATTCGTGCGACTCACGCGGCTCGCGATACCTCGTGGACTTCCCGAATGGCTGTAGTGAGTACGTCGACGTGGATCAGATGTACGTGCTGTGGTCACGACCAGTCAACGATCCCGTGGATCTCTTGAAGGCTGGCACGGTGGAAACCCGGTTCTGGCACGGCCGTAGGGCGGCGTTCGTGGCCGACGTTTTCCGTCAGCGGGTTGCTGCTCAGGGACTGGCGGGAATTTGGTCCTCTGGCGTGGAAATCTACGCCCACCAGGCTGGAGCCGCTCGTCGCATTCTGGCCGACCCGGTGAAGCGTTACCTCCTCGCTGACGAGGTCGGACTAGGGAAGACCGTTGAGGCAGGGATGGTTCTGCGTCAACTTCTACTCGACGGTGGCGGCGAGGCCCTCGTGTTGGCCCCTGACGGCCTGACGGAGCAGTGGATAGCTGAGCTTCGTTCGAAGTTTCGAGTGGACCAGCTTCCCGGGCGAGTGCTTGTCCATCCCCATTCCAAGGTTGAGGAGCTTGCCCCGACGGAACGGACGAGCGTCATCGTGGATGAGGCTCATCGACTCACTACGGTTACGCCTGATGGCGACGACGCGACCTACCGACTTCTCTGCGCGGTGAGCCGCGCCGCATCCAGCTTGCTGCTGCTGTCGGCGACGCCGGTGCGCTCGAATGAAGACGGATTTCTACGGATGCTCCACCTGCTTGATCCGTCAACGTATCCCCTCGACGGCCTTGAGCAATTCCGGCGTCGGGTGGAAATTCGTGATGAGCTCGGGGAGGCGCTCGCGGCGCTTGGTGAGGACACGCCGATGATGTTCCTCGCCGAGCCGATTACCGCGTTGCGCCGGATGTTGCCTGACGAAGATTGGCTTCAGCAGGAACTTGACGTGCTTGATCACCTGGTCGCCGAGCGGGTCACCGATGCGGTCCGCAGTCGCTGCCGGCGGGTACGGATGCATCTCGCCGAGACGCACCGCATCCACCGCCGGATGATCCGCACACGTAGAAGCGCCTCCTTGGCACGGTTGTTTCCAGTCCGCGGCCGCACGGTCGGGCCTGACTGGTTAGTTGCGGACCCAGACGAACGGCGTCCAGGGGTCTTCACGTTGATCGAGGATCTTCGTACCGAGCTCGCCGCCTTTGACGAGGCAGACGCCGTGGCCGTGTTTCGCACCGTCCTGGGTCGAGCGATGGCTCCTGTGATCGCCCTCGTTGATCTCGCAGAGGCTTTACGGGGCGAACCTGGGCACGACCTTGACGAGGCGGAACTGAACGCGCTGGCAGCCTTGTCGGGCACCGCCCTGGGCCACTCGGTTGCAGCGCAGATCGAGGCAATCCTGGTGCGCCACACGGGGGCCGACCGTTTCACGGCGATGGTCAAGTGGGCGTGGTCTGGAATCAGCAGCCGCAGGACGGCAGTGACGTGTTCGTTCCCGGCAACCGCCGCCGCCGCGGCGGAACGCCTTGAGGAACAGTTCGGCACCGGCCGCGTGGTGCGTCTTCTATCAACCATGGGTGTCGCCGAACGGTCGGCAGCCACGCGCCGCTTCGTTGCCGAACAGTTCCGGGGAGTGCTCGTCTTGGACCGCGGCAGCGAGGAAGGCATCAACCTGCAGGTCGTCGACGAAGTCTTGCACCTGGATCTGCCGGTCAGCGTCGCCCGCATCGAGCAGCGCCTGGGCAGATTCGACCGCTGGGCTAAGCCGGGACATTCGGCGAAGGCACCGGTGCGCTCCGCGGCGTTCCGAGAGCAGACCGCGGTCCTGGACGCACATCTCGGTGGATGGCGGCATGCCCTAGACGAAGGGCTGAGCTTATTCGGGGAGTCCACCGCGACCCTGCAGTACGTCGTGCCCGACGTCGAACGGGATTTTCTTACCGTCGCAATCGACCACGGCCTCGCCGAGGCCAGTGAGCGAACAGCCGCCCGACGAAACGAGCTGGACAAGCAGCGACGGCGGATCGAAGGACAGGATCTACTCGACGCGATCGAGGACCGCACCGAAGACAATGAGTTCGCCGAAGGCATGAAACGAGCCGACACTGCGGACGCCGCCCTCGGCGCCTTTCGCGGCTACACGGTCCAAATGCTCGGCTTCACCGAGGACGTCAGCGATGCCGGAACCCGCTTCGGCATCAGCACCAAGCACCCGCCGCGCCTCACCGAGTCGGATGTCAGGAGCATCGGGCCTGGCTACCTGCGTCGGCGCTATGCCCACCAGCGCACCGCTGCCACGAACGGCGTCGGCCTGCTGAGATGGGGCGAACCCCTCGTGGACCGGTTCGCGGACCTAGCGCGGAATGACGATCGAGGACGAGCCTTCGCGATCGAGGTCTGCCAGTCGAACCGCGAACCCGGATCCACTCTCGTCCTGTTCATGTTCAGCGTCGTCGTAGCGGCCGGCTCCGAGCCGGTGGACGAGTTGCGTGCCGCCGACCCGGCGGCGGCAATGGCTGCTGACGTGCGCCTCGGGCAGCTGCTCCCGCCGCTTGGCGAACGGGTGTGGTGGCGACCTGATCATGGCGAGCCCCCTGACCAGGTGTGCCGAAAACTGGACATCATCGACGGCGACAACCTGGGCAGCCGTCCGGAACGATTCGACGAACTGGTCCGACTCCTGCACTGGCCTGAACTGTGTGAGCAAGCCGCCCGTGACGCGTTGCGGCTGGTGGCGCAACGCCCTCGCGTGCAGCAACACACGTCAGCCGCAGCATCGAAGACCAAGGCCATGCGCGTCAGGGAGGAAGCCGTGGTCCAGGCTCGGCGCCGGGTCGGGGCAGACGCTGCCAGTGATCCTCGTGTGTTTGAAGCGGTCGCGGCTGCGGTCGAGGCGCCGCAGCTGGCGATCGACTCGTGCGGGGTCGTCTTCATCACCGGGCCCGGCGCGTGAGCACGGCAGACAGAACCCTGGACGAGTTGCGCGCTCACGACCGCCGACTCGACCGCCGCCTGGCGACCCACGGGTCGACCGCCGACCTCGCAGTGATGATCCGTACAGGGTTGGTCGCAGCGGGCCATGCAGCGCTGACCCTGACCGACACGCCGTTGGAGGACTGGAAGCCCACGGTGTGGGCCAACCACGGCCTCCTGCAGAACGGGCCCACACTACGGCCGGCAGCATGGAAGCCGGCCTGGCTCGATCACTACGACACCATCGCGCCCGACGATGCACCAAGCCGACGCTCACTGCGACGCTTCGACGCTGACGTGCCCGCTGATCGATTTTATCAGCAGACGATGCAGCACACCGCCGCGAAGACAGTCGGACAACGCGACGCAGTGAGGGCCGCGGCACTTGCTGGCCCGGGCGACACCGTCATCTGTGTCCTCCCAACCAGCTCGGGCAAGAGCGATGTCGTTCTCACTCGGGCGTTGCGACACCGTCCGCGCCAAACCGTGATTGTCGTGCCCACCGTGTCACTCGCCCTGGATCTTGAACGCCGAGTACAGGGATTGCTGGGCGACGACCGATTCGGGTACGCCTACTTCGGCGCGGCTGACCAGTCCGACAAGGACCGCATCCGTGCTGGGATCGCGGCAGGGTCGCAGTGGTTGACGATCGCCGCACCCGAGGCCGCGTGTACCGCGCTGGCGGCACCGCTCATCGAAGCTGCCGCGCGGGGATCACTCGATCTCATCGTGGTGGATGAGGCACACATCGTCGCCGAGTGGGGCGATGCGTTTCGGCCGGCGTTTCAGGCATTCGCCGGTCTGCGCCAGAAGCTGATTGAGACTGCGCCGGCGGGCCAGCAACCTGCCACTGTCCTGCTCACCGGGACGCTAGACACCTATGGCCTGACGACGTTGACGCGACTATTTCCAGGTCGGCAGCGACTACTCCTCTGCGGCCAAGCGACTCGGCCTGAGCCGGCATGGTGGGTGGCACCATGCACCGATGAGTCTGACAAACGCGACAAACTGATCGAAGCGTTGCGGCACCTGCCACGACCAGCCCTGGTGTATACGACGCTGCACGTGTCCGAGCGGTCCACGAACACCAGTACCGCACGAAAGTGGCTGACCGATGCCGGGTTCGCGGCCGTTGCCGAGATCGCCGGTAATCCCAAGCCCAGCATCCGGCAGGCCGCCGTCCGTGGATTACGTCTGGAAGGCCGGCCGGAGGAGGACCTGGACATCGTGGTAGCGACGTCCGCGTTCGGACTCGGCGTCGACATCGATGACATCCGAACTGTCGTCCACCTGTGTGTGCCAGAATCCGTCGATCGGCTCTATCAGGAGGTGGGACGTTCCGGCCGCGACGGACGCGCAGCGACAGCCTTGGTCCTGTGGACCGGCACCGACATGGCGGTGGCGACCGATATGGCCCGCGAGCGTCACATCGGACCGGATCTCGCATGGCTGCGATGGCAGAGCATGCGCCAGGGACGATGGTCGGGCGAGGACCTCACCGTCGACTTGCGCGCCGATCATGCCCACGTCACCTACCCGTCGAGCGACACGAACATCTACTGGAACGTGCAGACGCTGGCGGCGATGGACCGTGCCGGCATGATCCAGCGCCAATGGCCCCTACCAGCCGAGATACCCGTCGATGCTGGCGACGACGAGGCAGAGGCGTTGTTCGACGCACAACGGTCAGCGGCCGTCGTGAAGGTTCGGCACAGCGATCTTGATGATCCCGCCACGTTCCGGACACGGTTCGCCGCCGGCCAGCAGGCAACCCGCGACGCCGCCAACGCCGCCCTCACCGCCGCGACCGATCTGATCCGCGGAATCGAGGAGTGCACGAACCGGTACCTCGCGCGCCACTACCGCCTAGAAGACCACCTGGGAAACCAGTTCCCCGTGTCGGTGGCCTGCGGCGGCTGCCCGCACTGCCGTCGCACCGGGAGGCCGCCCACGCCGGCCCCAGCCCACCCGACCCTGTGGGCAGGCCGATTACAAACGGAGGCGGTCGACGACCTGCGTCACCTTGCTGCCGACGGCAGGATGAGCGTCCGGATGGAAACGCCCAACGACGAAGCCCTGCAAACCTTGGTGGACCGGCTGCTGCGCCGCGGCATCACCATCCTGGCTACCGCAACTCCCGAGAGCACGCCGTCGCGCACCCGGGCCACGGGGCCTTGGTGGCGCGACGACATCCACGTCTGGGCGGGGCAACTGGATACACCATGGCGGGTGCCCACCCTACTCGTCGTCGACGCGTCGCTCGACGACGCGACGTTGATACGCGCCTTGTCACGCCTGGCAAGGCAACCGCTTGGCGTCGTGCTGACAACCCCCGACCGCCGTGACCCGGCCAATCCGAAACAGTTCCTCCACGAGGCGTGGACGCCCAGCTATGAGATCGAAGACCTGTTGAGGAAGATCTGACATGCCGCTGCTCAATCCGCCTGACATCTTGCCCGAGGCGATGCGCTACCTCATGCGAGCCGTCATCGCCCATCGAGGAAACCGGTGCCCGAAGACGGATCTGCTGACCCTGGTGGCTCCTGAAGGTCTCGTCGAAGCGATGCGACCCGTGGACAGTGACCGGGACGACGACCCCGACGCGGACAACACAGCGGAGAGCGGCCGGATCATCGCCGACAGGTCTCTCGCGGCATTGATCTCCCTTGGGTTCGTCGCACAGCAAGACGCCCACGTGGCGGCGAACGAGGTCGCCCAAAGCCTCTGGGCCAGCGCTGACGCGGTTACCCCGGCGTCGTTCAGTCGCGCCATGAGGTCGCAAATCTGGCGCATCGCCGCAACCGACCAGGAGAATGCCACCGCTCATGTCGGAGACCTTGTTAGAGCGTTAGGGGTCCTGTTTGCTGCGCGCGAGCCACTTCGGCCCTTCGAGTTTGAGACCGGGGTAGGCCGCCACTTCGCCGAAGCGCAGGCGGCTGAGTTCGGGCCCCTCAAGAAGGACTGGCCGGTGACCAACTCTACCCAGTTCCTGCCCCTGTGCCGGTGGGCACCCTACCTTGGACTCGCCCAGCCGCTCAGCCCTCGGTCACTCGTCGCCGACGCCAGCACGGCGCTCCGGCAGGAGTTGGCCCACCTGCCCCCCCAACGATTCCGGGCAGCCGACTTCGTGGCGCAATGCGCCGAACACTTGCCGCTCAGCGACGGCGGGCCCTGGTCACGGTGGAAGAGCGACGACAGTCAAGAGCTCTCACCTGGGGTGTCGATGTCGTTGCGACAACTAGAAGCCGCCGGGCACGTCGCGTTCCCACCGTCGGAGAGCGACACCGACACACTCCTGGTGACGTTGGGCCTGCACGCGGAGTCCATTCGAATCTCGCACATCGATTGGCATCCGCAAGGCTCGGCGAAGGAGCGGCCATGACGGCTACCTCGATTCCCCCCTGCTGGTCCAACGCCGAGATCCAGGTCGCGGCGCAAGTGGACGTCGGCGGACTTGAGTTCGGAGATCCTCCCGCTGATGCAGTCTTCAACGCCGTCCATCAAACGGTTCCCCTAGCCCGACTCGCGAAGGGAGGCGTGCGCGAACCAGTAACCGAGCGGGAGGTCCTCGCAGACCTGTGCCAGCCGCTGGTTTCGAACGAGCCCCTGATCCGGTTCATCACGGGAATCGTCGGCCGAGGGAAGAGCCACTTCGTCCGCTGGCTGCGTGTTCACACGCCGCCTCGAAACGACTGGCACATCGTTTACATCGAGAAGCGAAACACGTCGCTGAGGCGCATCATCGAGCAGGTGATCGAAGGCATAGACGCGCCGTCGGCGGCCAGTCTGCGGGCCAGCTTGGCGAGTGCCGCGTCACGCGTGACCACTGTGCCGGAGGCGATGCTCGCGCTGCTCAATCACCTCCACCGCCTGGTCGAGTTCGACGACGCCCCCCTCATCCAGAATCTCTCCGGTGCCGACCTCGCCGACATCCGGGGACTCGTAGCGCGACTCGTAGGCGACTACACCTTCAAGCAACAACTCTCGCGGCCGGGCGGACCGATCGAGCGCATTGCGAAACTTGCCAAGGACGGCCACCAACCCGGCAGCGACGTCAACGCCGAAGACCTTCACCTCAGCGAAGCTGACCTCAGGGTCGACCCCGAGGAATTCCTCGACGCGGGCGTGGACATCCAGCGCAAGATCCGCGATTTTGCCGCCAACCGTAGCCTGCGCGCCGCGGCAGCGGCGGTCTTGGACTACTACCTCCCACGAGCCACAGCGGAGGTCTTCACGGGCACCTCCACCGATCTTCTGCAGGTCTTCGAAGACGTTCGCGGCGAACTGGCCCGCCGCCACCAACAGTTGGTCCTCTTCGTCGAAGATCTGGTCCTGCTGCACGGCATCGAGGCGCAACTTGCCCAAGCCTTGACAATTCCGGCGCGTCGTGACCTCTGCCGAATTCGAGCCGTCATCGCCGTCACCACAGGCTACTTAGACGACCGCTATGCCACGTTCGCCGAGCGAGGTGTGCATTACACGATGGACGTGGATCGTGCGGCGGTGGACATCGGTGACCTGCGTTCGTTTGTTGGCAGGTACCTCAACGCTGGCAGGGTCGGCCGCCACAAACTCGCAGCGGCGGCGAACGCAGGCGCGCGGACGCCGAACCAGTGCACCGATTGCGTGTACCGGGACCGCTGTCACCCGGCGTTCGGGGTGACACGGGAGGGCCATGGGTTGTTTCCCTTCAACGCCGCCGCGGTCGACCACCTGGTCGCCCTGGCCAGCCCACGGAGTTTCGACCCCCGGAACATCCTCCGCACGGTGATCCGCGAACCGCTTGCCGTCGCCGAGGCTGAACTGTCCACGCCCGGGCTGTTCCCGTCGGCACGGTTCGGGGCTAGCCTCGCACCCACCCGCATGTCCGTGCCCGTCGAGTTGCGGGACGCCATCGCCCGACAGTCAAACAGTGCGCAGGCCGAGATCAGCCTCCGCGCCTTCTACGCGACGAACCCGCCAGCCGCCGACGAGGGGCTACAGCCCATCGCCGAGATGTTCGGCGTCGCACTGACAGAATTGGCCGACGACCATAGCAGCGCCCCACCCATCGCGGAGCCGACCCCGACGGGACCAGCCCCGGCATCCGAGATCGACAAGTGGGTTGCTGGTGGCCGGTTGGCCGCGCCCACCGCCCAGAAGATCCGCCGTTGGATTCTCGACGCGCTTGCGGCCCGCCTCCTGACCGGTCCTCACGGGTTGAGCGTCAAGCGCGCCGCCAGCAACATTCTGGTCGGACCGGTGACCATCAAGCCGGGCCACGTGGTCGTGGAGAACGCTGGCGGCGGTGGCAGTACACCACCGGACAGTCTTACGATCGAGTTTCGGAGCAACGATCGCGACGGCGTCCTCTTGAAGGGCGTGCTTGCAGCCACTTCCGGCGACCTCCTAGGGCCGAACGGCGGACGCTGGTTCTTCGAGATCCAACAACGGCTGACCAAGCTCGAAGCCGAAGTCGTCGAGGTGGCCGGGCAATCAGCGAAGCCGGACGTCGCGTCGGCGCTCGCCGTCCTCGGCGTACTGAGTTCGGTTGACGGCAGGCGGCCAAATTCACCGGCGAGCGCCCTGGCCGTCATGATTCGGCCGAAGCGTCCCGCGGGCACGAACCCGAAGATCGTGAGGTTCCTCGACGCGGTCGAGCCATACCGGATCAAAGCGCTGACCGTGATCCGGGATAGCCTCACTCAGCGCAAGGGGTACGGCGCCTCGTCAATCTTCGACGCCGGCGCCGTCCTTCCATTCCTCGTGCCGAGCGTTCAGGAAACTGAGTTGCGCGCCGATCTCCGAAACTATGCGAGCCTGCACCTCAATCTGCGCGGTTTTCATGACAAGCAACTCTCAGCGGCGCAGGACATGTGGGCGCCGGTCCGCGATCTCGTTGTAAAGATCAACGGCTTTGTCGCCGAGGAAGAGGACTTGGCGGCCACCGTAGCGATCATGGACAGCTTCGCTACACAGGCGCACCGTGGGTCCGCACTGACCCGACAGGACGCCAAAGAAGCGTACGACCGGCTGCGGCCAGGGATCACCAGCGAGCGGCTCAGCGAGCTGCGGGGTCTTACTCGAGCCTGCCGGTCCACGCCCGACGCCAGCACCCTATGGGAGCTAGCTTTCGATCCCGTCCTCATGCTCACAGACATGCTCCAGTACTGGCGCCTCTGTGATCAACTCTTGCGGTCGCTCCGCAATCCGGCGGAGAGCACCAGCGGGCTACCGGACAGCTACAACCGGGCCAGGCTCCAAAAAGCTCTGAGGGATCTTGCGAACACGCTGGAAGGATTGGCCAAGCGATGACCGAGTCACTCCACGCCGCGGCCGGTTCGAGCTACGGCTCAATCGCAGACCGCGCCAACCAAGCCCTCCTGGCCCTAGCCGACCAAGCCGATCGGAAGAAGACCGAGGTAGAACTCAACACGATCTCCACAGCGTGCAACAGGGCTGAAGCGCTGACAGCACGTCTCGCACATTGCAGCGACAGCGCCGCGGAGCTTGCGGTCCGTGGGGTGGCCTACCCCAGACCGTCAGTGCCGCCGCAGGCGATCAAGTCGATCCCAAACCTTCGCCGAGTTGCAACCCTGGCTACCGACCCAAGTCAGGACCTGACAGAGAGGCTGCGTACCGGGGCGGTTCAGGAATCCCTCAAGTGGGCGGAATCCACGGCTAAGCTTCTCGAGCAATCATTGCAAAAGGCCGGCAACGCCGAACGGGAACGCCTGCAGCCCGAGGGTCTCAATCAGCCAATCGCCGCGATGCCAGGTAGCGAGTCGTTACAGGTACGCATTTCTCGGATCCGCTCGGCGTTGTCGCGACCCTTCACCGGGCCGATTGACGAGCTTCCGGCCGCCATCGATGGCTGGCGGCAGCACGCGTCGAACTGGGAAGACATTCAAGACGAGCTGAGCCGGCGCCTCGCCGACCTACCGCCCGAGATCAAGGCATTCATCGAGGCCGCCGCCAGCGAAGGCGGTGCGCCATGGCGCATGGTGACCACAGCCGTCCGGGAATGGCTCGACACCAACGCACGCGGCGACGGATATAAGGTCCGCAAGTGGTAGCCGATCCCGCCAAGACCCTCCTGTCCGTCCTCGACACCTTGGAGGACATCGAGGCGCGCCACCTGGTCTGGGGCTTGACGGAGGAGAGTTGGTCGCAGGACCGGCTGATAGAGGCCATCGGCGCTGCAGCGCCGGCCGACGATCCTCGCGACGTCCTCGAACAGTTGCTGCAACACAACCTGGTGTTCGAGCTGGATCGGCGGTGGCCGAAGGAGTACCGCACCCGCATGGCGGAAACCATGCGGCTGATGGCGCACCTGCGCCAACTCTTCCCCGGCCGTCCCTGGCAGGGCGCCCCCAGTCTGGTCGCCGACTTCCGCTTCCGGCATGAGCCAAGGTTGTTCCCCGAGCGCAACCTGGACACCGATGCCGTCGCGGCGCGTTTGACCGGCACCCAATTGTCCGACGCCCAGGTCGAAACCGCACGACAGATCCTCAACGGGCCACCCGACGAGCACGGATTACACAAACCCCGGAAGCTGTCTGAATTCCAGCTCAAGTCCACCATCGAGGTGTTCGCCGCGATGGCGGGTCGCGACCGCGGCGTGGTCGTGAGCGCGGGCACCGGGAGCGGCAAGACCCTTGCGTTCTACCTCCCTGCTCTCGCCCATCTCGCGACCCGGCCGGCGTCCACGCGTGGCGTCGGAGTCGTCGCGATCTACCCACGTAACGAACTACTCAAGGATCAGCTCGCCTCGGCGCTCGACGAGACCCGCCGTCTGCGCGCAGCAGGCGGCCGGCAAATCCGCATCGGCGCCTACTTCGGCAACAGCCCGAAGGGGAGCTTCGAACGCATACCCCACCGGACATGGCGTCGAGCAGCAAAGGGCTGGGCCTGCCCATTCCTCACCTGCCCCGCAGTGCGAGGCAAAGACCGCTGCGGCGGCGAACTGGTTTGGCTATTCGCCGACTACGACACCGCTCCGCGACCACACGAGCGGCTGACCTGCACCACGTGCGGCGGCGTCGTCGCCGACAACGAGGTCGTCCTGACCCGCAACTCCATGCAGCAGCGGCCACCCGACCTGCTGTTCACCACGACCGAGATGCTCAACCGCTCCCTCAGCGACGGCTGGAGCATGCACGTCTTCGGGGTCGGGCCGAGTGCGCAGAACAAGCCCAAGCTGGTCCTGCTCGACGAAGTACACACCTACGAGGGCACGAATGGCGCCCAGGTCGCCTACCTACTCAGACGGTGGCGACGTTTGCTCAATCGGCCGACCACCTGGGTCGGCCTGAGCGCGACGCTGGCGAACGCGGACCGGTTCTTCGAGGACCTGTGCGGCCTCGATGAGGGCACGGTGGTCACGGTCGAACCCGACCAAGATCACCTGGAGCCACGCGGACGCGAATATCAGGTGGTCCTGCGAGGTGACCCTGCCCAGCAGACCGCCTTGTTGTCCACCACGATTCAATCGCTCATGCTGCTGCGCCGAGCCTTGGACCCGCAGCCGACGCCACTGGGCGCCTATGGCAGCCGCGTGTTCGCGTTTTGCGACAACCTCGACTCCGTCAACCGGCTCTACCGGCAGATGCTCTCCGCCGAGGGACTCACAGAGAGAGGGCACCCTCGACGCAACGGTGTCGCCCTGGCTGCACTGCGCATGATGCGGCCTGTGCACGGCTTGGGTCCGGTTACCGACTGGGACCGGCGAGACGGCGACGGCCAGCACTGGTGGATGCCCGAACTGCTCGGCTTCGACGGCCAGGGCCTGAGGATCGGTCGAACGTCGTCGCAAGACACCGGGGTGCGCGCAGACTCTGACATCGTCGTGACCACGTCTTCGCTCGAGGTGGGGTTCGACGACCCTACAGTCGGGGCAGTCCTGCAACACAAGGCCCCGCGAGATGTCGCCTCATTTCTGCAGCGGCGAGGACGGGCTGGTCGAACCCAAACGCAGCGGCCGTGGACGGTCGTGGTGTTGTCGGACTTCGGACGCGACCGCACGGCCTACCAGGACTACGAAACGCTGCTCGCTCCAGACCTGCCGGAAAAGCGTCTGCCCATGGGCAATCAGTCCGTGCGCAAGATGCAAGCGGCCATGTGTCTGATCGACTGGGTCGCGTACCGGCTGGACGTGGCGGCCAGACCCAGATCTAGCGGGCGCAGCGCACGCCAGGTTTTCATCCAGCCCGATGCCAGAAGCTCGGAACTTCGCGACGAGGTGGCCAAGGTGCTCACCCAGGTCATGAACGGCGGTCCTGAACGTCAGGACCTGATGACCTTCGTCGCGGCCTCGCTGCAGTTGAGCCCCGATGAGCTCGAAGCCGTGTGCTGGGAGCAGCCCCGGTCACTAATGCTTGATGCAGTCCCCACCGCTCGACGCCGGCTCGTAAGCCGATGGGCCGCATACGTGGACGGCGAGGTAATTCCTGAGCGGGAAGAGTGGGTAAACGACTCGCCCCTGCCGGAATTCATCCCCAAGGCGCTGTTCAGCGACCTGTGCCTACCTGAAGTGGCCATTGATCCGCCCCCCGGCTACGACCAAGCGGCCAACGAGTCGATCGCCGTCCACATGGCGCTCAACGAACTGGCGCCTGGCAAAGTAACCATGCGGTGGGCCGTCGACCGGGGCCTCGGACTGTGGATCGAACCGGCCGACGACGGCGCCCCGATCGCCCTCGAAGACGGACTTGCCCGCGACGCTCTCGTCATCGGTGAAGTGCCCGGCGACGATGGGGCCCTCTCACTGGTGCGCCCCCTCATCACCGCGCCGCAAGTTCCGAAGCCCGAGGTGCAGCCATCGTCGAACGGTCGCCTGCACTGGCAGGTGCGCTGGCAACGACCCAACGACGGCCTGGAACTCGTCCGGCCCCGCTCCGGCCCGCTCGTCGCCAACATCGTCTCCGTACGGGCTTACCTACATACCGCCCGAGGCGCTCTGCAGTCCTGGCGGTATGGCACGCACACATCGGCCAACGTGGTGCGGCGGGGCGGCGGCCGCCAGCAACTGATCAACGGTTTCACCTGGCACGGTCAGCCGGCGGCCGTCGGATACGACGCCACCGTTGACGCACAGGTAGTCGCGATCATCGTGCCCCAGACGCTGGCATCGTTTGGGCTTCACCGCTCGCCACAACGGCTGCGCCAACTTCGCCGAGACTTCTTCGTCGACCAACTCCGCGAGCGGCTACACGCCTTGGGAGTTGATCCGTTCCTGTCCCGCAACCTCGCAGACTCCATCGTCGCGGCGGCCGCCGCGGCCATACGCGACTCCAGCGACCCGGCCCAGCTGTCAACGTTGGCACCGGCCCAGTGGCGGAACTTGGTCTCGGGTCTGCTGCACGATGGCGTCATCGGACTGGACGACGACTCGGACGATGACGACCATGCAACGGATCATGACCTTGGCCCACGCCAGCGCCAACTACTCGACGCGCTGACCGATGGGCCTATCGCGCAGGCGATCACCGAAACCGCCGTCCTGCTCACAGCCGAACCTGACGACGGTTGGGTGCCATGGCTGCGAACCCGCTTCGTCCAGACCATGGCCGCCGCCTGGCAGGCCGCCGCCCAGGAACTCTGTCCAGACTTCGACGCCGACCTCGACAGCGTCATTGACGTCGACCCGATCGGCGACGGGCACACCGCGACCTTCGTGCTCAGTGACGCCATGATCGGCGGGGGCGGCATGATCGAAGCCCTGACCTCCCGCATCAGCGACGACCCGCGACAGTTCGACTACCTCGTCGTCGCCGCGCTGCAGCCATCAGATCTGGAGGAGGTCGACAGGTCGCTGCGCCACACGTTGGCGTTGCTCACCACGGAATCCGAGATCGCCAATGCCGCGCAGCGGTTCCGCACCGCGGCTGATGATCGGCTCAACGCCTGGCAGCATCTGGTTGGAACTCTCCTCAACCACGGCGTGAGCCCTGCGCACGTGACTGTCACCACCTTGGCCAGCCGCGTGTTCCGAGCGAGGTCCGGGCCAGAATCCGACAATCTCATACGAAAATGCCTCGCAGTATGGGAGGACATCGAGGTCCACGCCGGCTTCGCGATCGATCACCGCAGCATCTGCATGGCGCTTTCAGCGGATCCCGACATCCTGGCTACGCTCGTCAAGGCGGTTCCTGAAGGCGCGGGCGAAGGTGAGAGGTGGGCGCAGTCGGTACTACAAGGACTGTTGTGGCCGACCGCCGAGGGCCGCCGGGCACAATCTCTCGTAGCATCGAACCGCTTCGTCACCGAGGCCCCGATGACTGAACGGACACTCGTGCTGGATGCTCTGCCCGACCCGATCGACGAAGTCGATGTTGACGATGCTGATTGGATCCGCCAACTGACCGACCGCGTCGCGGCATCGGGACGGTGCCAGTTGATTTCCGGCAGAAATGACCGTACCCGCATCAAGCAGGCAATTCAGCACCTCGTCACGAACCCGGTCGACTTGGGCTGGCTGCATGTGCACCCCCACGTAGAAGCCGCTTCACGCCGCGACGGGAGGTTAGCCGTGGACGTGTCGCTGGAGGAGGCGCCGCAATGAGCACTCGTTACATCCACCGACTAGCGGCTCGTCCACATCGGCTCATCAGCGAAGCCCTTCAGGGCTTGCTGGTCAGTGAGCTCCTGGCGCCGGGACGTCGGCTGCTGATCGCCTCACCCTGGATCACTGACGTGCCGTTGTTGGACAACCGGGGCGGTCGTTTCAATGTCCTGGACAACGTATGGGGTGCCCGGGTCGTCCGGCTGTCGGCGATCTTGCGCACCCTCCTCGCCCAGCAGACAAGCGTCTACCTCCATTGCGGCCCGGGCGGGGCCGAGACACGTTTTGTCGAGCGCCTTCAAGACGTTGCTCGACGTGACGGAACCGAGGCTCTGTTCCATCCGCGCCAATCGGTTCATCCACCGGGCACTGTGCTGGACCACGAGAAGGCGATCGGTGGCGATGACTGGATCATCCACGGATCCATGAACCTCACGTACCGCGGAGTGGAGATGAATGGGGAGTTGGTGACGGTGTCTACCGACCCGGTGCACGTCGCAAGCGTTACCACCGAACTGATGAGCCTGTTCGCATGAGCGAACCAGCAGTCGCGCCGACTGTGCTGCAACGGTGGGCCTCGTTTCGCGCCACGTTCTTCGGGCCGCCCAATTCGCTACGCCCTGGCAGCGGGATAGTCCCGCTTGACGAGGTCTTAGCGACCGCCGACGCCCTCATCTCCGAGGACCCGCCGAAGCCGGTGGTGCTGCCGGCCGTCATCGACGGAAGCACGCATTACTTTGCGATGGCATTCACCTCGGACCAGTCCCGTACGCTGCGGGAACTGCTACAGTCGCACGTCGGTAGGACCTGGACCGATTTCGACGGCCGAAGCCTGGCCGGCCACAATGGCAGCGACCCACTGGAGCAGGCCGCGGTCACGTTCACAGGTGACAGCCGTTGCGTCTATCGATTCCGCGTCGGCAACCAAGCCCGCAATTGCGTGCGCGAATCGGTGCATACCCTGCTGGCGTCGTTCAGGTCGGCGCCGCGACGGCAGGCACGCATCGCCTTGCCCATCGGACGCCTGATCGGCGACCTGACCGATGCCTGCGCCGCGCGAGCCGAACACGCTGCTCACGCCGCCTACGGGCTCCTAGCCGCGGATCATCGGCTGTCACAGGCAAACCGGCTCTTCCTGCAGATCCAACTGCTCGCCGCGTTCGAACGCTGGGATCAGCTCGAGCAACATCCCGAACTGGACACCCTGCTGCGGCTCCCGCGCCCGATCCTGGCATCCGACGCGCTCGCTCGTCTCGCGACGTCGATGCTGCCGGATCCGACGGATCTCGCGGCGTTCGCCCCGATCGCCACCCGCTTCAACGCCCTCATCGACTCGGTGTCCGCAATTCGCTCGATCGCTGGCGCACGTTACTACACCTTGTGGGCGCTTGCCGCCAACGAGGCGCCCGACCAGCTGCGGCAGCGCCTCGCCGAGGCTGGATGGATCAACGATCCCGGCATCACGGCCATGCTCGGCGCCACGCCGAGCGCCGCCCACCCGTCGGCCGAAGAGACCGCCGACACCGTAGTAAACCTGCGCGATCGCGCCAAGCAAGCCATCGAGGCCGGGCGCTTCGACTCCGCCATCGACCTGCTGACCAAGCTTCCCACCGACCGCATCGACCTCCCAGCCGTCGTGCAGGCGACAACCCACACCTTCACCGCCAAGGCCATCGCGCTACTCGAGCGCCACCGTGCCGAACACGGCGAGGACGCCATCCGTGGCGCGCTGAGCCCATGGCGTCCCGACCGCCAACTCGAGTCAGCCGTGCTACCCGACAAGCTGGTCAGTCTGTTCTCCGCTTCGACAAGCCCTCATCGGTTGCCCGACCTACGGGCGTCCGTCGAACGCACCGGCGTCGCCGAGTTGCGGGCCCCCGGAGGCACTGACGCCGCGTGCCAGGCGATCCTGGATGCAATGGACGGCGCGGGGCCTGGACGACTGTCCCCTGGGGTCGATGTCTGCATTGACCTGGTCCGCGACCTCAAGACCAGCACCGCGCCGGTCGATGACATCCGCAACCTCAGCCATCGGGTGTTGGAGCTATGGGCCTACCACGACAGCAGCGGCGACCGGCATCGCGCGGGCCGAATCGTGCAAATCGTCGGTGATCTGGTCGAATTGGGCCTCAGCGTGCAGGTCTACGACGAGGTTGTCGAGCTCATCCGGGCTGGCTGGGACCCGTTTCTCACCAACGCCGATCTCCCGACCGGCCTGGACTTGCTCGAACAACTCCTCGCTCACCGCCCCGAGGCCACCAACAGTCTCGACAGGTTCGCCGTCCCGATGCTGTCGCGGATCGGCCCGCACAACGCCGCGCGAGTGCCTTCGGCGACGCTCGCCGTGGCGGTGGACCTGGCCCCGCTATTCGGGCTTGCCATCGCGGTGCCCTCGCCGTCGGCTACCGTCCTCGAGCAGGAACCGTCCGTACGTCCCGGTACCCGGGTTGCCCTGTACTCGCTGCAAGAGCAGGCTCTGGACCGTGCCGCACGTATTCTGCGCGAACGCCACCCTGGCCTCCACGTGGTCGTCTGCGCCGATCACGTGGCGACCGACGCGCTGCGCTCCGCGGCACGGTCGGCAGACGTGTTCATTGTGATGGACCGCGCCGCAGCCCATGCCGCGACCGCTGCTCTCAAGGCGGAGCGGTCGGGAAGGCCGATCCGGTATGCCATGGGCAAAGGTTCGACGTCCATGATCGAAGCAGCCGAGGCATGGTTTCGCGACCAGCATGGATCAGCCGCCGACGGACTATCCGCCGCCGACCCCTCCGAGTAGTTGCGCGCCACCGCCAAGTCCTGCCGACATCACATCGGCGCCTGGCTACCTGTTCCTGTATCGGACCTGCAGAAAGTCCGCGACGCGCTTGATGTCTCGGGGCGTGTTCTGGATGTCGTTCCACCTGCGGATGACGCCGTCGCTGAAGGTCCATTCACCGTCGGTCCAGTGGCAGTCGTCGGCGATGGACTTCAGGTCTGCGGTGTACTCCTCGACCTCCACGATGCCGTCGCCTTGATCGCGGACGTGGGTGATGGCGTCCATCATGTAACCCATGCTGATGATGCCCGCGCCGTGCATGAGCCGAGACTTGCGAGGCGGCTTGTTCCAGGCGTCGGGGAAAACGGCTGCGACGGCGGTCCAGAAGTTAAACAGGGCGGTCAGCATATAGCCAGTGTTGGGCAGCGCCTCGTCGTTGCGGAACCGGTAGAGGGCTCCGTCGCTCAGGCTGGTCTCCAGCATTCTGAGCACGGAGTTGTCCTTGATGACGCCCGACGGATTGGTCGGCGTTTGGATCATGCGGTTGAGTGGCGACCGATCGTTGAAGTTCAGCCCTTCCAGCAACGTGGCCGGCAGTTGCCGCACCCGCAGAGGGGTAGGTAGTGCTCCCGAGGCTCCCGGCAGCAGCTCGTGGATGAGCCCCTTCGGCAGTGACTTGGTGGAGTTGACCAGGATGAACTGCGATCGCTGGTCGGCGGTTTCGTTCGTGATGAACGCGCTGATGCTCACCGGGAAGGCATCGACGTTGGCGTCACGGATGGCGGCGCTGCGCTGCTGGCCGTCAACGATGAAGCCTGGGCGATCGAGATCAGCTCCGTCGACGACGGGAATGATCAGGGTTCCGGTGCGTACGTAGTCGGGGCTGTCGGAGGCCGACGGGGCGGCCTCGAAGCGCACTCGTTCGTCGAACGCGATGACGATGGCATTGGGCAGCAGCGGGCTCGCGTCCGATTCGATGTACTTTCGGATCGCGGCAACATGAGCGAGGACCTCGGGCCGCTGGTAGCCGTGCAGGAGTGCGTCCTCATCCCGCCGCACCCGTGACACCGTGGCGATCTCGGGAACGAGCTTGCCGTCCATGGCGAAGGTGTAGAGGCGGCGTCCGCGACCTTGCTGAATCTCCAGGGCCGGCAGGCGCAACTCCCTCGTGGTGCTGGTGGGAGCGGCCGCCTTGGTCCGGGTGTGAGTCACGCGGTTGTCCTTCCTCGTTGTGCGCGGAGCCGTTGTTCGAACACGTACAGGTTGTGGAAGCCCCGCCGCTTGTTGCGCTCTGAACCTCTGAAGATCACGATCTCGATACCCACCTCGGTGCACAGATCGCACGGACAGTCGCGCCACGGGCGGGCGGCCAATGTCGCACGGTACTGCTCCCGACGATCGGACTTACCGTCCCATAGCTCGCTGTAGTGGCCCAGGGCGTCCAAGGCCTGGTCAATGTCGACCTCTTCGGCGTCGTATTCACGCAAGCGAGTGAGGGCTTCCCTCTCACGTTTCATGGCCTCGCCCTGGCTGATCTCACCGGAACGGATCCGGGCCTTGAGCTTGGCGTTGCCGTCCACCTGGGGGACGCGCAGGGCGACGTGAGTGCGGGTGGGGGTGTAGTAGTTGTCGCGGTCGTCCTTGAATGCCTGGCGAAACGGTGAGGTGCTGTCGAAGCTGGTGACGCCGTAGCTGGCAAAAGTGGGCACGTCGTCGACGCGGCTCACGCCGAGCAGGTGGAGTTCGGTCCCCGGTTCGAGCACGTCGTCGATCGCTCGTAGGCACTCGAGGATCTCGCGGGTTTTGAGCGGCACCATGCCGCCCAGGGCGATCCGGGTGTAGCCGATCTTCTGCAGTTCCACGATCGCATCGGCGTAGGACTGCGGGCTCCAGCCCTGCGCGACGCCGACCGGTGTGAATCCCACACCACGGGCGTTGCATCGCTCCCAGAACTCATCGGCCAGTCTAAGGGTGATCTCCTGACGGCGCGCCCACTCGGCTGCTCGGGGATCGTCACGGGACGTGGCCGGCTCGTACTGGAAGATCACGTGGTCGACGGCGATGCCATAGTTGAAGCCGCACCCGTCGTAGAAGTCGATGACTTCGTTGACGGTGTACGGCGGGTGTTCCTCGGCGACATAGGAGAAGGCGCCGCAGTCGCCCATGATCTCCAACGGGGTGTGACCGTTGTCGAGCCGGAAGAACTTCGCGGCTCCTTCGCGGTAGAGACGGTGTCGTTGTGCTCCGGTGTACTTGCCGGCTGCGCCGCTGGCCAGCCCGTCCACGATGGCCTTGGATACCAGAAGTCCGTCGAACGGGGCCTGGGTGAGGACTTCGTGGGCGTACAGGTCGTCGCGCTGCCGTACCCGGAACGCGTTGCGCTCCTCGGTCGCGAAGTGGAAGCTTGGGTCGATCTGGTCCTGGCTGTCGGGGAAGAAGAATTTCATCGTTGCTCCGCCTGGGCGTTGCGGTGCACCCGGATGAGGTAGTTGGACAGTGCTTGGATGTCGCGGGGGGTGTTCTCGACTTCGTTCCACCGCATGTTGAGGTCCTCCCAAGTCCCGGACGTCCATCGGCAGTGCGGGGCGATCAGCGTCAGGTGTTCACGGATCAGCCTCGGGGCGTCGGGTCCGCGGGGGTCGACGATGCCCAGCACTCGGTCCATCAGCCGTCCCATGGCGCGTATGCCTGCGCCGTGCATCAGCCGGCTCTTGGTCGCTGGTTTGCCCCAGGCTTCGGGGAAGGTGTCGCGTACGGCGCCCCAGAAGGTGTAGAGGGCGTGGATTATGCCGTCGAAGTCGGTCTCGTTGCGGCCGACGTCGCGGTACGGGAACAGGCAGCCGGAGGACGTGGTGAGGCTGTCCTTGATCAGCTCCACGAACCCGGTGTCGGTGATGACCGCAAGTGCCGTCTGTGACTTGTCGGTCGAAGCTCGTTTCAGCATGCCGCGAAGGGGTGAGCGCTCGTCGGTGTTGATGACGTCGCACAACTCCGACGGCGCTCGACGGATGGCCAGGCGCGGTGGCAGGGGGCTGTCTACGGCGGGGAGTAGTTCCGTGACCAGACCGCGGGGCAGCGGCCGGGTGTTGTTGATGCGCAGGAACTGGTCGCGTTGGACCTTGACGGTGTCGGCGACGAACGCAGTGACCGGGACTGGGAAGTCCCTGCGACGCATGCGGGACAGCGCCAGTGCCCGTTGCTGCCCGTCGACGATCCAGGCCGGTTTGGGTCGCCCGTTCTCCGCCATAGGGATGGTGAGGGTGCCAGTGATGCCGAGTTCGTCTCCGGGTAGCCGGTCGCCGCGGATCTTCTTGAAGTGCACTCGGGACGACAAGGCCATGATGATCGGGTTGGGAAAGACAGCGGCGTCGGTGTTGAGGTACTCAACGATTTCCTGGATGTGTTTGCGCACCTCAGGCCGTTGGTAGCCGATGAGCTTGCCGGTCTGGTCGCGACTGACGCGGGAGATGTCCCCGACGTTCAGGATCTCCTCTGCCTTGAGGGTGAAGACGTAGAGGGGGTATTCGCTCGTCTGTGCGATGCACAGTGCCCGTCGGACGAGGCTGGTGGGGGGTGCCGAGGCGGGCATCAGCGGCCTGCCGCGGTTGCGGCGATCTCGGCGAACATTTGGCCGAAGCGGCCTTGTTCGCAGGAGCGCCCGGACTGGCGTAGACGCCGCAGCAGGCTTGTGGCGCTGACTCCGGGCTCCTCGACGTGGGCGCCGATGAAGGCCCGGACTTCTTCGTCGGTCATGCGCTGCCCGGCTGCACGTACGGCCCGCGCCGGCGCTGAGACCGTCGATTGTTCGACGCGGGCACGCAGCCGCTGACGGCGCAAGTCTTGATCGTCCTCGGCAGAGGACAGCAGCAGCGCCGCAACACGCGCGTTGAGCGCCAGCAGACTCCCGCCCAGCAGCGGCTGCAGGCGGGCAGTGACCGGCACGATGACGTCCGCAAGCTCTGTGGTGGCGGGCCCGATCACGGACATCTGCTCGCCGTCGCCAAGCAACTGGGTCGCGGCCATGATGTCGGCTGCGCAGGCCCGCTGGTATGCCTCGGAGAGTACGGCGATGATTGTGGCGTTCGGGTCACGTCGAGCGAGGTCGACAAACGACCGTGGTTCTCCCCTGGCCGGCCCTGGCCACTGCGTCAGCCTGGTCCACCATTCTCTCGCCGAGGTTCTGTCCTCGCCCACGGAGTCGAGTCCTCCGCCGGCGAATGTCGCGGCGTAGGGCTGGATCGGTGTGTGGGCAGCAATGAGTCCGTAGCCGGCTGAGCAGACCCACAACGTGGCGGGTCGAGGGGCGATCTGGAGGGGCAGCGTTCGGGCGATCTGCCAGTGTTCGCCGGCGTAGAGGTCGATGGCCGGACGATCGGGGTCGGTGCTCGTGGACAGCCGCTGCGTCCAGTCCGTGAACCGTCGCCCCGTGGTGTGGCCCCGCAGGTCGGCCATCCTCAGACGGTCAGGCACGACGTCACTTTTTCGATTGCTGCAGGTGACGATGATGTGGACCGGTGACTGGGCGGCGGGATCCAGCTTAGTCATCGCCGGCTTCCGCAACCGTTGCGGCGGCGGCTGTCCACGGGATCTGGGCGTAAGCGGCGTGGTTGTGAATGCTTTCGTCGTTGACCACGCGGACCCGGTAGGCGGCGATGCGCGGGTCGCCGTGCAGCGCTCCAGCCACCGTGCGGATCATGTCTTCGACGAAGACGGGATTGTCGTATCCGGCCATGGTCACGTGCCGCTCGTCGGGCCGCTTGAGCAGTGCGTATACCGGCGAAGAGCCGGCGGATTCGGCGACGTCGATGAGGTCGTCGAACCACAAGCCCGTAGCAGGGGTGCGAGGCTTAGCGTCGATGGTGATCCAGCCGCGTTGATTATGCGCGCCGCGGTCGCTGATGGCCTTGCTGCACGGGCACACGCTGGTGACTGGCACCTTGACCCCCAGGTTCAACTCCTCGCCGAGGTCGTTGGCGGCTGCGGTCAGGGTGCAGGTGTAGTCCATGAATGAGGCGATGCCGGTGACTGGTGCGTGGCGTTCCAGAAAGTACGGGAACGTCAACGTGACACGAGCTGTCGCGCTGCCCATGCGCTGGCGCAGGTCATCAGCCATCAAGGTGACGGCCTGACTGCCGAGTTGATCTCGCCAGGCGTGCAGTACGTCGATGAACCGGCTGAGGTGAGCCCCTTTGACGTGATCGGCCAAGCTGACCGACATGGTCACCGTGGCGACAGTTTCACGCTTGTTGCCCAACGCGTCGGAGATGAGGAGGGGGTAACGCACGCCTTCGACGCCGACCTCGTCGAGAGCGATTCCCCGGGTGTCGGGCAGTCCCTGGACGTCCTGCAGGGTGTCTCGGCTGATCTCACTGATTGTCATGCTTCGCCCCGATAGATGCAGCCCGAGGTGCAGGTCTCACGGACCGCGATCTCCGACAGCGGTAGTTGGTCGATCAATCGGTCCCAGATCCAGCGGGCCAGGTTCTCGCTCGTGGGGTTGTCCAGGCCAGCCACGTCGTTGAGGTAGTAGTGATCCAGTTGGTCGTTCAAGGGGCGGAACGCCTTCTTGATCTCCGCGAAGTCCATGACCATTCCAGTGGTCGGGTCGACGTCGCCGCGAACCTGGACCTGCACCCGGTAGGAGTGGCCGTGAAGCCGGGCGCACTTGTGTCCCTCGGGCACTCGAGGTAGCCGGTGGGCGGCCTCGAAAGTGAACTCGCGGTAGATCTCCATCAGGCGATTCCTAGGTACTTGTGGGTCTGCAGGCTGAGTTGCCACTGCGGGTGAGCGAGACAGTAGGCCACCGCCGCGCGAGTGTTGGACTCCTGGTCCGGGCCGTCCATCGGTTGCAGCCGCATGGAGGTGAACGCCATGTCCTCAAAAAGTTCAGGCGGTGCGTCTGGTTGGGGAAACACGAGTTTGAGCTCGTCGCCAGAGGTCAGGACGAGTTCCGCCCCGGCCTTGGGGCTCACGCAGATCCAGTCGAGGCCCGCTGGTGCTGGACGGGTGCCGTTGGTCTCGACAGCTACTTCGAAGCCTTCGGCATGTAGCGCCATGACGGCCGCGTGGTCGAGTTGCAGCAACGGTTCGCCGCCGGTGCACACCACGTATGGCCGACTGCGAGAGTGCGGGAGTCCCTGCCATGCCTTGGCAACGGCCGCTGCCAGGTCCGCGGCGGTGGCGAAGCGGCCGCCACCGGGGCCGTCGGTGCCGACGAAATCTGTGTCACAGAATTGGCAGATCGCGCGGTGCCGATCAGTCTCTCGTCCGGTCCAGAGATTGCATGAGGCGAACCTGCAGAAGACCGCGGGGCGGCCGGCATAAGTGCCCTCACCCTGCAGGGTGTAGAAAATTTCCTTCACCTTGTACATGCGGCTGTCAGCCTCGTGTAGCGCTCAGAGCCGGATCGGTCATCCCCAGCTCCGCGAAGCCGCGGTTGCGGAGCAGGCACGAGTCACAGGTGCCGCATGCCTTACCGTCAACCGGGTCGTAGCAGCTGTGGGTGAGTGAGTAGTCCACGCCCAACTCGAGCCCGCGCCGAATGGTGTCCGCCTTGCTCAGCTGAATCAGTGGAGTATGGATTTTCAACCGCTGACGACCCTCCACGCCCGCTTTGGTGGCAAGGTTCGCCATCGCCTCGTATGCCTGGATGTACTCCGGGCGGCAGTCTGGGTAGCCGCTGTAATCCAAGGCGCTGACGCCGATGAACACATCCGAGGCATCCAGCGTCTCGGCCCACGCCAGCGCGAACGACAAGAAGATCGTGTTGCGGGCGGGCACGTAGGTGACCGGGATGTTCGGGACCAGCTCATCCGCGCTGTCGTGATGAGGCACCGCGATACTGTCGTCGGTCAGCGCAGACCCCCCGAAGACGCGAAGGTCGATGTCGGCTACGACATGCCGCACTGCCCCCAAGGCGCCAGCGACTCGATCGGCAGCTTGCAACTCCACTGTGTGGCGCTGTCCGTACCGAAAGCTCAGCGCGTAGGGCGCGTACCCCTCGTGCCGGGCGATCGCCAGCACCGTCGCAGAGTCCAATCCCCCGCTCAGCAGGACTACCGCCTTGCGCTGCGCCATGTTGCGACCCCCGACCTTCCACTCTTCGAAACTGCAGTTCGGAGTCGAACCACATACGTGTAGTTTCCGCCGCCTACGTTACCGAACTAATGGCAATTGATCGAGTCCGCACGCCGAGGGGCATCCAAACCGCCTGGATGTCTACGCGGAGCGACGTATCGACCACAGACGGCTAGCCATCAGCGGAACCGGGACCGGGCGTGCAAAGTGGAGAAACTGCTAATGGCCACTCGAGCATGAAGGCGTAGTTCCGGTCGGAGCCATGCGATCGCGCTGGTCATGACGATGCTGCTAGCGGCAGAGGCCGTCCAAGGAGAAGCTGCGACTGACTCCCCGTCCGCACCGAGCCGGCCAACCGTTGATGCACCTGGCAGGCCTCCACCAATGAGGCGAGGCGAGGATTCCTCGCTTGGCAGCAGCAACCACGCTTGGATGCGAGGTGCTAGCAGGCTCGAGTCGCTGTGGCGGTTGTTGCCGCGGGAGCCACAACGGTGAGCAGCGACGCGGAGCCGACCGCATCGATCGCGACAACGCTCCGGCCACGTCTTACGCAGCGACCAGCGGTGCACCGCAGGATTCGACCAGGACCGTACATCGCGACTGCTCATCCACTAGCGTCTGACCGGTGGTGCGGGAAAGTGGATTGCGTGGATACCTTCTTGAAGAGGCCCTGGCCTGGCTGATGCGGCACAGCGGCTACGAGTTGCTCGTTGCTGCCGAGCAGGACCCGGACGAACTCGTGTCCCACGGTGGTGACCTACGGGTTCGCGGTCGAGGGACCAGCCACCAGGTCGACGTGCTGGGTGAGTTCGCGTTCACCCCGGCGTTCTCCCTGCCCGTCCGGCTCTTCCTGGAGGCCAAGTTCTACAGGACCAAATGCAAACTTCAGGTAGTCCGAAACGCCCACGGCACCCTCGCCGACGTGAACCAGAACTTCGTGGCCCGGCCCGGATCGCGCCCACGCCGCCGGTTCCAGTACTGCTACGCCCTCTTCTCCGCCAACGGCTTCTCCGCCGAGGCGGAGGCATACGCGCTCGCCCATCAAATATCTCTGATTGATCTCTCCATCCCCGGCTTCGCGTGGCTGCTGAAAGTCGTGGCCGACGGCGCCCGGCGTCTCCACGCCGCCGCAACCCTGCACGGCGTCACCACGTTCCCAGTCGGCGTGATGCGCTCACGGCTGCGCCTGCTGCTTGGGACCGCATCGACACCACCGCCCCTTCAACCAGAGGTCCAGCCGCCTCAGTTCGCGCAAGACTTTGATGCGAGCATCGATGGGTTTGTAGCTCGGCTGCAACAACATGCCGACGCTGAACTGCTACTCGGATTCCCGCCAGCCCCGTTCGTTCTGCCCCTCGCCATCGAGCACCGCGACACCTTCATCAGTTACGCCCTCGCCCATCCCTCGCACTCCGTATTGCTGAAGCCCGCGCGGAGCATGAGTGCCGAATGGGAAGCGCGGCCAACCGGGGAGCCCGACCGCTATCGGCTCACGTTCAGCCTGCCTCGAGGCATCGAGACCTGGATCATGGAGAACGAGGACCGCAGACGCGGACGTGTTCGCTCGGTCAAGAACAACTTTCTTTCCACGATCACGGTCTACTACGAGTACGACAGCGACTTGCGCGTCTGTCACCTCCGCTATCAGCCCGGAGAGTTGGCCCGTTGAGCCCCAAAGGCTCAGGGCCCTGGTATCTCGGCAACCTCCTCCCAACTGGCGACCACCGGGAACGCAGCCGCTAGCTACTTCGACCTGAAGAAGTAGTGGCGGCCGTGCTGGGTGGATTCGGGTGGTGGGGTCCAGAGGCGCGACGGTGCCTTGCGGTGGTGGTTATCCGCTGAGGGCGCTGATCTTGGTGAGGTTGTGAGCGAAGACGCCGTGTCCGCACCAGATCCGGGCGCCGGTGAGCCCGTCGAGCATGGTGCGGTCCCAGCCGGATCGGCGTTTGAGGTGGGCGATGCGGCCTTCGCATCCGGTGCGCCATTTCACCAGGTCACGGAAGGGCCGGCGGTGTTCGGTAGCGCGGCGGGCCGGGCCTGGTGACCCCTTTCGGGGGATCGCGACGGTGCGGACGCCGAGTTCATGCAGCGCGGCCTCGACGCGGGCTTCACCGTAGCCGCGGTCGGCGGTCACGGCGCGAGGTGGCCGGCCGGCCCGGCGGGTGATGCGGGCGATCGCCGGGGCGAGTTGCGGCGCGTCGGCGGGGTTACCTGCCTCGATGGTGTGGTCGACGATCACGCCGTCGTCGTTATCGACGACCTGGGCTTTGTAGCCGAACTCGGTGGGGTGCCCGAGCCGGCCTCGGCGGATCGGCCTGGCGTCGGGGTCGTGCAGACTGACCACGCGAGTGGCGGAATCGGGCATGACCCCCGCCAGCCGCGACCGGGTCTGGGCGATCACGGTGGTAGTGCACTGCAGTGTGATGGCGAGTTCGTTGACGGCGCGGCGCAGCTGCCCGGCGCGGCGACCGGTGGTCTTCGCCAAGGCCCGCCGGGCGTTGCGCAGCACCGGGATGGCGTCACGGGCGGCTTGCGCGGCCAGGTCAGCCAACTCGCCGGTGATCCGGAGCACGGCCGCCTGGTTCTCTTCGCGGTTCTGCGCCTGACGTAGCCGCAGCCGGGAATTGATCTGCCGGGCCCGGCGACCGGCCGCTCTGGTGCGGTCACGCCACGGGGTGCGCGCAGCCGCACCAGCCGTCTTGATCCGGCCGATCTGCCGGTTCATGGCGCCGATCGCCTTCGCCAGCAGGCCGGAGTCGGTCGGGCGTTGCACATCGGCCGCCACCACAGTGGTGTCAGCGCGGACCCGTCCGGTGCGCAGCACCTTGTCTTCGGCCGCCTTGGCCAGCAACGCCTCGTTGAGTTGATCGATCACTTCGCTACCGCACCGAGTTGTGATCTTCATCAGGGTGCTCGGATGCGGAACCCGTCCGTCGATCCCGATCCGGCAGAACAACCGCCACCCGATCGAGTTGGTCACCTCCGCGCACAGCGATTCATAACCCAGCCGGTAACGGACCTTCAAGGACATCAGCCGCAGATACGTCTCCACCGGGATCGACAGCCGCCCGAACCTCGCGTCGAAGTAAGCCCGGAACGGAGCGAAGAACCGCTCGTCATCCAGCAAGGCATCCACCCGGGCCAGCTCCGCCGGCATCCGAAGAACCTCGGGCGGCAAGACCGACTCCCACAACGTCAGCTGGTCATTGCGTGTGCGCAGCATCCGGGCACCAATCCCTTACAGGGCAGCGATTCCCGTCGATTCTCCCAGGTCAGTCCGACCACAGGCAGCAGCCACGCCGATTGATACGACCTCCCCGGATCCCGCCAGTTGATCTTAGTTTTTCAGGTCAAAGTAGCTAGCCACCAGTGCCGGAGTCGAGGCCATCAATCGAAACGCGTACAGCTTCCGATCGTCCCGAGATAAGGCAGCGGCGGTGGCCCGCGACCCCACCTACCGGGCGTGCGCGGCCAGCGGCTTCGGCACCACGCCAATCCGCCGCCGCTTCCGGCCTGGTTGACGATCTATTCCCGACTCGAGCGTTCTCGGCACCAGTCCATACCGGCTCCTTGAGGACATCAGCACTCGGGCGGAAGCCGGCGCGTCGACAACTGGCGACTTGGCGTATATAGACGTTTTTCGATGATCGTGACGAGGCTCACGCTCTGTTACCGGCCGGACAGTGATAGGTCCGTCTACACCGAGTGATGTCACGGCCAGAGAAGGCCCAACCGCTGTGACCCCTGAGGCGGACGTCCGGTTCCTGCCGATCATCCGACGCGTACTCCTCCGTTTGTCCGACCGTCATGTTGAACACTCTCCGTAAGGCTTGTGGTGGTCCATTTGTGGACAAAGTCGCTTGTCTAGAGTTATGGACGGTACTGATCGTGAGGACGAAGATCTCGGCGCTTGCCGTTGGCGTGATGGCGACGGTCGCGTTGCCGTTGCTCGGTGCGTGCGCGGACGGCTCCGACGAGCAGGCTTTCACGCCGGTTGCGTCGTCACCGAGTGTGTCGGCGAGCGGTTCATCGGGAGCGGCTGAGACGCCGCAAGCGCGGGCGGGCAGCGAGGCAGTCGCGGCGTACCGGCAGTTCATGGCGGCCTGGGTGGACGCGGCGAAGGTCGCGGATCCGGACGCGAAGGCGTTGCGTACCTACGGCCAGGGCGATGCCTTGAAGACGGTCGTGTCGGCGATGTTCGCCAACCGGATGGAGAAGAAGGTCGTTCTGGGCGAGCCGGTTCTCGACCCCAAGCCGGTAAAGGTCGAGCCGACACGGGCACCGACGCGGGTGACGCTGTTGGACTGCATGGACGACACCAAGTGGCTGGAGTACAAGGCTTCGGGTGAGTTGTGGGACGACGTGCCGGGAGGCCGGCGCAAGGTCTACATCATGGTGGTGAAGTCCGGTGACGGCTGGAAGGTCGACATCCTGGGCGCCGATGTGATGGGTTCATGCTGATGCCCCGCTGGATCCTCGTCGGCGCCGTCATCACCTGCGCCGTGCTGGGAACGGCGAACACCGCAGTCGCCGGTTCGGGAAGCAACTCGACGAAAGCCTGCCCCGGCGGGGTGTGCGTGGAGGTCGGCACCCCGAGCAGGCCCGGCAGCTCGGGCAACGGTGAGCCCGGGGGAAATAACGGCGGCAGTAACGACCCCGGCAGCAGTGATCCGGATACGACGGTGTGCTCGTACACGCCGGTGACGCCGTCGGCGGACACGCTCGCTGGAATGGGCGGTCAGCCCGAGGGTGAGGGTGGCTGGTACTTCAAGGCGTGCTCCTACGGCGACGGGTCGACGGGTTTCAACACCGGCGGTCTGGTGTGGTTGGGGCAGCCGCCGCCACCGCCGGATCCGGCGGTGCTGGCACGCCAGGCCCGGTCGAGGTTGACGTTCCCGCCGGTGGTGATCGCGGTGAACCCGCAGACGGAGACGTGGGTGCATCTTCCGGTGTGGCTGGCCATTCCCAACGGGTGGCAGCCGCAGTCGGCGACCGCGAGTGTGCCGGGCATGTCGGTGACCGCGACCGCGCGGCCGGAGAAGGTCACGTTCGACATGGGTGACGGCACCAGCGTGGTGTGTACCGGGCCGGGCACGGTGTATCGGCCGGGAGTGCACGACCCCGAGTCGTCGTCACCGGACTGCGGTACGACGTACCGCACCCCGGCGGAGAGCTACCGGATCACGGCGACGGTGTCGTGGTCGGTGACCTGGGCCGGTGGAGGCGAGTCCGGCACCCTCGAAGGTCTGAGCAGTTCCGGCTCGACCACGATGCGCGTCGCCGAATCTCAGGCCGTCATCACCGGCTGACCGCAGCTCGGCAATTCACCCGCTGGCCCACAGGTCGGCAGTCTCACGCTGACCGCAGGTCGGCCTCATATGCAGCTTCTTTGTGTTCTACGAAGGGATCACGGACTCATGTCACCACGGGGGCTCGCGGCAGTGACGCCTGCGCCGAGTAAGGCCGGCAAGGTGCGACTGCCGATGGCAGGGGCGCGTAAGCGCAGCACGTTGCCGCTTTTGGGCGTCGGGGTGTTGCTGATCTTGTTGTCGGTGGCCGTGTACGGCGTGATCACCAGCCGCCTCGACAAGCGCGACCCGGTGCTGGTGCTGCGCCAGCGCGTCGAGGCCGGTCAGGTCATCGACGCGGCGGACGTGCAGGCCGTGCCGATGTCCGGAGTCGCCGGGATGGGCGTGTTCGCGGCCGCGGACAGCGCCCGGGTGATCGGGCAGACCGTCGTGGCGCCACTGCCGGCAGGCACGCTGCTGACCGAGTCGATGCTGGGCGCGCAGGCGGCGTTCCCGCCTGCCGGCCAGCGCCTGGTGTCGCTGAGCTTGAAGGCCGGCCAGTACCCGCAGCGGCTGATGGCCGGCGCCAAGGTCGAGGTCTACCTCGGTGTGGCCGCACCCGCGACCGGCCAGGGCGGTAAGGACGGTCAGCCTGCCCCGGACGCGTCGGGCGTGCCGGTCAAGATCACCGCGTCGGTGCATGAGGTGGACACGGCAGCAGTAGCCGCGGACGGGCAGTCCGGCGCGATCGTCAGCCTGCTGCTCGACGACGACGCGGCAGCCCGGCTGGCCGCCTCGGCGGACGCGGTGCTGTTGATGCAGATGCCGGTGGGTGCCTGATGGGGACCATCGTCTACATGCGTGTGGGCAGCGGCGCCTGGGCCACCACGACAACTGCTGCGATCGCGGCGCTGTGGCCCGAGACCGACCCCCGGACCCCGATGCTGGTGGAGGCCGACGCGAGCGGCGGTGACCTGGCGGCGCGGCTGCGGCTGCCGGTCGACCCCGGCCTGGTGCAGGTCGCGGCGGACGCCCGCCACGGCGCCCCGGCAGATGTGTTGCACCGCCACGCCCAGCAGGCACAGGTCGCGGGTCGGCAACTGCCGGTCGTGGTGGCCCCGCCCGGCCCCGCGCAGGCCCGGGTGGCACTGCCCACCCTGGTACGCAGCGGCGCCCTGCGCGGTCCGGCCGACACCGTGCTGCACATCGACGCGGGACGCATCGCCCCGCACGACCCGGCGTGGCCGCTTCTCGCCCAGGCCGACGCCGTCGTGGCCGTGGTCCGCGCGCACACCGACGCCCTGGCACACCTGGCCGCGATCAACACCGACCTGCAACGCGCCGCCGGGCCCCGGCTCGTGATCCTGCTGGCCGACGGGGTGTACCCGCCGCAAGAAGTCGCGACCGCCTTCGACGTGGCGGTGCTCCCGATGAGCGTGCCCACCGACGCGCAGGCCGCAGCGATCCTGTCCGGGCAGCTCGACGCCGGACGCCGGTGGCGACGGCTGCCACTGTTCTGCGCCGCCGCTGATATCGCGGCCAGCCTGAGCGAGGGCATCGATGTGTCCTTGAGCGACGAACAGAGTGTGGAGGTGACGGTATGAGCGCGCCCGTGATCACGGCGACGACCGAAGACGGCGACGACCGCGCCGGCCTGGCCGAACTCATCGACCGGTTGCGCGAGCAGGTCGGGCAGCGCCTGGCTGCTGAGACCCGCCGCCTGGAGGAGGTCGACGGTGTTCCTCTGTCGCCGCAGGACCAGCAGGTGTTGGTGCAGCGGCTGGTCCGCGAGGCGCTGGACGCGCACGCCACTGCGTGTCTGCACGCCGGTGTGGAACTGCTGCTGCCGCAGCAGGAGAGCGAGGTGGCTCGGGCGGTCCGCGACGCGGTCACCGGCTTCGGGGCTCTTGAGCCGTTGATGCGTGACGGCGACGGCCACCCCAAGGGCCAGCCGGAGGACATCGCTTACGTCAACGGTCTCACCTTCTGCAAGTGGGAGGGTGACACGGACTGGACGCAGGTGCAGACGATCGCGCGTTCCGACGCCGAGGCGATCGACATCGTGCGCCGCATCGCGACCAGCGGCATGGAGGAACGTCGCTTCGACCGCTCGTCGCCGGTGTTGTCGTGCGAGCTGCCCGACGGCTCCCGGCTGCACGCCACGCAGTCGGTGTCCGACGGTGTCACGCTGACGATCCGGATCAACCGGTTCCCGGACGTCACCCTCGACGACCTGGTCGCTTTCGGGATGCTCGACACCGGCTTGCGGGAGTTCTTCACCAGCGCGATCCGCTCCTCCCGCAACATCGTGATCACCGCGGAGACCGGTGGCGGCAAGACCACGATGCTGCGCGCCCTGTGCTCCCTGCTGCCGCCCACCGAACGACTGATCACCCTGGAAGACACCCGCGAGCTCGGCCTGCACCGCATCGGACGGCACCCGAACACGGTGTCGATGCAGGCCCGCGACGCCAACCTCGAGGGTCAGGGTCGGATGACGGTGGCCGACCTGTTCCCCAGCGCGCTGCGCATGCGCCCGGACCGGGTGATCGTCGGTGAGGTCCGCGGCCAGGAGATCATCACCATGCTCAACGCGATGAACAACGGCAACGACGGCTCGCTGTCGACCATTCACGCCAGCTCCACCTCCCAGGCGTTCGAGAAGATGGCCACCTACGCCCTGCAGGCACAAGAGCGGCTGCCCGTCGAGGTGACCGCCCGGCTGGTCGCCTCCGCCGTGCACCTGGTGGTGCACCTGGGCCGCGACGTAAGCGGCAAGCGGGTGGTGTCGTCGGTCCGCGAGGTCACCGGCTGCGACGGCATGCAGGTCGCCTCCAACGAGATCTTCGCCCCCGACGAGAACGGCCGCGCCGTGCCGGCCTCACCCATGAGCCACGCCCTCGCGTCACGGCTGGAGGCACACGGTTTCGACCGGTACCTGCTGCAGCGCCCGCAGGGCTGGTGGGAGGCCACCCCATGACCTCTGAACAACTGCTGCTGGCCTGCGCCGCACTGGGAATCACCACCGGCGCGGGCCTGCTCCTGATCGCCACCGCCGTCTTCGGCCGGCCCGGCACCACCGACCCCGACACCGACGCACCGCCGTCCTCCTCGCCGTCGAGCCTGACGACGCGACTCGCGGTGTGGCGCCAGCCCGGCGGCGGACGGCGCCTCGCGGCGGCCATCGCCGCGGCCCTGGCCGTCGGCGGGCTCACCGGCTGGCCGGTCGGCGGCATCCTCGCCGCCGTCCTCGCCTGGTGGCTGCCGCAGCTCGTGGGCCCCGATCATGCGCACACCCGCGAACTGGCGCGCATCGAGGCGATCGCGACGTGGACCGAGTCGCTGCGCGACACCCTGTCCGGCGCCGCCGGCCTCGAGCAGGCAGTGCTGGCCACCGCCCGCCGCGCCCCGGCCGCGATCCGCGATGAGGTCACCCGCCTCGCCACCCGCATCGAACGCGGCACCAGGCTGCCCGACGCCCTGACGGCGTTCGCCCGCGATCTGGAAGACCCGACCGGTGACCTGGTCGTCGCCGCCCTGGTGATGGCCGCCGAGCGCAGCGCCCGCCAACTCACCGACCTGCTCGGTCTGCTGTCGGCCACCGCCCGCGAGCAGGCGTCGCTGCGGCTACGCGTCGCCGCCGGCCGCGCCCGGGTCCGCACCGCCGTGCGGGTCATCGTCACCGTCACCATGGCCATGGCGGCCGGCCTGGCCTACCTCAACCGCGACTACCTCACCCCATACGACAGCATGCTCGGCCAGCTGATGCTGCTGGTCGTCGGCGGTGTGTTCGCCGGCTCGTTCGCGTGGCTGCGCCGCATGTCAGCCATCGAGTCCGCCCCGAGAGTGCTGTCCGGACTGGACGTCCTGACCATGCGCCGGGCGGGGGTGCAGCCGTGATCATCCTGTCGTGGACGGTGATCGCCGTCGGTGTCCTCGCCGGCGCCGGAATATGGCTACTGCTGCTGGCTCTGTTCCCGCCCCGGCCCCGCCTGCAGGACGAGCTGGCGGCGCTGCGACCGCGCCCGGTCGACGAGTTCGCCGTCGACTACCCCGCCGCCGAGGCGCTCGACACTGCGCCCGGCTGGGTGACCCGACTAGGCCGGCCCGCCGTGCGGTGGTTGAGCAGCGCCGGGCTGCCCCCGAAGTCGGTGCGTACCGACCTGGCCGTGCTGGGCCGCTCGGCCGAAGCGCTGCTGGCCGAGTCGGCGGCGGCCGGGCTGATCGGCCTGCTGCTGCCCTTCGCCGTGACCCTGGTGTTCGCCGCCGTCGGGATCGGCGTCAACCTCACCGTGCCGGTCCTGGCCGCCCTCGCGATGGCCGGGGTCATGTTCGCCGCGCCGATGCTGTCGGTGCGCACCGCCGCGGCCAAACACCGCGCCGAGTTCCGCCAAGCCCTGTCCGCGTTCTTCGACCTGGTCGTCGTGGCGCTGGCCGGTGGCTCCGGGGTGGAAGAGGCGATGAACGACGCCGCCGCTGTCGGGACGGGCGCCGCGTTCGCCGACCTGCGCCACGCCCTGGCCGAGGCGTACCTGACCGGCACACCGCCGTGGACCGCCCTGGGGCGCCTCGGTCGCCGTGCCGGCATCGACGAGCTGGAGGAACTGGCCAACGCCATCGGCCTGGCCGGCACCGAAGGCGCCCGCGTCCGCGCTTCCCTGCAGAGCCGCGCCATGGCCTTGCGGGGCAAGCAACTGGCCGAGGCCGAAGCCGCCGCCTCGTCGGCCACCGAACGTATGGGCATCCCGATCGTGGCCATGTCGACCGGATTCCTCATGTTCATCGGATTCCCCGCCGCGTACGGCGTCATGGCCACCCTCTGACCACCCCAGGACCGATGCAAGGAGCACGCCCCTCATGGAACGCCTGCTGACCAAATACCCGATTTTGATCAAGTATCCGCTGCTGCCGTTGTGGCCCATCACGGCCATTTGGCTCGCCATCGAAATCAGGGGCGTCTTCAGCTAACCCCCACCCTCGTCCGTCATCTGGTCCGGGTGCGCCCTGCCGCGCGCCCTATCGGTGGCGATCCACACCTTTCCGGCATCTCTGCCGGGCACTGCACACCACCCCCTCTGAAGGAGATTCGTCATGCCCGAGTTCACCGTGCTGCACCAGATGCTGTCCGCCATGGTCCGCGACCGCATCGAACGATTCCGTGCCTCCGGCGACGAGGGCAACGTGGAGAACATCATCTGGATAGCGCTCGGTGCCGCCCTGGCGGTAGCAGTGCTCGGCATCATCACCGCGAAGGTGATGGCCAAGGCCAACTCCATCGAGCTCGGCTGACATGCACGTCGCCACTGCCCGCCCCGCACCCGGCGATGAAGGGGGCCCTGCCGCTGACGTGACACTGCGCTCCGGGCGTCACCGGCGTCTCCGGCGTCTCCGGCGGCATGACGATGTCGGGTCCGCCGCGGTCGAGCAGGTCCTGTCTTTGACCGGCCTGCTTCTGATCCTCGGGCTCATCGTCGCGGGTGGGCAGTACTGGCACGCCCGCCACATCGCCCAAAGCGCCGCGAGCCGGGCGCTGGAAGCCGCCCGCGCCGATCAGGCCACCACCGCCGACGGCGAGCGGCAAGGCCAGGCCAGCCTCGATGCGCTCGGCGGTCGGCTGCTGACCGACCGCCGGGTACAGGTCACCCGCACCGGCACCGAGGTGCGGGTCCAGATCACCGCCACCGCGGCCGGGCTCATCCCGCTGCCGGTCAGCGTCGTGCGGACCGGGCCGGTGGACCGATGGGTGACGGGCACCCGATGAGACTCACCGCAGCCCCACGCCGCGCCTGGCGCCGCCGCAGCACCTTGGCTCCGGGCGACGACGCCGGGGCGTCCACGGTCGAGCTGGTCCTCAGCGTCCCGGCGCTGCTCCTCATCGCCTTGTTCCTGATGATGTGCGGGCGACTGGTCAGCATCCAGCTAGATGTGGACGCCGCCGTGCACGCCGCAGCCCGCGCCGCCACCCTCGCGCGGACTCCCGCCCTCGCCCGACAGGACGCTCTGGCCGCGGCGCAGACCACCCTCGCGGGCAGAACCTCCTGCCCGCAGCCCGCCGTCACCGTGGACACCAGCGCGTTTCGCCCCGGCGGCACCGTCACCGTCGTCGTGACCTGCCAGGTGCCGCTGCGCGACCTGGCAGGTGTCGGGGTGGGCGGCAGCAAACGCGTCACCGCCCGCACCACCTCCCCCCTGGACGTCTACCGCGGAGCCTCCTGACATGCCCACCCGCCGCGCACACAAGCGCACCGAACCCTCCACCGGCAAACCCTCCACCGGCGACGAAGGACAGATCAGCCTGTTCACCGTGCTGATCACCGCCGCGCTGATGCTGGTCACCGGCCTCGTCCTCGACGCCGGCCTGGCGCTGTCGTCCAAGACCCAAGCCCTCGACGTCGCCCAGTCCGCCGCCCGCGCCGGCGCGCAGCACCTCGACATCGCCGCGTACCGCGCCGACGGCACGGTGCGCCTGAACCGCGCCGACGCCGAAGGCGCCGCACGCAGGTGGCTCGCCAGCGCCGGCATGACCGGACAGGTCACCGCCACCGCCACCGAGGTGTCGGTGACCGCGCGCACCAGCCGACGCACCCAACTGCTGTCACTGATCGGCGTCAGCTCGCTGTCGGTGTCCGCCAGCGCCACCGCCACCGCCCAACACGGCGTCACCACCCCCGACCGGTAAGGACTGATTGCGTTGCGTGCGATCACGACCGTGAGTCGTCTGCTCGGCCGGCTGCTACACGCCGCCGCCGGCGCCGCCCTGCTCGGCGCCCTGCTGTGCGGCACGCCGTGGTTCCTGCTGCGCTACCTCGACAACCCGCTGCCCGCCCAGTGGCCCAGCCCCGCCGAGCTGGGCGAGCTGCTGCTGCACGGCTACGACACCGACTTCTTCACCGCCGCCCTCACCCTGGCGATCTGGCTGTTCTGGGCCCGGTTCGCGATCCTGCTCTGCATCGAGCTGGCCCGCACCGTGCACGACGTCATCCACTACCGCGAACCCCGCCAGATCGCCCGCACCGGCCTGCGCGCGGTCGCGGCGTTCGTCGTCACCGCCCTGGTCGGCGCGGTGCTGTTCGACCTCGCCCGGGCCATGACCGCCCACACCGGCACCACCACCGGCGGTGTGGCACCCGCCCCGCTGGCGGCCATCGCCACCGCCCACCAGCAGCAGCCGCACCACCTCGCTGCCGCCGTATACGAGCTGCCCGCCTCCGCGCAGACCACGCCGATCCCCGGGGCCGGGCACGGCACGCTCACGGCGGTGCCGGTCGCCCTGCACGCCGTCGGCGTCGAACCGTCCTGGGTCAGCACCGCCCGCGATGAGGGCCACGGCATCCACAAGGTCAAGCGCGGCGACAGCCTGTGGAGCGTCGCCGAGGACCGCCTCGGCGACGGCCACCGCTGGCGCCAGATCTACGTCGCCACCCGCGACCTGCTCCAGCCCACCGGGCAGGTCCTCACCGACCCCAGCGACATCCGCGCCGGCTGGTACCTGATCCTTCCCGACGCCGCGGACGCGACCGACGGCACCGATGGCGCCCCTGGTAGCGCCGAAGACGCGCCATCCGATGCCGCTGCCGACCCCACGGACGACGGCGTCACCCCCGACGCCACCGAGACGGCGCCCGGCACCGACGACGCCGCACCGCGCGACGCGCCCGCCGAGACCGACCCGCCCGCAGACCAGCATGCCGACCACACCGGGCACCACACCGTCGCCGGAGTGTCACTGCCCCGCGGCGGCTGGATCGACGCCGGGCTCGCCGCCGCACTCATCGCCGCAGTCGCCCTCATCTGGGCCCAACGCCGCCGCCGGCTGACCCGCACGGCACCCGCCGACGATCCCGGCGCCCAGCCCATGCCCCAGATCGTGTCCCACGTGCGGCGCGGACTGCGCCACACCGCACCGATCAGCCACGGCGAACGCAACGAACTGCACGCCTACAAGGGCTTCTTCGACGCCCTGCACGCCGCAGCAGCAGCAGACACCGCCGCCGACGCGCGGCACGCCGCCGCTGAGGCTGCTCGACAGCCCGTCCTCGGCGCCGACAGCCCGGTCACCTGGGCACCGCACCGCACCCTCGACATCCCCGCCGGCCACCCCGGAGATGACCAGGACCTCGACTCTGCGGCGCCGCAGCCCGAAAGCGAGCAGTCCCACGACTGGCACGACAACCGCGACGGCGACGAAGACGACGGCTGGGACGCATACGGCGACGACCCCGACGATGCGCCGTACGAGCAGACGTACCTCCCGACGCCGGCCACCCCCGCCCTCGGCGGACGCTTCGACACCATGTGGCCCGCCCCCGGGCTCGGCCTCACCGGCCCCGCCGCGCACGCCGCCGCCCGCGGCTTCCTGATCTCCGCGCTCGCCGCCGGCCCCGAGGACTACAACGCCCGCGCCACCGTCGTCATCGCCTCCGGCACCCTGGCCACCCTGCTCGGCGCCGCCGCCGTCTCCATCCCCCGCACCCCGCGACTCATCACCACGATCGCGCTGTCCGACGCCCTCGACCTGCTCGAAGAGGAGATGCTGCGCCGGACCCGCGTCGTCTACGAGTACGACGCCGAAGACGTACCCGCAGTCCGCGCCAGCGACCCCTACGTCGAAGCCATGCCACCCATGGTGCTCATCGCCGACACCACCACCCACGCCGACCGCGCCCGCATCGCGGCCATCCTGACCCAGGCCCAGCGCCTCGACATCCACGGCATCCTGCTCGGCGAATGGACCGCCGGAGACACCGTCCACGTCGCACCTGATGGCGCCACCCACCGCGCGGAACAGCACAGCCGCCACGGCGCTCACCCCGCCGACATCAGCCGGCTCACCGTCATCGACGCCGACGAAGCCGCCGACCTGCTGCGCCTGCTCGGCGAAGCCCACACCGGTGACACCCCGCCACCGGCCGCGGACCTCGCCGTCTACGCCACGGCACGCGCCGACACCCACCCAGGGCACACCGCCGGAGACAGCGTGGCGGCACCCTCATGGTCGGGCGGGACTCTCACCCTCTGGCCCGAGGCCGACCCCGGCGGCGTCGCCGGTCAGGACGTCAACGCGCCGATCCACGACGACAGCCTCCTGCAAGGGCAGGGCGGGCACGACGCATCCACCACGGATCTCGCGCTCGCGCCTCCCGCCGAACTACACGACGACATGCTTGAGATGCCCGTGCCCAGCGACGCCGCCACGCCTCTGGCCGACGCCATCGCCGCAGCCCTGGTCCCCGCGGACACCGACACCCATGCCGGCGCCGGCAGCCCGGACGACACCATCCGCGACGAGCACCCTGCCGACGACCGCGACGACACCGCCGTACTCGACGACGGCAATCTCGCAGACAGCGACACCGTCGCAGACAGCGACGGCACCCCGGCAGGCGATACCCCGGACACCCTCGCAGACTCAGACGCTGCCACTGATGCCGCGCAGCAGAGCCCCGAACCGAATCCCGAACCCGGCGACCACCCGAGCGCAGAAGATGCCACGCCCGACGCCCCACCTACCGTCCGAGCAGTCCTGCTCGGCACACCGCGCATCCTGGACGTGCCCGCCGGAGAGAAGATCCGCAAGCAGGCCATCGAACTGCTGGTCTACCTCGCCGTCCGCGGCGGCTCCGCCAGCCGCGACGACATCCTGGACGACCTGCTGCCCGACGCACCCATGGCCAAGGCCCCCACCCGGCTGCACACCATGGTGTACAGCCTGCGCCGGCTAATGAAACTCGCCGCCGGCGACGCCGAGTACCTCGACAACCCCGCCCAGCGCTACGTGCTCAACCCGCACACCCTCGACTGCGACGTGTGGCGCATGCGCGCCGCCCTGGCCGAAGCCGACGCCGCCACCACCAGCGAGCAGCGCATCACCGCGCTGCGCGCCGCCGTCGACGCCTACACCGGGCCCCTCGCCGACGGCTGCGCCTACGACTGGGTCGAGCCCTACCGCTACGCCGTCGCCCAAGAAGCCGCCGGTGCGGCGCTGCGCCTCGCACAGGAATTCACCGACCAACCGGAACAGGCCCGCACGATCCTGGCCGCGGCGATCGAGCATCACCCGCACACCGAGGAGCTGTACCAGGCCGCGATGCGCGTCGCCGCCATGCGCGGCGACGTCGACGCCGTGCGTGCCCTCAAGAAGCAGGTGACCCACCGCATCGACGAACTGGACTGCGAACCCACCAGCGAAACCCTCACCATCGCCGCCGACTCGATCGCCGCCGCCACCCGCCACGCCCGCAAACGTCCCGGAAGCACCCGATGACCACCACTTCGCAAGCACCGGCCGAAATCCTGAAGGGCCTGCACCGCGTCCGCTGGGCCGTGCGCGGCACCTTGTTGCTCGGCGTCGCCGCCAGCATCGCCGCGAACGTCCTGCACGCCGACCCGCACCCGGTCAGCCAGGGCATCGCCGCGTGGCCACCGCTCGCCCTGCTGGTGACCGTCGAGCTCATCGCCCGCGTGCCCGTACACCGCCAACTGCTCGCGATCATCCGCATCGCCGTCACCGCCGGCATCGCGGGCATCGCCGCGTGGGTGTCCTATTTCCACATGGCCGATGTCGTGCGCCGCTACGGCGAGACCTCGACCGCCGCTCACCTGCTACCACTGTCGGTCGACGGGCTGATCGTCGTCGCCAGCATCTGCCTCATCGAGATCGCCGGGCGTATCCGCGCCCACGAACACACCTCGACGGATCCGGCGCCTGCCGCTGATTCCATCGCGGATATCACCGCGCCATCGCGGACGCCGCACGCCGAACCCCGGCCACAACGAGAAAAGCGCGCCGATTCACCGCTGGTGACGCTGAGTTCGGCCGCCTCCCGCAGCCCCTCCTTGACCACTCCCGCAGACCCACCGCCAGTAGACGCCTCGGGAACCGCCGCGCTGACACCGCAGCCCCGCATGCCGGCCACACCAGAGCCCGACGCCGATGCCGCGCGCCCCCAGGCCGATACAGCCGCCACGACCACGACAGCCCCCACGACGACCGTGTCGCCGGTCCAGCACCAACCGCCCGACACGGGCCCGGCGCTCGCAGACGACAGCGACACCGTTCCGGAAGCCACCAAGGACGCGGTCGCGTACTGGTCCGGCAGGGATCCCCACCTGCATCCCAGCGAGATCGGGCGGCTCATCGGCAAGTCCGAGCGCACCGTACGCCGCTACCTGCCTGAGGGGACCCCCGTATCGAAGGAAACCCTCTCGAAGCGGTGACCGCACCGAGGCTCGTCCGCCGCCCGCCGGGGCTACGCAGCACAGAAGTATTTCGGCGCGCTACGGACGTCGTCGAGGCTTGTCGTCGGCTCCGGCAGTCATCCACGGGCGACGGGGGTGCTATTGGGCACCCGGTCAGTGCGGTGGTGGACGACTCACATAGCGCGGCGGCAGGCCTGGTCATCAGGCCTTCCAGGTTCTGCTACGCATCCCATAGCCCCACGGCCGAGAAAGCGAAAAGGATTCCGCCCCCGGGCGCGCCGGGAAATGACCCGACAGCCGGGAGGCGGTTTCCCTGCCGCTGGGGTTAACCGGTTTCGCGGCAAGCGTCGTCGATCAGCGGGAACACCCCGATCGACATATCCGGTTGGTGAAGCCGCTCACGAGCCGTCGCCCACCATAGATGCGCGGCGTACGTGTCAGCGAAGGCACCGACCGCCACCGCCAGCCGATATGCGGGGACCGCAAGCAGCAGCACCGCACGCAGATGCAGCTCTGCCTGCGGCGGCTGCGTCCCGGCGGTGAACGCGGCGGCCACGGCCGGCTCAAGGCTGACCGTGGCCCGTGCCACGCTCAGCGCATCACCGCACGCAGGGTCGCACAGCGGCACGGTCACATGCGCGCTGTCCTGCGGTTGCACCCGGGCGGGGGCGCCGTCCGGGCTCTCGAACGCCCAGCCGCCCCCAGCTCCGTCCGCGAGCAACGTGACGTAGCTCGACACGGGTCACGCCGCCGGTGCCGCAGTGGGTGCCGGTCCGCCGGGATCGTTGTCCGCCGGTACCAGAATGGTGTGGTGGCGCGCGGCGTCGAGCAGTTCCCGCACTTGCGCCAGCAGGTCCGCCGCCCGGTTCGTCCGCGCACCTGCCTCCGCCCAGTAGTCGCCCACGTAGCGGGCGGACATGCGCGCCACCTCGTACATCGCTGCCGTAGTGTCGGCCAGCACGGCTACCGGCAGTTCCGGCGGGTAGCAGTTGTTGCGGGCGACGGCCCCGCAGGCGTAGCGGGCGGCGGTGCGCAGATGCCCCAAGGCCTGCGGGACGACGGTCTCGTCCTCCGCCGGCACCGTCGACGGGTCGATCAGATTGCAGGCCATGACGGGCGGGTTCTCGCCCGTCGAGGACGCGTCGGGGTCCATTCGTACTCCTCAGTGGTCATGCGGTCGGCATTGTGCGCCGCTCGGTGCCGCGGTGCGGCGATGACCATGAACGCTTCGGCCTGCCCAATGAGCAAGTCGACGGCGGCGAACGGTGCAGCGCGCGCATGAGAAGGTGCCGACGGCTCGCCGGCGATGCGGGCGTATCCGGTGACGGTGTCGTTGGGGAAGAACGTTCGTCCGAGACCTCCGAGAGGGTGTCGGGGGCTGCGACCCAGGGCACCCCGGGACGCAGCGGGTTCCCGAAGGAGGCATGCGGCCGACACACAGGCACGGCGTCGCGGTGCGCGAATGCCGGATCCTGTGAACCCCCGTCGAGCCCCCCGCACGCGCCTGGCGTGCTGGCGGGACCCCGGTTCGTCGTCGGCCGGCAAGAGCGTGGTGGGTCGCGACATAGCCCGTTGGCGGCGAGGGAAGCGCGGAGAGAGCCCGCCTGCCTGGGTGCGCCCAGGCAGGCGGGGCAGGTCAGGCGGGATCGGCGGGCAGGTGTTCGGGGCGGGGTGTCACGTCGTTCCAGCGACTCGCGTTGGCGTCCCAGATCTGCCACCACGCGAGGGCGTCGGGGGCGAGGTCCGGTTCCCGCTGCAGCCGAGTGCGGAGCCGGTCCGGATTGGCGGCCGTCGCGGGCGGCACTGCGAAGAAGGCGGCCCCGCTGGGCCATCCCATCGGGCCGTCGTCGAGCTCGTGGTCCTGCATCATGCGCAGCGTGACGTGTCCGCGTTTGGCGGCGCGGGCGATGTGGCGGCTGGTCTCGTACTCGGTGACCAGGTCGCCGAGTACCAGTTCGAGGTCCGGTGTCTCTCCCTGAGCGTCGGTGCATGCGGCGGCGAACGCTTCCAGCGCGGGCGTCGTCGTTCGGTGGCCGTCAGCGGTGCTCGGGTAGAACTGGTCCGGTCCGCCGTTGCCGTCGTTCTCGATGGTGCCGATGACCTTGTTGTTAAGGCGCACGGTGGCGGTGAAGGCGACACCGTCGTGGGTCTCGTGGTGCCGGTAGGAGGTCACGGTGTAGCCGGTATGCGGGACGGTGAGCCCGCTGTGTGGCAGCCGGACGGGTGTGATGGACACGAGTGGGGTTCTCCTTGCATCGGGGTTGTTGGTGCCGGGTCGAGTTGTGGCGATGAAAGTGGCCCCTCCCCGGGCATTGCCGGGGCGAGGCCGTGGATGGTTGAAGGGACGCGAAGCGCGGCGATCGGTCCTGTTCGGATTAGGACTGGTGGGCTGCGTGGAAGGCGGCTTTCACCTGGTGCGGGATCTGGCCACGTTCTTGGAATGCGTGCAGTGCGAGGGCATCGGGATTGGTGGCCCACCAGCGGCGGATCGTGCTGGGCTTCGGGTCGGCGGTGCGGTTGTCGGCCTTGCGGGTTGTGCTCTTCGGTAGGCGGCGGGCCGCGGCGAGGTACGGGCGCAGCGCGGCGGCGAGTGTGGCGAAGTTGTGGTCGGCGAGGTCGTCGACGACGACGTACTGGACTCGGGTTGCCATGTATTTCTGTTCCTCTCGGCTGAACGGGATGGGGATGTGACCGCCGGGCGACGACAGCAGTCGCGCCGGGCGGTCAGGAGGCGCCGGAAGGTCGACGCCGGCGGCCCGCGCCGCACTGATGCGGTGGCGTGGTGGGCTGCTGCTTCCCGCGTGGAGCAGCGGTGCCACGGAAGGGGTCGGGACGTCCCGGCCTGGTGATCTGCCGACCGGGCTGGGAAGAATTCCGGCCCGGTGAGGGAAGGGGATCGGCCGCTGAAAGTCGCCCTCGTAGCGAGCCTGAATCGGACGTCGCGCCGAAGCGCGCGTCGCCCAAGGCCTGCGGTGGTGTCAGCTGTTTTCGAGGGCGGTGACGGCGGCGTCGGCGATCTGGGTGACCGCGTCGACGGGGTCGGTGACGGTGATCGTGGTGGTGTCGGCGAAGGTGTGCGCGGCGAGTCCGGCCGGATGCAGCCACAGCACGGCGCAGCCGGAGCGGTGCAGCGTCGTGATGAGTTTCTGCGCGGCCCGCTCGTCGGCCAGCAGGCCGTCGGAGACGACGGCGCACAGGCGCAGGGTGCGGCCGTGGCGCAGGTCGAGTTGCTGGTCGGCGAGTTTCACCGCGTCGCAGAAGGTGAGGGTGCCGCCGCCGGCCTGCATGTGCAGAACCTGGGCGGGTTTGGTGCCGGGGGCGACCAGCAGGGTGGTGGCGTCGCCGAAGCCGATGGTGGTGGTGACAGCCTGTCCACGTTGGGCGGCGTGCGCGAAGATCCACGCCGCGGACGACAGTTCGGTCGCATACGAGTGCATTGAGCCGGACAGGTCCACCAGGATCGCCAGGTGCAGGGTCGGCTTCGGCGGTGGGAGCTGGGTGCGCTGGTGCCACGGTTCGGCGGTGGGCCGCTGCCCTGCGGCGATCTGGGCGTCGGCGGTGAGCGCGGTGCGGGCCCGCAGCCTGCCGGGTGGCAGCAGCGAGCCGCGGACACCCGGTTCGGGATTGCGGGTCCGCGCCCGTTGGATCCGTGCCGCGAGATGCCTCGCGGCGGCCTGCTGCTGCGGGGTCGGGGCAGCGCGCGGCCAATGCTCCGGGGGGCTGTGCCTGCGGGTGAGGATCTGCGCCCGGTAGTCGGTCGGGGTCAGCCCGACGGTGGCGGCGAGGAACTCGGTCAACGCCTGGTCCAGACGGCCCGGGAAGTCACCCGGGTCGGCGGCCGGCACCTGGCGATGCCGTCGGGGGTCGATGCCCAGGACCCGGCACCACCGCCGCGCCAATTTGATCATGGTGGTGGCGTCGGTGTCGTCGACGGTGTGGGCCTGCTGCCAGATCTCGCGCAGCTGCCGCAGCCGGGGCCGGCCCAGCACCGCGGCGACCGCGGTCCGGACGGTACGGACGTCTTTGCTGGTAAGGATGCGCGCGTCGACGCGGGCCAGCAGCAGCGCGGCCAGCACGCCGGCGTGCCAGAGGTCGTCGACGGGTGCGGTCCCGGGGTGCACCAGGGCGTTGCTCACGTGGCGCAGCCACCGCCGGTCGCCACGGCGGCGGGCGCGTTGGCGCCCTTCGGCGCGGGATTCCTCGAGCAGGTCGGCGACCTCGGCGAGGATCGGTGCCGTGCCCGGCGGGGCCTGCCACCGGCTGTGCGCGGCGTGAGCGGCGCCGTGCACGAGCAGCCCGTAGCCGACGGGGACGAGCTTCTTGTGGCCGGCTTTGCGCGGGTCGGCGATCGACGGGGTGCCGGCGATGTAGGTGGCGTCGACCTCGATGCGGCGCAGGTCCGGGTAGAAGCATTCAGGGGCGCCGCCGCCCGCGCCCGGGGCGACGTGTACGTGCAGGTCGGTGCGGCCGGTCAGCACGGGCACGTGCCGGGTCCAGGCGTCGGACCAGGGCTGCCAGTCCGGGTCCGCAGTCGCGGAAGTGATGGGGGTGCCGGGTTTGCGGTGGGTGCGGTTGGGTTGAGACATCGCAGGGGTGATCCTTTCTTCCAGGGGTGAGGGGTCAGCGTTTGCCGAGGGTGAGCGCGGTGATCTGCTGACCGGTGTGGCGCGTCAGCGCGGCGGTGACCTCAGTGCGGCAGTCCTCAGGGGCGATACCGGCGAGGTTGGCCAGGGCGGCGGCTTGGCCGAGGGTGTCGCGGACCTTGACGAAGCCGAGCAGCTCGCGCAGGTTCGGCGCCCAGCCGACCCGGCCTGCGGCCAGGTCGGTGTTGAGGTCGATCGCCGCGTTGACGACCTTGGCGGGCACGCCGAGCTGCCGAGCCAGCGACCAGTCGGTGGTGACTTCGACCTGCACGGTGAAACGGCTGGCGAGGGCCTCGGTCAGGACCGCGCCGTGCACGCCGGGGTTGTGCCCGCCGCACACGTAGAAGCCGTCGGCGGCATCCACGCCTTCGGTGCCGTTCGGGGTGGTGACGGTGATCGTGCCGCGGCCGTCCATCACCGGGTAAAGCACTGCGAGAACTCGCGGTGGGATGAGGGTGGCGTCGTCGACCAACAACGCGCGGCCTTCGCGCATCGCGGTCACGAGGGGCCCGTAGTTGAAGTCGTAGCCGCCGCCGGGCAGCGGCGCGTAGGAGCCGAGGAAGTCGTCGACGATGGTGTCGCCGGTGCCGGCGATGGTGACAAGGTCCGGAAACGCGGCTTCGAGCATGGCGGTCTTGCCGGTGCCGGGCGGCCCGTAGAGCAGCACCGGCACCTGCTGCTCGCGGAGCTTGCGCAGGACCTCGATGTCCCACCCGCCGGCGAGTTGCCGCGGGAAGTACTTCTGGCCGCTGGGCCGCACCACCGGTTCCGGGCGACCCGGCCGGCTGCGCGAGCCGCCGCCGCGGCTTGCGGCAGGCAGGGGCGGGAGGGCGCCGGCAGCGTCGATGCCTGCCTGGGTGATCTGGAATCGGTGCGGGCCGGTGTGGTGGGTGGCGTGCCCGGCGGCGGCCATCTTCTTGCCCACTTCGAACACGGCGCCGGTCGACGGGGCGCCGATGGCGCGGGTGATCTCACCGACTTTGAGCAGCGCGTCGGGGTGATCGCGCAGGTAGAGGGCGACTTTGCGGTAGAGGTATCCCGAGCCGCCTTTGGTGGCGGCGTTGGGGTTTGGGTCCGGGGTGGATGCGGTCATGGTGACCTTTCGGGGAAAGGACAGGCCTGCGCTCCCGTCTCCGGGGGCGCAGGCCTGTCGGCTGCACATGCGGAGACGGGATCGACCGTCCTCACGCCGCGATCCCGCTCAGGGGGATCGCTGGTCAGGGACGCCGCACCCGAGGTGCTGCCGTTCGTGGAGGTGGTTCGGTGGCCTGCTACCCGCTCAGGGCAGGTGCCCGCGGAGACGCGCTCACGAGGTCACCCCGAAATCCCCGAGGGACAGGCGCTGGCGTTCCAGCGCGATCAGCGCCCGTGCGGGGGTGTGCCAGCTGTGATCGGTGATCGTGCTGGCGGCACGGCCGTCGCGCAGGGCCTGCAGCGCGGGGACCTGGTCGGCATACGCACCGCCGAGCGCCTGCAGGTCGGCGCAGGCACGGTCGACGGCCTCGCGCATCGTCTTCGCCCACGGCCCAGTCTTGTTCCAGTACTGGCGGGTGCGGCCGTGGATGGGGCCTTCGCACAGGTGGTAGCCGAGCCACACCACGGGCGGGTGTACCCCGGCGGCTTCGGCGAGCAGGGCGACCTTGTCGTAGTCCCAGGCCCGACCCCCGCGCATCTGACGGTGCCCGACCGACTTGGGTTGGGTGAGGGTGCGCCAGTAGTCCGGGTGCACCGCGGTGGAGGCCACCATGTCCTTGGCGTCGCGGAAGCCGCCGGTTTTCACCGCGTGGGGTGTCTGGTCGAGCAGCAGGTGCGCCAACTCGCGGCGTACCGCGGCAATAGCGGGGTCGTCCGCGGCTTGGAGGCGTTTCTGCTTCATGTGTGGTGGCGGGTTTTCGGGCAGCGCTTCAGGTTCGGGCAGGCCGGCGCCGGCGAGGTGACCGAGCAGGGTGGCGGCGAAGTCGCTCAGGGATGTTTTCGAAGCCGCGGCTGCGGTCGTGGTAGTCGGGGATCGCCGCCCGTCGTGGTCCGCCGCCGCGGTGTCCGACCCGGTGGGCGGCCTCGTGCAGCAGCACGAGCAGGGTGCGGTGCCGGTCGGCGAGCACGTCGCGGTGGATGGCGACGTCGCCGGTGGTCGGGCTGTAGAAGCCGTCCGCGCAGGGCGAGCTTTCGCTCTCGCTGTACACCCGGACCCGGTCCAGGGCGTACGGGCCGATCGCCCGGCAGACCAGGTCGCAGCCGTCGGCGAGCACCGTCCGCTCGGCAGCGGTCAGCGCCTTGGCGGCAACCCACGTCGTCTTGCCGCGGGTGCGGTCATGGTGGCGGACGATTTGGGCCTTGGCGAACTCGACACCGAGCAGGGTCATGAGCACCTGCTGCTGGTAGTTCGACAGGCCCGTGGCCGTGGCCTCGGTGTAACCGCGGTCGACCAGCAGCAGGGCGGACTCTTCGGCACCGGAGCCCGAGTAGAACGTCTTCTCCGACAGGTTGGCGCGAGCCCAGGTGCGCCAGGCCGCGCGGGCGCGCGGCGCAGTGACGCGGTCGAAGTACTGCTCGGGCTCGCGTAGCCTGCCGCCGTCGAGGGCATGGCGGGCGAAGCGGTCGATGACCTGGAGGTCTTCGCTGGCGGCGAGGATGGCGCGGACCGCGTCGGCGAGAGCGCCGGCTTCAATGACGGTGCGGTCGCGGTTCTGCAGGGCCTCGTCGTCCAGCGGCAGGTCGTAGGAGGCCAGCAGGCCCGGGATGGTGTTGACCAGGACTCCGCCGATCCACACCCGTCCCGGTTCACCGTCCAGGACGCACTCACCGGGAGCCGCCGGTGGTGTGTAGCCGGGTTCGGTCAGGGTCCGGAACCGGCCGATGGCCTCCTGCGCGACCGCCTGCTCGCAGGCGACGGTGATGACGGTGCCGTTGGTCCGGCCGGTACGGTGCAGGTGGTAGACCAACATCTCCGCGCCTCGACCTGAGCGGGACGGGATCATCCCGTTGAGCAGGCGGTGCCGCTCGACCGTCGGGGTGAAGGAGTACCCGACCGTGTCGCAGCTCAGCTCGCCGACCTCGGCGCTGCGGGCCAGCACCAGGAAGGCGAGCTTCTTGCCCTCACCGAACTGGCCGATCTGCTGACTCGTCTTGGTGGAGTAGCCCAGGACCAGACCTTCTTCGGGGATACCGGGGCCGTCGTCGGCGATGGTCAGCACCCCGTCGGCCCAACTGATCCGGGCGTGTGGGTCCTCGTCGAGGGCGTTGGCGACGAGTTCGCAAATCGCCCTCACCGCAGTCCAGCTCTTCACGTAGTCGGGGGAAATCGGGTAGGCGAGGGTGTCCACCGACGCCGGCTGCGCGGCAGGCGCGGGCATGGTGCTCAGTCCTGTGCTGGGCGGGTGATGCCCGGAGGGCGTGTTCATGCGTGCGTGGGCGTCCACGGAGGATTTCCTTTCGAGGGGGTGTTTTCGGGCGCGCGGAAGCACGGCACCGAGCAAAGGGATTGGTGGTTGAGCAAGCTCGCGGCGCCGCGAGCTGCGCGGCGGCACGGGCTGTCCCCGGCGGCAGGGAGCCGCGGTATTGGTGCTGCCTGCCGTGGGTGGTGCCGGGTTTAGGTGGTGGGGCCGTCCGTGCGGCAGCTGACGTCGAGGTCGGCGCCGTCGACGGTGATCACGAACCACGGGTAGTGGGCGGCGGTGGCGTGGCGCAGCATCTGCAACAGCGGGTCGCCGTCGGCGCCGGTCAGGTGCAGGTGTTTGCAGAAGTCGTTGTCGCCGACGTCGGTGCGAGCCAGGGCGCGACGGTCGCTGTCGCGACCCCAGCCGTGCGCGTAGACGGCGTGCCCGGTGGTGTCGTCGTGAGGGTCCGGCAACAACCTTGGCCTGCCGTTGGACGTCAGGTATGTGCCCCGGTCAGTGACCCATTCGAGTGCTGCTCCGGGGCAGGCCGTGCCGGTGAGGGTTTCCTCGTACGTGCGCCGGTGCCGGCGGGAGGCGACCGCGTGTTCGGCCAGCCGTAGGACGTCGGGTAGGGAGAAGTGCAGGTCGGTAGCCATGGGAAGGGGCGTCGTCCTTTGCGTTCGATCGCAGGGGTGCGGCGCGAAGGGAGAACCGGATTCGGGTTTTGTGCCGTGGTGAGTTCCCCCTTCGCGCCGGGTGAGGTGAAGGCACTGTGCCCCCGTGCTGTTAGGCGGCTTCGTAGGTAGAGCGTTTGCCGTCGATGTGGTGGCGGATCTGGCCGTCTCCGGCGGCCGTGGTCAGGGCGTTGGTAACGGCGCCGGGGGAAGCTTTCGCGTAGCCTTTGTCGGCGTCCGCGAGGTTGATGGCCTTGGCCACCTGCCCGGCGGTGAACGTCTCGCCGGGGTGGTCTCGCAGGAATTGGACGGCGGACTTGCCCAGGCTTCCGGCGGGGCGCCGCTGTGGTGTCGGCTCCAAGACCGCCTCCGCAGTGTCAGTGGTGTCCGGATCGGTATCGCCCGCCGCAGGCGTAGTCGCGGCGTCGCCGCTGTCCGTGTCAGGGGCGGTCGCCGGTTCCGCTGCCGGTTGATCGGCCGGAACCTCATCGACATGGGCCGGTTCAGGGGCGGCCGGCTCCTCGTTCACCGGCACGCCCTCGGCACCCTTGTCGTCCGGATGCTCGGTGTGCGGCGACGCCGGGTCGGGTGTGCTCTGTCCGCCGGGTGTGTCGACGTCGGGTGCCTGGAGATCGGGCACAGGGGCGTCGCCGCCGGGGGTGTCGACCGGTTGATCGGCGGGTGCGGTCTGTCCGGCGGCGACCGCGGCGGCCAGGATTCCGGCCGGGGTGGGACGCCACAGCGCTTGGCCGTCGCGGGTGCCGTCGCGTTCGGCCAGCTTCTGCCCGTCGAGCTCGCGCAGTTTCGGGGTCACCGTCGAGTAGCCGAGCCCCGCGTGCGTGGCGATGTCCTTAGCGGTGGCGGTGTGCAGAACCGCGAGCGCGGCCAGGATCCGGTTCAGCGTGGGGGTGGGTGGTTGCGGTTCGGACATGGTGGTATCTCCTTCTTTTCGGGTCGCCGCCCCAGCGGCGGCGTCAGGAGTGGAGAGGTCGGGGCTCTGGTCGCAGGCCGTCAGCCGCTGCATGCGCAGACGTCGGCGCTCTCGTCGCGACTGCGGTGCCGCAGTGCTGGGCGGCCGTTCAGCGCGGTACACGGCTACCGACGTAGCGGTGGTCAGGGTCTGCACCACGTCCGGCAGCCCTGCCAGGACGGCGGCTATCGGCTCCGGCCGCTGGTGCGGGTGCAGGGTCACGTCGGTGCGGACCGCGCGGCTCAAACCGGTACCGGCAACGGCCGGACGTGAGGTCACGGTCCGCACCATTTCGGTGAGGCCGGCCGCCGTGAGCGCTTGCCGGACGGCGCGGGTGGCGTGCGCCGGCGTCAACGCTGCGGTCATCGCGGAGCAGACACTCCTTTCCGGGGCTGGCCCGTCGGTGCGTGGCGCCGCGGGTCGGTGTCGGGGGATGCCATGCACGCTTCGATCCGCGCGCCGAGTCAAGTCGCCGACCACAGGCGCATCCCCGCGGTGATCGGTTGCGGCAGGCCCCCAGGCTTGCGCGGATCGCAATGCCAGGTCAGCCACTTGTGTGTTCCGGCTCGGCGTCGCGGGGAACCGCGGTCAGTTGCTGGCAGGCGACGTGCGGGTCCGTCGGCGGGTGCTCGCAGCGGCCGGCTCGCTGGCAGTCCGCCAGGGTCGGGGCATCGCCTCCGGCCCGGGTCTTGGCGGCCTGCCGCTGGATTTGGGCGAGGTGGGCGCGCAGCGCGGCGGCCCAGTCGTCGCTGCGGCCGGTGAGCGCCCGGTTGATGTCGTGCACGGCGCTGAGCCACACCACCCGCTCGGCGTCCTTGGCCTCGACGAGCCGGGAGAACCAGTACGCCTGATGCTGTTCGTAGCGCAGGTCAGGGCCGTGTTCGGCGCAGTCCTCGGCGCGGGCGATCGCGGCGCGGACACTGCGGTCGCGGTCCACCTGAACCGCGGCGACCTGGGCTTGCAGCCGATGGATCTCGCGGGCGAGCCGGTGCAGGGCCATGTGGACCGCGGTGAGGTTCCAGGAGTCGCGGCGCGCGGCGTGCAGCAGGGCGATGGCCGGCTCGCGCACAGCCGACGGCAGTGCCCGCAGGCTGATGTCGGGACCGTCATACAGGCGGTGGGTCGGGTCGAGATGCACGCCACCCGGGTGGGTGGCTTCGCCGGCGCAGGTACTGCGCTGGCAGGCATCGAGGGGTCCGGTCACGGGACTCTTCTCCTGTTCAGGAAAGGACAGGAGGGGGTCACGCCGCCGACGTGACCCCCTCCCCGGGGGATGCAGAACGTGCTGCAAGGTCGCGGATCTTCGCCGCGGGGTTGTGGTGTGCGGACGGCGGTCAGTGCGGGATGGTGACCGCGGTGGCGGTGGTGGGCAGGGTTTGCCGGTGCCGGCCGGTCCAGATCTGCCAGCGGGTCCCGTCCGAGCCGGTGCTGTCGGCGGTGACGCGGTCGCCGACCTTGATGAGCTGCTGCCAGCCGCGCGGGGCGGGGGTGCATGCGCTCACTTCGCGGGTGTAGCCGTGGTCGTCGATCAGCCGCAGCACCGCCGCGTCGGCCGCCGCGGCTCGGGTGAGGGCATCGTCGAGTTCGGTCTCGGTGACCAGGGCGATCAGCAGCCTGCTCTGCTCGACGGGCGCGCCCTGATGCCAGGCGCCGGCCAGGTAGTCGGCCATGCCCTGCCACTCGGGCTGGCCGTCGAGGCTGGTGAGCGTGGTCGCGCCCCCGTTGCCGGGGTTCGTGATAGTGGCGACCGGCGTGCCGTCGAGGGTGAGGATCGCGGTGAACCCGGCTCCGTCGTCGGTGACGTGGCGCTGCACGTCGGTGGCGCGCAGCCGATCGTGGGGCACCTGCATGCCGGGGGTGTGGCGCAGCAGCACGTACTGCTGCTCGTCGCCGGGTTCGGGCAGGTCTCCGACGATGCGTTCGCAGTCGAGAGGGTCGACGGCGTCCCAGCACCAGTTCCAGCCCATCACCACGTACCGGCCGTCGGCGTCCGGCATGATGCGGTCGATGGCCTCGGGGTCGTCGTACATCTGCCGCTGGTCGGCGACGATGACGTCGCCGTCGAAGTACAGGTTCGCCCACATCTGGTCGACGAGGCTTTCCAGGTCGGCGCCTTGCTTGCCCTGGTGTCGCTGTTCGTTGCGGTACTGCTCGCGGACGGTTTGTTGCTCGGCGACGATCGCCTCGGCGACCTTGCGGGTGCAGGAGAACACCGCCCAGCCGTTCCACCGGTCGATCAGAGTTCCGGCGTAGCCGACCCGGTAGCGGCCGGGACCGTCATCGCTGGTCCAGGACCAGTCGCCGGAGAACACCCCGGCCCGGCCGATACGGATGCCGTCGGGGTGCAGGTGCGACATGTCCCGGCCGTCACCGCGCGGGCTGATCGCGATGCGGCACAGCTCGGCGACACGGTCGAGCATCGCCTCGGTGTACCCGTCGATGAAGGTGTCCTCGGCGTGCCGGTCGTCGCGCAGTTGCGCCGCCACGGCGGGCGGCAGGTCCGCTGCGTCGGGATCCGCCTCGCCGGGCCTGCTGGCGGCCAGTGCGGAGAGCGCGTGGGGCAGTTCGTCGAGCACGGCGGGGTCGCCGCTGTCGACGCCGGCCAGGACGTGCCGGGCGCGGTCGGTGAGGTCACCGGTGGCGCGGGCACCGATGGTGTCCTGCGCCCACCAGTCGGCGGCGTTACGACCGCAGGCGGCAGCGGCGGCCCGGACCTCGGCGAATACGTGCGCTGAGGCGGGGTCGGCCTGACGGGCACGGTGTGCTGCCGGTGTGGGCTGCGAATCGGGGTGAGACATGTGAGCCTGCCTTTCGGAAGAAGACGGGAAGGTCCGCGACCGGCGGTCGCGGACCTGAGAACACGCGGGGGTGATGTGTGGGATGGCTTGCTGCTACGCGAGGCCGTCCTCGGGGCTGAAGCGGTAGGGCGGCGTGTCGGGCGGTACCGGTTGCAGCCACACCCGCGCCGGGTCGACCTCGCACAGGGCGTGGCCGGGGGTGGCGGGCCCGTAGTCGCCGAGGCGCACCGTCACATAGGACTCGGGGCGGTTCATGTCGTCGCTGACCACGTACAGCTGGTCGGCGCAGGTGTCCTTCTCGACGTGCTCGGGGTCGGTGATGAGCACGACCGACCCGATCACCAGGTCGTCCTCGCGGTCCTCGGCGCTGGTGGTGCGGGCCTCGACCACGGCGACCTGCCACGCGCCCGGGTCGAACGGGGCCCCGCTGGGATCCGGCAGGCGCGTGCCGTCACGCAGCCGTTCGAAGATCGTGGCCAGGGCTGGAGGTAAGTCGCCGGGGTGTTCGGCGACGTCGAGCCACCTCGTGCCGCGCACCGACGGGTCCGCCCACAGCACCGGTGTGGCGGTGCGCTCACCAGAGCGGCCGGCGAGGAACTGCCAGTCCGGGTCGAGCAGCCGTGCCAGCGGGACGAGGTCACCGGGGTGAGCGGCCCACTGGTCGCTGGGGGCCAGCACCGTGCCGGCGAAGCGGCCCTCGTGCACGGCGGTGGCGCAGTCGGGACAGGCATCACCGGCGACCAGGCCGGTGGTGCGGCAGGGGCGGCAGGGCCGCCAGTTCGCCGGCTCGGTGCGCGGCTGGTAGTCCGGGTCCCACGCGGCGGTGAACCGCCCGCCGAGCCGGTACCGGTCGATGACCGACGGCACGACCGTCTGCAGCGGCGCGGCGAGATGCGCGGCGATGGTGTCGAGGGTGGCGGTGGCAGGGACGAGCACCGCCACCAAGATCGTCTTCTGGGGCATGGAGGGTCTTCCTTTTCTCGTTGTTGTCGGATGCCGGGCCGCCGGAGGGCCGATCCGTTGACCGCCGTCCGGCGGCAGATCAGGGGCTTGGCGGGAACGCATGCTGGTCGCGCCATGCGGTGCCGATGACGCCATGCCGCACGTTGAGCTCGTCGCGGCGCAGGAACTGCGGATCGGCGCCATGATGTGCGGCGTGTTGCTGCCAGGCCCGCATGAGGCTGTCGCGGGCCTCGTCCTCGGACAGGCCCGTGCCGTACCAGTCGAAGTGGCGGGTGGACACGTCGGCGATGTAGACGGTCACGGGTCTGGTGAGGGCTGCGCGGGCCACGTCGGGCCAGCGGTGCGGGCCGGTGCCGTCGGTGCCGTTGCCGCACAGCCCGGCCGTTTCGACCTCGTCGAAGGTGGGCGGGTCGAACTGTGCGAGCAGGGCGTGGCCGAGTGCGGCGAAGCCGGCGGCGGTGTCGACGACGACTCTGCCGTCGGACAGTTCGATACCGTGCCGGCCTGCGGGCAGGGTCGCGCGGTCGAATCGGTCGCCGGGGCTGAGGAAGCGGCTGATCCAGGCGCTGCCGGTCTCCTCGACAGGCGGTTGCGGTGCTAATGCCGGTTCGGGCTCTGCTGGTGGGGTGTGCCAGGCGAAGCCGCGCAGCAGGTACCGTCCGTCGGGGTCGGGCAGTAGCCGCCGCCACACGCCCTGGTGGTTCAGGGTGGCGAAGCCGCCTGGGGTGCGGCGCAGCACCGGGGTGCCGGGTTCGGGCGCCGTGTCCTGGTGCAGGCGGGCGAGTACGTCGACGACGATGTGGCCGGCTCTGACCAGCGGCCATGGTGCTGCCGCGTCCTGGGGTACCTGCACGGCCACCGGATCGAGTCGGGCAGGGGTGATCAGGTCGATGCCGCGCCACTGCCGTCCATCCGGGGTCAGCAGCCCTTCGTCGCTGAGCGGCTGGCAGGCGGCGATGAACGCGTGATGCGCCTCGTCGAGGGCCGCGCTCACCGTGGCATGCAGAGCAAGCAGGCCGCCCAGCGCTTCGACGAAGAGTTCGATGTCGTCGTTGTTCAGGCCGGAGTTGGGTGCCATTTCGGCGCGCATGCCGGCGATCTGCCGCTGCAACATCTGCAGCTGGTAGTCGGCTGAGGCGTACTGGCCGGCCGCCGATAGCCAGGCGAGTAGCGCGTCCGGGGCGGTGGCCGCGACGTAGTTGAAGGGTTGGCCGTCGATGCGGTAGCCGGCGTGTTCGGTCAGTTCCTGTACGACGTGATCGATGGCGAGTGCGGCAGGCAATGGCCGGGAGTCATGTTCAGGCACGTAGGTCTTCCTTTCTCGGAAACGGAAAAGTCCGCGACCGGTCGGTCGCGGACTTTCGGGATGAGGTGGGATGCGCGGAGGCCGGCGCCCGCCTCCTCTCAGGTCTGGGCGGGGGCATCGTCGCGCGGTGGTACGGGATCTCGCCGCGACAAAGGCCGGCGATCGGGGCGCTCAGGATGCGGCAGGACATCGCCCGCGGGCGACGAAGGCGAGGCGTCCACAGCGACGACGAGGGTCGGTGCCTGCGTCAGGCATGCGGCGCGGTTCAGGCAATGCTCTACCGGCTTCCCGCCGCCTCTTGGCTTCCCTCCGGGGGTATTTCAGCGGTCGGTGCGTAGCTCGTGGACGCTATGGCGCAGCCAGCGGTCATGAACCGTGGCCTCGTACACGGTGATGACGCTGGAGTCCGGCGCGATGACATACAGCCATCCGAGGTAAGCGGAGATGGGTCCGGCAAGCGGGATACGGGCCGGCTTAGGGCTGGTTCCGCCGGGAGACGGGCAACCGACTCCCGGTACGAAGTTGATGTAGGGGCCGCTCTGGTCGGTGCTGAGGTAGGACCAGTCCTCGGCGAGCAGTGCCGTACACAGGCGATGGCTGTCGCGCTGTAGGCCGTCCCAGATGGCGCGTAGCTTCGGGACCAGGATTTCCGGCTCGTCAGCGCCGTGCAGGTATCGGGCCGTGACGACGCCATCCTTTTCCATGCCGATGTAGCCGCGATCTGACATGCTCTGTGACCTTTCATAGTGGTCGGCGCGTGACCGACGCTGAATGGGGTGGAGAGGAATTGAGTTGCCACCGGTTCGTGGTGCTCGCGCTACGGCCGGGGCGAGGGCACAAGCGCGCCGCTGGTTTCAGCCGAGGGGTGCGCCGTGTTCGCGCATCCAGTCCTGCGGCGCGATCGCGCCCGTGCTGCCGGCGTCGCCGTTGCGGTGCACCTCGAAGTGCAGGTGCGGGCCGGAGGAGTTGCCGCTGCTGCCGACCACGCCGAGCTGCTGCCCCGCGACGACGGTTTGGCCCTCGCGCACGAGGGGGCGGGTGAGCATGTGGCAGTAGCGGGTGATCACCCCTGCGGGGTGGGTGATGTCGACGTACCAGCCGCACCCGCCGAGGCCGGGATGGCCGTCGACGTCGCAGGAACCGGCGCCGACGTTGCACCGCACCCGGGAGACGGTGCCGGCGGACGCGGCGACGATGCGGGTGCCGCGGGCGGCGCCGAGGTCGACACCGTCATGGCCGGGACGTTGCCCGGTCCGGAAACCGGACACGATGGGCGCGTCCACGGGTTTGACCCAGCCCTGGCCGCCGATCGCGACGGCGGTGCACGGCTGCGGCACGCCGGCAGTGCCGGCGAGGCGAGTGACGAGCATCGTCGCGTCGGCCTCCCACTTCGCGTACGCGGTGGGCAGGCCCGAGCGTTGCACGGCCTGCGCCGCCTGCGTGACCCGCATGGCCTGCCAGCCGTCGACCTTGAGCAGCCGCCGGTAGAAGGCGGTCGCCGCGTACTGAGGGTCGGTGACCTGCGCGCGGCTGCCCCAGCCCTGACTCGGGCGCTGCTGGAACAGCCCGAGGCTGTCGCGGTCGCCGTGGTCGAGGTTGTGCAGATTGCTCTCCTGCATAGCCGTGGCGAGAGCCACCACCAGGCCGCGTTGCGGCACGTTGAGGCGCTGTCCGACGGCGATGATGGTGGCCGCGTTAGCGACCTGGGTCGCATCCCAGCGGCCGATGGCCGGGTAGCGGCCGTCGACGGCAGGCGTCACCGACACCCGTACGGAAGGCGTCGGGGCGGGGCTGCTCGACGCGGGAGCGCTGGCGGCCAGCTCCGGAGTGCAGGCGAGGCCCGTGTCGGCCGCGCCCCCGGTCAGCACACCGGCACCGGCCGCGCACAACAGGATGAAGCCGATGACGGCCGCCGCGATCCACAGCAGAAGCCGGCTACTCATCGCCCGCTCCGGCCCGGCGAGCGGTATGGGCGGGCAGGAGACGTCGGCCGGGGGCAGATGGTGATGGCGGGCATCGTGGCGGCTCCTTGGCGAGAGACGGCGGAGGAACACGAGAGCGCCACACCCGGCGGCGGGGTGTGGGGCTCGCGTGCGGGCTCGGGGCTGTTAGTCGGCGTGCCGCGTCACCTCTGGTGCGGGTGGCGGCGTGCGGGTGACGGTGAAGTGCGGGTCGGTGATCTCGGCGGATCGACAGCCGCCGCAGGTGGCGACCGACCGTTCGCCCTCCGGGCCGGCAGGCTCGCTGCCGAGCCGGAAACGGACGCTGAACTTGACCTGATCGGTGGTGCCGCAGTGGGTGCAGGTCCAGACGGTGCCGGTGTCTCGGCGGGTCAGCGTGAAGAGGTCATCGGTGGACTCGGCGAGGCGATGGCGGCTGTACAGCGCCCAGTGCGCACCGCGGAGCCGGTCCCACTGCCCTCTTGGCAGCCTGTTGGCGTAGACGTTGATGCCGGCGTGATCGGGGTCCAGCAGGGTGAGCTGCACCAGGTCGACGTCGGGGTGCTCGTCGAGACGGCCGCGGACCAGGTGGCGGCGGGCCACGCGGCCGATCATGGCTTCGGCTAGCGCGGCGGTGTCTTGCTGATGCGTGCCACGCCCTTCGTGGCGTAGCTCGGCGAGCAGGTCGGGGATGTCGGTCGCCCATTGGCTGTAGACGGCCAGGTATCGGCGTCGGTTGGCGGGAATCAGGATCCCGGTGAGGGTGCGTTCGCCCATGGCGGGAGGCCTCCAATTTCGGTAGTGAGGAATGGGAATCGGCAGGCCGGGCTCCGCGGTCTGTGGAGGGCTGCGGCGCCCGGCTTGCGAAACTGGCTGTGGGTATGAAGAAGCCCCGCGAGCCGGAGGTCGGCGGCGGGGCGAAGGTGTCCGAGTCTGGTGCGGGGTTCAGGCGGGCGGGGACTGGTCGTCTGCCGCAGGGACTGGGCTGAACGCGATCCGCTGATCGGGCATCCGGGCTGCGACGATCTGTCCGCTGCGCAGGAGCTCGACCAGGGCGGCGTCGAGTTCGAGGGTGCCGGGGGCGGCCTCGCCGTGGTCGCCGGTGATCAGCGCCTCGACGGCCTCGTCGGCGGTAAGCAGCCGTGAACCAGGCGGAAGGGCAGGCATGTAGTCGTGTGTCTCCACTACTCAAGATGGGGGGATCGGGGAAGGGACGTCAGGGTCGGTGCATCAGCGCAGCGAGCGCTTCACGCTCTCTGGACCCGACTCGGCTCGACCGCGCGAGCGGGCCCCTGGTGCCGAGGAGCCGCTTGCCGGCGTCGGCGCAGTGCCGCCGTCCAGGGCCACCGGCGGTAGTGGCGGGACTCAGCGATCTGCCAGGGCCACAGGTAGGCGCCGATGGCGTACCGGCCCTCGTCGTCCGGCACGATCCGCTCGATCTCTCGGTAGGCGACCGTGCGGCCGGCCTCGTATTCCTCCAGGACCACCAGCGTTTCAGCGTCCACGCGCAGCAGCGGATACTCGCCGGGCCTTGCGCCCGGGTGGTGATGCAACCGGGACAGGTCGTCGATCATCCGCGCAGTGGTGGTCTGGTCGAAACGGGCGAGCACGGCACCGTCGGCGGTGCGGTAGGCGGCGGCGACCCACGCCGGGTAGGCAACGCCGCCCACGGTTGGGCTGGTGACGGCGTCGAGGTGCCAGCGGGCGCCGTCGGGGGCGAGCTGGTCTCGGTGCCCGGCGGTCTTGACGCGGTCGGCGGCGATGAGGTGGTCGTCGGCGGGGTCGATGTCGATAGTGACCCAGTGCTGCCGGCCGCTGTCGCGGGCATCGCGCAGCCTCTCCAGGACGCTGCGGTGCCCGTCGGAAGCGAGCAGGGGCAGGTGCGCGTGGTGGTAGGTGTCGCGCCAGGCGGTGCCGTACCGGCCGGTGCGGTGCCGCCAGGTGTGCGCCTCGGCGTGATGTTCGGTGCCGTCCGGGCGGCGCCAGCTCGGCACGCCGGTGGAGGTGAGCAGGTCGGGGCCGCCGGTGGTGCTCCAGGTCAGCGCCGGAGCTTCCAGGGCATGGGCACGTTGCCGTACGCCGGTGCGGGCTTGGGTGGGGCAGACCATGGCGTGTTCGGCCAGGGGCAGCACGTCTTCGAGGCGCCACCACAGTCGGGTGAGGACAGCCGTCATCAACAACTCCAGTCAATAGGTTGGGTGTTCGCAGGAGGAAGAGGGAAAGCGCGGCCGTTGCGCTGGCCGAGCTTGCGCTGTTGGCCCTGCCGTCGGGGCCGAGGCTGCAGGGTCAGATCAGCCAGGGGCTGATGGTGAGGTGCCACGGCTGGGTGTCGCTGGGATCCTCGTCGGGTTCTGCGTCGTAGCCCTCTTCGACGGTGACGCTCTCGATCGTGAGGTCCCCGCCGGGGAAGCTGATGCGTACCGGGGCGTCGAGCATTTCGGCGAGCTTGTCGGCGGGTACGTGGCGCAGCTGCTCGGTCATCTCGATCAGCAGGCCGCGGTAGGTCAGGCTGGGGTGTCTCAAATTGCGCTGATGTCCTTCGAGGATGTTGTGGGGGCAAGGTCAGACGGTGACGGCGAGCAGCCGCTGCCGTGGGGGCAGGTTGTGCAGGTAGCGGCCGGCGTGTTCGAGGTAGGTGATGCGGTCGGCGGCGGTGTCGCTGGCCGGGGCCAGCAGGGCCCCGTCGTGGGTGAATACGGCGTCGCCGGTGACGGCGCTGGCGGCGCTGTAGTGCTGGTAAGCGGCCGGGCCGGCCTGGTACATCTCCACCTCGGCGAGGTCGAGGTGTCCGGCGGGGCCGGGCTGTGCGGCGTTGTGCATGCGCATCGCCACCACGCGGGGCTGCTTGCCGAAGTCAGCTTCCGCGCGGTCGCGGGGGTAGCGCTGTGGGTCGGTGAGGTGGCGGTTGAGGTAGGCCGGCCAACTGGTGGCCGGCCGGGTGCCGTGCACGACCTGTTTCCACATGCGGTGACGGATGCCGGCGGCAAGCGCCGCGCCGTGGCGCATGCCGTCGAGGTCGAGCAGCCGGACCGGGCCGCCGGCGCAGTAGGCCGGGCGTCCGGGGCGTAGTCCGAACAGCAGGCGGCGGTGCCAGGGGTAGCGGGCGGGGCTGGCCCAGAACCGTGCGGTCAGGGTGCCTCGCACGGCGAGGTGTTCGTCGAGGTAGCCGCCGGCGAGCACATCGTGGGGGACCGCCTCGGGCACGCAGACGGTCATGACGCGCACCGTCGCGGTCGCCGGTGGCGCCGCCTGCCGGTCCTGTTCCGGCTTGCCGCCGGGGCGGGCCGAGGCGCCGGGCCGCCCGGCAGCGGTGGGGGTCGGGGTGGGCATGCGGCTGCCGTAGCGGGTCAGCGGAGTACCGAATTGTCGGGTCATACAGGCTTCTCCTTCGTTGGCGTGAAAGGTGATGCGCTGGGCGCGAGGGTCAGTCGGAGTCGCTGGGGCTGGGTTCGGCGGGTCGGGCTACGGCGAACTGCGCATGGTGCTCCCAGGCCCATTCGTGCCAGTCGTCGCGGCCGGCGTTCATGGCCGCGCGGGCAGCCCTCTGCCAGGCGGCGTAGTGGTACAGCTCGTCCGGCCCGTACCGGTCCTGCACACCTTGCGGGTGGTCCTGTAGGTAGGCGGCGGCTTCGTGGACGCTGGCCTCGTCGTGCCAGTCGGTGGTGCGGTGCGCCAGCTCCCAGCGGGCGGAAGCTGTGCCTCGTCCCAGCCGCCGTCGGCGGTGAAGCCGCTATACGCGATGCGTCCTTGCGGATGGACGACCTGCTGTTGGAATTGGCTTCGGGTGTCGGTGTCGGTGTCGCTGACGCCGAGGTCGGCGCTCAACACGGCGACGTGTCCGCGAAACGCGAACACCTTCGGCGCCTGGTAGTGGCCGAGGAACTGCTGCAGCCCTGCGGTGAGGGCGGCGAGGGCGTCTTTCTCGGTGCGGCCTTCGGCGCGCCAGCGCCCGGCCTCGACGGTCCAGGACCGACCGCGCTTGGTGGGGCGGGTGACAGTTGCGTCGAGGTGAACGCGTAGGTCGCGTTCGCGGGTGGGCTCCGGGCTGAGGTCATGGGCCATGCAGGTGTTCTCCTTCGGCAAGTGGTGCGCAGAGCGCGCGTCAGTGACCGGTCTGCCGGACAGGCAGGTCGGTGCTGGGATCGGGGTGTCGTGGTGCGATCGACCGTGTGGTCGTAGGGGTGGTGCGGTCGTACGAGGTGATGCTGGCCTTGCAGGAAACTGCGGTGGTGCGGTGGTGGGTGCGACCGTCGGGGTCGCCGCGGGCTTCCCGGCGCTGACCGGCCCTTGAAGGCGGGTGAGCGAGGCGGGTGCCGTGGTGCGGCGAGGGTCCGAGGTGGGACCGACCGGGGGTGGTTCTGTTCGTGTTATGTGGTGGCCGTGGACGGTACCGGCATGACCTGACACCTTCGGCCAGCAAGCCCTGCTGTGCATGCCGGGAAAGGGCACTTGACCTGCGGTGTCAGGCATCTCAGACCACGGCGCAGGCGCCGGGCGGTGTCAGATTTTCAAGGCCTGACCCCATGCGCTTCGACCGAGGTGTCAGATACGGTGCGTATCTGACACCTCCCCCTGAGTGGTCAGTCGGTGGCGCTGTCGGAGCCGGGTAGTTCATGCAGGTGCAGGCGCGGGCCGGGGTCTCCGGGCAGCGCCCAGACGGGCCCGGCGGGGTCGTTGCTGTGCACGGCCGTGGCCACCGGCAGGGGCAGCTGGAACGGCGCCAGCGAGCGCAGCAGGTGGGCTTCGCGGCGCCGATCCGGTAGCCACAACAGCAGCGGGAACCGCACGTCGCGTTCGTGGGCGAGCCGCTCGTACTGGGTCAGCTTCTTCACCACGCGCGGCAGGTCCTCGGTGCCGGTGTCGTGCTCAAGGAAGAACCCGACGCTGGTGGTGCCGTGGCGCCAGATGCCGTGCCCGTCCGGCCGGATCTGACTGGTGGCGGAGCGGAACACAGTGGTGGCGTGTTGCTCGGACCACCACCGCACCAGCTCCGCCTGTCCGCCGCTGCGCCGCGCGGCGGCGTACAGGTCGATGAAGAACTGGTTGGTCCCGGACAGGTGGTTCAGCCGCGGGCTGCGGATGATCCTCGCCCGGCGTTCCAGGTGGGTTTTCGGCGGTCGGGCGCCGGGGTGGTCGGGGTCGGTGTAGGCGTCCGGGTGCAGCTGTACCCCGAGCGGGCCGAGGGTGTAGCGGTAGGCGCCGGAGTCGGTCTCGGTACGCGCGAACGCGAACCGGGACACGGCACCGATGCGGTGCAGCTCGGTGAGCCTGCTTTGGGCGGCGCGCCGGGTGGGGAACAGTGCGGCGGCGATCTGGTCGGTGGACAGGACGTAGTGCTCGGCCAGCCAGGACAGCACGAGGCGGTCACGGCCGGTGAGACGCCGCACGGCATCCAGCGAATCTGGGCGGGGGTTGAGGCTGTTCGCACTCATGGGTAAGGAATCTCCTGGGGTAATGGGAAACGACCCTCCAGTGAGGAGGGAGTCTTCGAGACGACGCGACCTGGCTGGGGACCTGTCACCGGCCGTGTGCGGGCATAACGCCGCAGGCCACTTGGGCCGAGGGGTCGACGTCGAGGGACAGGGCAACGTCGGGGTTGACGTCGCCCTGAACGTGCTACCGAACGCACCGGGTTGAACGGTTTTCGCCAGGTTCGGGGCGGTGCAGGATCGGCTATCGCCGGGGCTGTGTGCCCTTGGGCCGGCGCTGTCGCCGGTCGGCGTCTCCGTGTTCCGATCGGTCCTCGCGGTCGTCGGAGGCAGGCGAACTGTCACGGGATCGCCGGGCGGCGAGTTTGCGAACGACCTGGTCGACGACGGAGGCGTCCTGCACCGGGGTGCGCTCAGCGACCCTGTCCCGGATCTGCTGAGCGAACCCGAGCACGTCGCGGGGAGGGCGGGTCTTCATGGTGAAAGTGGCGGTCTGCCGGCCGCAGGCCATCAGCCGGGCCGCGGCGGTGTAGGCGTCGAGGTGCGACAGGTCGTGCTCGTCGAGCTCGGGCAGGGTGTGTCGGGCCAGGACCCGGGCGTCCTCCGGCGCCACACTGAAGAAGATCTTGTTGCGGGCGTTCGCCGACGCCGCGGCGAGCAGCTCCCGGGGGAACTGGGCCAGGTCCTGGTGCGCCAGGATCATCCGCAGCCGGTACTTGCGGGCCTCGGCCAGCATCGTGTCCAGCGACGAAGCCAGGGTGAGGAAATTCTGCGCTTCGTCGAGGTAGATCGAACAGTCCTTGCGCTGCTCCACTGGTGTGTTGGCGCGGGCGGCGGCGGCCTGCCACACCCGGGCCAGGATCAGCGAACCGAGCAGGCGGGCGGTGTCCTCACCGAGCACCCCCTTGGGGATGCGCACGAGCAGGATGCCGCCGTCGAGGACCTTGCCCATGTCGAAGCTCGACCGCGGTGAGCGCATCGTGCGCTTGACGAAGTCGCGCAGCAGGAACGCGCGCAGCCGGGCCAGGACGGGGCCGATGACCTGGGCGCGGACGCCGTCGGACATCGAGTCGTACCACTGCCAGAATCCGGCGAGGCCGTCCGGGTCGTCCAACCCGACGACCATCTCCGAACGGAACTGCGCGGAGTTCAACAAGGGCGGAATGTGTTGCAGGGTCACGTTCGGATGCCGCAGCAGGGTCAGGCAGGACACCCGCATGACGTCGTCCATCCGCGGCCCCCACGCCTTGGTGAAGATCGACGAGAAGATCGACACCAGGTTGTCCACCACCAGATCCGGATCGTCACCCTCCAGAGGGTTCAGGGTCGGCGGGTTTTCCTGGTCGGGGTCGAACAACACGATCCGCTCCGCCGCCGACTCCGGGATGCGGTCGAGGACGTCGAGGATCAGGTCGCCGTGCGGGTCGAGCACGACGGTGCCGCGGCCGGCTTTGATGTCGTCGATGATCATGTTTGCCAGGAGGGTTGTCTTGCCGGAGCCGGTCTGTCCGACCATGTGCGTGTGGTAGCGGGCGTCCTCGACCGAAATGCCGACGGAGTGGCCGCCGACTTCGGCGTCGCCGAGGACCTGGACCCCGCGCCCGCCGGAGGGCACGCCGACGGGGACGGGCATGGACTTGGCGCGGGCTCGGTCCAGGCCCGGCACGGCCAGGTCGCGCGGCAGCGCGGCCAGGGCCGCGAGCTCGCTGGCGCCGGTGAGGAATCCGGCGCCCAGACGTCGAGCCGCGAGGACGGTGACGGCGCGGGGCATGCGCTGGCGGCGGCCGAGCCGGTTGCGGCCGGTATAGACGGCGAAGGAGGACGCGATCGCGTCGGCGACGTTACGGACACGCCCTTCGGCCGGCGTGGCGGCTCGGCCGCCGGTCTTGGCCACGGCGTAACGGATACCGGTCTGCCACAACGGCTGCGCCGTCTTCTCCAGGATCAAGCGCACGTCGCGGGCGATCCCCGGGTCGCGGCTGGCGGCGGTGGCGGCGCTGCGGCTGGCGCCGGTGCGGGTACCGCCGGGAAGGAACACGCTGAGTAGCTCGCCGACCAGCGCGCCCGGATTCAGGCCCGCGCTGCGCCCGGTGCGGAGCTGGCCGGCGGCGCGGCGGGCCCGGCGGATGCGCTTCGGGACGGCGGGGCGGGTGAGGATCTGCACGGTCGCGTACTCGTCGGCCTTGAGCTGGGCGCCGGCGGACATCAACGCGCGCAGCGGATCGTCGGCGTGGTCGGCTTCCAGGGGCAGCCATTCCGGGTCGGACAGCGCCAGGTGCCCGCCGACGGCGGACGCGACGTCGTCGGGGATCGGCGCGGTGACCGGCTGCGTGGTGGTGGCCGCGCCGGGCCACGCGGCGCGTACCGCGGCTTCGACTCCGCCCGCGGGAACCGTGCCGGGTACCCACACGCTGATCTGCAAGTGCCGGCCGGTCCACGAGTACTGCCACACCAGGTGCGGTGTGCCGTAGATCAGCCGTTTGCGCCGCGAGGGTGTCAGTAGGCCGTGCAGGTTAGCCCACAGCGCGCCCGCGCCGCCCGCTTCAACCTGCGGCGGGGCGGCGATGGTGACCTGCCGGGCGTGCCGGGCGTGGTGCTGGTGGCGCCAGTCGCCGATCAGGTTCCGCAGCGCTGCCCATCCGGCGAGGGCGGCGGCGATCATCGCGGCGGCCACGGCCAGCAGCCACGGCCGGTGCGAGATCGTCTGGACGACCTCGAGGATCCAGTCGGTGTCGAACGTGGGCGGGGTGATCGGGGCGGGGGTGGCGTCGGTGAGCGGTACGACTCGCGAGGAGGGCGTGTTCACGGGGGTGGTCCTTCGATTGACAAGCGGGCGGAAACAGCCAGCGGCGCCCCGCCCCGGGTGAGGCAGGACGCCGCTGTGGGCGTGGCGGTGGTGAAGGCGTCAGAGGTCGTCGACGTGGTCCAGCAGCTCGACCGGTGTCGTGTTCGCCAATTCGTGCTCGGTGGTGGACGCGACGACCTCGAATCGGGTCCTGCTGGTACCGCAGATCAGCAGGCCGTGGCCGCGACGGGCTGCCAGCAACAGCCGCCGTTCCCCGGCGGTCAGGGTGAACGCGTCGCCGACGGCGTCAATCGCCTGGGGCGCCTGCCGGAGCAGGATTTGGGTGGCGGCGTTGGCGACTACGGCGCGGCCCAGGTCGGTGGCGAGTACGTCGGCAGCGTCCTGGGTGATGACGGTCAGGCCGGTGTTGCGTTTGCGACCGGCCTTGGCGAGCCGGAACAGGAACTTGGCGCCTTCGCCGTCGCGCATGAGCAGCCACGCCTCGTCGACGATCACGAGACGCCGCGGTGTGCTGCCGTCCGCGTTGGGGGTGTCGACCTGGCGCCAGATCGCATCGAGGGCGAGCAGCGTGCCGATGGTGCGCAGTTCGTCGGGTAGTTGCCGCAGCGACCACACCACGAGGTGCCCGTCGGTGCGGGTGGTAGACGCCCCGTCGAACAGCTGGGAGAACGAACCGCTCACCCAGGGGGCGAGGCGGGCGGCGAGCTGCGCGGCGGCCTTGTCGCTGTCCGCGGCGAGCACGGCGGCGAGGTCCTTGAGCAGCGGCGCCCGACGCCGGTGGGTGGCCGGGTCGGCGGTGATCCCCGCTTTGCGGTAGACCTCGACGATGGCCCGGTCCAGGGCGGCTTTCTCCGCCGGTGGTGGCGCCTGGCCGAGCAGGACCGCGATCACGGTGTGCAGGAACAGTCCGCGGCGGGTCAGTGCCCCGGGCCGGGTGTCCGCGACCGGTAGTTCGAACGGGTTGACCCGCACCCCTTGCGCGCCGAGGCGCACGACGGTCCCGCCGACGGCGTCGGCCAGGCGCAGGTATTCGTCTTCCGGGTCGATGATCGACACCTGCACGCCCTGGTACAGGTGCCGCAGCGCTTCGAGTTTGACGAAGTAGCTTTTGCCCGCCCCGCTTCTCGCCAAGACGACCGAGTTGTAGTTGTCCTGGGCGAAGCGGTTCCACCAGACGATGCCGGTGGAGTCGGGGTTGACCCCGTACAGCACGCCACCGGTGGTGGCAGGCTCGCCGGGCAGGGGGGCGGGTAGGTCCGGGCTGGCGAACGGGAACGACGCGGCGAGGGCCTGGGTGTCCATGATTCGTGGCAGGCGCAGCCCGTCTGTGGCGAGGGGCAGGGTGGATGACCAGCCGGCCAGGTGGCGCCAGGTCGCGGGCTGCACATCGAGCAGGGTGCTTGCCGCGGCGGCTTTGACCTGCGCGCAGGCGGTGGCGAGTTCCAGTTCGGTGCGGGCGTGCACCGTCGCGTACACGGCGACGCGGAACAATTTGGCCTGCCCGCGGGCGAGGCGCTCGGCCAGATTTGCGGCGTCGTCGGCGGCGGCGTCGGCGTACGGGTCGGACAATGCTGCCCGTGCGGCTCCGGCGCGGCGGGTGGATTCCAGACGGGCGCGTTGCTTGCGCAGTTGCGTCGCCGCGAGGGGGGCAGGCAGCGGATCAATGTGCAACGCCAGGTCGAGCCGGCCGGGCCAGGACAGCAACGGTTCGAGCCAGGCCGGGCCGACCTCGGCCGGGTAGCCGGTCACGATCAGCGTGGCGGTATAACCGTCGCCGACACGCAGAAACCGGGGAGTCACCTCTACCGACGCCGGAGCGATGGTGGCCGCTACCGCGCCCGAGACGTCGGTGGCGTCGGTGCGAGATCGGGTGGAGGAACGAAACGTCATCGTCGATGCCTTCCGGCGGGAGGGCCGCCTCGGCTGGCAGGCGGCGGAGGATCTGGTCGGTGCGGCGGGGGCGGTCCCGTGATCACGGAGTCGGCGGCGACGAGCCCGCCAGGGCGCGGCGGCCGGTAGGGGTCGGCGGCGGCGGCCAGCGCGGCGCTGGCGGCCGGACCGTCAAGGGCACGGGCGATGACGCCGAGCCCGGACAACTGCCGCACGGTGTCCTCGGCCCGGCGCCGGGCGACCGGCCCGGACTCGCCCGCCGCGGTGCGGGTGACCACCAGTACCTGCCGGCGCAGCGGGTCACGACGTTCGGCGAGCTCGCCCAGGAAGCGGGCGTGGTCGTCGCACGCGGCGGCCAGCGCGGGGTGGGGTTGACGGTTAGCGGCTTCGGCGACGGTGGTGGCGTGCGAGGCCAGGTCGACCGGCTGGGCGGCCACGACGATCTGCGTCGGCGTGCTGAGGCTGTTGAGCCAGCGCCCGAACCCGTCGACCAGAGCGGCCTGTTCGCCGCCGGTCCGCAGTTGCAGATTGACCGTGCTGGCGCCGACCAGCGCGGCGTGTCCGTCGCCAAGCTCGATGTCCCCGTCGTCGCTGATCGCCTGAGCAGGTAGGCGCAGCGGCGCCGGTAGCGACGTCCGCTTCGCCTTCGCCGGGGTGTCGACCCAGCTCGGGGGGCGGGCGGCGGCGACATCTGCCGGCGACAGCGCAGCGGGGGTGCGGGAGTGCCGCACGGCGTGTAGCAGCCACGCATCGAGGGGGAGGCCGTCGCGGCGGCCCAGCGCCAGGCCGAGCGTGAGTCCGGCCGCCACGACGCCGAACCCGATCAGCACGGGAAGCGGGACGAGGCGGTGCAACCCTTGGTAGGCGGTGTAGAACAGGGCGCCGGCGCCAGCAAGGATCGCCAACTGCCGGAACGTCAACCCATAGGCAATCTTGTCCGGCGCGTCGACGTCCACCGGCATTCGATGCCGCGCCCGGTATTCGGGTTCGGCACTCATCGGCCACCCCCGACCAGGCGGGCGGGGATGCCGACGGCGCGGGCGCCCTGGTTGACCACGACGGTGCGTACGACGGCGGCGGCGAGGTTGTGCGGCGGTGCCCCGCGGACCAGGTATTGCTTGACCAGCTTGGGCACCTTGACGGTGACGTAGAGCAGCATGATGACCACCAGAAGGTTGATGAGCGACACGGGGCCGGCGGCGGCGCCACCGAACGGCACCGTGTGTGAGGGGTCGAGCAGCATCCACGTCCCGGCCTGCAGGCAGAACGCCTGCAACGCCGGAGTGACCAGGCAACCCAGCAGGGTTTGCCACCACAGCCGGGCAATACCGTCGGTCTGCGGCAGCGCATGCAACGCCAGGGCGATCGGCGCGACCGTGGCCAGCACCAGCAGGATCGCGATCCGGGTCAACAAGCCGAACGCGGTCGAGGCCAACAGGACCGCGATGACCGCGACCAGCAGTACCGCCAGCAACGGCGACGACGGTTCCGTGCCGGCCGCGCGGACCTGACGCGAAATGGCGTCGAGCGCCCCGGAATCGTCGAGCTGTTCACTGCTGAACGCGCCGACGAGCGCATTGGTCACCGCGATCGTCTGTGAGATGACCACCGGTGAGAAGTGCGCGGCGATGAAACCGACGACCGCCCGCGGAATGAGGTCTTTGACTTCGTAGCGGGCGCGTTCGTTGCTGCCGGAGGTCATGGTGATCGCCGCAGCGGCGGTGAACACCAGAACGAATGCGACGTCGACCACCCACACCGAGCGATCCGATAAGGCGCGGACCTGCGGCAGGGTGGTGACGTCCGGGGTGTGTAGCAGCCCGGTCTCGATGATCTGCAGGATCGTCGTGAAGCTGTCGACGATGAATTTGAGCAGCCAGGCGACGATCTGATCCATCACGAAGCCCATGCCGATCACCCGCCGACGATGCCTTGCAGCACCGTGAGCAGTACCGGGGCGAGCACGGCCAGGCCGTAGCCGATCAGCGCGTTACGGAAACACGTCTTGGCTTTCTCGACCTGGGTGGTGTCGCCGCCGGCGCTGGTCCAGTACACCCCGGCCAGCACCAGGAACAGGGTGGCGATGGCGGCGAGGATGCTCATCAGCCAGCCCCGCAGATTGCCGACGACGGTAGGCAGATCGTTCGGGGCGGCCAGGACTGCCTCGCGGGCGGCGAGCACGATGTCCGGGCTCGGGCCTGCGGCGGGTTCGGCGAGTACCACCGCGAGCGGTACGGACAGCAGCAGCGCGGCGGTGGCCAGGTGTGCGGCGCCGTGGACGGCGCGGCGGGGGACACGGTGACGGCGGGCGAATGCCCGGAAACGGGATGACATGAGATTGCGGCACCTCCCGCCCCACGCGAAGAAGGCCGCACACGGCGATGCCTGCGGCGCGGGGCGAATCAGAAAAGAGACGGGCGGACGAAGCCGCCGCCGGACGGCGCCTGAGAGAAGACCCGCGCCCGGCCCGGGAGGAGCTGGGCCTCCCTTACAGGGGTGATGGCAGGTTTTCGATGAGGTGTCAGCGCACCGAAAGCGCGGCACCCAGGTCGGGCGCGGGCATTCTCGATAGCGCCGTCCGGCGGCGGCGGACACCCCTCGTGGCCGGCTGGCCTTCTCTGAGGTGTCCTTCGTCCTTCAAGGGGCTCTGGTCAGCTCCGGCGAACAGCAGCCGAATCTGACACCTGCCCGGTCCGACCTGACACCGCAGGTCAGAGCGTTTCCGAACGCCCGCCTGCGCCGTGCCGATCGGCGAGTCGCGGAGCCCGGTCAGGTCGTTGGTGTCAGACGGAGCGGTCTGACACCCTCTTGACAAACCGCCGCAGTGACCCCCCGGAAGCCCCCCACGGTCGTAGCGGGTGGCCAGCGCTGCAGAGGGCCTTCGTTCGCTGACGAGGTGTACGACACGCTCCCGAGATCAACGCGCTCCCGAGATCGACGCAGCGCTGGGCGCTTTCCGGGGCCGGAGACAAGACAGCGGGCAGATGCTCGGCGGAATCCGCCGGGCACCTGCCCGCTGTGCGAAGAGAGAGGCTGTCGGGTCTAGGCGGCGTCGACGAGCACCGCCGCGGTGGCCGGGGCTGCCGGTCGGGGCGAGTGCAGCGCGGTGACCGTGGCGTGGGCGCGATGCCGGCGGTGGGCGTCCTGCTGGATCCGGGCCTGCTCCGCCGGGGAGACGACACCGTCGTCGAGCACTCCACTGCGCAGCGCGTCTGCCAGGCGGCGGTCGGTGCGGGTCAGCCGCATCCGCAGCGCGTCCCTGCCGACACCCAGCCGGGCGGCGATGACATCCGGATCACGGCGGCCGAGCCGCACCGCGATCCACGACTGAGCGTCACGCCCGTCGACCAGGCCCAGGCTGACGGCCCGTTGCACGAGCAGGTCCTCATGCTCGTACGGCAACCGCGGCGCACGGGGCCCGGCGACCCCACACTGCAGCGGCGCCTCCTCATCGACGACCGGCGTCTCGTAGGCCACCGTGCCGATCAGCCGGTGCCCGGCATCCGTGGCGGCGCTGACCAACGCGCCGAACACCCCGGGGGCGTCGCGGTCCACGCGGTGCACGCCCGCCAAAAACCCGGCGAGGATCTCGGCGTCCAAGTCGTCGCGGTCACCGCGGAAGCGAGGCGCGAGCCGACAGGCGATGCCGTTCAGCGCCGGCATGGCCATGCCGGCGGCGGCGACCACCCAGTCCGGGCCCTGGATGCGGGCCCGCCGGACAAGCTCGCGCCACACCACGTCCTGCGCGGCGGCGGCGGTACCGGGCTGCATCAGCCAGGCCTGCAACGCCGGCAACGGCACCACCCCCGGCGGCAGCCGCACCCCCTCGGTCTCGGCCAGCGCCCGACAGTCCAACGACATGGGGGCCGGCTCACAGGTCAGCGCGGCGAACGCCGCCGCGGCGGCGCGCAGCGCCGAGGTAGGCCAGAGAGGCGACGAAGTCGCGGTCATGAAAAGCTCCCAGTTCCTGGATCGAGCCGGCGGACATCGCCGCGCACCCGCCCTGACGGGTGGCACCCGCGCATTGCCGGCGTGGTGAAGAGCGGCCAGTACCGCACACCGATCTGACCAGGACCTGACACCGCAGGTCAGACGCGGTCTGACACCACGGCGAGGTCGGCCTGACACCCGCCCACGGCGCGGCTGACACCCGGCCCGGCGCGTCTGACCCTTCGGTCTGCGCGTCTGACACCCGCCTCGGGCTTCTCCGCCGGCGCGGCGCACCTGGGCGGTTGTCACCTCGATCGGCACGTCCGGCGACCCTCACCTCGGCATCGATTGGCATCGTTGACATTGGCAGTCCAGTGCCGCCGCGCCGGACACCGCGCCGCCCGACACCGGACAGTGTCAGACAGTCCGCGCAACGTCTCGATGTCATCGACCGCAGCGGATGACACGGCTGCCGGTGACAGCGCCTGACGCCACCTTGTACCGCAGGCTTGCGCTGTACTGACAGCTCACCGCTCGTGTCTGACACACCGATTGCCGGCGCTCTTCGCGGATCCGTCCGCAGCCTGGCGGCGAACCGGACACACCAGCAGTGTCAGGCCGTGTCAGGCGCCGAACGGACGCGCGCCGTCTTGGCGCCCGCCGATGCAAAGCGAGCTGCCCCTGCGGCCAGTTCCGCGAGGCCGAGCGCCGATACTCGGACCGACGGCGGCGGGCGTCCGACCCTTGTACCGCAGGCTTGCGCTGTACTGACAGCTCACCGCTCGTGTCTGACACACCGATTGCCGGCGCTCTTCGCGGATCCGTCCGTAGCGCGGCGGCGAACCGGACACACCGGCAGTGTCACGTGGTGTCAGGCCGTGTCAGGCACCGAACGGACGCGCCGTCTTGGCGCCTGCCGGGGCAAGCGAGCTGCCTCCGCGGCCTAGCTCCGCGAAGGGCGACGCCGATGCCAGGACCGTCGGCGGCAGCGTCTGACCCCCCTACGCGGCGGGCTTGCGCTGTAACTGACACTTCACCGCTCGTGTCTGACACCTGGCCGGAACTTGTAGAGGTATCTGACACCTTACTGTTCGTGTCTGACACCGGTTAACGGTGTTCACCATGCCGCGCCCGGCTCGCCAGGCCCGGAAAATGCGACAGACCGGTGGTGTCAGGCAGCGAATCACGGTGTCAGATCGTCTCGCTGTTCGCTGGAGCTGACCAGAACACCTTTGCAAATGTCAGCGCACCACGGCGCGGCGCGGAGCTCACCGCTCATGCGACGCCACAAGCACACCTTCACATCCCCTTCCACCACGACCGGCAGCGGCGACCCGCTGCGGTCTCGACTCACTGTCGATGTCGTTCCCGGCGAGCCGCCGGTACCTATCAGCCTCTGGCGCACTGCCCGCACCGGCCAGGACCGGCCCGATGTCATCGGTGCCCGGCTGGCCGAGCACATCGTGGCCTTCTACTCCCAGCCGGGCGAGGCCGTCATCGACCTTACCGCCGGGCACGGCCTGACCCAGGCATGCGCCGTCGGCTACCGGCTGCACCACCAGGCGTGGTTCACCGACGCGGCATTGACCGTCGCGCCGGCCACCGAGAACCCGCCGGCGGACACCCCGCCGGCCGGTGCCGGCATCCCCGCCGTCAACGACGGCACGTCCGACGGCGACGGCATGTCCGACGGCGATGACGACGCCGTCGACCCAGCGGACTGGTTCGGCAATGACCTGACCGACACGGACCTGCCCGGCGGCGACACCGCCGGCGCGGCGCCGCACGCCGGTGTCCGCGCCGGGCGGGTCAGCCTGATCGTGGCGACCTGGCCGCTGTCCCACGACGACGGCGCTGCCGGCAACCGGGTCCGGCTGGCGTTCCTGCTCGCCGCTGCCCGCCGGCTGCTGCGTCCGCGCGGCTGCCTGGTCCTGGTCATCGCGGACGCCGACGACACCCTGGCCGCCGCCGGGGACTTCACCCCGATGGTCAACGCCGCGGCGGTCGCCGGTCTCGACTACCAGCAGCACATCGTCGCGATCACCGCCGACACCGACCGCGACGAGTTCCGCTACCACGCCGCCCCGGAGGAGATCACCGCGCTCATCGAGGCGCAGCAGGCCGTGCCCTGGCGGCTGCACGTGCGGGTGCACAACGACCTGCTCGTCTTCCTCTCCCGATCCAACCCCACCAGCGACGGCGCCAGCGGCGCCGCTGCCGGCACCGAGACCGCCAGAGGTGAGGCACGTGTGTGAGCAGCCGGATATCACCAACTGCCCGTCGCACACCCCACCCACCGCGTCGGCGGGTGGGCGGCACCGCGACGACGGCCCCGCAGGCCGGCACCACGCCGAGCCGCAGACAGGCGACGGCTACACCGGTCGGCACCGGCCCTCGGCGCACGAACTGTCGGTGTGGCTCACCAGCCAGCGCACCCAGCCCGTGCAACGCCGCGGCCGATACGAGGCGAAGTCCGTCGCGCATCCGGCGCGGATGGTGCCCGACATCGCCGCCGGGCTGATCGGCGCGTTCACCGAACCCGGCGATCTCGTGATCGACCCGATGTGCGGGATCGGCACCACGATGGTCGAGGCGATGCACGCCGGCCGCGACGGTCTCGGCATCGAGTACGAGTCGCAGTGGGCCGACCTCGCCGACGCGAACATCGCCCTCGCCCTGTCGCAAGGCGCGGCGGGGCGCGGGTCGGTGATCCGCGGTGACGCGACCCGGATGACGTCGCTGCTACCCGCGGCGCTGCACGGCCAGGCCGCGCTGGTCATCACCAGTCCGCCGTACGGGCCGAACGTGCACGGCAAGGTCCGCCCCGACGAGGACGGCGTGCACAAATCGGATGCCAAGTACGGAACGGACAAGGGCAACCTGGCCTACCGGCCCGGCGGGCTGGCCGCGCTGATCGACGGTTTCACCACCATCCTGGCCGGCTGCCAAAGCCTGCTGCGCCCGGGCGGGATCATCGCGGTCACCGTGCGGCCCTACCGGATCGGCGACGTCCTGATCGACCTGCCCTCCGCGGTCGTCGGCGCCGGGGTGAGCCTCGGACTGACCTCGGTAGCTCGGCTCGAATGCTCCATGGCGGGCCTGCGAGACGGGCGGTTCATCGCCCGCCCGTCGTTCTTCCAGCTCCGGGCGACGCGCCGGGCGATCAGCAACGGCACCCCCGCCCTACTGCCGGCCCACGAGGACCTCATCATCCTCGGCAAGCCGCTGCACTCCGAGATCGGCGACGCTCACCCCGACGACGGTGCCGGACCGAAGGTGGGCCGGTGACAGCACCCAAGTATCGATTCCTGTCACTCGGCGCAGGGGTTCAGTCGACCACGGTACTTCTGCTGGCCGCCGCCGGGAAGATCCCGGCCTTCGATGCGGCGATCTTCGCCGACACCGGCTGGGAGCCACCCGAAGTCCGCGAACACCTCGACCGCCTCGAGGGCGTCGCCGCCGAGGCCGGGTTCCCGATCCGCAGGGTATCGGCCGGCAACATCCGCGCCGACGCCCTGGATCCAACCCACCGGTTCGCGTCCATGCCCCTGTTCACCCTCGGACCGAACGGCGAGAAAGGAATGGCCCCACGTCAATGCTGAGTTATCTGCACCGATGAGCCCTCATAGGTTTCCGGTGCTATCGATGATGACTCAGGGAGCCAGGCGTGGATCTGCGTGTTCTGTTGGTGGAAGGGCGAGGCACTGTGCCCTCGGTCGGGTCAGTGGTCGATACCGGCCTGCTACATCCGCCGTTCATCGTTCATGACGAGCAGGGAGCTGAGATCGAGCCGGTAACCGGCTACCTGCGCCAGCTCGCTCTCAGCGACTGCAGCCGGCTCACCTGCCGCAGCTACGCGTTCGGGATGCTGCGCTGGTTCCGACTGTTGTGGCTGTTGCAGATCGACTGGAACCGTGCGACCGAGGCCGAGGTCGCCGTGATGGTGGGCTGGCTACGGTCGGCAAACAACCCACAGCGCCGCCGCTCGGACCCCAAGACACAGCCCGCTGGCTCAGTGAACGCGCAGACGGGCAAGCCCGCTCTGCGGGCTGGCTACGCACCCTCGACGATCAACCATGCGCTGTCGGTAGTCAGCGGGTTCTACCACTTCCAGGCCCATGAGGACCGCGGCCCAGTGCGCAATCCAGTCCCGGTCGCGGCACAGCGCCGCCGTGTGCTGGCGCATCGCAGCCCATTGGAGACGCCGGCGCGCTTCGGGCGGGCACGGCTGCGGCAGCGGGTCACCGATCCGATCCCGCGTTCAATCCCGGACAAGCTCTGGGATGAGATGTTCACGGCGATGCAATGTGACCGCGACCGGGCGCTGCTGGAGTTCTTCGTCTCCAGCGGTGCCCGGGCCGCGGAACTGCTGGGTTTGACGGTCGAGGACCTGGACTGGGCCGGCCAGCGGATCTGGGTGATCTCGAAGGGCACGCGCGCACGGCAGATGGTGCCGGCCTCACCGCAGGCGTTCGTCTATCTGGCCCGCTATCTCGACGACGCCGGCATCCCGGCTGCAGGCGAGCAGATCTGGCGTACCCGCCGGGGTGACCCCCGGCCGCTGGCCTACTGGGCGCTGCGGCGAATCCTGCAACGGGCCAACGCGAGGCTGGGCACCAACTGGACGCTGCACGACCTGCGGCACACCGCGGCGACGCGCATGGTCAACGGCGGCAAGCTGACGTTGGCGGAGGTCCAGGCGATCCTGCGGCACGCCGACATCCGAGTCACCGGCCGCTATCTCACGGCTCGAGTCGAGGACCTGGTCGAGAAACTGGCCGAGCACTACAGCAAGCCACGCCCGCGAGTGACGTACGCCGCCGGCTACGACGCGGCCGACATCGCGGCGGTGTTCGGTGCCTAAATCCGCGTCGACAACCACAACCGGTCTGACCCGTCGTCATCATCGTATCGGCCCGGTCCTGGAGGAACTCGGCTTCCCGAGCCGGTTCGTCTCCGGCCGTATCCCCGCGCAACCGGCGACCGCAGCGGTGCCTCCACGCCCGTTCGGAGACCTCGCCACGGCAACGGCCGGACACCTCGGCGAGGTCGCTATGACGGCCTGGGACGGCGCCACGCGTGAACGCCTTCAGCGCCGCACCCAGATCCTGGCAGCCCTGCAATACCTGCAGGCCCTCCCCGGATCGTCGTGGCAGCAGCGATGGGACACCAGTCCGCTGGGCGCCGGAACGCTTCCGGCCAGCAGCATCCTGTCCGAGCTTGAGCCGAGCCAGACGATCAGCCCGGGCATCAAAATGCTGTTCTGCCTGCGAGTCGTTCAGCCGTCACTGATGGCTTTTCGACGCAACAGGTTCCGGGACTTCCCGTCCCCGTTCGTCGCCGCCCAGTCCGATCCGCTGCTGGACAAGTACGTCGCCTACGTCGACGGGCACGAGGCCAGCTGGGTCCACCGGCGCCGAACTCTGTTCGACGCAAGCTGCCTGCTCACCGTTCAAGGCGTCACTCTCACCGACGTCACCCCGGCCGCGATCCTGCACTACGCCCACGAAACCCGCCAAGTGCTCACCGTGCTGCGCGAAGGCAAGAAGGACGCCAACCTGTTCTGGGGCATCGGCCTATGGAACGTCCTGCACGCCATGGGCCATTTCGCGACCAGCACGCCAGCCACCATGCGCGCCGCGATGTTGCGCGGGCAACTGAGCACCACTGAACTGGTCGACCGTTACCCCATCGCGCACCAGGGCGTGCGGCAACTGCTGATCGACTACATCACCCGCCGCCGCGCCGAGACCGACTACGCCACCATCAACAACCTCGCCCGGTCGCTGGCCCACCACTTCTGGGCAAAGATGGAACGACTCAACCCAGGCCAGGCCGACCTGCGCATCGATCCGCAGGTCTACGCCATCTGGCGCGAACAGCTACGCACCCGCGACGACGGCCAGCCCCGCACCAACGTCGATGACATCACCATCGCGATACGCAGCTTCTACCTCGACTTGCACACCTGGGCTGCGGAGGAACCCGAGCGGTGGGCCGTGTGGGTCGCGCCGTGCCCCATCTCGCCGACCGAGTTCCGCGGCGGCGGCAAACGCCGCCGCCGGATCGAAGAACGCTCCGCCGACCGCACCCGCCTGCGGCAACCACTACTGCCGGTACTCGTCGCTCACGTCGAGGACCAGCACCAGCACGCCAAGACCTTGCTCGAACACACGGCCGCCGTCAGCGAAGGCGAGACGTTCTCGCTCGCCGGCCGCGTCTACCGCCGGTACGTCTCGGCTGCCGATCACAAGCGAGCCCGGCACGAAGCCCGACCGATCCGGGCGATCGACGAGGCTACCGGCAAGATCGTCCACGTCAGCACCCTCGAGGAGGCGGCGTTCTGGCAGTGGGTGATCATCGAGACCCTGCGGCACTCCGGCGTTCGCATCGAGGAGCTCGTCGAGCTGTCTCACCTGAGCATCCGCCAATACCAGCGCGCCAACGGCGAGGTCATCGCCCTGCTGGTGATCGCCCCGTCAAAGACCGACCGGGAACGCGTCATCCCGATGTCAGCCGAACTGTTCCACGTCATCGCTCAGGTCGTCCGCCGACACACCCGCGACGGGCGGCCGATCGCCCGGCTAAGTCGCTTCGACGCCCACGACAAACTCTGGAGCACTCCGCTGCCGTTCCTGTTCCAGCGTCAACGCGGCACCAGCCGGCACGTCATCACTCCCGCCACGATCGGTCTCATGCTGCGGCGCCTGTGTGAAACCGTCGCCGAACACCATCCCGCTTTCCGCGGCTTGAACATCACGCCGCACGACTTCCGGCGCATCTTCGCCACCGAACTGGTCAACAGCGGACTGCCGATCCACATCGGCGCCGCCCTGCTCGGGCACCTCAACATCCAGACCACCCGCGGCTACGTCGCCGTGTTCGATGACGACGTCGTACGCCACTACCAGCACTATCTTCAGCAGCGCCGGACCCACCGGCCCGCCGACGAGTACCGCGACGCCACCGACACCGAATGGACCGAGTTCGAGGAACACTTCGACAAGCGCCGCGTTGAACTCGGCTCCTGCGCCCGCCCCTACGGCACTCCCTGTCAGCACGAACACGCCTGCATCCGATGCCCCATGCTCAACATCAACCCAAAGATGCTCGACCGGCTCGCCGAACTGGAAGAGGACCTTGAACAACGGCGAGCTCGCGCGCAAGCCGAAGGCTGGCTCGGCGAGCTCGAAGGCATCGAGCTGACTCTGCGCTTCCTGGCCGACAAACGCCAGCAAGCGACCCGCCTGCAGAAGCAAATCCCCGGAACAGTCGCTCTCGGCATGCCGGCCATCAATCCCGACGCACGCTCATGACCGCTTCTACGAGGCGTCCATCACATCTCGAACGTGTGCCGCCCGGGATGCTTCTGGGGAAGCAGGCAGTCATCCCCGGTGAGCTGATCAGCACGGTCGCAAGTTTGCAGGCAACTCAGCCGCCGGTTCATCGCGTTCCAGCGAATCCACCACCAACGGTCACCGCCATCGGACGCGACGACGAATGCGGCATGCACGTCCTCGTGGCCAGCAGCCAGCTCGCAAGCGACGGCATCCTGCGAGGCCGGCTCGACGAGACCATCCAGAGCACCAAGAACCACCAACTCAGACGCCGTAAGAACGGTCGTCACGGCGCACCTCGGCCACAGCCAAGCCGCAGACGAACCGCTCTCAGCTATCACCACCGGGCCCACCCGCTGTCCATGACCGAAAGATAACCGCACGGCCGGGCCAGCAGCTACGGAGCTGGTGCGGCCGTCAGCTTCATCGCCGTAGAGCGTCACGCAACCGAGTTCAACACGGACTCCCGCCCCACGGGCACACCACCCAATCCCGACTACTACCACAAATCTGATTCCCGAGCGCCGCGCACCTCACAAGGTGCGCGGCGCTTCTGCATCCACAGGAGCCTGCTCTTGACCGCAAGTCAGACGACACAACCGATCAAAACGACGAAAGACCACCGCTTCCCCCGTTCTCTCCAGGATCAAGTGCAGATAAGTACGAGCGAATACAAAATTCGGCCGATCAAAAAGGAGGTGCGGCGCTGGCTCGGCTACCCGAACAGGGAACGGATTCCGGCCGGGGAATTCGCGCAGATGACGATCGGGATCAGCCTCGACGAAATCGGCCGGGCCCGCGATTCTGACGTCGCCTACATGCGCAACGTTTTCCCGCTCCTCGACCTGAAATGGCGCAGAGAAGACTGTCTGCGCTTTCTCGCCGACAACGGGTGGGAATCCACTCCCCGAAGTAGTTGCGTTGGGTGCCCCTATCGCAGCGACGACGAATGGATCCGTATTCAGCGGAGTCCGCAGGTGTGGGCGGACGCGGTCGCGTTCGACGCCGCGATCCGGCACGGCTCGGCGCGGGCGAACGCGGGCGGGCACCCGTTGCGCGGGCAGTTCTTCCTGCATTGCCAGCGGGTCCCGCTGAATCAGGTGGTCCTGCGTCCTCGCACCCCGACCGCCGAACAGCGGCCGGGGTGCGGGCCGTGGACATGCCCGCACAGCGAACCTGCCGTACCCGCTTCGGCGGGTACGGCGGGCGGGCCGGACGAGGGGGTGGCGTGAGCAGTGGCCACCCCCAAGGCCCGCGGATCGGGTCGCTCTGCACCGGATACGGGGGGCTCGACCTCGCCGTCGAAGCGGTCCTCGGCGGCCGGCTCGTCTGGTACGCCGAGGTCGATCGGCACGCCCAAACGGTCCTCCGCGAGCGGTGGCCGGACGTCGTCAACCTCGGCGACATCCGCAATCTCGACTGGAAAGGGGTCGAGCCCGTCGACGTCCTCACCGCGGGCTTCCCATGCCAAGACATATCGAACGCGGGAAAGCGCGCCGGCATCCGCGGTAAGCAGTCCGGGCTGTGGAGTGCCGTCGCCGACGCCGTTCGCGCGCTATTACCGGCGCTGGTGCTCCTGGAGAACGTGGCCGCGCTCCGCGGCCGCGGCCTCGACGTCGTCCTCGCCGATCTGGCCCAGATCGGGTACGACACGCGGTGGGTTTGCCTTCGCGCATCCGACGTCGGTGCTGCCCATCGCCGCGACAGGCTGTTTCTGCTCGCGGCTCGAGCAGGCGACTTCGGAATCGGCGGGGATGCCGGTGTTGCCGACGCCGTGCGCTCGTGACGGCAAAGGTCCGGGTCTGCCGTACGGATTGCCGGACCTGATCGAGCCGGGCGGTAGCCGCAACCCGCTGCTACCGACTCCGACGGCGGTGGCGTACGGGTCGAACAAGTCGACGTCGGCGGGTGCGACCCGTCGGCCCGGATTGTCCGGCTTGGGGCAGCTGTTGCCGACGCCGACGGTGGCCGACAGCCGCAGCGCGGCCAACGCCACCGCCGGACGCAGCAACCCGACGGCGGCGCACGCCGGTCACACCCTGCCCGACGCCGCCCGGCTGCTGCCGACCCCCCGCGCCACGGACGGCAGCAAGGGCAGCCCAGGTCAACGGGGCAGTCACGGGGATCCCACTCTGCCGTCGGCGGCAGTGCGGATGCTGCCGACGCCGCGCGCCTCCGACGGGCACGGCGTCTGCCGGCACGGCGACGGCGGCCCGGACCTGGTCACCGCGGTCGCCGGGCTGGGTGAGCCCGACGAAGTCCGCTGGGGCGGCTACGCCCTGGCCGTCGCTCGGTGGGAGCTGCTGCTCGGCCGGGCGGTGCCGGAGCCGACCCAGCCGGGCAAGCACGGCCGGCCGGTGTTGGCACCGCCGTTCGTCGAGTGGCATCTCAATGACGAAGTCAAGGACGGCACCACAGACGGGGTTGGTTGGGTGAGTTCGTTCGTCAGAACGAGATGCTGGCGTGCAGGGCGTGAGATCTTCAGTCGCTGTGCGTCAGCGGCGATCCGTGAGCGCCGCCTCAAGGCGTAGGCCGATGCCGGCGAAGACGAGCATCCCAGCGAAGAGGTAGCCCTTAGCCGGGGTGCTATCGGTCGCCAGCCCCACAATGGTGATCAATAGGCCAACGAGCAGGGCAATGTTGCCGAGAATTCGGGCGGTGTCGACTCTTCGCTCCCGTGCGTCCACGAACAGCACCGTACGGATCGGAACCGACCGGAGCGACATCGGGGTCGATCGATCACGCCAAGCGCGCCGAAGCCCCGCTCGTTCCGACGATCCGTCGGGCCTCCGCGAGGATCTGGTCGTTGACGTCCTGTTCGGTCATGTCGGTGTACTCAAGCGTGTCATACACGTCGTCGAGTTCGACCAGGCGTTCGGCGAGTGCCACCCTGTCGTGGCCGATGGTGGAGTGCGCCCACGCCACCAGGTCCAGGGCAGGCATGAGCCCGGTCACGACCCGCGAAGCCATGACCCTGACCGCCGCTTCCTGCCCCGCGTGGCTGCCTCGCGGGTGGTAGCTGAGCCCCGCGTCCGTCAGCGCGGCTTCGAGCAGTTCGGGCACTTCCTCATCCGCATGCCGAACGTGAACGCCGGCGAGCATAGCCAGGTTGAGCCCGTCGAAGCCGGCGATCAGGAGGTCGCAAGCGACGTCGACGAGTTCGGCCGCGGTGACGTGGCCGACGCTCCACAACGCGGCAGCGTTGTGCATCCGGGTCAGGACTTCGTCGCGTTCCACGCGTTCATCCTGGATTACCAGGCGATGAAGCGCCCCTGGTTTATCCAGGCGAGGTCAGGCCGCACGTGCTGGCGCGGCCAGCTGGAAGCACCGACTGTCGCGCAGCAGTGCCCACAGCACGTCGACGCGTCTGCGGGCCAGGGCTATCAACGCTTGCCGCGGCTTGCGGCCTTCGGCTCTCTTGCGGTCGAAGTACTCGCGGTTCGGGCCATCGAATTTGAGGCTGGTCAGGGCCGACATGTAGAAGACCCGGCGCAGGGTGCGGCTGTAGTGCTTGGGGCGGCACATAATTCCGACTTTGCGGCCGGACTCCCGCGGCACCGGCGCCAGCCCGGCGAAGGCGGCGAGGTGATCGGCGTCGCGGAAGTTGCGGGTGTCGCCGACGGCCGCCAGGAACTCGGCACCAAGCACCGGCCCCATTCCGGGCATGCTCAAGATGATCTTCGCCTGCGGGTGTTGACCGAACAGTTCGGCGATCTCGGTGTCGAGTTCCTGGATCCGGCGGTGCAAGTCCAGCAGGTAGTCGGCCATCTGCTGGACCAACCGGGCGGTAGCTCTCTGCCCAGGCAGCTCGACGGTCTGAGCGGCGGCCGCCGCGCAAGCCTTGTCGGCCAGGACCGTGGCTCGCCGGGCGCGGCGCTCCTTGAGCCGAGCGGTGATCTCCTCGTGTCCTGCATGCCGGATCGCCTCGGGCGTCTGATACAGGCTCAGCAGGATCAGCGGGCCCCGCTTGGCGAAGTTGAACACCTTCTCCAAGGCCGGAAACGTGCCGGTCAGGTAGTCACGCAGGCGCGTGATGGTGCGCGTCCAATCGGTCGTCAGATCGGCCCGGTGCGCAGTGAGGACGGCCAGCTCGGCGATCAGTTCCGGCTTGAGCGTCAACGCGGACAGGTCCCGGCGCATCCGGGCTGTCTCGGCGATGATCCAGGCGTCCTTGGCGTCGGTCTTGCCCTCGCCGCGAAAGGCGCCCGACATGCGGTGCACCGTCCGGCCGGGCACGTACACCAGACGCTGCTCCGCAGACAGCAGCAGCGCGATGACCAGCGCAGCCGGGCTGCCCGCAAGGTCGATCGCCCAGCTCACGTCCAGGGCGGTGTCGCGTCCCTTGGCAATCAGGTTCTCGATCGCCGCCTGGTCGTTGACCACCCGCTGCGACCAGATCACCCGCCCATGATCGTCGACGGCCGTCGCGTGATGCGCAGCCTTACCGGCGTCGATCCCGATCCAGGCCCGTTCCAAATCTTCCTCCCCACAGCGACATCAAGGTTCCCCACGGAGCACCCTGCCTGCACAGCCTTAGATAGCGACGACTCGCGGCTCTCAATCAGCGACCAGGGTGTCCAGAAGGAGCCGGGCGGCCATACCACTCAGGCCACCGGACGGCGTCATGGGCCAAGCCACACCCGGCCCCTCTGGGTCGCCCGAATGATCTCACCCGGACATCGAAGATCCTAAGGTTGATGGGCTTGCCGGTCGGCTGGGTCACTGACCTGGACCTTCCGAGGACGGCGGCTTTGCGGGTCTTGGGCAACGGAGTGTTGTGGCAACAGGCCGCCGTCGCGTTGCGGCTGCTGCTGTGCCCGCACCGCTGGGGCAGCAGGTGAGCCCGGACGTGCTGGACGCGTTGCGGTACCGGGCGGTCGGGCCGGTCGAGCTGTACCTCGGCGACGCCCGCCAGGCCCTCGCCGCCATGCCAGCGGACAGCATCGACTGCGTGGCCACCTCACCGCCGTTCTGGGCGTTACGTGACTACGGCACCGGCGCATGGACCGGCGGCGACCCGGAATGCACGCACCACCACGGGCGCGGCCAGCGCTCGCCCGGTGTCGTGTGCCGGCGCTGCCCGGCGGTCTGGGTCGACCCGCAGTACGGCCCGGAGAACACGGTCGAGAAGTACGTCACCCGGCTCGTCACCGTCTTCGACGAAGTGCGCCGGGTGCTGAAACCGTCCGGGACGGTCTGGCTGAACCTCGGGGACCGCTACACCAGCGGTCCCCCCCACGCCCACCCGCTCGGCGCCGCACACGGCGACGCCATCGGAGTCGACATCAGCGCCGATTTCCACGACGAGGCGCTCACCCGACTCGGCTCGCATCTACTCGCCGCTGCCAGCGGCGGGCCAGCGAGCTGAACCTACGGACGGTGCCGGTCACCTTCGCCCAAGCCAGGGGCGCCCTCGGTGACTGGCACCGTCCCCGTCCGGACGCAGGTGCATACCTATCCCGGCTGCTCGGCTCGCGGGCCGCGACCAACCTACTCGAGGCAACACCCAGGGCGCCTGACCGCTGCCCGCCGGGGCACTGCGGTGCTCCCATGCCGGGCAACCGCGAACTGCGGCAGACCTGGACCTGCCTGCTCGCGCCACGTTCATCCGTCACGCCCGTGGCGGGGCCTTTCACATCCCTCAACCGAAAAGGAATCACCAATCATGGACACCTCCACCCCCCATACGACCGGTAGCGACACGACCGGGTCGCGCCGGTTGACGAGATACCGGATCGCCCACGCCGCCACCGCGGTGGTCCTGCTCGCCGCAGGCGTCGTCGCGGCGACCATGGTGCCAGACGAGATCTGGGTCAAGGCCGCCGTGGCCGTGATACTCCTGGACCTGCTCTACGCCGTCGCGCGCATCGCCAGGCGGCACTACACCGCCCGGGGCGGGGCGCACCGCGCGCCGTCCAGCACCGCCCACCCCGCGCCGGCCACACCCGCACCGTCCGGCGTCCCCGCAGCGGGACCGGCGCCGACCGCACCGGGCTGGACCGCTGAGCGCATTCAGGCGCTCGGCACGACCACCAGCCTCGGCACCGCCGCGGACATCTTCGGCATCTCCGCGGCCACCGCCTACGGGCTCGCCCGGCAAGGCGCCTTCCCGGTGCCGGTCATTCGCGTCGGCAACAGATACCGAGTCCCGGTCGCCCCGATCCTCGCCGTCCTCGGCCTGGATCCGTCGCCGGCAGACCGGGCCGCCACGACCACACCGCCTGCGCAGTAACCCTGCCCGAGCGCCCGACCGCGGGAGAACCCTGCGGCCGGGCTTGCCCTGTCACACCCCTTCACCACTTCACAGCCCTTCACCACTCCGCGCCCTGGAGCGCGGACGAACCCCTCATCGGAGACATCGTGTTCACGCCCAAATTCATCCGAATCGGTATCGCCCTGGCCGGCCTCAGCGCCGGGAGCGTCCTCGCCGCTCCCGCAGCCGCCGCGCCGCCCGTACCGCCGCCCGCCGTACCCGCCACCGCCGTTCCTGGCGTGCTGCCCACCGTCGTACCCGGCACGCCGGGAACGGCCACGACCCCGTCGACGGCGGCGTCCGCGGCCGGTGGCCTCACCGCCGTGACGGTGCCGACCAGTGCGGCCCGGCGCGCGTCGGGTCTGCCCTGGTCCGACGGCGGGTACTTCGCCCACGACAGCGCCCAGGCCGACGCGTTCGCCGCCTGGCGCGGACGGCCCGTCGACAACATCGTGGCGTTCACCCACCGGCAGACCTGGCCCGCCCTGCTCGAGCCTTGGTGGACGACGTCGCTGCCTGCCGGCTTCGACGCGAGCCGCGACGACTTCATCCTGTCCGTGCCGTTGTGGACCGACGACGGCGATGCGGGCAGCGACGCCCAGTGGACGCAGCTCGCCACCGCGACCACCGCGGTCGACCCCGACGCCTTCATGAGGGTCGGTTGGGAGATGAACTGCTGTTTCTCCCTGGCCACCGACCAGGACGCCTGGCGCACCCAGTTCACCCGCGCCGCCACCCTGCTCAAGGCGGCGGCACCCGAGCTGCAGATCGTGTTCAACCCCAACGAGGGCGCCTCCAGCAACAACACCGTCACCGACCCGAGCGTGCTGTTCGTCGACGGGCTCATCGACATCGTCGCGATCGACGCCTACGACTGGTACCCCGCCTACACCGACGAGGCGAGCTGGGCGCAGCACCGCGACAAGCAGTTCGGCTGGAACCACTGGTACGACTTCGCCCGCTCCAAGAACCTGCCGTTCGCAGTGGCCGAGTTCGGTGTCTCCGCCGCCTCAACCGATACCGGCGGCGACAATCCGGCCTACTTCCAGCACGCATACGGCTGGCTTATGGAGAAGGCCACCACCACGCCAGGCTCGATCGCCTTCGTGTCCATCTTCAACGAGCCGGCCGAGTACTGCCTGTGCCAGCTGTACCCGACCACCGCGAACCCCGCCGCCGGCGAGCGCTACCGCGACCTACTCGCCGAGCTGGCCGGCGCCGCACCAGCACCGCCCGAGGGCACGGTGACCGGCCCGGACGACACCACCCCGGCACCACCAGCAGAACCGGATAGCGGACTGTCCGCGGGTGACCTGCCGGCATCCGCGGGAACGCCGACCGGCTGACCCGCGCCGCAACGTCGGACTGCAGCACCACCCTGCGCAGCCGGTCGACGAAGCCGGATCCCGACAAACGACCACCCGGTTCGGCGCCGCGCCGGTCTGCAGCAAGGCACCCCCACAGAACCGTTCATCCGTTCGGCCCCGATCGCGCGTCCTCCGTGCGGTCGGGGTCGCCGCTTCCTTGCTCAGGAGCCCTTCCGCAATGACACCCCACCCTGATGACCACGACGCTGCAGACCTCTCCGAGACCCTGTGGTCGCCCGCCCGCATCCGGGCACTCGGCGCCGTCACCGACGTGCCCACCGCCGCGTCGATCTTCCGCATCGGCCGGTCCACCGCCTACGAACTCATCCAACTCGACACCTTCCCCGCACCCGTCATCCGGGCCGGCGACCGCGTTCGGATCCCCGTCGCCGGGATCCTCGCCGCCCTGCAGATCCCCCTGGAAGCCCACGCCGAAGAACCCCCGCCGCCGACTTGATCAATCCGGTCGATCGAAGCGTTGATCAACCCATGAAATCCGCAGCCACCAATGGCTGCACGCACCCGCGCACACCCCGCTCTGGAGGCACCACATGGCGGAAGGCTCCGTCACCAAGTTCTGCACCTGCCGCGACAAAGACACCGGCAAACGACTCAACGGACGCTGCCCGAAACTGCGCCGCCCCAGCGGCGCCTGGCACCCCACCCACGGCCGCTGGAGCTACCAACTGGAACTCCCGCGCGCCGTAGGTGAACCGCGACGGCAGCTACGCCGCTACCGCTTCGACAACCGCGACGAAGCCGTCGCCGAACGCGAGCACGCACTGGCCCTGCTCGCCCTGGCAGGCGGCAACAACGACCTCGCCGTAGAGATCGGCGACCTGCTGCACCAGGTCAAACCCACCGCCCCGCTACCCGAGCGCGACATGATCGCCCGCCGCGTCAAGGCCGGAGTGCCGGCAAGTACCGCCAAGCTCCTCGGCGACTACCTGCCGGAATGGCTCACCGGACGGCAGATCGAACCCGGCACCCGACGCTCCTACGACAGCCACATCCGCAACCACCTCAACCCGCACCTCGGCCACATCCCTCTCGAAAAGCTGCGCGTCGGGCACATCCAGGCCATGTTCGCCGCGATCGCCGACCGCAGCACCGCCATCGAGGTCGCCCGCAGCAGCGACGACCCCGCCGTGCGGGCCAGCGTCAAAGGCGAGCGCATCACCGGGGCGGCGACGATGCACCGCATCCGCGCTACCCTGCGCAAAGCCCTCAACGACGCGATCGGCAAACACCGGCTCATCGAGTTCAACCCCGCCATGCACGTCGAACTGCCCTCCGGCAAACGGCCCAAAGCTCGCGTGTGGACGGCTGCGGCGGTCAAGCACTGGCGGGCTACCGGCGAGCGGCCCAGCCCCGTCATGGTGTGGACCCCCGAGCAAGCCGGACAGTTCCTCGACTACGCCGAAGCCCACGACCTCGTCCTCTATCACCTCTACGCGCTGATCCTGCACCGCGGCCTACGCCGTGGTGAAGCCATCGGACTACGCGATATCGACCTCGACCTCGACGACGCCGCGATCCACCTCGTGCAGCAGATCACCACCGACGGATACACACCGGTCACCAAGAGCCTCAAGAGCGACTCCAGCGAACGCACCGTCACCCTCGACGACTCCACCGTCGCGAACTTCCGCAGCTACCTGGCCATGCGGGCGCGGTGGCAGCTCGTCTCGGGACACACCTGGGTCACCACCGGACTGATGTTCGTCCAACCCGGCGGCCAGCCCTGGCACCCCGACACCGTCACCAAACGCTTCGACGACCTCGTCGAGAAGTCCGGGCTCCCGCCGATCCGCCTGCACGACCTGCGCCACTGCGCCGCGACATACCTGAAGGCCTCCGGCGCCGACATCAAGGACATCCAGGAGACCCTCGGGCACTCCACCCACAACTTGACCGCCGACACCTACACCTCGGTGCTGCACGAACTGGAAACCGAACGCGAGAAGGCCAACGCCGCCGTAGCCCTGGTCCCGCGCAGTGGCCGTAAGGCCGCCTAGGTCGCTCCATCGCGGTCGAAACGGAGCAACCTGCATAGATAGAAGCCGATAGCCAAAACGGTGTTTTCGCAGGTCAGACTAGGTGGGCCGCCGGGGACTCGAACCCCGAACCTAAGGATTAAAAGTCCTCAGCTCTGCCATTGAGCTAGCGGCCCGCGACGGCCAGGGTACCTGGGCGAAGCACGTAATCCTAAGCGATACCCGCCTGCGTAGGGGGCCTGCGTCGCATCGACGCGCTCAAGCCATCGGACGGCCGAGGGATCTACGCCAGCGGCGTTGTCCAGTCCGGCGGGTCGGCGGGATGCAGGTGCGCGTCGTCGATGGCGAAGGTCCGTACCGGTCCGGGTGGGGTGGTAGGACCTTCGAAGCGGACGCTGACACGGCCCAGACCGCTTCCCCACACCCAGCCAGGACCGTACTGATCGTGGTGGACGTCCTGGCCGGGACGCCACGACAGCGGGGTGGTCGCTGGCGGGAGGGCTGCGGCATCTGCTGGCGCCGGAGAAAGACCGGATTCAATTGCGGCGTCGGTGGTGGTGTCGGTGAACAGGTCGTCCTGGACGAAGTCGGCGAGGGTGGCCACGCTGACGCCGAGCAGCCGGATCCCGGTCGCAGTGTCGACGTCGGCGAGCAGCTTCCGCGCGAGCTGGGCGATCAGCCGCGGGTCGTCGGTCGGCTGGGCCCGGGTGCTCGAGCGGGTGATGGTGGTGAAGTCGTAGTGCCGCACCTTCAGCGTCACCGTGCGCCCGGACAAACCGGCCGTGCGTAGCCGGCCGCCGACCCGGGCGGCCAGCAGGTCGATCTCGGTACCGAGGCGGGCCCGGTCGGTGACGTCGATGTCGAAGGTGTCCTCCGCCGATACGGACTTCGCGTCGCGTTCCGCGACGAGCATGCGGTTGTCGTCGGCGCGAGCGAGGCGGAACAGTCCGTTGCCGTGGGCTTGGCCGAACCAGTCCACCAGATCCGCAAGCGATGCCTGCGCCAGGTCCCCGATGGTGTGGATCCCGGAGCGGCGGAGCCGGTCTTGCGTGGCGGGTCCGACGCCGGGCAGCCGGCCGACGGGTAGCGGATGCAGGACCGCTTGTTCGTCGCCGGGTGCGACGATGGTGAGCCCATTGGGCTTGTTCAGGTCGGAGCCGATCTTCGCCACCAGCTTCGACGTGCCTGCCCCGATGGAGGCGGTGACTCCGCCGGTGGCAGCGGCGATGGCGTCCTTGACCTGCCCCATCAGCGCGGTCAGGGCGGCGATGGACGGGTCGTGGCCTCCGGCGGCGAGGTCGATGTAGGCCTCGTCGATGGAGACCTGCTCTACCAGCGGGGACACCGCGCCTAGGAGCGCCATGACGACGTTGCTGGTCTTGCGGTACGCCGCGCCGCGCGGCGAGAGGAACGCCGTGCCGGGTGGGCAGCACCGGCGGGCCTGCGCGACTGGCATCGCCGAGCGCGCTCCGAACACGCGGGCCTCGTATGAGGCGGTCGCTACCACGCCGCGTCCCCCGACGCCGCCGACGATGACGGGCTTGCCTCGCAGCGAGACTTTGTCGCGCTGTTCCACGGCGGCGAACATGGCATCGAGATCCACGTGGGCGATGCTCGCCTCGCGCCGCACCGATGCCTCCCGCCACCTCGAACGTCGTTGCTGCTCAGCGTAGGTGGCAGGTATGACAACGCCAGGTTGAGCAGCGCCGATCGGTAACGCGGTCGTGGTGCAGTTTGCTGTTTCGGCCGGTACCGGCGTCGTGTTCGCTTGACGATCACCAGATGTGCGCAGCTACGGGGGTTGCCGCCGTACCAGCTTGTGGGCAGCGCCCGACGCGGCAGTGGATCGCTGCAACGAAGTGAGTACTGGTCAGCCCAGCAGCATCGAGGTGTCCTACTCCACGCCGCGCGTCGCGCATGTGTCACAAGGCCTTGTGCTAGAAGGCGTTGAGTGCACCCGGTACGTCACGCAGCGTCGCCCTGACTATTTCCGCATGAACGAGCCGGCCTCACCGCGCAGCTGCGTGAGCCGGTTCGCGATCGGCCGCACGGTGGCCGCGTACTGCACCAGCGCCGCATCGACCTCCTCGATGTCACCGGCGACCGCGTCAGCGCCGGTCTTCACCTGACCGGTCATCCCGAACAACTGCGCGGCCTCGGGCGCGTCGTAGAACGCCGACAACCCCTGCCAGGTGCTGTGCACGTTCTGCCCCGCTGTACGGAACGTGCCACCGGCCGTCTTCAACGCGCCGGCGTGGGTCTCGACCGCGCCCAGATCACCGCTGAACTGCGCAATCGCCTCCGCCTTGATGACCACGTGCTTCCCCCGATTTGGTAGCGGCCCTTCAGCGGCCGCGGGAGTCGTTTCCCGACGGCGCTGCGACCGCGTTGGCCTGCGCCGTGCGAGCCATCTCCAGATCACCGTCGATGTACGCCTTCGTCGCCTTGACCGCACCGGTCAGCGCCCGGCTCGTGCGCTCCACCACCGCCTTCATCGCGGGCGCCTTGTGCTCGGCGAAACCCACGAGGGCACCCGCGACGATCTCGCTGCCGCACGCCTTGGCGGCGCCCTCCCCGACGCCGTCTACCCAGCACTCTGCACAGACGCGACTACCTACGAGCGAGCCGCTGTTTGACAGAGGAGCAATCCACAGTCCCACTCAGCGGGGTAACTGTCCGCGAGGTTCATGTCTGTCCGCCTCTGGAGATGGGTAGTCGTTGCCCTGGAAGCATCGCAGCTCGGCCGCAGTGATCGGCGGTTGGGTCGATGCATCGCGTGGGACAACACGGGGTGCCCGTGCTGCACCCAGTAGCACGCGGGGGCTCGCGAGACGAGTGGGCGGGGTACTCAAGGTGATGGCGTCGAAGAAGGCGGCAGCTATATGTTCCTTCTCCATGGCCGCACGGATGACCCGGTTGACGTAGGCCAAGCGGGCCCGATCGCCGCGGCCAGGTACGATGTTGCCAGCATGCGGATAGAAAATGTCCACGCTGGTGGCCAGGTCCCAGGCATGTTGAAGGGCGCGGCCTACCAGGCGCTGCAACCGTCGGCCACTGCCCTGATCGGCACCTCGTGACTGTAGGCCTTTGCGCAGGGCAAGGCATTGGTAAGCGGCTACCGCCATACCGTGGCCGTAGATCGGGTTATAGCTGGCTAGCGCGTCGCCGATCATCACGAGACCATCCGGCCACTGCGGCAGTCGCTCCACGTACAAGCGCCTGTTGGCGGTGCTGTGCGAAGAGTGGATCGGCGTTATCGGGCGTGCCGTGGCGATCAGGTCGGCGACGATCGGGTGAGCTACGCCGTGGCGGGCGTACTGGGCGAATCCGGTCTCATCGGTGGGCGGTTGTGCGCCCCGTGTCCCGGCGAGGGTCACCAGCCAGCGGCCGTGCTCGACCGGCACCAGCAGCGCCGCCCGAGCCGGCCCTCTGGTCGGGACGTCCGGCTGCACAGTCACCAGGGGAAAGTTTGTGGTCGCCCCAGCCGGGGCTCGGAACAGGCGGGTGGAGTACGCCAGGCCGGAGTCGATGACGTCCTCGCGGACAGTGTCGATGCCCGGCAGGCTGAGCTCGGTGAGCCAGTTTCTGCTGCGTGAGCCGCGGCCGGTGGCGTCAATGACGATGTCGGCGTCGAGGTCCTCGGTGGTGTCGCTGGCCTGGTCGTGCACTCGTATGCCAGTGATCCGTTTGGCGTCACCGCGCAGCCCGACGACTTTGGTGTGGTCCCGGATGGTGACCTGCTGGTGTTGCCTGAGCTGCTCGCGCAGGCGCCAGTCCATCAGGTCCCGGGTGCAGGTGATGGCGTACTGAGCTTCATGGGTCCGGGGAAACCAACCGTGAGCGCTCAAAAAGACGATGTCAGCGGGCAGGCCGAGGCGATGGGCGCCAGCGTCGAGCAGGCCGGCGATGGCGCCGGGCAGGAGCTGGTCGATGGCCCGTGCGCCGCCGGACCACAGCACGTGCGCATGACGTGCCTGGGGTAGACCGGTGCGGTGTGTCGGTCGTTCCGGGAGGCGGTCTTGTTCAACGATGGTGATCGCGTCCGCAACGTGGACTAGTGCTGAGGCGGCGAGGACGCCAGCCATGCCGGCGCCGAGCACTACCGCGTGGGTCAGCCGTGGCACGTCTACTCCCCTACGCTTAGCTGTTGGTAGCCGGCGTGGCCACCGACTGCGATGAAGGTCGCCGGTGGGCCAACGTCGCAGCGACGATGTTCGAGTCGAAGGCTGCTGCGATGTGCAGCCACTGCGCGAGTTCGCCGTCGACGTCGGTGCCGTCGATGACCTCGTCGTCACCGGCTCCATCCCCGCCAGGTCGGTGCCCGGGGGAATCGTTAGCCAGGGCCGCTTTGAGTTGGGCAGCTTCCGCGGTGGCGCGCAGCTGCTCGCCGGCCAGGCCGGCTTCGTGGCCGAGGCGCCGAGCCGTCTCAGCCACAGCGGGGTCGAACAGCGGGGTGAGCGTCCACCGGAAGTCGCTAAGTTCGGTGAGCTGACGGCGCACCCGGTGGTAGGGGTCGAACCGCTTGCCGGACGCCACGAAAACCAGTGCGGGATCCACACGGTGCAGGACCTGATGCATCGGCCGCAGGGTCCAGAAAGCTCGCCATCGTCGCAGCCAATGGGGCAGCTGGGACAAGCGCGGTCCCCAGATCGGCAGGACCACCGCGGACAGGACTGCCGCCATGGCCGGAGGTCCGACGAAGAGGGGGAGCATCACGTTGACGGTGTCCAACCAGTGCAGCCCGACCCAGTTGATGACGACGGCAAGGGTCTTTTCCACGAACATGAGAACGGCACCGAAGGTACCGATGCCGTACAGGCGCAGGCCGCGGCGCAGCCACGGACGGTCGGCGTAGTCACTGGAGCGAGCCCAGGACAGGCACGCGAAGGAAAGGATTCCTAGCCCGGAACCGGCTGATACATTGTAGATCATCAGCATTGCGGCGATGGTCGGCTGGCGCGCATAGTAGGTCTCGAAGTCCGTCACTCGTTCGACTGCGACGTCCGAGATGCTGAACAGCCCGATCATGAAGGCGATCGTCGCGGCGTACCCTGCAATGATCGCGAGGACCTTCGGTCGAGCAGATGCTGGTTCGTACCGCCAGAACACCGCCAATGTCAGCGTGGATGCGGCGAATGACACTCCGAGGCAATACACCAGCAGTGCAGTGAAGTTGCTGAATCCGGTTGCGTCATTGAGCAGGTGGATGTTCGTGGGAGCTGCAGCCCACCAGGAGATGGAGGCAGTGAAGATCGACGCGCACAACGCCCATATTTGAGGAGCCTGCCAGCGCTGGCGCAAGTATCGGAACTTGAATCCAACCGCGATCATCCCTCCTGCGGCGGTGAGGATGTAGACGATGTCGCGAGCTGTCATGGTGACTCCGGACGAGAGTGGTCTTCGAAGGCATCGGCTACCCGCCGCACCTGCTCGGGCAGGTTGAACGGCAGACTGGGGGCGCCCGCTCGGGAGGCGGTGTCGGTGAGATGCGCGAGGATGCTGTCGGCGAGTTCCTCGGCGTCACGTTCCTCATCGGCAGCAAGATCAGTGCGGCCGGCGATGAGGGCGATCATCGGGTCGGGTAGATGCGGCAGGAAACGGCGTAGGCCCTCACGAGTGTTCAACTCAACCGGGCGGTGCCCCAGTAACACGTGGGCGAGTTCGTGCAGCATGATGGTGAAGCGGTGGTACCACGACCGCGACTTAGCGCAATAGATGATGTAGCGGCCATCGGCGCACCGCGCTGTACCGCCGGTCAGGCCTGGGCTACGCATGGCGATGAAGCGGACGTCCACCTCAGCCTCAAGCAGCTCCGCCATAAGTGCGGCGACTCGACGGCAGGCATCGCGGTAGCCACCGTCCAGTGGCTGCTGCAACCTGCTGATGGTCCAGTCGCGCAGCTCGCGGTGTTGCGGGGTGAGGCCGCTCATCTCGTCGGTATCCTCCTGCCAGGTCGCGATTCGCACTCACTCACCTGTCGCCCAATCCGTTGGTGGTTTCGGTGCCCGGAAGACCCAGTCGGTGTCGCCGCGGACCGCGTCCGTGAATGCCCGTACTACTTGTTCACGCAGCTCGGGCCGCCACGTTGGCGCCTGGTCGGCGAGCCGAGTCACGAACTCGAGGACGCCGGCGCTGCGGAGGGCGGCGAAGTCGCCGAGCTCAGCATCGATGAGGGCGGCGAGTACGTCGTCGAGGAAGTACGCCGCCTGCGTCTGGCCCTCGCGGTTGAGACCGAAATGGTCAGCCAGAGCGAGGACGTGTTTGAGGCGGGGGTTGGGCAACGTGCCGGCTGACGGTGTCATCAGTTCACGCAAGTAGCTGGCGGAAATCGATCCGTACGTGGCTTTGGCGGTGATCGCCTTCGCAACCTCTTCCGGACTCCACGGACCGCGACCAGGGGGATAGACCATGGAGAACAGGCTGACCAGTCTCGCTGAGAAGCTGCGCCGCGGTTGCTCATCGCCCTGGCGTTCATGACGGCCCCCGACGAACGCTGCTGGGCAGACATCCAGCGCCGCGGCGAGATGTTCGAGCACCTCAAGAGTCGGGTTGTCACGGTCGCCGTTGCGCAGCAGCGAGAGGTACCCGGGCGTGATATTGCCACCCCGCTGGGCCACCAGGCGAGACAGCTCCGTGTTGCTGTACCGGTGGCCCCGCGGTGGATGCTCGCACAACTGATCAAGGTTGGCGCTGAACGACCAGTGCTGGTCTCGACCCATGGCCAACCCTCCTGCAGCCCGCGGAGCTGTTACTGGCGTGGAACAACTGTCGGGTTTTCGCTTCGCCAGTTGAATCATGTGGCTTCGGGCTCTATAGTCATCGATGAGCCTGACTTGACTGTTGTTGCGTCACCCCGACTACCGCGCTACAGCAGTATATAGATGGCAGTCGGAATCCGATAGCGGCACCGCGCGCAAGGGAGTCAAGGGCCAACAACCAACGGGGAGGTGCGGGGAGCCGATGAGAAGCCACGGGCCAGAGGGGACTTCCCTCAGCGGCCATCCAAAGTTCAATCAACCACTGGACCGAAGCAGCTCACCTCGGTGCAATCAAACCGGGACGCGCGCCAGTTCCCCGGGCGCAGAGCCTTCTGACACGACCCGAAGTGGGAACCCACACCTGCCCTTCAGACACGGACGCTCCTTCTGTCTGGGCGCACCGCCGGCCTGCATGGAAAGGTGCCCTAGCACTGAGCGCGCCACTGACGCGGCACGACGGGATCTAGCTCGCCGTGGGCCGCGCGCAACTGCGCTGGCGGCGCGCTCACGTGGGGCTTAGCGTCTGCCCTCGTGTCATGCCGGATACCGAACTGCGGTCGAAGACCCAGTGTGGGTCCATACCTTCCTCCAGACCCAGTTCTTCCCCACACTCACCCACTCGGAGGTACCTTTTATCATGTCCACACCAGATTCCGCCCGACATGATTTAGCAGGGGGAATGCAGCCCTACAGTGTTCTGGTAAATCTGGCGAACGAGATTCTGGCGCACGGCATTATGGCGGTTTTGGAGACCTTGCCTATCGTTGGACGCTTCGACCGGTCCCGGGCCGGCTCGCCACCTGCCGAAGCGAGCTTCGACGTCGTGATCACAACCGTGGAGGACATGGACTGCGTCGAGTGGCCGCCGCCTGACCAGGCCCCGACTCCGAAGATCTTACTGCTGATCGACGAGGACGCCGGGGATTGGCCGGATCAGCCAGCCGACGGATATCTGCCCCGCCGCGACTTGACTAGAGCACTGCTGAACCGGGCACTCGAGCAGTTCCGGTTCGACGAAGTGCACCCTCCCGGTCGGCTTGGCCGCAGCCTGCTCACCCCGTCGCCGGTACCGATCGCGGACCGGCAGCGACCGCCCACCGTCAGACTCACCGCTCGCGAGCAGCAGACGCTGCAGTTGCTCAGCGAGGGGTGCAGTAACAAGCAGATCGCCACCCGGCTTAACATCTCCGTGCACGGCGCCAAACGGCTGGTCGGCAACGTCCTGCTCAAGCTGGCGGTGGAAAACCGTACCGCCGCGGTGGTCTCTGCAATGCGGTGGGGTCTGTTGCCGTCGGCATCTTAACTAACAGTCGACCGCTGCTATGTTCGACCGTCGTCCTGAGTATCGTCGGCGGAACCGTTGAGCACCCGTATCTGGAAATCGTCCGTTCCGGTCAGGGCCACCGCAGCCATCCAATCGGGCTGGACCTCGACGTCGCGTACGCATCGGTCCGGGCCAGCGGACGGGCTCGGACCGGTACGGATGACCGGCGGCGATCCTGTCACCGGAAGGTGCAGCATGTCGAGCAGCCGCTCGCCGGTAACCTTGGCGCAGGCTTCCTTTCGAGTCCACAGACGAGTGGCTTCGTGCGCCGCTGCGGATAAACCGACGTGCCGCACGGCTTGTCGCTCCGCTGGCCGGAACCATCGTTCCACTACCAGTTGGTGGCGGCCGTCCTCGGTCACTCGCTCGAGGTCCACGCCGACGTCTCGGTGGCCGGTGCCCAGAACGGCTACCGCTGCCATCGACCCGCAATGGCTGACGTTGAACGTCGGCATCCCATGGCCGTCCAGGTACGGCTTGCCCCATGGACCGATCCGCCAGGGTAGGTCTGTCGGCGGCAGCTGGGTGTAGCGGGCCAGAATGACGCGCGCGCCGGTGCGCGTGGCGGTGAAATGGCGTCTCTGCTGACCGGTCATGCGTGCGGCTCGCTCGCGTTCCCCTTCGTCGACATATCTGGACTCGCTGGCCTGGAACTGCCGGTCCAGGGTGATGACCCACAGATCGACAGTGTCGGGCGCGGAATCTCGTTCCGGGACGTCACGGGCTGTGCCGCCGATGACACTCTTCACTGGCGCTCCCTCGTTCCGGCGCGAGCGAGGTGGCGTACTGCAACTACGGCGACCAGGGTGGCGAGGACACCGCCGACGTTTCCGATCGACAGCGCCCAGTAGAAGTCCGCCGGGCCGCCGTCCCCGCGCGTTACGAGGTAACCGATAACGGAGAGAGCAGCGAAGAACACGACGTTCAGGCACAGTCCCAGTAGGCCTTTGCCGATCTGCTCGAGCACTGTGAACGCTGCCAGGGTCATGCCCATGAACAGATAGCTGGGTCCGACGATCCGGAGGTACCTGGCGGCTTCGGCGGCGGCGGCGGTGTCGTTGGTCAGCAATCCGGCCATGCCGGGCGTGAGCAGCCACACCGCGGCAGACAACGGTATGTACACCCAGAGAACTACTCGGAGCCCGGCCCACAACGACGGCAGGAGCCGGCTTCGCTCACCCGCCCCTAGCCGTTGGTTGATCATGATTGCGGAGGCCGCCCCGATGGCGAGTGCGGGTTGGATCAACACGGCCTGCAGGGTGACGGCGAGCGAGAAACCGGAAACCCTGCTTTCGCCGAAAGGCCCCATGATCCACAACTGTGCGGTACTGAAGCCGAAAAGTGCGACGAAGGTACCTGCAACCGGCAGCCCCACTCGCCGCAGGTAGACGAGGGCTTCTCGGTTCACCGTGCCGCGCCGCGGCGACTTGATCAGGCCTGACCTTCTGAGTTGCCACGCCGCGATCGTCAAGGCCACCGCGGTAGCCATCGCCATACTCACCGGCACGGACCACACACCCAGGCCGGTGCCGTAGGCGAGGGCGGCTACGGCGCTCAGCTCGACCAAGGCGCCGCCCAGGGTGATGACGGCCGCCGCCCCGGAGCGACCACTGCCGCGCAGTAGCGCCGCCGGCGCGATGGGGAGCATGAGCAGCGCTGACGCTGCAGAGGTCCACCGGACGAAACCGATGAACAGCTCGCGGGCGTGTGGTGCGACATGCAAGAGGTCGGCCAGAGCGGGCGCCGTCACTACGACGACAACGGTCAGTGCCGCGCCGAAGGCGAAGCTCAGGGCGATGGACGTCCACATCAGGCCGGACAGGTCGTCTGTTCGTCGTGCACCGACAGCTCGGGCGACCGCGGTCTGCGTGCTGGCGTCGAAGGCAACGATCAGCGCGACGAACAGCTGGGAGAGCGGGATATACAGCGACCGTACGTACAGGGCGTCGGAGCTGAGCCAGCCGAGGATCGCGAATACCAGCAGTGGGAGAAGCACAGCGCCCACCATCGCGGCCCCGATGGGTGCGCCCAGCCGGAGGATCCCGGCGCTATCCGTGCGCGGTGCGGTCACCGTCGAACTCAAGGCACTCTCCCCGTCGATTCCAGTTCTTGCCAGCCGGACTTCTCACCCTATCGACGTAGAGCGATATTTACCACCGATTCGCAGTGCCCTTTCGGGTAGGGCCGGAATCAGGTGAACGATGGGCCTCCCCGAATGACTACTGCAATGGCCGTGAGCTGCGGACAGGATATGGACCATCAAGTCATCGAGCAAGAACGATGGAGAAGCCATGTTACTGTCCATCCTGATCCCGGTCTACAACCAGTCGCACTGCGTGGACTGGACCCTGGAGGCGTTGACCCGGCAGACCGTTGCGACGGACACGTTCGAGGTGGTCGTGATCGACGACGCCTCGACCGATGACACTATCGCCGCAGCCACCGTCTATGCGGATCGACTCGACCTCCGGGTCGTCCGCAATGCCCGGAACCTCGGTCGCTCGGCCACGCGCAACCGCGCGGTCGAGGAGTCCCGGAGTGAACATCTGCTTTTCCTGGACGGCGATTCCTGTGCCGCACCGACGCTGGTCGAAAGGCATCTGGGCTTCCGCAGGGAACGGCCGCACGACGTGCTGCTCGGCAAGCGGGTCGACGTCGGCTGGTGGACGTTACGCAACATCGGCAGGGGTGAGTCGCCGGCTTACCAGAGCTTCGAGGAGGACCCGCGGGATCTCTTCCGGATCGAGGACGGTGCCCTCGACATCCTCGACCGCACGCCATGGCTCTTCGCCTACACGCACAACCTGTCGATTTCTCGCGCCGTCTTCGACAAGGTCGGAGGATTCGATGAGTCATTCAAGAAGTGGGGCTTCGAGGACAACGACTTCATGTACAACATATTCAGGTCTTTCGATCGTCAATCCGGCCACTTCCACTACGACCCGAAGGCGCTGTGTTATCACATGCCGCATCTGCGCAACCGTTCAGCGGAATGGGACGGCAGCCGCGATGCGATTTCATACCTGAAGGACAAGTACCGGCACTTCGACATGGAATTGATGGTGCACCCGCCCGAGCAGCGCTATCACGCACACGTTTTGCCGTACTACGAGAGGTGTCTGAAGTACATACAGGCCGCGGCCGGCAGAGTGAAGGCGACAACCGTGGCCGACGTCTTGCCCGCCGCGGCGGGGCAGCGGCTTTGGATCGGCTTCGACGTCAGTGGGGTGAGCCGTCCGAACGGCAGCGACCACTACTTCGACCACGCCCTGCCTGCAGTCGGCGACAACCATCACCTGTTCGGCAGCTTCACGCCGTTCGCCGACGATTCCCTGACCGCGGTGGTGAACGTCGACCTTTGGAGCATGTTGGGCCCGGTCGAGCTGTCCGGGGCGTTGATGGAAGGCTTACGGGTGGCACCGGAGATCTACCTGGCCCGGTCGAAGCGGCTCGGCGACCTCCCCGGACAGCGCATCGGCCTGCTCAGCGATCCGCACTACGTGATCGATCTGATCGCCGGTGTCAGCGATGCCACTGTCCTTTTTCAGAACGACGACCTCGTCATCATCCGTTGCACCCGGCGAAACGCGACGGTGTCGGCATGACCGTGGTCATCGCCCCGCCGGTCGAGGGACTGACCAACATCGAAGGAGTGCTCGACTGCTTCGCGTTGCCCTTCGCCTTCACCGGTGAGCGGTCCCGCAGCGGACCGCTCACCTGGGGGCAGGAGCATATGTACGAAGAACTGGGATACGTCTATCCGAACAGCTCCATGATGAACCAGTGTGTGGGCGTCGAGATCAGGCCGGACGTCACTGCCGAGGCCGTGCGCAAAGCGCTGCGCGACGTGGTCGAGCGGTTCGAATCACTGCGCACCGTCTACCCCCTCAGCCCTGACGGCCCGGTGCAGCAGGTGGTCGGTGACGGTGAATACGTCATGCAGGTGGCTGATGTCGCGCCTGACCGGATCATCCCGGCCTCGCGCGCGATCCTCGAACGAATGATGGCGCGCGCCTACGAGCTGGACACCGAGCTGCCGGTGCGCGCGACCCTGGTTCGATCCGGTGGACAACCGCGATGGCTGATTCTCGTCATCTGCCACATCGCGGTGGACCACGCCGTACTGATGCAGTTGCCCGGGGAGTTCAGCGCGGTGGCGGTCGACCGCGGCCTTCCGACCGGAACCACAACCCGCCGGCAGCCGCTGGACCAGGCGGAGATCGAAAGATCGCCGGCCGGCCGCCGCACCGGCGAACGCGCCATCCGGCACGCGGAGTCACTGCTGCGCGCCATGCCACAGACGATGCTGCCGCGGGCGCTGCGCGTCTACGAGGAGCCCCGCTACCGTTATCTGGTCTTCGAGTCATACGCTCTGGTCATGGCTGTGCCGGTGCTGTCCGCTCGGCACCGGACCGGGGCGACCGCAGTGCTCTACGCGGGCCTGGCCGCCGTCTCGGCGTACGCGAACGGCCTCGACCGTGCGGTGCTCAACCTGACAGCGATGAACCGCTTCGACGAGGCGACGCGTGGGGCGGTCGGCACGTACCACCAAGAGGTGTTCGCCGTCGTCGAGCTGGGCGATGTGCCGATGGCTGAGGCGATCCGGCGATCGGGGTCGGCGGTTCTGCGTTCGCTCAGGCATGGCCGCTTCCCGGTGGCTGAGCGGGCCGCGCTACACCGCCGGATTGAGCGGGAACGCGGTATGCGGCTGGACACTTCGTGCACGGTCAATCATCGGCCGGGACACCGGATTGGTGCCGTCGTGCCTGCTGAGGTGACAGCTGGGCTTCTCGCCGAAGCCGCGGCGAAGACGCGGTGGCGTTGGATCGACGGGGACAACAGCAGCGGGGCGACGTTCTTCTTGCACGTCGACGAGACTCCAGTGTCGTTGAAGATGCGATTCGTGGTCGATACCTCGCTGATCTCGCCAGAGGAGGCGCTAGTCTGGCTGCAATCGATGGAGCGAATCCTGGTCCGTGAGGTGCACACCGAGACGACGCTCGGCGAGTTGGGCGCGCTCACGGGTCTGTGGTCTCCGGAGCGTGACCATCACTGGCTGACCGTGGACTCGTCGTGGGTGGATCTGCGCGCCGTGTCGGAGCTGGTGCGGCGGGTTGCCGCCACGGAGGACGCCGACGTGTTCGAATCCGGCGGCTCGCTGGTCGCCTACCTGCCCCGGCGGACCACCACCGTTGCACCGGAGGATTTCCGGGTGGACTGCTTGGCCGCGCTGTCCGGTCACCGGAATGCGATGGTGCCCCATCGGGTCGTCCTGACGGACGGGTTGCCTGCTTCCCGGGATCTGCTCGGCTGGCGGCAACTGGAGGTAGCCGGCGGCTGATCCGCACGCGGGCGGTCCGACTGTCCGATGCCGGCGATCCGTCTGGGCACGCGAGCCTGCTGAAGCAGCGAGACAGGCCGGGCCATCTCGACCCGGCCTGTCTCGCGATGGTGTTGCGGCAGCCTCTACGTTCCAACTGTCTCGCGGACGAGGCCCTGGAAGACGTTGAGCCGATGGATGTTGGTGGTGCCCTCCATGAACTCCACGCCACGGGCGTCGCGATCGAGTTTATCGAGCAGCGGGTGATCCCACCGGGCCCCTGGGCCGAAGAAGCTCAACGCCTGCTGCGTCACCTCCTCGGCGAGCCGCGCGGCCCGGCCCTTGGCGGCCGAGGCAAGGTAGGCGCCCTCGGGCGAGGAGTCGACCGCGATCGCAGCGCGCCATACGACTTCACGTGCAGCGGCGATACGTGCCGCGATCCGCCCGATCTGCTCCGCCTCGGCCGGGCTCAGCATCGTCCGGTTCTGCTGCACGTACTCGAGAGCCGCTCGGGCGACGCCCACAGCGAGCGCGGCGACGCCCGGACGGAAGTTGTTCAGCGCCTGGAGCGCGCCCCACATGCCACGCCGGGTACGGCTCAAACCCCGTCCCAGCACGTCATCCTCCCGGATCACGACATCGTCGAGCCGGATGTCACAGATCTGGTTCGCTCGTAGTCCGATGGTCGGGATCGGAGTGGCGGCGAAGCCCGGCTGATTCGTCTCGACGACCACTGCGGTTACGCCAAGGGGCCCCGGAGCGGTCCGTGCGAAGACCACTCCGATCTCGGCGCGCGCGGCGTTCCCTACGTATCGCTTTGCGCCGTTCAGTAGGAGCCTGCCGTCGACCCGGTCAAGCGACGTCGTCATCGCGCCCGCGTCGGACCCACGATCGGGCTCCGTAAGACCGAAGAACGTCCAGGTAGGCCGCCGGAACAGCCGCTCGTAGAAGCGTTCGCGTTGGTCGTCGTCGCCGAGGGCCAGTAGCAGACCCCCGGACAGGGACGGGCCGGGTGCGGCCAGCAGCAGGCCAGGGTCGCCGACCGCCATCTCCTCGATGAACACCACCCGCTCGAGGGTCGTCATCCCTGAGAAGTGGTGACCGTCGATGAGGATCGGCGCCGACAGGTACTTCTCCGGTACCGGACTGGTCGCGAGGTAGGCCATCGCAGCAAGGTGGAGCAGATCTTTGATCGCGTCCGGCTCACGATCGGCATGTAACGCATGGGCCCGCAGTTCGGCGGCCCAGTCGGCCGCGAGCGCTTGGCCTGCTTTCAGCCGTCCATCCAAATTGATCATGAAGTCAGCTCCTGACAGTAGGCCGGTCCAGGTAGGCGTCCGCCAACAGAGCAGAGGCATGGGCGGTGACTCCCGGACCGTCCAGGCGGAAGCCGGACGCCCCGAGCAGCCGGAGAAGTTCTCGGTCGGTTTCGGTGATCGTCTCGTGGACGTGCCGCAACGTCGCTTGCGACAGTGCGCCGGGCACGGCACCCGACAAGACGGTTTCCGCTTCGATCTGCCGGCCCAAGGCGTCGGCGAGGGACCCCTTAACCATCTGTTGGAGCAGCAACGGCGTACCGCCGACCGTCCGGGCGCTCAAGTACCGCTGTGCTTGTTCCCGCAACCGTCGGCTCGCACCGAGCCGGACGTGAGCCAATCCCAGCCGCCACGGATCGTCCGGTTCGCCGGCCGATGCGACGACGCCCCAGCACAGCGCGCCGTCGGGGGTCTCCAACCGGACGGTCCCCGTCGCCGGCGTCCCAACCCGGTCCAGGATGCCGGGCGTCACCAGGACATGACAACCCGGACCTCCTGGAAGGAGCTCAGGGCACGCTACGGCGTGCAGTTCGTCGAGGGCGGCGGGCAGCCCGCGCTGGAGCGCGACCTGGCCGACGACGTGTGCGTCTCTCATGAGTCACCCCTTCGGAGGTCGGTCACATCGAGAAGTGCGATGGACAGCAGACTCGGCCCCGGCGCGAAGTCGATCAGTGCCGCGTACGGCAGGCCAAAGCGTCGTTCGGCAAGCTGACCCCAAACGCCGGTGGACGGCATACCCGGCTCGGCAGTCACCACCTGCGCCGCCCCGGTGAACAGAGCGGGGTCGATGCCCGGCCCGACGACAACCAGGGTTTCGGACAGCGGCGTCGGCACCCTCTGCCAGAGTTGCGACGCGGCCGAGGCGACGTGATCCGGCACCACCGGCAGGACGCAGGCCGGCAGCGCCCGGTCATCCGGGTCGACCGGTTCCACGACGAACGCAGCCATTGCGTCAGTCGCCGGAACCTGTTCGGACGGGGCGTCGAAGGCGAAGCTGGTCTGGTCCGCCAGCACCACCAGCGCTCGGCGAAGTCCGGCGCTCGTCACGTAGGCGTGCGCCATGCGCAGCGCCGTGAACCCTGCCGCGGAACCTTGATCGGATACAGCCACCGGCGTCGGCGCGAGCGGTAGCCGCCAGTTCAGCCAGCAGGCGACCGACCGCCGAAAATCGGCGTCCGGCGTCTGCCGGGCGAGGACCACGAGGTCGACTTCGTCCACGTCGTGCCCGAGGTCCGGCAGCATGGCCTCGGCCATCTCGCACAACGTGTTCCGGCGGGCGGATCCGAAATCGAAATCGGAACGGAATTCGAGGCCGTAGAGGGCCCCCAGGTCCTTCTGGTGCTCCTCCAAGGGCGGATCCATCGGGTCCGGCAGGTAGGGCAAGCCCGCGCCGAACCGCCGATACGTGCCCTGCACCACGCGCCATGGCGTCATCCGCGATCCGGCGGCCCGGGCGACCGCCGAGAATGGCGGGGATACGGCGGTCAGCAACGCTCACGCTCCCCTCATCTGTGCCAGCACGTACGAGGTCAGCGAGCCGATCGTCTCGAAGTGATGCTGCTCAAGGCTGTCGGTGTCGAACTCCAGCGACAACTCCTCCTCGATCGTCATCAACAGTTCCAGCACACTGGTGGAATCGAGCCCGAGATCGTCGAAGAGCCGGGTGTCGCCGTTGGCGCTGGGCAGTTCGCGCTTCAGCACAGCGGCGAGGGCCGCGATGATGCGAGTCATGATCTTCTGGTCGTCCGCCTCGGCGCTGGGCTGGAGCGCAATGATTTCCTGGGACACGGGGGTGCTCCTCGTTGATTCGAATGCGAGAAAGGGAGTTGATCGAGCGATCAGTCCTGGAAGACGGGAAGGTGCTGCTTGTTCATGAGGTCGTCCGGTCGGTCCCGGTCACGAACCAGGTACGGCTGACCGCGATGGACGACGACCTCGGCCGGATGACCGTGGCTCAGAAACAGTACGGGCGAAGCGCTCGGGCCATAGGCGCCCGAGCGGTGGACACCGAGCAGGTCGCCTGGGCGCAGCGGCGGCAACGCGGCGCCCTTCGCCACCACGTCGTTGGGAGTGCACAGCGGGCCGGCGACGGTCCAGGGCTCGGCGACGTCGGCGCTGCTCCGGCTGATCAGGGAGATCGGGAAGTTCCGCTTCACGAACGACCCGATGCCGACGGCTGCCATGTGATGGTGCGTACCGCCGTCGGTGACCGCGAAGTGCGAACCCATCGATTCTTTGACGGTCCGGACGCGCATTACATAGGTTCCGCACATCGCCGTCAGGAATCGGCCGAGCTCCATGATCATCCGGGTGCCCGGATGCCGCTCGGCGAAGGAGGTGACGACCGGGCCGACCAGCTCACCCAGGCGGTCCAGATTCAGATCCCGCTCGTTCTCGAAGTAGGCGACACCGAGGCCTCCACCGACGTCCACCATGTCGAGGGCGAACCCGAGCCGGTCGGCCAGCCGGTCGGCCAGCTCTAGAATCCGTGCGGTGTTCTCGGCGATCACCTCTTCGTTCAGAATGCGGGTGCCCATGTAGGCATGCACACCCATGATGCGCAGCGATCCGAACCGCTTCGCCAGGTCCGGATCGGCCAGCAGCTGAGCTTCGTCGATACCGAATTGACGCGGCTTTCCGCCCATCGTCAGCCCGGAGCCCTTCACCGTGAACTCCGGATTGACCCGTAGCGCAACCGGCGCGGTCCGGCCCATGGCCGCGGCGATCTCGTCGAGCGCCTCCAGCTCGCCGTACGACTCGCAGACGACCGCGTACACGCCGATCTCGAGGCAGGCGGTGAGCTCCTCGGGCGACTTGCCGGGGCCGAGGAAGATGATGTCCTCCGGACGTACTCCGGCACGCAGGGCGGTGCGAATTTCGACGAGCGACGAAACCTCTGCCCGGGCACCGCGGGCGGCGAGTAGGGCGCAGATGGCGACATTCGGGTTGGACTTGAGCGAGAAGAAGAACTCCAGCACCTGAGGCAGCCGCTGCCGCAGGGCGTCGTACCCCTCGGTGAGGGTGTCGCCGTCATACACGAACAGCGGCGTCCCGTACCGCTCAGCGAGATCTGTGACCGGGACGCCCTGGAACATCTTCGACTGTGTCATGCCGTTACCTCTCGGGTGAGGGCGTGGAGGCGACCGTCGATGCGGCCGTCCAGCGAGTGCATGGTGTCCTCGTCGGGTGCCACAACGACGCCGTAGAGCCGGCCGTCGAAGGGTGCGTCGCCGCTTGCCGCGGCGTTGACCGTGGCGAAGCCGTTGACCAGCAGGCCCTCGCCGCCGGGTCGCCACCAGAGCTCGCCGAGGAGGTGCCGAAGCTCGCCGTAGGAGACCGGGCGGTCGAGCTTCAGCGGGTACTCCCGTGCCAGCGCGACCCTCGCACCGGCGAGCAGCCGGTCCTGCACCGACGCCAGATAGGTGGACATGTTGTTACGGGCGTTGATCTCCACCACCGGGTGGACAGCTCCCGCGGGGGTGGTCATCGCGTCCACCCCGACGATGCCGAACCATCCGTCGGCGGCCAGCGCACCGCCGATGACCTCCGCCGCCCTCGTCAGCTCGTCGTGCTGCTCCGCGTTCAGGCCGGAGGGCATCACGTGCCCCTTGTGCACACCGCCTTGGGTAAGCGCACGCTTCACAAAGTCGAAATGCACTGAGCCGTCGCGGCCGACCGTGAATTGATAGTTGAAATCGGCGTCCTTGGTGATCCACTCCTCGAGGACGATGCCCAGGTTGTCGCTGCCACGCTTGGCCGCCAGCGTCTCGATCTTGCGAACAAGCCGATCGAGGCGGCTTCGGTCCCGGATGACGGCGATGCCCTTGCCGGAGACGCCGAAGGCGTCCTTGGCCACGACCGAGCGACCGGCGTCGATCAGGGCGCCCGCGTCACCCGCCGCGGCCCGCAGTTCGGTGACGGTGGTGCAGGCCCAGCCTGTCGGCTGCCGCAAGCCGGTGCGCTCTGCGAGCCTGCGGCTGTACACCTTGCTGTTGACCGCCTTGCACACTGTGCTGTCCGGCGTGGCCAGTGCGATCCCGGCAAGCTCGGCCAGTCCCTGCTCGCGAGCCGAGGTGCCGTGTGGCAGCAGCCTGCTGCCCTGCCGACCCAGCCGGCCCAGCCGATCGAGCAGTGCCGCGTCGCGCAGCGCGTCTTCGGTGACGGTGCGCTCGGGTCGCTGGCTTCCGGGCACCAGGATCTCCGGCAGCTCGAAGCCGAGCTCGCTCAGGTGTGCCAGGTACGCCGAATCGGGTCGCGACTTCAGCACCACAGCGTCGCCGGGTCCGGCCAGCAGCAGCGCCAGTTCGTCCATCCGATTGACGATCGTGGTCGCCGAGGCGAACGGTAGCCGCGGCAAGCCGAGCTCTCCCGCCGCCCAGGCGTCTTCTACCTCGAAGTTGCCCATCAGCACGACCTGTCGCCCATCGGCGACGGTGTCCCGTACTCGTTTCATGAACGGCGGATCGTGTGGTATGCCCATGTTCTCGCTCCTCTGCATGGTCAGTGACGGAAGGCCATGGCGGAGAAGGTGGCGCCGAGGCCGACCGTCGCCATCAGGTAGTGCTCGCCCGGACGGATCAAGCCCGCATCACGGGCGGAGGCGAAGTTCACGAAGGGGTCTGCGCAGAACGAATGCCCGGTGGAAGCCACGTTGTCGAGGAAGAACCGTTCGAGCGGAAGCCGCAACTCCTTGGCGACCCGGATCCACGAAATGCGATTCACGTTGTGCGGAAGAATTACCGACACGTCGCGCAGGGAGAGCTCGGCTTGATCAGCGGCGGCGACCAGAACCTCCGCCAGCGCATCGGTATAGATGCGCTGGAATTCAGCGACAGTGGCCTTGTCCCGGGCCTGGAATTCGAAGAACTCGCCATACGTCTGGCTGGCGTACCCGCACAGAACATCGCGGTCGCCTGTCGGTGCGACCAGGATGGCCGCGGCGCACTCGCCGTTCATGCTGGCTCCGGGCACCTGAAGTGCTGCCCGGGTGAAGGCCTTCTCGCCCGTCAGCACCAGCGCCAGGCCGCCCGGATCCCGGTCCTGAGCGAGCAGCCGGCCGCATAGGTCGACCGCGAATATCCCGACGGCGCAGGCCTGCTCGGTGACGGCGAACGGCAGCGCGTGCTCGAGGCCGAGCTTGCGCCGTACCTCCTCCACCGGACTGAGGGGGTACGGCGCCACCTCCGGGATCGTGCGGGCTTGCACGATGTAGCGGATGCGGTCACGCACCCGGTCGAAGCACTCGAGTTGCCCGACCGCCGACAGCAGAAGGTCAGCAGGGAGGGCGCCGACGTCGTAGCGTACCGACGACAGACCATAGACTCGGTGGTACACCCGCAGTTCCGCGTCACCGAAACCCAGCCGCGGTTGCAGCGCACCTATGGGGATCTCATCCGGCGGTAGGTAGGCCGCCACCTCCAGCAGCGCGGTCACGGAACCGTACTCTCGAGATCGGCGAGCTTAGTCCGCAGATGGGCCCCGAGAGCTCTGACGGTAGGATGATCCCAGGCCGCTGTCGCTTCGACAGTGATGCCGAAGTGACGCTCGATGTCGCCGCAGAGAATGAACGCCGCGACCGATTCGAGACCATAGTGGCTGAAATCGGTCTCGTGCTCGACGTCGGCCGGCGGGATCTCCAGATAGCTCGCGATTTGATCGGCGAGCCAGGCTTCCAGTTCGGGATGGCTGATGGTCATCGTGTTTTCTCCTCGGTCCTAAGTGCTGCGGATCGGCCGGTCATCGGTGCAGCAGCCGCGGTGTTAGCTCGAACGACAGACCTGCCTCGTAACGGGCGACGAGTTCGTCGAAGAGGTGTCCCGTCACCGACTCCGGCAGCGCGGGCGGCGGCTGTGTCACCGTGGCCAGCGCCCGCACGGTCAAGGCGTCACGGAGGAACGGTTCGCGCAGGAACGGATCGGCGCCGTTGTGGTGCGCATGCCGCGTCACGCCCCGTGCCGCCGCACCGGCGAGACAGGCGCTGTACGCATCGGTCAGCCTGGCTGGGCGTGGACCGCCGTCCGGTCCGACGTCCCGGATGGTCAGCCGGGCAGCGCTCTCCCGAACGTCGACCATCATCGTGCTCAGGCCCGGGACATCGGCGTCCACACCGAACAACAGGCTGGCGCCCAGCTCGTCCCGGCCGTCGCCGCCGGCCTGTAGCGCTCGGAAGTCGAGTGGCGGCAGCGGTGCGGCCACGTCGAAGACACCGACGTCACCGTCGACCGGCTCTTGCCAGGCGCCTTGGGCCAGACGGGGCAGCTGCGGCAGAGCCGTGGCGAGGCACGCCCCCCGGGCGGTGTGACCAAAGCCAATCGGGGCGAGATCACGCAGGTGCTTCTGGAACAGCGCGTACTCACCCTCACGGAGGTAGAAGTGCGCGCCGAGCACCTTGGACAATCGGCTCATCGCCCGGAGCAGACATCCGGACACGAAGTGTTTGGTCAGCGCAGCGACCACCAGTCCCTGCCCTGGACGCAGATGCAGGACCCGCGCCGCGACCTCGACCATGGCCTCGCACAGCAGAAGGTCAGCGAAGCATTCGGCGAGCTGACGCCGAACGATCGGGATGTCCTTGACCGGGCGGCCGTACAGCCGGCGACGGATGACGAATCGCAACGCGAGCCACAGCCCGGTCTCCACGCTGCCCGCCCACATGCCCGGCAATCCGATCCGACTGACTTGGAAGGAACGCAAGCCGGTCTCGATTCCGGTGCCTGGCGTCCCCACAATGCTGCCGGACGGAACAGGGCAGTCGATGAAGCGAAACCCCTGCAGGGGAACCCCCTGCAAGCCTGCCGTGGTGAAACGGGGCAGGTCGATGACGCAGGACGGATCAAGGGCGCACCGCTCGACGAAGATCAGGCTGTGGCTCCGATTACCACGGGCGGGGCTGGTGCGGGCGAACAGGACGAGGGCTTCGGCCCGCGCCGCGTTCGAAATGACCTCCTTGCCGCCTGTCAACCGCAACCGTCCATCGCGACCCGGGAACGCGCACAGCGATGCGCGAGCGAAGTCGTTGCCATGCGCGAGTTCGTGATACCCGGTGGCGACGCGTCCGCCGCCAAGCAGGACTCGAGCCATCGCCGTCTGCTGCGCCTCGTCCCCGGCGACCCAAACGTTGGCTGCGGCCATCAGAGCACCGCCCGCGCTCGCCAGGCCGAGTGCGGCGTCGCGGCCGAACACCACCCGAAGCGTCCGGATGAGGCGTGGCAGGCTGGCGAACCGGCCCCCCAGCCCGGGCGGCACTAGCTCGGCACCCACGCCGTACCTGTCGAGCAGGTGTTCCGCCGCGGGCAGACGTCCCTGCTCGTCCGCGGCGAGGAGCATATTCGCACCAGCGGGGTTCCCCGGCTCCTGCAGCGATCCCAGGATTTGCGCCAGCGGGTCGGAAAGGTGGTCGGTCGTGGTCATCGCGTACCGTCCCGGCGCGCCGCAGCCGGCACCAGCAGTCCGTACAGCGATGGCCGCATTCCCGCACCTCGCAACGTACGAACGACCCGCAGCAGCTCCGTCTCCTGCTCGGCCAGAACGAGCGCAGGACAAAGCCGGGGCAGGGCGATCCGCAGGACCGCTTCCAGCCACAGTCCGTCGCGCGCCAACGCAGAATGCGCGGGATCCTCGTCATCGACGGCAAGCCACAGATGCACGGCCGCGGCTGCCGCGAACGCCCACTCGTACCGTTCCGCCAGATCGAACGCCTCCGCCGGAACGTCCCGGCCGGCGGTGCCGCGAACGGTGGCCATCTCGGAATGCAAGACTTCGAGTCCATCGCAGAAGTGCCCGACGAGCGCTCTGATCGTCGACCCGCAAGGCAGACTCGCCAGCCGGCTCAGAACGCGCGGCAGCATCGATTCGAGGGACTGCACCGGGCTGCAACCCATTTCCGAGAACAAGCACAGAGCGGTGAAGTCCAGGTCCGGCATCCGCACGGCCGGATCGACCGTCGCTGCCAGTCCGGCTGTGTCGAAACGGCGTTCCTGCCACCTGCGCGCCAGGACCGGGAAATGCTGGATGAGCGCGTTCCGGTTGACGTAGGTGTTGCCGTCGAAGATCGACACGATCCGGTGGTCGCGGTCGAGCTTCGCGAACCGCCCGTCCTCGTAGGTTTCGTCGAGGAACCCTCGGGCACCCAACACCTCTGCACAGGCTGCGATCAGATCATCGACCGCGTTCGGCACGAATGCCTTGGCGACGGCGGAAAGCACCGGCATCTCCGCGGTCAGGGACTGGGCGGCGCGGCCTACCACCCAGGTGACGGCCTCGACGGCGAACAACGTGGCGTACGACTCGGCGAGCAGCTGAGCCGGCCGGCCGAGCTCGATGACGCGGCGGCCGTACAACTTCCGCTCTTCGGCGAAACCCGTCGCGAGTTCCAAGGCATGATCGGCTGCGCCGAGCGACAGGGCGGTGCAGACGGTGCGCGTCAGGGGCAGAACTCGCAGCACCGTTTCCAGCCCGGTACCGGGGCGCCCGACGAGAGCGTCAGCCGGCACCCGGGCATCAATGCACACGATACCGCTGATATCGGCTCCGCGTATGCCGTGTGTCAGGGCCTTACGTAGGTTTTGGACGGTCCCGGGGCCGGCTTGCTCCTTGTCCAGCAGCACGAGACTGAGGGCCCGGGCACCGGGACGGCCTGCCGTCCGTGCCAGCACGACGACGAGGTCTGCGCGAGAGGCGTTGTTGATCGGCCACTTCTCCCCGCTCAACCGCAGATTGCCTTCGGCGTCGGGCACTGCCTCGAACTCGTCGGCGCCAAGGTCGCTGCCGTGGTCACGCTCGGTCAATGCCCACGCGACCGGCTCCCCGTTCACGATCCGCGCAGCCAGCTTGGCACATTGGTCATCGCTGCCTGCCGCCCACACGCAGACCGAACCGAGGAACGTCTTGGCGTGCGCCACCGCGACGGTGAGATCACGTCGCGCCACGGTCCGAAGCAGGCTCAGCAGCGTGTCCAGCCGGCGTAGCGCTCCGCCGTGTCGGGCCGGAACGTAATGGCGAGACAAGCCCCAGACATCCAACTCCGAGACCGCCGGGCCCGGGAACGCCTCTGCCCGGTCCCATACCGCGCTGGCTTTCCAGGAGAAGGCGTTGCCGACGTCGGTCGGGTCGCCGAGCCACTCGTCCAGCTCCGCGGCTAGCCGCGCCGGGTCCGCCATCGGCTCGTCCAGCTCGAGGCCGGTCATGACGCGGCTCCGGCCGGCTGCCGGTGCGCTGCCCGGACTCGAGCAGCCGCAGGGCTGACGCTTTTGTGGAGTGCTTGGAGTTGACCCATGGCGAACGCCTTGCCCACCGACGTGCGTTGGATCTTGCCGCTGGTGGTCCGGTCGATGCCGCCGGAGCGCACCAGCACGACGGTGGGTAGCGCGACGGAGAACTCAGCGCGGACAGCCTTGCGAATGGCCGCCACGACGGCTTGGAAGCCCTCCGGGCCGATCATGGCGGGACGGCATTCGAGCGCGACGGCGATCTCCTCGCCGCCGTCCTCTGTGCGGACCGCGAACGCGGCGCCCACCCCGTTCGCCAGGCATGGGTGCGACGATTTGGCTGCCGCCTCGAGGTCCTGCGGGTAGAGATTACGTCCGTTGACGATCAGCACCTCCTTCACCCGTCCGGTCACGTAGAGCTGGCCGTCCCAGGTGCACCCGAGATCTCCGGTCCGCAGGTAGCCGGACTCACCGGACGCGGTGATCGCACCGAATACCGCGTCCGTCGCGGCCGCGTTCTTCCAGTAGCCGGGCGACAACCCGGGTCCGCGGGCCCAGATCTCGCCGATCTCGCCGGCGCGGAGCCTCGCGCCGGTCACCGGATCGACGATCTGCCCGACGTCCGGCCCGAACGGTCCGCAGGCGACCAGGCTCCCGGCGTCCACGCCCGTGCTGGGCCGGAAGGCGCCGGCGGCGAGCGCATCGCGGTCGACCCGCATCACGATGGGCGCCTGAGTCCCTGACTGGGCGGTGACGCAGAGCGTTACTTCGGCAAGGCCGTACCCAGGCGACATCGTCTCGGGCCTCAGCCCAGCCCGGGCGAAGCGGTCGAGGAAGGCCTGGAGCACGGAGGCCTGCACCGGCTCGGCGCCGTTGATGGCAACCTGCCAACGGGACAGGTCGAGCGCGGCGATCTGGTCGTCGGTCACCTTGCGCACGCACAGGTCGAAGCCGAAGCTCGGGCTTCCCGACACCTGCACGTCGAACTGGTCGATCGCGGCAAGCCAGCGATCAGGGCGGCGCAGGAACAGCGACGGTGTCATGAGCACACTGGTGCCGCCCAGTCGTAGCGGCATGACGATCTGACCGACCAGTCCGAAGTCATGAAAGAGGGGCAGCCAGCCGCCGCAGCGGGCGCCGGTTGTTGCACCGGTGCGTGCGGCGAGATGATCGGCGTTCTCCACCATGTTCCGATGGGTGACGATCACACCTTTCGGCTCTCCCGTACTGCCCGAGGTGTACTGCAGGTAGGCCGGGGAGTCCGGCACAACGCTCACCGGGCCGAGTGGGAAGGTGCCGTCAGACGACAGGTCCGTCGAGGGGACCAGGCTGTCGATCCCGAGCAGATTATGGTCAGCGAGGAAGGCGGTGACCTCGGCCTCCTGATAACCCTCACACATGACTGCGACTGCGCGGCAATGCCGCACGATCCCGGCCAGGCGCTTGCTTTGCCGGCGGTTGATTCCAGGCGGCGGTGACGGGACCGCGATCATCCCGGCGATCAGGCAGGCGACGAACACCGTCGTGAATCCACGACCGGTGACGTGAGTGACCAAGATCCGCGAACCCGACGGATACGAGTCGATGAGCGACGAGGCGAGCCGCTGCGCATCGCGAATCAGTTCCCCGTAGGTCATGGTCCGGCACCTGAACGTGTCCCCGTCTGATTCGACATCGACGACAGCCACCCTGTCCGGAATTTTGTGCGCGGCCACAGACAGCGAGTCGGCAAGACTTTCGAATCTCGTATCGGTCGCCATTTCCACATTCCCCACTGCTCGTCGCAACTCGTGCGAACTGATGTTCTCCGAGCGCACGAACGATCCCGAGCCGCGTATGGGCGCACGTCCTCCCTGACCGAAAGACCAGCCCGGAAGATGCGCAAGTCTTCTGGTGTTTGGCGCGGTACTGGCATCGATCAACCGATGCGGCCCCCATCGAACGCCGGCGCCATTTCCTGTGAAACCACCGTGAGGCTCGCGGGCGCCGGCTGCCGCACGTGCCGTGCGGAAACGCGCACACGAACCAGGCAATCCGCCGACGGGAAGCACACGCTGGTGAAGCAACGGCCGAGTCGTTCAACCCGGTCCGCCCGGGCAGGCGTAACACCCGCCTCTCAGCAGGAACACCGCCAGGACCGGCTTCGAACGCCGCACACCAAGGGCGCGTCATGACGCGCCCTTGGTGTGGCGCCTTACCCGATACAGAAGATCAGGGATACTCGGCTTCTTTCATCTCCGAGCTCTCGTGTACCTACGGACCTCCACCAGACCCGCGCTCATGGCTGCGCGCAGCGGCTGCCCCTGCCCTTATTGGTAGGTACACCCACAAGGGTCCCACCATTATGCTGAGCGCGGCGTCGCCCGTCGGTTCGGCAGTACGGTTATCACTTCGCCGCCGTCGGTAGGCCTGCCGACGGCGAGCGGACGACCGAACCGACACGACGCCTCTCCCGGCTGCCGCTTGACCCGCGGATTCGCATCGACTCATCCTTGCCCGACGGGTCTCAAGAATCCGTTCGTCAATGCAGCGGGTACGTATCGCGCGATGTTCAGCCCTGTTCCGTCCAGACAAAGAAGCGAGACGAAGCATGAATGTCAGCCAAATTCGCGCACTGAGATGGCGAGCGGCGTTGCTGCTCTCGGTCGTGCTCGGGGTTGCCGCCAGTACGAGCACAGCGTCAGCGGCGGATGCAGCTGTCGGCGCGGAAGAAACGTGCGGCTTCACGCGTACCGTGTGCCTGTGGGAGAACAGCGGCTACAAGGGAGCCCGGTTCACCGTTCAAGCGTCGAACCCAGACGCAGGCACATGCGTCGATCTGACCTCACACGGGTGGGGCAGCGGCAGGCCGGAGTCAGCCCGGAACACGGGAAACCGCACGGCCACTCTCTACGCGAATTCCGATTGCACGGGTACGTCGTACCTCATTCCACCGGGCAGTTCCCACAGCTCCATCCAGTTCGGCTCCAACAGCGTCTTCGTCTATTAGGCACGCCGGCAGCGCGGCCAGCGACACGCGCGACGGCTCAACCCGGTCCCGCCGGACTTCATGAATGCCCCGGCCTAGGGGCAGGCCCGGCCCGGCGACCCCAGGATGAGGTCTCCGGTAAGCGGTTCCAGCAGACTGCATACCGGAGATCTCATCGCCATCCTTGCGGCGTGCCGCAGGTCGTATAGCGGACGGCTTGCGCTCGTGCCCTCTATCCTGTGCGCGACGCGGTCGAGTGCGGCATCAACCAGGTCGAGAAGACCGTGCCGCTGCCAGTGGGCCCGTGATCGACATAGCCGTGGGCGGCGACCTCAGGGACCCGCACCAGGCGCGCACCGGTTGAGACGCGGATTCAACGTCCGACGCCGCCGAGAGCAGTCGTCTATTGACCCTGCTGTGCCTGCCCGACCAGATTCGGGGTGACTCGTGCAAGCAGCAGCCGGCGGTACTCGGGTTCGCCGTCGCCACGCCCATGCGGCGCAACAACAAAGGCGCGCTCGTCATGGGCGCGCCCCGCGGCGGGAACGACAGGCGTGAGTCCGGCGCCGGCGATTCGGCGCATCGCCGCACGGAAGCGCGCCATGGCGGGACCGAGGTCAGCGCGAGCCTGGGGCAGCGCATCGACCCACTGCTCGGCCAGAACCGACGCGGCGGCTGCCGACCGAAAACCATCCGTGCCCGGGGCGGGGGCACCGGCACGCGCCCAGTGCACAGCGCGGGTGATGAATTGGGATGAGTCTGACGGCCCGAACTGCTCGATGGCGGTCGTCATGGCCAGAACGGATCGAGGCACCAGCCGCTCACATGCCAACACCCGCAGCACCGGCCTGTCCGGCACCGGATCGGTCGGGGCGACGATCGTCCAGTTCGAAAACGGCAACGGTTCCGCGTGCCGTCCGAACTCTGTCGGCGTCATCCCGCACGCCGGGCACATTTCCGCGCACACGCCGACCGGGGGTACAGGCGGCACGATCAACCCCGGCGTGTCCGGCAACAACGACGGGTGCAACAGGCAGCCGGTAGCCTCGCGCGCCGCCAGCGCGATCAACATCTCCTCCTCTTCGGGACTCATCGCGCACCCTCCAGGGGGAACGCCCCATTGAAGCGCGCGAGCAGGACGTCCGACATACCACGGAGGATCGCGTCGGCGCCGAGTACCGTCAGTCCCGCCAGGTCGGCTGAGGACCGGTCCCGATCGGTCAGGCCGGACCCCAGCCATGACGACATCGCGGCCTTGGCCCATCGGGCCTGTCCGTCATCGGGCGGAGGAACCTCCGCCTCCAGGAAAATGCGTCCACAGTCCACGCCGAGCAGGTAACCAGCCGCCCAGACCTCGATGCCGACGCGGCCTGCGTCGCCACCCCGTGCTTCCCACGTGGCCTCGATGTCCTCCGGCCTCACGGCGGCCGCCGGTGCCCAGTCTCGCCAATACCATCCGAAGACGTGAGCGATCGGTTCGGGTGTACCGGGACGGATGAATCGTAGATTGCATCTCGACTGCTTGAGTTCGACACCGAACTCGCTGGCCCGGCTCAGCCGTGCCCGGTCGGCCAGCACTGCTTGCACCCTGTTCGATCCGCGCCCCCACCGCGAGGCGCTGGCCGTCCAGTCGGAGATCGTCGCGTGGAACGTGCCCGGGTGATCCGACAGGGTGGGCGCATTCCGGTGGTCGAGCAGGTTCGGAATGGTCGCGTAAGTCCGCACGCCGATACTCTCGAAGTACCGCAGGACCATCTGGTCGTCGTCGGCGATCTCGTCCGGAATGGGCGCAAGTGCCGCTGCCAGATGGCGAGCGAGCGCGACCGGCACCACCAGCCCCTGGGTCGGAATCCACTCGACCGGAGACAGGGGCGCGAACGCCGCTCCGCACACGGCGGCGCGCCGCACGAGATACGAGTTCTGCGGGCTGTTCCAGTTGCAGTACAGCGTCAGTGCATCTTCCGGGCGTGCCTGGATCGCTGCTGTCACCCGGGCCGCGAAGTCTGGGGCGAGAACCACGTCGTCCTGAAGAACCAGGTGGTGTGTCGCTTCCGGAGCGATCGTGGCCCAAGCGACTTTGGCGGTGCGCAGAGCGCTCCGCAGCCCACGTGGATCCGGATCGACCGCGATCTGCGGAACGATGGGAGCGCAGGCGGCCACGAGGTCCGGCACGAATTCCATCCGAGACGGATGCAGCATAATCGTTATGCCCAGTACGATGTCTCGAGATGTCATCGCTCTCTCCCTCCTTTCTGTAGCTCCGGCCCCGCCGACGACCCCGCGACAGCGTGGTCGTGCATCAGGTCGGACAGATCGACGAATCGGAACCCGCCGCGAAGGAGACCGTCCAGAATTGCGGGCAGCGCCGCCACGGTCTGGCCCCGGTCACCGCCACCGTCGTGCAACAGAACGACCGAGCCGTCGCCTGCGGCGCTCAGCACAGACCCGACTATCGCCTCAGAACCCGGAAGGATCCAATCCGCCGCTTCGACGTCCCACAGAACGGTGGTCATCCCTTCGCCGGCGATCGTGTTCAGCACGACCGCGTCGCGCCCCCCGTACGGAGGCCGGGCCATCGCCGGGATACTGCCGGTGACGTCGAACAATGCCTGGTTCGTTCGATGCAGTTGCTGGCGCACTTCCGCCACCCTCAGTTCTGGGAGATAGGCATGCGACCAAGTGTGGTTTCCTATCCCGTATCCTCGATCGTGCATTCTCCGGATAATGTGCGGATAGGCAAGGACGTTCAGGCCCACGCAGAAGAAGGTGGCCGGAGCTTGGTAGGCCTCAAGCACGTCCATGATGGCATCGGTGTGGTCCGCAGACGGTCCGTCATCGAATGTCAACGCGATCCGAGGGTGTTCCAGGTCAAGGGCTCTGCCGCGTTGTAGAAGGCGACCCGCACGCTCCAGGTCGTCCTGAATGCCGCGAGCCGACTCGTTCGTCGCTTTGAGCTCCGCGCTGCGATCCCCCAGCGTGCCGGAGGACAGACTTGTCGGCAAGGCCCGAAGCAGCCCAAAGCTCACCAGCTTGGCAAGTACCAGGGCGTCGTGCTGCGGGTTGGGCAGGGCGTCGTACTCCACTCGCCAGGCCTCGATCCCGCGCGCCAGCAGGTGTCCGTCGATCATCCCGTTCGAACTCTCGAAGACGCAGGTCAGAGACTCGCTCCTGTCCCGTGACCACGCCTGCACACGGTCAGCGATCGCCTCCGGCCCGCTTCGGTCGAAGGTCATCCGATCGACCAGGGCGCCGTGCTCGTCGACGAGCGCGGCTTCGAAGCCGTCGTTCCGCCAGACCACGGCGGCCCAGCACCCCGTGCGCTCAGGCATCCCTGCCTCCCCATCCAATGGACTCGTCGAACTGATCGTCGGTGGCCGCCGGTGCGCGGTTAAGGGCTCATGGAGCGCGCGTGGGCGCGCCCAAACGGCCATGTCCTCGATCCAAGTGATTGGAAAGGATGTGCTGCGGCAGCAGTCGACACATGCGGGAGGGCATTGTGGATTCCGAGTTGGCCGTTGAGGTCGCCGAGGCCGCCGCAAGACGAGCCGGCGAACTCGTCCGCCGGGAGTTCCTACTTCGCCCGGTGTCGCACGCGAAGGGTGGCCGATTCGATCGGGTGACGGCGGCGGACTGCCGGGCCGAGGATTTGATCCGCTCGGAGCTGCTGGCGGCGAGTTCCTGCTCGATGGTGATCGGTGAAGAGCGCGGCATTACCGGGAACGGCCGTGTGCACTGGTACGTCGATCCGATCGACGGGACCTACAATTTCGCCCGAGGCATCCCGCTGTTCTGCGTCTCGATCGGTGTGGTGATCGACGCTGAGGTACGCGGCGGCTGCGTCTACGACGTGATCCGCGACGAGATGTTCAGCGCCGCCGAGACCGTCTTCCGGATCAACGGCCGGCCGGCCCAGCGGCATGCCGACGGGCCACCGCTATTGCTGACCGACGTTCCCGACATCCATGGGTATGTCGGCGCACCGGACAGCGTCGACGTCCGGCGCATCGGGTCATCGGCTCTCGCACTGGCGTGGGTCGCCGCCGGCCGAGCGGACCTGGCCGCCAACGTCAACGTCTACGCCTGGGACATCGCCGCCGGACAGGCGCTGGTCCGTGCGGCGGGTGGTGGGTTCGCCGGACTGCCGGACGAGGAGTTGCGGACCGATCGGCGGGGTGGCTTCGTCGCGTGGGGGCCCGGCGAGGCCGACCTCGGCAGCCGCCTGACGCGCAGCCTGCGAACTCTGCCTCGATCGAGCGCACTGGCATGACGCGGTTCCTCGATTCGGCCGTCGTCACCGGCATCGCGAAGTGCCACTCGAGGGCCGCACACGTGCGGTGTGCGGCCCTCCATATGGAACTTGATGGGGTACGTCCGCGCTACCTGATCGGAGGTATGACTACCCTGCCCGATCGAGCGCACGTCGGGGTCTGTATCGGGACGGCTGGCCCCCCGAGGATGGATTCGATCTTCCGGTCCCACAGGGGCCGCGCTCGGCGCGGCGGATGGTAACCGGCAGCCACCAAAATCTTCCAATCGGGGATGTCATGACATCGGTAGGCTCTGGCAGCATCGGCACCGGCCATGTCGACCGCAACATGGACCTGGTCAGCAAGCTCTATCAGCGTTCGCTCTACCCGTCGGTGCTGGAGGTGGCGCGCGGCAACCGGCTCGAGACACCCCTGGTGGTGGACCTCGACCCCACCACCGTCTGCGACCTCGCCTGCCCGGAGTGCATCAGCGGCGGCCTGCTCAACCAGGGCCAGATCGGCAAGGACCGGATCGTCGAGCTGGCCCAGGAACTGGCGGCGAGCAACGTACGCGCCGTGGTGCTCATCGGCGGCGGCGAGCCGCTGCTGCACCGGTCGATCGGCACCGTGATCGACACGCTGTTCGGCGCCGGCATCCATATCGGACTGACGACGAACGGCACCATGATCGACCGGTACCTCGACCAAATCGCCGAGAAGGTCGCCTGGACACGGGTGTCGATGGACGCCGCCAACGAGGTGACCTACCCGAAATTCCGCCCGGCCAAGCGGGGTCGCCGGGTCTTTCCGTCGATCATCGGCAACATGCGCTGGCTGGCCGCCCGCAAGCGCGGCCGGCTCGGCTACTCCTACCTGCTGATGCAGCGGCTCGCGCCGGACGGTTCGGTGCTCGACACCAATTACCACGAAGTCCTGGAGGCGGCGCGGCTCGCCAAGGACATCGGCTGCGACTACTTCGAGGTAAAGACCCTCGTCGACGACGACCACTACACCCTGAACCAGAGGGCCGAGGACATCGCCGTCGTCGAGCGGCAACTCGAGCAGGTCCGTGCCCTCACCGACGACGGCTTTCACCTGCTCGTCTCGAACACCTGGGACAAGGTCCGCGCCGCCGTCGACTCGGTGGAGCCCAAGAACTACCACACCTGCCCGACCACCGAGCTGCGGACGACCATCACCACCAGCGGTGTGTACGTGTGCCCGTACCACCGAGGCAATCCCGCCGGCCGGATCGGTGACATCAGCCGTTCCTCGCTGGCCGAGATCTGGCAGAAGGCGGACACCACCATCATCGACCCGGCCCGTGACTGCCGATTCATCTGCTCGCGGCATCCCACCAATCTTGAGATCCAGCGGATGCGGCCAGACGACGACGTCGAGCTGCTCGACGACTACGACCCCTTCTTCTAGAGGCTCCGCCGATACAACCTGTGCCGAAAGGATACGACCGAATGCGCATCGCGATCGTGGGAGCCGGCCCCGCCGGTCTCACTTCGGCCAAGCAGGCGCTGGCCGAGGGCCACGAGGTAACCGTCTACGAGAGCACGGACGACGTCGGCGGGATCTGGAATCCGGGTGCGGGTGGCGCGTACGAGAGCGTGCGCATGCAGAGTTCCCGGCTCAGCTTCCCGTTCAGCGACCATCCGCCGCCCTTCGACGACGACTTCCCGACGCTCCGGCAGGTGCATCAGTACCTGCGCGGCTACGCGGAGCGTTTCGGCGTCCTGCCGCTGGTCCGGTTCGGCTCCCGAGTGACCCGGATGGTCAAGGACGGCGCGGAGTGGTCCGTGACGGCGGAGACCGGCGCGGCGGCGAGCACCGGCGCGTACGACGCGGTGATGGTGGCCAGCGGGGAGCTTTGGCTGCCGCGCATGCCGGAGTTCCTGCCCGCGCCGTCGACCGGAGTCCGGGTCCTCAGTGCCAAGGATTACCGGAGCCCAGGTGCGCTCGCCGGTGCGAAGGTGCTCGTGGTCGGCGGCGGGGTCAGCGGCGCCGACATCGCCTCCGAACTGGTCGGGGTGGCGACGACGGTGAAGTGGTCGGTGCGGCACCGGCAACTCTTCCTGCCCCGCATGTGCGGCCACGTCTACAACGACGAGCTCTTCTCCTACGTCGGGCGGGTCGGGGTGGAGGACATGTCGTACGCCGCGTGGCTGGACTTTCTGGGCGAGCTCATGCCCGAATACTTCGCCGCCTACCGGGCCAGCGGGCTGCTGCCCGACGAGGGCTTCCACCACGCGGTGCACATCAACGACACCATCATCCCGGCCGTGGCCGCCGGCTCGATCGAAGTCCGGCCCGCCTTCGACCGCTTCGAGCCGGACGGCACCGTCGTCTTCACCGACGCCTCCCGGGAACGGTACGACGCGGTCGTGCTCTGCCTCGGCTACGGCCTGCCGGACTACAGCTTCCTGGCGGACTTCCGGCGGGAAGACCTCTACGAGCACCACGTTTACTGGCGGGACTCCTCGCTCGCGGTCGTCAACACGCCGGTGGACACCGAGGCGTTCGGGACGGCGTGCCCGTACTTCGAGGCGATCGCGGGGTGGGTGCTGTCCGTCTGGTCGGGCAAGACCGAGCTGCCGGCGCCCGCGGCCATGGCGTCTTGGTGCGAGCAGCACATGGGTGACCTGCAAGACCGCCGGTACTTCGACTGCTGGCTCTGGACCGTACGCCTCGGGTTGGAGAGCGCGACGCTGCCCGACCCGGCCACGGCCTTCACCGACTACTGGAACGTGGTCGCGAGCGTCACCGCGCCGGACAATCTGCGGCCTACCGGGGCGATCGCGCGACCTGCGCCGTACGACAAGATCGTCGATCTAGTCGGTCTGAAGCACCGGGTGCTGGCCTCACTCGCGCCCCGGGTCCGGGACCGGCTGTTGAACGACGGTCAGATCACCTCCGGCGAGCACAGGGCCGCAGCCGCCGTACCCCCGGATCGCGTCCTCGCGCCGAGCCTGCCCTACCGGGAGCGCCGGTGAGCGCCGGGGAACCACCTGTGACCGTCGGGGAACCCGCGGCGACCACCAACGACGTCGCGGAGCGCGGCCGGTTCCGGCCAGCTCGCGACGGGGCGCTGGCCAGCCTGGTCGGCTCCACCCTGATGATCGACACGGCCGGCGCCATGGTGGTCACGTCGATGAGCCTGTTCCTGACGGACGCCGTCCGCGCGACACCGCTGATGGTCGGCCTCTTCTTCGCCGGGCGGGCGATCTCGGAGATCGCGACCGATCTGGTGGTCGGCGTCTTCTCCGACCGCATCGCCAGCCGCCGGCGGCTGCTCGCCGTCTGCGCGCTGTTCTCCGCGGCGGGCGCGGCCAGCTTCCTGTTGATCCGTGACTACTACGTGCTGTTCGCCTGCGCGGCGGTGTGCTTCGGCATCGGCGGCGCGACCTTCTCCCAGCTGTTCGCGTACACGCGGGAATTTGCCGAGTTCCGCGGCGCGGACGTCTCGTTCTTCAACTCGGCGATCCGGGCGGTCACCTCGGCCGCCTGGATCATCGGTCCGCCGCTCGGCCTCTTCCTGGTCGGCCAAGGCGGTTTCAAACCGCTCTACGCCACGGCGGCAATCCTGTACGCGGTGCCGGCCGTCCTCTGCCTCGCGGGCCTGCCGGACGTCCGTAAGCAGCGCCCCGAGGTCACGGGGAAACGAAAGCGCCCGTTCGCCGGGCTCACCCGGCAGTCCGGCCTTCTGCTCGCCGCGATCGTCGTGATGCTGACGATCAACATGATGTACCAGATCGACATCGCTCTGTTCGTGACAAAGGAACTAGGGTTCGGTGCCGGGTTCGCGGGCATCCTGCTCGGGCTCGCCTCCGCCTTGGAGATCCCGATCATGCTGCTCGTCGGGTCCCGGTCGACGAGGTTCGGCAAGTGGCGCCTGGTCGTCGTCGCCTCGCTGGCGGCAGCTCTCTTCTTCGCCTTGTTGCCGCTGGCCACGAGCGCGTGGCAGCTCCTGGCCCTCCAGGTGCTGAACGCCGGGTTCACCGCGATCGTGCTCAGCATCCCGGTCGTGATCCTCCAGGACGCCATGCCGGACAGACCCGGCGCCGCCTCCGCCCTCTACTCCGGCGCCTTCAAGGCCGGCGCCTTCCTCGGCGGGGCGATCGTCGGCACGGCCACCACCGCACTCGGCTTCGCCAACATCTTCTGGGTCAGCGCCGGACTCGCGCTGCTCGCCACCTCACTGCTCATCCTCGGGAGACGCCCATGACCGGCAAGCTCGCCTGCAGTGTCGTCGTGCCGACCTACAATCGGTCCGAACTGCTCCGGCTCACGCTCGCCTCGCTGGTCGCGCAGTCGATCGGCACCGCCGCGTTCGAGGTCCTGGTCTGCGACGACGGCTCGTCAGACGACACCGCGGACGTAGTGGAGTCCTTCCAGGACCGCCTCGACCTACGTCACCACTACCAACCGGACGAGGGCTACCGCGCCGGCCAAGCCCGCAATCTCGGGATCGCCGACGCCCGCGGCGAGGTCTGCGTCATGGTCGACGCCGGGGTCATCCTGCACAGCGAGGCGCTACGGGCGCACCTGGACAGCCACCGCCTCTCGCCCACACCGGTGGCCGTGGTCGGCTATGTGTACTGCTTCAACGAGAACAACGAGGACGCCGCGGAGATCGTCCGGGAAGTCGACCCGGCCGATCCGGACACCGCCATCGCGGCGATGCGCCAGCAGGGCCGCTGGCTGGACATCCGCGAGGCGTACTACGCGAAGTACACCGACGACTTCGGCGACCTGCCCGCCCCGTGGGTGCTCTTCTGGGGTTGCAACATCTCGGCCCGTACCGACCGGCTGCGCGAGGTCGGCATGTTCGACGAGGCCTTCCACTCGTGGGGCGGCGAGGACGGGGAGCTGGGGTACCGCCTCTGGCGCTCCGGTGCCCGGCTGGTACTCAACCGGGAGGCCGCCGCGATTCACTGGCCACACCCCAAGGACTACGCACAGAACATGGCCGACGCAGCCGCCAACTACCGCTATTTCGCGGCCAAGGCTGGTACCCCGATCACCCAGCTCGCCACCAACCAGCACTTCCTCGAGCTCAATGACGTGGCGCGCGAGCGTGGCCTGCCCTCTGACGAGGACTTTTTGTCGGGGCGCTCGAACCACCTGGTGGTGGTCTTCTCCCCGCACCCCGACGACGAGGTGATCGCCTGCGGTGGCACGATCATCAAGAAGATCGCGGAGGGTCACCGCGTCAAGATCGTCTTCAGTACGGACGGCGCCATGTCCCACCAGGCGGTGCTCGGCCTCGACGAACCCTCCCCCGCGGAACTCGTGGAGATCCGCACCAAGGAGTCGCTGGCCGCGGCTGCCGCCATGGGCGTTGCCGCCGGTGATGTGCACTTCCTGGGGTTCCCGGACACTCACCTGGTTGATCACCAGCCGGCCTTCCGGGCCGCGGTGAGCGAGTTCCTGGCTGCCAACCAGGACGTAGTCGAGGTCTATCTGCCGCACGACGTGCTCGAACTGCACGCGGACCACCGCCTTACCGGGGAGAACGTGCTGCGGAGTCTCGTGGGCACGGGCCTGGTTCCCCTGGTACGCAAGTACGTCGTCTGGGACGAGCACGCCGAGAAGGAGTTCGACTTCACCAACCGCGAACCGTCGAACCGTTTACCCGACACGACCGAGCGGATGGTCCATTACGACATCGCCGAGCACCTGGGACGCAAGTTGGCTGCGTTGCGTGAACACCGCACCCAGGTCGAGCTCTACACCCCGGCGCAGACCCGGCCGGTGGTGCCGGAATCATTCGTCCAGCGGGTCTGCGGCCGGCCCTTCGAGTCGTTCTGGACCGTGACCGCATGACCGGCAGGCAGACCGTGCAACCGTTGCCCTATCTCCCCGACTGGCCCGCAGTCACCTCGGCAGTCCCCCGCGACGCAGGCGACGAGGAGACGATCCGCACCCTGCTCGCCCGGATGACTCTGGAGGAGAAGGTCGGCCAGCTGATCCAGCCGGAGCTGACCCAGCTTCGGCCGGAGGACGTCCGCGACTACAAGATCGGATCGGCCCTCAACGGGGCCGGATGCTGGCCGGGCGGCGACCGCCACGCCTCGGCCAGCGCGTGGCGCGACACCGTCGAGACGTTCCGGGCCGCCGCCGAGGAGGCATACCGAGACCGGCCGTTCCGGATCCCTTTCGTGTGGGCCACCGACGCGGTCCACGGGCACAACAACGTGGCCGGCGCGACCGTCTTCCCCCACAACATCGGCCTCGGCGCGGCGGGCGATCCAGGGCTGCTGCGCGGTATCGGGCGGGCCACCGCCGAGGAGGTCCGGGCGACCGGGATGGGCTGGACGTTCGCGCCGACCGTTGCCACGCCACGGGACCGCCGGTGGGGCCGCTACTACGAGGGCTACTCGGAGGACCCGGCCATCGTCGCCCGGTACGCCCGAGAGGTGGTCACCGGGCTGCAGGGCGACGCCGCCCACCTCCGGTCCGGCGCCGGCGTCATCGCCACCCTCAAGCACTGGGTGGCGGACGGCGCCACCGAGTTCGGCGCCGACCGTGGCACCGCCAAGTGCTCTGAGGACAACCTGCGCAACATTCACGCCGCCGGGTTCCTTTCCGGCATCGAGGCCGGCGCCCAAGCAGTGATGGTTTCTTTCAGCAGCTGGGCTAACCCGGCCAACTACGACCACACGCCCGGCCGGGCGACGCCCTACAACCACAAGGTGCACGGCAGCCGCTATCTGATAACCGACGTGCTCAAGGACCGCATCGGCTTTGACGGCATCACGATCAGTGACTGGGACGCGCACGTCGAGGTCGCTGGCTGCTCGGAGAGCGACGGCGGATATTCGTTCCTGGCCGGCCTCGACGTCCTGATGGTGTCGCAGCGCGACGCATGGCAGTCGCTCTACCGAACCACGATCGGGCAGGTGCGATCGGGTGTCATTCCGATGTCGCGCATCGACGACGCCGTCACCCGGGTGCTGCGGGTCAAGCTGCGCGCCGGCCTCTTCGACCGCGACCCTGGCGCCGCGCCCGCTGACCCGGTCGGGGTGCTGGGCAGCCCGGAGCACCGGCGACTCAACCGCGAGGCCGCCCGCAAGAGCCTCGTGCTGCTCAAGAACGCGGACGGCGTCCTGCCTCTCGCGCCCCACGGCCGGATGCTGGTAACCGGAAGCGGCGCGGCATCGCTGAGCAAGCTCACCGGCGGCTGGACCGTGACCTGGCAAGGCGACGACATAGAGGCGGCCGACCTGCCGGAGGCCCGGACCGTCGCCGCGGCCCTGCGCGAGCGGATCCCAGACGTCACCGTCGACCCGCTGCTGACTGAGGCCGATCCCTCGGCGCACCACGTCGCCGTCGTGGTGTTGGGGGAGGACGCGTACGCCGAGATGCGCGGCACGATCCGGCGGTGGCGGTCGGCTGCCTACGCCGACCTGAAGCTCTCCTACGCCCGGGACCTGGAGATACTACGTCGGCTCCGTGCTGCCGGCAGCACGATCGTGACCGTGATGCTGACCGGCCGGCCGCTCTATGTGACCGAGGAGATCAACCTGTCCGACGCGTTCGTCGTGGCCTGGCTGCCTGGCGGTGAGGGCGGCGTCGCCATCGCGGAGATGCTGTTCGGCGCGGAGGACTTCCAGGGGCGACTGCCGTGCCTCTGGCCGGCGCGCCGAGACTCGGTTGCGGTCAACCGGATCCCCCCGCACATCCCAGGCTATGGGGTGCCGCCCGAGGAACAGACCCACGAGCCGCTGCTGCCATTCGGGTACGGGCTGTCCCTGCTCGACGAGCAGCCGGGCGCCGACGGCAAGCCGCTGCCGCTCGACGAGCGGGCAGGCTCATCGCCGATCGTCCCGGCGGGCGCCCCGATCGAGGTCTCAGGCCCGGAGCACTCGTTCGTCATCACGGGTCACCACACCTGGTCGGGTGTGTCGGTACCCCGGGACCAGCCGGTCGACACACTGATCGTCGCGGCCACCCCGGCGACTTCGCCGAGCGGCGGCCCGGCGCTACGCCTGCGATACAAGGGCCATCCCGCCCTGGTGTACGCCCGTACTGAGACCCGCGAGGTTCGCGACCTGCGTGCGTACGCCCGGAACGGCGGGACGGTTTCGATGGGCATCCGGGTACTGGAACGTCCGGACGCCCCGTTGCTGCTCGCCTGCCACGACGACTATCCGGGTCAGCCAGGGCTCGATCTGCTTCCTCATCTGCATGGCGTCGCGGCGGGCGAGTGGACCACCCTGGAGATTGCCGGCGCCGACCTGGCCCGGGCCGGCATGGACCTGGAGCACGTCGACGTGCCGTTCATGCTCTACTGCGACGGCCGTGGCGAGGTTGAAATCTGCGACGTACGCTGGCTCATCCGGTAGGCGAGTGGACTGCGCCCCTAGCGATCTTTGATCTCCAGGTTCTTCATGATCGAGGCGGGTTCAGGCGACGCGGGGCAGACGGGCGGACCGGTTGTCCGGCAGCGGTAGAAGGCCACCTCATGGGCCCTCGTCGGCGGACCTTCGCGTGGCGGTGCCGAACACCTGCTCCCGGGTGGAGAAGTGGATGTATCCGCTGGCCTGGTCGAACGGCGAGCCGTCGAAGCGTCCGGCGGCCCGAACGGGGCCCATTCGGCCGGCAAGAGGATCTTTAGATGGGCACGACGGGATGCTGGCACACCGTGTCGCGTCGATCAACCGACGGCTACTGCGGTCAGAACAACGAGGCGTTCGCCGCCGCGGAAGAGTTCCTGGTACGCGACACCTGCGCATCAGCTGAGCCGCGACTGGGGTCGCCGTAGCCAGCAGCAGCCCCAGCGCCTGATGGCCCAGCGCCCGGTCTGCGCGCCGGGGGCGGCGCAACGGTCGCGTCGGAGCATGTCCCGTACTGCGACGCCCATGCGCTGCGGAAGGCGCCCCGGCTCGCCCGCCACGGGGGAAGCCGGCGAGACGGGGCACTGACATCGACAATAGCCGTTGCGTTATGACGTCGTCACGGCGGGTGGGTAGTTCGTGGTGCTCGACTCGGCACGCCGCATGACCCCTCGGCCTTATGGGACCAGCAGGACCGGCACAGTCTCTGGCTTCGCTGGAGCCTGACGAAGCGGCGCTCTGCCGTGGGGCGTTGCTGCGCCGCGCAGGCGGCACTGGTACTTCGCCCACGGAATCGCGTGCCGCACGGAACGCCCTATGCGCGACGTCCTTACTCAGTGTCGTCGTCGGCGCATGAGCAGCCAGATGAGGAGCACGCCTGCCAGGACGACGAGGAGCACTACGACGCCAATGGCCACGTAGAACGCTGTGGTGAAACGGAACACCGGGCCGGAGGCGTCGATCGGTGCTGCGGTCGTGGGGGCGGTCGGCGCGGGCACCAACGGCGATGCCGACGCGCTCGGGGTATCCGCCGCGGGAACGTTGACGGTCGTCAGAGCGGACACGAGGTTGAGCGCGCCGTATCCGTACTGGGTGTCGCGACCGGGTGCGCCCTTGTCGGTGGCGGTGGCGGTGATCCGGTGGATGACTTCGTCGGCGGTCGCGTCCGGGTATCGGGAGCGGATCAGGGCTGCGGCGCCGGCCACGATGGCGGTGCTGTCGCTGGTGCCGGTACCGATGCGGTAGCCGCCCGCGCGGTCGGTGGAGATGATGTCGACGCCGGGTGCGGTCAGCATGACTTCCGGGCCGGTGACGCTGACCTTGGCCAGGTTGCCGTTGCGACCGGTCGCGCCGACCGCGAGGACTCCGGGGTAGCGCGCCGGATAGCCGACGGCGATGTCGTCGGGGCGGTTGCCGACGGCGGCCACGACGACGACATCGTGGGCGACCGCGTCCGCGATCGCCTGTTTGAGGGCTGCGAACGTCCCTGTTCCCGCGGAGATCGAAATCACCTTGGCGCCGCGGTCGACGGCCAGACCGATGCCTTTGACGAAGGTGGTGGGGTTAGCGTTTTTGCCGGGCGAGTCGCGGATGGGCAGGATCTTCGCGCCCGGGGCGATGCCGAGCGCGCCGTCTGCGCCGCCCTGGCCGTGACCGTGGGCGGCGATCAGTCCGGCCATCGCGGTGCCGTGCCCGTCGGTGTCCGTCCGTCCGTCGCCTCCCTCGCCGGTGAGGTCGATGCCGGGCAGCACGGTGCCGGCCAGGTCGGGATGCTTGGCGTTGACCCCGGTATCGATCACAGCGACGGTGACGCCCTCACCGGTGCTTATCCGGTGCGCGGCGCCGACGTCGAGCGTGCTCAGGTGCCATTGCCGGTTGCGGGTGGAATCGGCGACAGCGGGTGTCGAGGCGAGTAGGACGCTCAGCGCACCCGCCGCGCAGGCAGTGACCCAGCGAGGCCGGCGTGTCCTCACCGATGGAGTCCGATGATCCCGGGCCCGGGGTCGACGGTGTCGGCCGGGTCGGGCTCGATCACGGGTGCCACGCCCTCGCTGACCGCCCACGGGTTGTCCGGATCCCAGTGCCGGCCCTGGTCGGTATCGGAGCGGCCAGTTCGGCGGCCGTGCGCCATGCCCGTCACGCCCGAGTTCGCCGATGCAGTACCGCTGGTTCCGCTCGGACCGCGCTGCGCGCCGATGACGCTGCCGGCCGGGTTCGCGCGTGGGGCGCCGATCGCACCGCCGCTTGGGTTCCCGCGCTGGGAGCCGATGACACCGCCGACCGGGTTGACGCGCTGCACGCTGGCGCGTGGGCCTCCGAGTTGGCCCGCGCGTTGCTGGGGTAGCCCGGTGACGCCCTCGATCCGGCCGCCGGGCGGCAACGCGCGGACGCCCGCACCACCTGTGCTACCGCCGATGCCGGTGCGTGCTGCGCCGGATACGGTCGTGCCCAGTGGCGTCCGCGTGCCGCTGATACTCCCGGGCAGCAGCGTAAGACCGGATACCGCGGGTATCGCGGGCAGCGGAGTCGAGCCAGGCAGCGGTGCCGGGCCGGTCACCGGGGGCGGGAGGAGAGTCGGCGGGGCAGGCGGCGGCGCTATCACGCCCGACAACTGCGGCCCTGTTGCCCTTGCTGGCGGCTGCGATGCACCGCCGCTCGGTATATCGGCATCGCTCAGAGTGGGATGCGATCCGGTACCCGTCGCCGTGCCGCCGTCTCCGCCGGCGCCGCTCTCCACGTGACCGGGCGCCGTCAGGTGGGCGCGAGTATGCGCGGGAGGATCGATGTTCGGTGGCCGCTGTGCCCCGCCACCGGTCGAACCGTCTCCCACGAGCGTGCCGTCGTCCTTCCCCGCTACCTTTGGCGAGAGGTATTCCGGCGGGGTGGTCATGTTGACGCTGGCGTCGTGGGCGGCGCCACTGAGGGTGTCCATCGCCTGACGGGCCTGCTGCTGCAACTGGTCCTGCCTACCGTCGTCCACGGGCGGTGAGGTGAACAACTCGGCGGCGCCCTTGGCGACGAATCCCGCGAGCGGTCCCTGCACGACCGACACCCCGGTGCTGACCGCGTTGACCTTGTCGTTGTAATCGGCGATCTTCGCCTCGTTGCTGACGTACTCGCTGTGCAGCGTTTCCAGCGTCGTGTGCGCCTGATCGATCGCCTCGGTGACGTGAGCGATCTGTACCGCATTGGAGATCGCCGCCTCCGCGGTCTGCGTCACGGCGTTGAGGAGCCGATCCAGCTCGAGCAGGTACGCGGCCGAGGCGGCGTTCTGGTCGGGCGGCCACTTCGCGGCGAGCTGCGCGCGGAAGCCCTGCAACGCGGTCCAGTGCCGGTCGAGCATCTGCTGTGCCCTCGTCCACGCCTGGATCTGCTCGTGGCTCTGCCCGAGTGTCTGCTTCGCACCCGCGACCATCGCCAACAGCTGCGTGATGTCGTACGACGAATACTCACTCACCGGTAACCGCCCCCGTGCTCGCCGTGTCGGTTCCGGAATCCGGCGGGGTGTAGCTGATGACCTGCTGCACATCCGTGACCCGGGTCGCGGAGAAGGCATCCGCGTCGCCGTAGTCACGGGCGATCACGTGAGCGGCGTCAGCCACCGCCTGACTGCCGAGATCCAGGTTGAACAAAGCGTCCAGCGTCGCCTGGATGTTGACGCTGTACTTGTCCTGCAAGGCGACCCAGCTGCTACCCGCGATCGGCCCGCCGATGCTCGCGCCGGGCTGCATCGCGTCGTGGATCGGTGTCACCTGGGTGCGGAAGCTCGTCTCGAGCTCCTGACGCATCGCCTCGGCCACACTCTTCAAACCGTCGATCTCGACGCTGATCTGGCGCATCAAAGCTTCGGCCGGCAACATCGCAACCCCTCCCCGCAGGTGGCAGCGCAGACATGGAGATGCGTCATGGTACCGGAGCACGAGCTGCGGTCGTCTCTCATGACGGTGTGCAGAGGCGCCCTTGCGCCACGCTATGCCGCATCAACTGATTCGGATGGTTCACGACGGCCAGATCCCGGGATGAGTAACTCATCGCTGTCCGGTGCACGGTCACCGTTGTTGAGTGGTCGGCTTGATTCGTGCGCCAGGCAGTCTCGTCCCATGGCGTGGACGTCTCCGTTCGAGGTCGACGCGGCGTCGATGAAGCGGTGCGAGGCCGATTTGCGCTGCTGCAAGGAAGAACTGCGCAAGCGGACGAGCGGCAGACTGACGGATACGCAGAGCGCGGCGAGCTGCCCGCTTTTGTCAAGAAGTGGCACAGGATCGCATCCGGCAGATCCACGCTGTCCGCGCGGCGCGACCGTCGGCGAGACTCCCGGGTGGGACAGCTCTCTCCTCTGGAGGCTGCCAGTCGAGCAGTTGGTCACCGTCCGGCGGCGACCGTACGTCGTCTCCGGCTACGTAGTGTGATCACTATCTAGACGGTCGAAGCCGTGGTCCCGAGGGGTACGCACGTTCGGTGGCGCAAGGACGCCGTGTTCGGCTGGCGTCTGCCATCATCGACGCGTGCAGCCCCCGACGTCTCGCTACGAGTTCTCGTACGGCTTCAAGAGCAGCCGTTCCACCCGCCTGATCTTCCTCACCCTCGGCGGCCTGCTCGCCGTGCTCGCCGCCGGCTGTCTGGGCGGGATTCTGGGCATGGTCATCGCGTGGCTGGTCGAGGCCGGCACCGGAAAGGGCGACAGCGACCTGATCGCGATTCCGGTCATCCTGGTGTCCCTGCTGGCGGGCGGAATGATCGTCTGGCTGGTCGTGAACATCCTGGCGGTGGCCAAGACGGGCGCGTGGCTGGAGGGGACGCGGCTGACGGTCCGGCAGCGGCGCTCCCGCACGGTCGATCTGGCCCGTGCACGGTCGGTGTCGATCCAGCCGAGCCGGTTGCGGTGGAAAGAGCGTCGGGCCGGTGAGGTCACGGCCTCCGGCGACCTTGTCCCCGAGGTGGTCGTGACCGCGGATGACGGCGTACTGCGGATGCGGCTATGCGATGGTGAGCGGGCCCCCTTGCCTCCGCAGGATCTGCACATTCTCGCCGGCGTCTTGGCTACGGTCCACGCAGCTGGGGCAGCTGAAGTGGCGCAGCATCTGCAGGTGATGGCCACGGGGCGGCCGCCCGCTTGAAATATGGCGGGCGGCCGCCGAGGGCGCTGACCTGCTAGCTTTCGCGTTTGACGTCATTCAAGGCCGAAGGTGAGGCGGATGGATCTCGAGGGTGATCTGCGCCGGTTACAGGGTGCGGCGGAGCAGGCGGCCTGGGCGACTGACACCACCGGCATCGTCGGCGTCGGGCACGACGAGTCGGGGCTGATCCGCGCCGAGGTCGACCACGCCAACGCTCTCCAGCGGCTCGAGATCGGGGCCCGTTGGTGGCAGAGCATCGGCCCGGACGCGCTCGCGGGCGCCGTGCAGCACGCGTATGACGCGGCCTGCCAGGACCGGCTGCAGGCATGGGCTGAGCGCACCGAGGCCCGCTCCGGCCCCGATAGCCCGCCTTCCCCGGCGCCGGATCCGCTGCGCGGCGCCGGCCCGGGACGCCGTCCGGCACCGGGCTGGGAGGAACAGGCCGACGAGTTGCGGCGAACCCTCGACGCCTTGCGGCAGGCCCGCGCGGAGCTGCGGCAGCTCAGGCAGACGGTGGAGGACCAGGCACGCCAGGAGACCGTCGGCCGCGATCCGCGGGAGCGGGTGACGGTAACCGTGGCCGGCGGACGGATGACCGCCTGCCAGTTCAGCCGCCGTTGGCTCAACGAGCAGCCGACCGGCCAGGCCGTGGCAGACGGCGTACGTGACGCGCTCCATCAGGCCTACAGCGCCGTCGCGCAACAGTCGGCCGCGGCCATGGCCACCATGCCGGCGCTCGCCGCCGCCCGCGCCGCCGCGGCCGATCCCGTGGCGATGTTCCGCCGCCTCGGCATCATCGACTAGGCCGCGCACCACCACGGGAGGACAAATGGCACCGCCGCCGGACAAGGACCAGGTCACCGTCGCCTACGAGGCGATCGAAAAGGACGTCTACAAATGGGTCGGTATCGCCTCGGTTATGGAGAACGCGGCCCAGCATGCGAAATCACTGGGGCTGACCGGTTTCGAGATCGGCTACATCCCGATGGAGAACGGCGTCGGTGAGAAGTACAACCAAGTACAGGAGACCATGATCTCCATGCTCACCCAGGGCGCCGCGGCCATGCACGAGATCGCCGACGCGCTCATCAAGGTACGCGAGGACTACGAACGTACCGACCAGGGCGCGTCCCACGGAGTGCACAAAGCGGGTGGCCAGGGGCTGCAGAGCGGGGCCCACAGCGGCCTAGGGAGTGGGCCGGCCGACCACGGGCTGCAGAAGGCGAAGGAGGGCAATTGAGCTCGCGCGACCAGGGCTACGTCGAGGGACTCTACGAGGACCTGATGAACGAGATCAACGAGGCGTTGGACGACCTTCAGAAGGAGGCGAACGAGTTCGCCGAGAAGATGAACGACGTCATGCGCTGGCTGCCCGGACCGGTGTGCTCCGGGATGGTCTTCGCCTGGAAGAAGTTCCTCGAGAGTTACAACAAGGTCTTCGACCAGACCCAGAAGTTCCTGGCACAGCCGGGCTCTCCACCGGCGCTCTTCCGCATCGGCGGCTACTGGGACTCCTATGTCGGCGCGCCGGTCAGCAACGTCCAGGCGGAAGCGACAGCCTTCGGCATGAAGGCCGACAACGCCTGGACCGGCACGGCGGCCAGGGCGTACGGCGACTCCGCTGAGGCGCAGGGACGCGCGCTCGCCGGCATCAAACCAATGGCGGAGGCGGTACAGGACGCGCTCAAGGATCTGGCCTGGGGCCTGATCGCGTTCTGGACGGCAGTCGTGGCCGCCATCGTCACGTTCATCGCCGGCATGATCGTCGCAGCCGGGCTCCTGGCGTCGGTCCTGGGCGCGCCCGCCGCCCCCGTGGACGCGGGCGGGACCGCACTGACTTGCCTGGGCCTGCTCACCGCGGCCGTCGCCGCCGCCCTCGGGTTCGCCGAGAAGGTCAACGGCAGCCTGGTCGGCCTACAGCAACAGCTCAGCGACAACACCGGCATGGTACGAGAAGGCGACCAGTACGTCTGGCCCCGGCTCGACAACAGCGGCACCTGGCAAATCGCCCAGTAGCCCCCACCAAGTACCGGCGTCATGGGGGCAAGGCACCGTGACTATCTCCGCGGGTTCGGGGCTCTGGCGCGAACATCCTGATTAGTCTTGCGGCGAAGATGGGTGCCGTTACCGTGGGGTGATGATCGACCTCCAAGTACGTGAAGCTGGAACAACGCCAGAACGGCACCGCCGACGGCGACCCCGCGTCACCTGACCGCACATCATCCTGCTCGTCGACGACTACGACATCTTCACCGCCGCGCAACCGCTGGCCGCGTTGCAGCCCCACCTCGCCGCCGGCGACGACCTGCGCTTCCACGCCACCGTCGCCCGCCGGGTGGCCGGATCCTCCCGCGGGCTCTGCGAGCCGTTGCTGCACTAGTTCGGTCTCCAGACCTCCTTGCAGTAGGCGATGGAGGCGGACCGGTGCGCGTCCTGTTTGCCTGGTCGACCAGGCGGTGCAGGGGTCACGGCCGCTGGCCTTCAATGCAGGCAGAACTCGTTGCCTTCTGGGTCGCGTAGCACGTACGTCAACGGTCCCCGATCGCTGTGCGTATCGATCAGCTGAGCGCCCAGACGCGCCAGTCGCTGGACCTCCGCCTCCTTGCGGTCGTCGTCGACGTGGACGTCAAGGTGAACCCGGTTCTTAGCAATCTTGCCTTCCGGAACACGCTGGAAGAAGAGCCGCGGCTCGATACCCGTCGGGTCAGTGCAAGCCGCCACGTCCCTGAACGCCGAGCGGCCATCGACCATGATCCTGTGATCCGCAGGCATGCGACCCTCAGCGACCAACTGATCAACAAGTTCGGAGTGATCCTCGACGGCAGAGCCGAGAACCGTCGCCCAGAAAGCAGCCTGGGCATGCGGGTCGGCACAGTCGAACGTCACCTGAGACCTCATAACCGACGATCGTGCCAAACCTTCCGGTCAAGGGATGACCGCAATGGAGATTCGTCAAGACCCACGACAAGCCACCGCAGCGGACCGTGCGCTCGACGCACCGACGTGCCTTGCTACTACACCTCCGCCACGGAGCCGTCCGTCGACGCGGGGGTATACGAAAACGCGTACGCCTCCACCGGCTACGAAGGCGTCGGCACGCTCCTTGAGCTTCTTCTTTAACCTGTGGGGGCGCTCAAGGCTGAGCCGTGGCGGGGGATCCTTATCAGGGGTGACGAGCGGCTGGCCAGTGAGCGCGACAGTCATGCCATAGCGGGGAAGATGACCTGCTCCAGCACCGCGAGCGGGGTTCGCCATTGGTCGGGATCGTCGTAGTTGCCGGCGGTGATGGCCACGGTCAGGTTCAAGTCGGGCAGAATGAACAGGCGTTGGCCGCCGTTTCCGTTGGCGGTCAGCACTCGATGATCACCGATGGACTCGATGTACCAGTGGTAGCCGTACTGTGCGTCCCATTTGGTCTGTAGTCGTGGTTGAGTCATCTCACGGATCCAAGCGGCCGGGACGATGCGTTGATCGTCCCAGACCCCCTCGGCCAGGACCAACTCGCCGATTCTGGCCAGGTCACGCGGTGCCATTCGTAGCCCGGAGGCGGCAGAGGCCACCCCATCTGCACCGGACATCCACTCGAAGCCACCGATGCCCAGCGGCGCGAACAGCGTCGTCTGCGCGTACTGCGACAGCGTCTGCCCGGTGCCGTCGGTAATCAGTCGACCGAGCAGCGCTGTGGCCCCGCCGCAGTAGGTCCATCGGCTGCCGGGCCGCTCAAGGATCGGCCGCTGCAGGATGTAGCGGTACCGGTCCGGAGCCAGCTCCATCGCGATCTCGGCGTTGGCCGGACTTGTGTACGGGAGATCTTCGCTCCATTCCAGGCCCAACGACATCGTCAGCGCGTGCTCGACGGTCAGCGCGGCGCGCCCGGGATCGGTCGCCAGGTCGGGGTACTGCGGGAACCGCGGCAACAGCGGCTCCGCCGGTGGTGGGACCAGCCCTTCGCCGAGCGCGATTCCGTACAGCAGTCCGGTGACGCTCTTGGTGGCGGATCGAAGGTCGTGCAACGTCTCGGGCCCGAATTCAACGACGCCCAGCGATTTGCCCCAAGCGAAGTCCTCGCCGCTCCCGTAGTACTCCAACACGGTTTGGCCATTGCGAACCGCCACGATGCCGTGCAGGCCGCCAACCTGTCCGGCGTGGACTGCTTGGTCAAGGCGGCCACGCCATTGCTTGGTCACAGACACTCCAACGTCGGGGCGGCATCGACAACACTCGTTATACCGGAACCTCCGCACACGCGGAGCACGGCAACAGAACCGTCATGTTCCGCGTGATTTCGTCGGCCAGTATCAACTCTCACTCCTGAAGCAGCCGAGGCCTGTTGCGCGTGGCGGCGAGGAACGTCGCTAGCTATAGCTAGCTTCCCGGCCGCCGGTGATGGTGACCGCTACGTGCTCGGCGACGGCGATCCCCGGTCGCTCCGTGGTCGCTCGGATGTTCCGTACCCCCACCGGACGTAGCCGGACCCACCCGGACAACTTTTAATCCATAGGTTCGGGATTCGAGTCCCCGGCGGCCCACCCCTCTGACCTGCATGTTTGCCCGTTCTGGCTGTCGATGGTAGACGGTGGGTGCCCGCTGGATGCCCCGGGATGCCGCTGCTTTCGGAGCTTCTTCCCACTTCGGCGAGTGGGTGTGACCTGCCGTTCCGTGGTGCTGGGACGCGTGGGTGGTTGCGGATTGCTCCGGGGGTGTAGCAGCGCTCCGCGGTGCCGGCCGATCATCTTCCTCCGGGCGGCGCGGGCGGCGGCGAGCACGAGGCGGGCGGTGTTGGCGGCGGCTTTGTGCTGGGTGGCGGGTAGCACGCTGGTGTAGGTGTCGGCGGTGAGCACGATGCTGGCGTGCCCGAGCTGATCTTGCACGGTCTTGAGGTCGGCGCCCGCGGTGTGGGCGAGGCTGGCCGCGCCGTGGCGCAGATCGTGCAGCCGGACCGGGGGCAGCCCAGCGGCGGCGATGAGGTGCTGCAGCCTGCGGGTGAACACGTTCGGGTGGTAGGGGTGGCCGTCGGGGTCGGTGAACACGTAACCGTCGGGCCGCCACACCCGGCCCGCGGCGGTGGCGCGGCGGCGTTGGTCCTGCTGGTAGCGGCGCAGCAGGCTGACGGTGTGCGGGTCGAGGGCGACGGTGCGGCGGCTGGCCGCGGACTTGGGTGGGCCTTCGACGACGCGGTAGCCGACGGTGGTGCGTTGGCTGACGATGACCAGGTGCCGGCGGTCGAGGTCGATGTCGTGCCAGCGCAGCCCGGCGGCTTCGCCGCGACGTAGGCCGCGCAGGGCGATGAGCCACCACAGCGGGTAGAGCGGGTCGTCGGCGGCGAACTCGAGGAACTCGGCCAGTTGGCTGGGGGTCCAGACCGCGACCGGGGGCCGCTGGCCGTCCGAGCGCCACTGCGCCACGCGGTGCTCGGTCCAGACCAGGGCGTGGGGGCGGCGGCTGGTGGGCAGTTCGACCCGGCGGGCGGGGTTGTCGGTGATCAGCCCGTCGCGGATGGCGGCGTTGAGCGCGGCGCGCAGGGTGGCTCGGATGCGGTGCACGGTGGCAGTGCTGCGGGGCTGCCCGGCGGGAGTGCTGCCGGCGAGCAGGGGGGTGTCCCTATGGGTTCCGTCAAGTCGATGGGCGCGCGGTACGCGGAGGATCTGCGATCTAGTGTTCCGGCGTGGAGATCTTGTCGTTCGATGGCCTGACTGGGCGGCCGGTGGAGGCCTTCGGCAGTGTTGGTGTAACCGCTCAGGCGCTATTTCGCAGTGAGGCCGTCGGGGTCACGGTCCTGCGTGTGACCGCCGGTGGTGAGGTCGGCCGCCATCCGGCACCAGTGGACCAGCTCCTGGTGGTCATCGAAGGTCACGGCGTCGTGCAGGCTGATGATGGCGACTGGGAAAGCGTCCGCGCAGGTCAGGCGGTGGTATGGCGGGCTGGCGAGGAGCACACCACCCGAGCGGTTGACGACCTCACGGCTGTAGTGATCGAGGTGGCGGCTACGCCGCAACGACGGCAGGAGTGACAGGCCTGGGGTGGTAGAGGGCGTTGTCGCGGAGCATGGCGAACAGGACGTCGATGCGGCGGCGGGCGAGGCAGATGAGGGCGGCGTTGTGGCGTTTGCCTTGGGCGCGTTTGCGGTCGTAGTAGGCGCGGCTGACGGGGTCGGCCAAGGACGCGAACGCGGCGAGGAAGAACGCGCGTTTGAGTTGCTTGTTGCCGCCGCGGGCGGGGTGTTCACCGCGGATGCTGCTGCCCGAGCGGCGGGTGACCGGCGCCAGGCCGGCGTAGGCGGCCAGATGCCCGGGGCTGGCGAAGGCGGTGCCGTCGCCGACTTCGAGCAGGATCCTCGCTGCGGTCCTGACGCCGATGCCGGGCATCGAGACCTCCGATCTTGGTAAGAGTCAAGCTGCGGAGGTTTCCAAGGGTTCGACGGGCGCTCCGAAGGCCTTGATCGGGTCGTAGGTCTGGCCGGTTTGCAGGCAGTGGTGGAGTTGGCCGAGCATGCGGTTGAACAGGTGACGCAGTGCGGCGGCGTGGCGGTCGCCGCGGGCGCGGCGATTGTCGTAGTGCTGCTTGCTCGGGCCCGGACGCGGGATGGCCGCGAAGGCCCAGAGGAAGCCGACGGTGTTGAGGCGATCGTTCTTGATAGTGCGCCGGGTGATGGCGATGCTGCGGCCAGAGGCTCTGGTCACCGGTGCTGACCCGGCGTATGCCTTGAGTCCGCGGGCGTCAGCGAAACGGCTGCGGTCGTCGCCGATTTCGGCCAGGAGTCGAGCACCGCTGAGGTCGCCCATGCCGGGGAAGCTGGTGATCACCTGATGGTCGGGGTGCTGGGTAAACGCGTCGATGGCAGCTTGCCCAAGCTGCTCGGCGTTGTCGCACTCGGCGTTGAGGGTGGCCAGCAGGGCGAGGGCTTGGCGGCCCATGGCGTCCTCGACCAGCGGGAGCTGCTGCATCTGCGGGATCCGCAAGCCTTCACGGATCTCCTCGGCCAGCGTCGCGACGCGGCGTTGCCGGCCGGCTCGTCGCAGGCCGGTGGCGATCCGGACCGCAGTCAGCTTGCCGCCGGCCGCGGGCGTCGGCGCAAGAGCGAGGATCTGGCGGGCTTCGGGACTCGCGAGGTTGGTGACGCCGCCCCGGCTGAACGTGGTCAGGAAGCCCGGGTAGTACTCGCGCAGCAGTGACCGCAATTCCTGCAGGGCCTTCGTGCGCCGCCAGACGGCGTCCTGGGCCGCCCGGGCGAGGACCGCAACCGCGCGGGCCAGTTCGCTGTCGGCAGGTAAGGGTCGGTGAGCGTGGGCGTCGGTGCGCAGGATGTTAGCCAGGACCATGGCGTCGGCATGGTCGGACTTGCTGCGCGAGACCGTGTGCCGTTCGCGGTAGCGGGCGACGGCCATCGGGTTGATCGCGTAAATCGCGCGTCCGGTCTCACGCAGCGCGGCGACCAGCAACCCTCGCGGTGTCTCGATCGCCACGGGGATCGGATCGTCGCGGCTGTCTCCGGCCTCGGCCAGCAGTGTCGTCAGCTGCGCGAATCCGTCTGCAGTATCGGCGATGCGGCGCTTGGCCACCAACTTGCCCTCGCCGTCGACCAGGGCGACATCGTGATGCCGCTCGGCCCAGTCGATGCCGCAGAACACCTTCACCAATTTCACGTCCTCTCCACCTGCTTCGGCTGTTCAAGTACCCTGGCGAGACCGTGCGGCGCCCTAATAACGAGGCTCTGTGGCCTTCCCTCCGATTGAGCCGTTCACGATCCCAGCGATCCAAATGGCTCCGGTCTTCATGCCAGACCAGAGCTCTCAGGCTCTCCAACAGCGAGGTGTGGGCCATGCGGACGGGCTCGAACCATGAGCAAGATTCTCGATCCACAGCAGTGGTGATGGCCCGACCGGGTGTCTGCGCCAGTCTCGATGAAGGGCTCCCCAGCCCATGGTCAGGACAAGGCGTCCCCGCCTCGGGCCACCACTGCGAACGGCGATCCGTAACTGCCGAACCTCGCCGTTCGACAGTTATTAGGTCAGGACCTCGGCAAGAGGGTGGGTATCAAGCATCCTGTCGACCTCGCCTGCGACTTGGTCGCGTTGTTGCAGGACGCCACGCAGGCTGTCGGCCAGCCTGGGCAGAATCGTCTCGGCGGCCGCACTGCCAGCAACGGTGACGGTCTGCTCGTCGAGGGCGGCCATGACCTGTTCGACGAGACGTTCACCCATGCGCGGCGCATTCTTGGACGCGATCGACAGCAGTTTGCGGCGACCGGCCTTACCCATCCCGGCCGGGCCGCCGCACCGCGACAACAACTCCAGCACCGCCTTGTGCTGCACTCGCGGGCCAAGGACGCGTTCCAGCGCGGGGTGGATCTGGGTCAGCAGCCCGCGGATGCGGTTGCTGACGCGGGTGGCCTCGCCGGCCAGGTCGTCGTCGAACCCGACGAGGACTTCCAGTTCAGCCAGGGCTTCATCCCCGACGTCGACTCGGCGCAGCGTATGCGGCAGAGTCCGAGCCGCGTCAGCGATCACATAAGCATCGCGGGCGTCGGTCTTGGCCGCACCCGGATGCAGGTCCGCGATCCGGCGCATCGCCAGGCCGGGCAGGTAGGCGACCTGATGCCCGCAGACGCGAGCGACCGCGACCGGCAGAGCGCCGATTGAGGCCGGCTGGTCGACCACCACCAAGACTTTGCCGTGCTTAGCGAGCTTGTCGAAGACCTGCCGCAGCTTGGTCTCGGTGTTGACTAGGGCAGCGTCGTGCAGCCGCTTGCCATCACGGGTCAGCGCGACCGCGTGGTGGCCCTCCTTACCAACATCAACCCCAAGGAACACCTGGGAGTCGCCGTGCACATCGCCTCCCCGCGACGTTACCTGCCGCCTCGGCCGTCAATCTGGCGTCGACTGCCGGCAGCCACATTACGAAGAGACCTACCCCAACGGTGCGGGTGGCCGTGTCCCTATCAGCGGTCCGTCGGCGCCACCCGGCCCGGCGACAAGACCCCCCGGATCATCCGTGCGACAGGGGCGGTAAGTCATACCGGACCAGGCGACCGAGCAATCCCCGGCTGGGGACGATCAAAAAGACCTCCGATCTCCGGAAGCGTCAAGTCGCAGGTCCTCCGTCAGGTGATGAACTGGAAGATCTTGCCGTTCTGCAGCGGTTGCGGGGTGCCGGTGAAGCGGTGCATGCCGACGGAGAACAGCACGTCGTCGGGTGCGGTGAAAGCTTGTTCGGAGAATCCTGCGTCGGTAAGCCACCTTCGGATAGAGGGTGTCAGGTCGGGTGCTCGTCGTGTCCTGGTCCAGATCACCGTGGCCTTGGCGGCGCAGAGCTGCGGCAGCGCGTGAATGGTGGTGTGGGCGTCAGCGTCGCTGACGTTGCCCAGGACGCCGGCCATGATGACCAGGTCCGCGGGCACCGCCTTCCGGTATGAGGCGAGGTCACCAGCGTCGGCCTGAGCGACGGTCACCGTGTCGAGGCTTTCGGCGATTGCTCGGGTCCGGGCTGCCACGACGTTGCGTGGGTCGTACTCGATGAGCGTCGCGCTGACTCTGCTGGCGTCCTGGCGCGACGCCAGCACGGTCAGGATGTCGTCACCTTGGCCGGCGCACATGCTGACCACGGACACCGGTTCGCCGGGGCGCTCATCGAGCCACGCGGCGATGTGCTGCTGGACCAGCTTCAGCCGGCGCGCCAGTGCCGAGCCAGGATCGGTGTAAGGGTTGTGCCAGGCATACCAGTCCTTGCCGTCGTTCATGGAAATGAGCCTGCCAGCGTCATCCGGCAGCTGTGAGCGCGGGCATGGCCAACTGGGGGAAAGCCTTGTCAGGGTGGTAGAGCTGGCCGGTGGCAAGGCAGTGGTGCAGGCAGCCGAGGAGCCGGTTGAACAGGTTGCGCAGAGCCGCGGGGTGCCGGTCGCCGTGGTCGCGTCGACGTTGGTAGTGCTGCTTGGCGGGTTCGGCATGGGTGGCGGCGACGAATGCCCACAGGTAACCGGCCGCGGCGAGCCGGTCGTTCTTCACCTTGCGATGGGTGATGGAGATGCTGCGCCCGGACGCGCGGGTGACCGGGGCCGCGCCCGCGTACGCCTTCAACGCGCGGGCATCGGCGAACCGGGCGCGGTCATCGCCGATCTCAGCCAGGACGCGGGCACCGGTCACGTCGGCCAGGCCGGGAAAGCTCGTCACGATCGCATGGTCGGGGTGCTGGCGAAACGCTTTACTGGCGGCCTCGGTGAGCTGGTCGACACTGGCGCACTCGACGTTCAGCGTCGCCAGCAGTGCCAGTGCCTGGGTGCCCATCGCTTCCTCCACAACGGGCGGCTGGCGCAGTTGCGGACGCCGTAGCGCCTGCTGCAGCTCAGCGGCCAGGTCCTCGACGCCACGTTGGCGGCCGCCGCGGCGCAGCGCAGCCGCGATGCGGGTCGTGGACAACTTCGCGGCAGCGGCCGGCGTAGGGGCGATGGCCAGCACAGCCCGGGCGTCGGCACTGGTCAGATTGCCCTTCCTGCCGGTGAACGCGGCAAGGAAGGTCGGGAAGTACTCCCGCAGCAGCGACCGCAGCTCGTTCGATGCTCGCGTCCGCCGCCAGGTGCCATCCTGATGAGCCCGGGCCAGCACGGCGACGGCCTGGACCAGCTCGCTGTCGCGCGGCAGCGGCCGGTGGGCGTGCGCGTCGGTGCGCAGAATGTTGGCCAGCACCACTGCGTCGGCGTGGTCGGACTTCTTGCGAGACACCGAGTACCGCTCCCGATAGCGGGCCACCGCCATCGGGTTGATGGAGTACACCCGTCGTCCGCTCGCGCGTAGCGCCGCGACCAGCAGCCCGCGGGGAGTCTCGATCGCCACCGGTATCGCGCAGTCGGTGTCGCCGGCGGCCGCCAGCATCTGCACCAGCGTGGAAAATCCGTCCAGGTCATCGCCAATACGACCCCTGGCGACCAGGTGACCGTGCTCGTCGACCACAGCGATGTCGTGGTGCTGTTCCGCCCAGTCGATGCCGCAGTACACCGTCAACTCGTACTCCTCCCCATCCGTCAGTACAGGTGCGAAACCCTGGCGGAAACGCGCGGCGCCCTAATGACGAGGCTCTGTGGCCTACCCTCCGATGAGCCGTTCGCGATCCCAGCGACCCGCACGGTCCCGGTCTTCGCAGTCAGAGCTCGTTGGCTCCCGGTATACGAGGTGTCTGCCGTGCGGGCGGGCTGCAACCACGATCAACATCTTGCCCAAGGTCATGAGGTGGTCCGGCACCGCCGAGATCCGCCGGTCTTGCACGAAACCTGACATGGTCCAGAGGTGTGCAGGCATGTCCTCAACGAGCCGGACCACCACGTGAACGGCTCGCCGAGCCCACGATGCCGATCTTTTTGGAGACCTTCAGAGGTCGGGTAACGGGCAGGCATCCCGCGAACCACGGCGGGCCGTTCGGGACTCATTAGGTAACGGGTGAACACGACGTTGAGGTGGTGGCTGTCGAGGGCGGCGAGACGCAGGTCGCCGAGGGTGGGGATGAGGTAGTCCTCGACGTGATGGGTGTAGACGCGCAGGGTGGTGGGTCGGATGCTGCGCCGGGTGGACAGCCAGTAGCGCAGCCACCGGGCGACGGTCCAGGATTGGCCCGCGCGTTGCTCGCGGGACAGGGCGAGAACCCTCATCGCGGGCGCGGCGGGCGGCGGCGTGGGAGGGGAAACCGCCGCGGCGCAGCTGTTCGGAGCGGTCCCAGAGGCTGGGGGTACGGCAGCGGAAGTGCCAACTGCCGTGGCGGCGCTCGCTCAGGCGCGGGCAGGATTCGCCGAGCCGCCTGCCGGAGGTGTCCCGGCAGCCGCATCGCTTGAAGATTCCCTGCGTCATCTGCGCACCTCCCGGGTCCGGAGGGTGTCGACGGTCCTCGGCTCTCGCGCGGTTGTCGTTCCCAATGCGGGGCGTCTTCGGTCCTGCCACCGGCTGCTGCCCTCTGCGACGGGGCGTCAGGCCGGAGGTGGGCAGCAGCAGGCGAGGTAGCCCTGTAGCTGGTGAGACGGGTGCTGATAGCAGCCGCCCTCGACGCACCACGAGCGCAGACCGTCAGCGACGACGTGTGGGACCAGCACACCATGCTCTCCGTCGACGAGGCGCAGGCCCCCGCGGATTAGGGCCACGGTTGCCCTCGCAGCCAACGCCTTCGGGCATGCGCACGCAGCTTTAGCAGCCGCGACAGCCTGGCGTTCTCGACCCGCAGCCGCTACACCTCACGGCGAGGATCGACGAACTCGTCCACCGCAGCATCCTCGCAGCGCTCTGAACCCGACCTCGTTTCATGCATCAGTCCCACTCCCGAGCATTCGCCGCTCGCATCAAAGCGAGTACGTGGTCCGGCTCCATGAGAGGCTGAAGCTGTCGGACGTATCGAGCATGTAGTTTCAGCGTGTGCTTCAGTCCGCTCAACGTGGTCGCCTTCGAAGTGACATGGTTTCGGGCACCAATGCGAGCGGCCTGCACCAGCTCTGGAAGCTTGGCGATGAGACGGCTGGCCTCTAGTTCGACCTCTGCCTGGGTAACCAGGCTCATCCCGGAGACATCGAGCTTGATCACATAGCGAATGCCCCGGCCACCGAACGCGACCGCCGGTAGCAAGACTGTCCGAAGCTCTGGACCATTCATGCCGAATTCGCTCGTCAGAAACTGAAACGCCTTGCCCGTCTCATCGAAGAAGGACTCCTGGACGGCGACAAATCCGCGCTTACTCAAGGTGACTCCGCGGGTTCCGGTACTTGGATGCTTTGCTTGCCTCATCAAAGAACGACTGCTGGACGGCTGTGAATCTCTTTCCACTCAAGGCGGCTCCGTGTGGGTCGGGACTGGCTGCGCGAGTGCAAGACGTCATCCTATGGGTTTCGCGGGATAAAGGAGATCACCGCGGGCACCCGTTTACAACGTCGCCTTTGCGACAGCCGTCGTTCCGGTGCACGCGCGGCCCGGCGTCGACTACTCCCGCACGCCATCTACGCCGCTAAGTTGCTGCGCGCGGCTGCCGTTCGGGTGGCATGGTCTCGCGCGGGCAGCAACTTAGCGGCGTACACCGGGGCGGGAGGCTCGGCGGTGAACTCCCGCCCCCTGAGATCGAACTCCGGACCTGAAGGTACATTTCGCGGTCAGCTGCCAGTCCATTCTCGAGCATCCGCCGCGCGCATGAGATCCACGACTTTTTCGGGTGTCATGTAGGGCATCAGTAGCCGCATATACTGGGCGTGCAATTCCAGCGTGTGTCGTAGGCCGCTCAGCGTGGCCGCCTTCGACGTGACATGGTTTCGTGCGCCGAGGCCAGCCGCTGCCACCAGGGCTTCAAGGGGGGCGTCAAGCGTCTCGGTCTCGAGGGCGACGTTAACGCTTGTATCGACATTCTTCTCACGGGTATCCAGCATGACTTCGTAGCGAACGCCCCCGCCGGTGTAAGTGATTGCTGGTATTACCAGATTTGATCTTTCCGGGCCGTTCAACCCGAATTCGCTGGCAAGGAAGGCGAACACGTCGGAAGCCTCGTCCCAGAACGCATCCACGACGGCGGCGAAACCCTTCTTGCCCAAAGTGACTCCAGATGAATCTTCGTCGGAAGGCCTTACGCGTCGCCCGCGGCCCTGATTTGCGCCCGCTTGGGTCGTCGTGCAGCCCTCGGAGTTAATACCGTTCGTGGCGAATTAGCTCCACTCCCGTGCTTCCGCCGCCCGCATCAGGCCAAGTATCTTGTCGGGCTGCATGAGCGGCTGAAGCTGCCGAAGGTATCGAGCGTGCAGCTCCAACGTGTTTTGTAGTGCGTTCAGCGAAGTCGCCTTCGAAGTGACATGGTTTCGGGCGCCAATGCCTGCAGCCTGCACCAAGTCCGGAAGCTCGGCGATGAGCCTCTTCTCGTTGAAGTCGATTTCAACATCTGTAATCACATTCTTCTCGCCGGTGTCCAGTCTGATCGCATAGCGAACGCCTCCGCCGGTGAATCTGACAGACGGCAACAGGACGGTCCGAAGTTCCGGGCCGTTTAGCCCGAAGTCGCTAACCAAGAACTCGAACGCTCGACTTGCTTCGTCGAAGAAGGAGCTCCGAACGGCTGCAAATCCCTTTTTGCCCAAGGCGACTCCCGTGTCGTTAGTGTGTAGCGAGCGCAGTCTTTCTGATCCTACGGGTTGCGTATCACGCGCCAATAATCGCCGTCTTGCTCCCAGCCGTATCCCTTCTTCTTTAAGTACCTCAGTTCTCGTTGGTAGACGTTCCCCCCTTCATAGAGCGCCTTATTCGGATCCGTCAGTAGGCGGATCTTCCTGCCTTGGGCCAGCGCGTCGTTGATAAAGCGTTTGTTGCGCGTCCAGTTCCAACCACCCGTGCCACTTCTCCCGTCATTCATCGTGCCCCGGGCATTCAGGCGGTCCGCTTCAAACCCTCCCAAAGGCTTTCCGTCAAGGTACCTATCGATGTCCGCCGAGCGGCCGAGTAGCGTCACGACATCGCAGTTGTGTACCAGGACGGGCGTATTGCCAGCCAGCACATAGTGCGTGTGCAGCCTATCGACGGTGAGGTTGTACATCCAGCGCGTGCCAGCGTACGAACGAGTCGCTACCAGGGCGTGCTGGGCGCCGTTGGCGGCGCGGAGCCGGCTGCTGGCCTTAAGCTCGCGGGCCTTGATCCATTTGTGGCTGGCCTGGTCCCAGAACGGGTGGTCCTGGGTGGTCCGGATCAGTGCTGACTTGCCGTTCGAGGTCCTCACGGTCAGGTCCGTGAACTTCTTATCGTGGTTCAGGTGTGTCGCTGTGACGTCGCGCGACTCGGTCCGGCCGGTCCTTGGATTTGTGGCGAGGACCTTGTCGCCGACTCGGATCTCGGCGATCTTCTTGCTGCCACCGTCGGCCATCAACACCAGCGTGTCCGCGGTGAAGCTGTTCCCGCCGTGGCAGAAGTTCGCGGCGACCCGGCTGGCCTTGGTGCCAGACGACGCCGCGTCTGCGGCTTCCCTCTCGACGGCCTTGAGCGCCCCGCTCGCAGCTCCGCTGATCGGCGTCCCGTCGCAGGGCAGATCCGCGCACATCGCGGTGTCGCGTTCTTTGCCGATCTCGATCCACCAGCTGTCATTGCATTGCTCGGTGCCAATGCCGCAGGCGACAAAGATGTCGCGCAAGGTCTCCCACCGACAGTCGTCCGAGAGGCACCCGTCCGTGTCGGTATTCCACAGATGACGGTTCTCGTCTATCTGAGGGATGAGCTTGTTGAGGTCGGGGCCGCCCTTGGGGAGGACGACGTTGTTGACCGCCTGGGTGCCGTCGGAGTAGGTGGTCACCTTGGTGCCGTGCCGGCCGTAGCGATTGCTGGAGCCGTGATAGCGGTGCGTGGTGTTGTTGTCGGACCAGCCGGTCGGCCGGCCCTTCTTTCGGGCCTTGGGCGCTACCGGGACCGCGTTGTCGCAGGTGCTGTAGCCGCCCCCGTTTCCGCAGTCCGGTCGCAGGCCGGACGGGTCGGACAGCGTGGTCGGGTTGTTGTTGCTGTACGAGTAGCCGTTCCACTGCTGCGGATCCATCAGGTCCTGGACCGGGTCGACCGAGAGGAAGCGACCCATTGCAGCGTCGTAGACCCGGGCCCCGACGTTGACCAACCCGCTCGGATCGATGTCGCCGCCGACGAAGCCCTTCAGCGTCGGCCACTGGACCGCTGCGCCGCGGTTGTCGCCGTAGGGCTGCTGGCGGCGGGTCGTGGCCTTCTGGGTGTACGCGTTGACCGTCACCGACTGGGTGCCCTGATGGTCCGTGAACAACCAGTTGAGCGACTCCGCCGCCCCGGTTCGCGACGCGACTGTCCTGCCGCCGAACGAGTAGTAACGGGTCACCGTGGCTGCTCCGGTGGCCGGCTTCCGCAGCTCCATGCTGGGCAGGTACACGGTGGTGCCGGTGGCGTCCCGGTGGACGAAGCGACCACCGTCCGGGTCGTAGACGTTCGTGGTGGTCGTCTTGCCGTTCTCCACGATCGTCGACTGCTTGCCCTCGCTGTCCCAGGTGAGGGTCTGTCCCGGACGGGTGATCGTGTTACCGGCCGCGTCGTAGGTGAACGACGTCGTCGCTGGGGTGGCCTTGCCTGGTTCCACCGTCGAGGTGCCAGTGACCGCATGCGGGCGGACGACGCCGGTGCCCGGTGTGGGCACCGTGTAGGTGGTGGTCTTGTCGCCTGATGCGGTGTGCGAGACCTGCTTGGTGCGGTTGCCGAGGTCGTCGATGGTCCAGTCGAGCCAGTACGGTGCGGGGCCGCCCAGGTTCGCCGCTGACGGGGTGGTGGCGCAGGGTACGCCGGACTTGGGCGTCCATGCCGTGGTGAGCCGCTGCAGCGGGTCGTAGCCGAAGCACTGCGTGTCGGCATCGCCCACCTGCGGGGTGTCGGCGATGGAGAGCAGGTTGCCGTTCTTCTCCCAGTCGTAGATGCGGCTGGAGACCGTACCTGTCGAGGTTTCGGGCTTGACCTTGACCTCGTGCACGCGGCGAGTGTCGTGCTCGTAGGCGACCGATTCTTCGGCGTAGACACCACCGGCGATCTTGAGGGTGCTGACGGTCGGCTCGCCGAAGGCGCTGTACTGCTGGGCGGCCACATAAGAGCCGACGTTCGCCCGGTTGGTCTCTAGGCTGGTGGGGAGGCCGGACGTGGGGTCGTACTTGGTGGTGATGGTCTCTGCGGTCACGTCTGCGGCCGCGGGGTACGTCATGGTGGTCGGTGCGCCCGTGTAAGGCGAGTAGTTGTAGCCGTACACGTACGTACCTGTGATACCGGGCTCCGACGCGGGAATCACGTACTGTTCGCCGGCGACGTCGTATCGCAGCGTGAAGCCGCGGGCCTGCCATTTGTACGCGTTGCCGTTGTCGTATCGGATGGCCTGCGTCATCTGGCCCTTGAGCGGTACGCCGGAGTAGAGGGTGTCGTACTTCCACTCCACGCGCTTGTTGGCGTCGGCCACGGCGGTGTCGTAGACCGCGGACTTGCGGCCCATGTCGTCGTACGTGTACCAGAGGACCTTGCCGCGTGCGTCCGTGGTCGTCTGCAGGTCGTCGTACGCGGTGTAGGTCAGCGTCGACTTGCCCTTGTCGGGGTCCCTGCTCTCGATCAGCCGGCCCTTGACGTCGTACTTCATGGTCCATTCGTCGCCGGCGGGGTCCTTCACCGACGTCAGCTGGTCCTTGTCGTTGTAGCCGTACGTCGTGGTGAGGTGGGCGCCGGAGGAGGCCCCGGCGGTCGTGTACTGCCAGGCCTCGGTGGTGTGCCCGAGAGCGTCGGTCACGGTGGTGGTGGAGGTGCCGCCTTTGGGCGGTACGACCGTGGTGCGGTCACCCTCGTACGTGGTGGTGGTCCGCCATTTCTCGACGATGTTGGTCTCGCCGTCGCCGGCTCGGTATGCCACGGCGGTCGCCCGGTCGGCCCGGTCGTAGTAGGTCTGATTCTGGCTGGGCACCGACCACGCCGGTTCCCACCACAGCAGGCCCGACGGGTCACCCGGCTCCGCGTGGGCGCCGAACGTCATTTCGGCGCGGCCGTGGGCGTCGTAGAGGGTGTCGGTGACCACTCGGCCGCCGCCCACCGCCGGTGTCTGAGTCTGCCGCGGGCGCAGCAGGCCGTCGAGGATCTGGAAGGTGACAATCGTGCCGCCGGCGGCGTTGAGCGCTTCGGTCTTCACGTAGGGGTACGCGGAGCGGCCCCCGCTGTAGCCGTAGGTGAACTTCGACGACGGCTGGGTCTCATGACCGTCCCGTGGCCAGCCGACGTCCCAAACCTGCGAGGTGCGGCCGAGGGCGTCGTAGTCCACCTCGGTGACGCGTCCGTTCGGGTCGGTCACCTTCTCCGGCTGCGCCCAGGACGGGTTAATCTCTGTCGTGGTCACCCAGCCGAGCTGGTTGGTCTGGGTGCGGCTGGTGGTCAGGCTCTTGGCCGGGGTGAATGCCGTGGTGACGGTGTTGCCGCGGGCGTCGGTCGAGGTCAGCTGTCGGCCGAAGTCGTCGAACGAGGCCTTGCTGGTGGTCTGCCAGGCTGTGCCGTTGGCGGCTGTCCAGTCCTTCAGCGTGTCGGCGCGCGTCAGGGCGCCGTGTACCGGCGCCGTGCTCGAGCTGGTCGCGCCGTCGTAGAAACTCACCCCGTCCGAGAGGATGTGCTTGGGCTCGGTCGGTGCGGTGGCGCAGGGCAGAGCCTTGATCGTCACCCGCTTGACCGTGGCGAGCAGGTTCTTCGCCGTGTTCCGGTTGTACGACGTGGTGGTGCACTTCTCGTCGCCGGTCTTGGCGATGTCGCCGTTGTCCTGCACCGTGGTCGGCATCCCGTAGCCGTCGAACGACGTCGTCGTGCTCGTTGTGCTCCAGCCCCGGGCGCCGTTGACGCCCAGCGCTGTGCTCGAGTACGTCGTCTTGGTGCCCACGTACCGGGCGGTCACGGTGTCGCCGTTGATCGTCCGCGACGCGGTGGGCTCCGAACGCCAAGGGACGTTCACCGTCTTGCTGACCGGCTTGTCCTCGGTGCCGTTGTAGACGACCTGCTCGCGGACCATGCCGGCGTACTGGTCCTCGTCGTAGACGGTCTCCGAGCCCACGGACGCGTCGACCGTCACCGTGCGGGGGCCGCCACCCGGCGATGACTTGTCGCCGTGCATGCCGCGCAGGTAAGTGGTCTTCGTCAGTGACTTGTCGGAATCGCCGACCTGGGTCGTCACCGTCGCGTAGCCGCGGAACTGGTCCCACGTCTTGCGCTTGGGCTTGGTCAGCCCGTCGTCATCGGCGTAGTGCCAGGCCGGCGTCTCGCCGTACGTGTAATAGGTGTTGACCGTCGGACTCTGGTGACCGTCCGCCAGCTGGGTGTCGCTCTGTGACACCTTCGTCACGACGTACTTGTGCCACCACTCGGTGATGTCCGGCCCGTCGGGGTTGGACGGGTCGGGGCCGACCACCGGGTAGCAGAGCTTGGTGTTGCTCTGCGGCGAGGACGGCAGGTCACCGGACTTGCACTCGGGCAGCGAGTACGTCACCTGGATCTGTGAACCGGTCTCGGTGTAGATGTTGCTCAGCCGCTGCCAGTTGTTGGTGGTGTTGGTCTTCGTCAGGACGCGGTTCTGCATCGCGACCGGCTCCAGCGTCACCGGCGGCAGGGTCACGGTGCCGCCGACGTGGCCGGCGTGCACGATCGAGCGCAGCCACAGGCCCCCCTTCTGCCCGTCGCCGGGTGATGGGAATGAGTGCGTGAACGTGTACGAATCGACGTTCTGCCAGCCGGGGGGCGCTTTCTTGGTGTCCCAGACGCGGGTGGTCACCTTGGCGAGGCGCTTGGTCGACCAGAAGGTCGGCGTCATGTCGTCGCATTCGGTGGCGGTGGCCTTGCACTCCTGATCCCAGGGCGTGTCCGGCCAGTGCGAGCCGTCGTGGTTGGAGCAGTCGGACAGGCAGCGGTCGGCAGGGTCGAAGACCACCTGGGCGAGCGGGTTGACCGAGCGGTCGCTGCTGCCCCGGTCCCAGGTGCCGTAGTCGATGCGGGTTAGTACGCCACCGCGAACGTATGAGACGTTCTGCGACTCCTTGGCCTCTGCCCCGTACTGGTTCGTCTCCTTGTCGTACCAGAACGAGATCGTGTTGCCGCGGGTGTCGATGGCGTAGTCGAGGTTCCACCGCCAGGCCTGGGTGACCCGTGAGTCGTGGAACGAGGTGTCGTGGCCGGGCTCCCCCGAGTGGTTGCCGTAGACCGGGACGGTCCACGCCGAGTTGGTGTCCGCGCTCTCACCGGTGAGCTTGTTGAGGCCGAAGAAGTACTGGGTACCGTCGGTAGAGGTGACCTTCCAGTGCTCGCCGTCGTTGTCGCCGTTCGTCGCGCCGGTCAACCGCTCGATCTTCGAGCCGTCCTCGGAGCGGGAGTGCCAGCCCTTGCCGTCCTCGTACACCAGCTCGGAGCTGCTGCCGCCGAGAGACATCGTGGCGTTCTGCGACCGCCAGCAGAGGTCACCGGTGTACTCGGGATTGTTGGGCGACCCTGATTTGTCCTCTGAGCACGGCACGTACCGGCGCTCGATGAAGCCCGGCGAGTACTCGAACCCCTCCCCGATCCAGGACGGCTGGTTGTTGGTGGCCGACGACCGGCCGTCCACGCTCGACGAGGAGTAGGCGAGACCGATCTCGGGCTCCGGCCCGCCCATCGCGCTGGGCACGCGCATCGGGTACGACCAGGTGAAGTCTCCCGTGGAGGCCCCTGCCGACCAGGTCGACGACGGCGACAACGAGGTCGCTCCGAAGTCGCCGGAGTCACCCGCCGGCGCCGCGGCCAAGGCTACGAACGACGCACCCGAGGAACTGCGGGTTGCGGCGCGCTCGGCGGCGGGCGAGGTGATCTCCGCGGTCACCGTCTTCTTGGCGACGTCGTTGCGCGACGGCAACGGCGTGGCCGTGCAGCCGGCCTTGTCCGGGGTGGTCAACGCGCACTCCGGCAGCGACCACAGGCGCAGACGCGACGACCAATTGCCGCCGTACGCGTACTGATACGCCGAGTAGTTCATCGTCACCGACGCAGGGCCGCCGGAGAGCCGGGCCACGACGGCCGCCCTCCACCGCTCGGGAACCGTCGCACGGTCGACCACCACAGCGGTTGCCGCTGCGGACGCGGAGGCGGCGCGCTTCGCCTTGCTCGCCGGGGCCGTAGTAGTGACGGGGGTTCCCGCCGGCGGCCAGACCGGCGCGGGCAGCTTGACGTCCGGCAGCTCCTTCGGCTTCCACGGCACCCCATGGACCTCGCCGCCGTCATGGTCCAGCGGCTCGGACTGCGCGACGAGGTGGCCGGGGTCCACCGGCTTGGCCTCGGCGGCCGGCGAGACTGACAGGGCGGAGGCCACCAGGGCACCGACCGCTCCGACGGCGACCAGAAGTCTTGCGCGATTCATCGTGTTCCCCGTCTCGCTCACGCGGTCTGCTCGTCGTAGAGGGTTTCGATCCGGGCGCCGGTCAGCATGCCCTGGTACACCCGGACGTCGTCGATGCCGCCCAGCCAGGGGTCGGTGAAGTTTCCGGCGGCATTGTCAGCTGCCCACCAGGAGCCGCCCACGAGTAGGGGCCCGTTCGCCTGCCAGGCAGAGGGCCAGGGTCCGCTGGCGGCCCAGACACCGTTGACGTACAGGCGGATCTGCTTCTGCGAAGCGTCGTAGACCATCATCAGATGCGTGAACGAGCCCTCGTCGTCGACGTCCAAGGGTCGCGGCGCGATGACGTGGCTGTACGTCTCCCCGAGGTCGGAGTCTGTACTGGCCGTCATCACCTCGAACCGCTGGGCGGTCACCCCGTCGAGGGTGGACTGGCGCGTGCCGAGATAAAAGCCCGACTGCTTGGTGCCCTTGGCCGCGATGGCCGTCATGGTCGTCGTCACCGAGTCCACATGCACCCATGCCGACACGGAGAATGACTGATCCGTGCGCAGGACAGGCGCGTCATGCCACTGTGCGGGTTGTCCCTGGGCCGCCGTGTTTCGCTGGGTGGAGCCGTACTCGCGGGTCGGAATGCCGTAGAAAGGATCGCTCGGGTCGTCGTACAGCAGCTGCCGCTTGTCCAGGCTCAGATAGGCACCGCGAGCGCCGGTCTCGACGTCCGCCCCCTGCGTGAGGCGAAGGTTGCGGCCCCATCCGGTGCCGTCCGTCGCCTCACAGGTGTCAGGCACGGACGGGTCGTAGCACGGCACGGCTGTCTGAAAGTCCCAGTCGCCCACCTGAATGGGCTCGAGAATCCCTGGCTCGTTCACTCCGCCGGATCCCGCATCGGTCGCCCGCTGGCCGCCGAAGTCGTGCTTGACCAGCACCCGGTCGAAAACCTGCACATCAGCGACGGAACCGATCAGGTTGTCGGTCCACGACGTAGCAGTCTGCTTACGGTTGCCGATCCGGAACTTACTGGTGCTGCTCCACGGCGCCGGCGCAGGTTCCTCGGCCTTCTGCACGCCATCCACCCAGACCTGCAGTTGCTTCTCGGCGGCGTCGAAGGCGCCGGCGACGTGAGTCCAGCGCCCGGCGACCGCGGTATTCACCCCGCAGACGGTCACGCTGCCGGCACTCGCCTCGTCGGCATTACGCATGAGGAAGCAGAAAGACTTGTCGGCCGTGCCGTCGCCGTTGCGATCATCGCTGCGGAACTGCAGCTGGAAGTTCGCGACGTCGGAGCCGTCCTGCGAAACGATCGTGCGGTAGCCGGTGACGTCGTCCAGCCGGACCCACGCAGCCACGGCGAAGCTCTTGGTGGTGTCGACGACGGCGTTCGTGGTTATGACACCGTTGTTGTTGAAGGTGGCGTTCTTGCCCCCGACGAGCCGCTGCTTGTCGGTCCAGGTGATGTTCAGGGGCGGCTCGAGTTGTGCGTCCGCGCGCTGGAATGACGCCGGCCGGGTCGGCAGCGTGGGCTGGGCGTCGGCCAGTTCGAAGCCGGGCTCGATGTCGGGGTACTTCTCCAGGCCCCAGCGAGCGATCGGCGGCGACGGTCGTCCGACGCTGAAGGTGAGGGAGCCGTCTCCCTCGTTCCGTGCACCGTCGACGGCCTGCAGATGCAGCACGTTCTCGCCGTACTTCGGTGCGGTCAGCTCGACCTTGATGCCCTTCCTGGAAATGCCGTTCGCGTCCGTGACGGTCCCAGCGGGCTTCTCAGTGAGCACCGCCTCGTTCCAGCCGTACCGGAACGTCGTGACGTCCGTGGCGGTGGATGTGATCAGGAAAGTGCCCGGCCGGCCCGGCCCCTCCGGCGGCGAGGTCATGGTGGCGGTCACCGGTGGATCATTGGTATCGATGCGGAAATAACACCAGTCGGACCAGTCGCTGGGGAGCGAGTAGGGCGCCGGATCGGTGCTCTTGACACGCATCGCGTACGTTTGGTTGTTGCTCGCCGTGACGGTCTGGCTGTAGTCACGGGTGTTGGCGGCAGTGCCGCTCTTCGGAGGCGAAGGCATTTGCACCCAGTTGTCGGCGACCTTGTACCACTCCCAGGTGCTCGACAAGGACTGACTGCCGTCGCCGTCCGGCATCACGGCGGAGAAGTACGGCGTCGTGGTGCCGATGGCGATCGAGGTGCTGCGGCATGCGATACCGGACACCTGCAGCGAGTAGGGCTTGCCCGGCTCGGCGTCGACATCCGCGATGAGCTTGGCGTTGCTGGGAAAGAACTTCTTCCACCGCTCCTTGGCGGTCTCGTACTCGTGATCCTCGTTGCCAGCGCTGAACCCGACGGTGACGGTCGACGAACCCTTCGAGGCCACGCCGCCGAGCAGCGACGTGACGGCCGAGCCGGTGAAGTTGACGATCATGTCGGGCTGCGGCGAGTCCGAACAACCGTCGCCCTCGTTGGCGTGCGACTCCGCCGCCGACAGGTGCTTCAGGAATGACTTCCACGCCGTGCGCGGTGTCGCAGAGATCGGGTTGGCGCTGTACATGTGCGTCCACGTGTTGTCGCACGAGTACGAGTGATCCAGCTTCATCTGCACGTACGCCCACTCGACGTGCTTACCCTTGAGCTCAGCGGTAGGGAACTCGAAGTACGAACGGTAGATCCGCCCGTCCGGATCCATTCCCACGCGGGCACGGGAGACGTCGCCGTTATTGGAGTTGTTGTTCGTCGCGTACGCCCAGCGCTTCTTGCCCTTGCTCCAAGCCGGGTCGATGTACACCGGATAGGTAACCCCGGTGCCGAGCAGCGACGGATCCGGGCGCAGCACAAGGTCCCCGTCGCCGGAGATCTCCGTGGTAACCGCCGCCACCCGGGCCGTATCGGCCGGCGCGGCCACCGAGGACGGCTCGGGTGACGCCGCCGCGGCCCGGGCCGCCGCCGAGCGGGCCGGCTTGCCCGAAGGAACACCCAAGCCGGCCGGTGGGGATGCAGAAGCCGTCGAGTCCCACATCGCAGGCGCGGGCGCCGAGGCGATCAGCCGGTTCCCGGCCACCGCCGCCAGCGATCCGTCCCGGTTACGGCGCACATCAGCGTCGCCACCGGTCTCGAACGTGATCGCGCGAAGCGCCGGGTTCGCTGCCGCCTGCACGGTCTTGACCTTGAGAACGTGGGAGAACCCGTCCTCCGTGGCGCGCACCGCGAGGTCCACCCCCGGCAGCACCTCGGGGTAGGTCGCCGTGTCACCCGCGAGCGCCGGCGCCGGGAGCGGACCACCGGGCCAGGTGAGGGTGAGCTGCTTGCCCCCCTCGGCAACGGTGGCCAGCGGCCCGGACCCCCCGGCGGAGAACCTCACGTCCGCCACCGAGACGCGGGGACGCACGACCCCGCCGGCCTCGGTCAGGCTCAGATCGACATCGGCCCAGGAGCCGTCCGCGCGACGCACCCGCTCCGGCACAACGCCCGCCTCGTACGTCAGATGCCCGGACGGCTCGGCGAAGACCTGGCTGTACTCCGAACGCTCGGCGAGCACCTCGACCCGGTCACCCGACTGCCGCGCCAGCCGCAACGCGGACGCCTGATCCAGCGCCGTGACCGACCGCGTCGCAGTAGGCGACGCCCGTACGGCCGTCTGCGCGCTCAGCGGCGCGAGCGCCACGACCAGCGCAATCGTGAGGCCGCCCACGACCTGGTGACATATGTGGACAGCATGCGGTGACGCCACTGAGCAACCCCCCGTGAACCTTGATCGCGGCGGGAAAACATTAAGGCTCTTCGAAGTCTCTTGTCGACCCGCTCACGCTCCGACCCTGCTAAAAGCCGGATTCATGACAGGCGACCACCCGCCGACACAGTCGGTGGCACAGCGGCGCGCCGACCCCGAACCGACAGGCAGCATCGGGCAGGGCAGATACACATGGCCTTCGCCGCTTCGACTCGCGGCCACCTGTCGTCATGGCTGCCACCTATCGCTTCAGGCCGGGCGGCACGGTGTTTGCGTCGACCGGCGAAGTGCCACCCTGTCCGCGGACGACATCGACGTCGCGCTCACACGCCGACCAGTCCCAGCGCGCCGCGACAGGCGAGGAAGAGCGCTGCAGCGCACCATCCATACCGGGTTGAGAGCGCTGCCCGCGCACGGCGGGCCGCCGGTCGCTTTGGGCGCTGATGACGCCTCGCGCCACCAGCGCCCGGCAAGGCTGTGACTTCAGCGCTCGCCGACCGCGATCCACAAAGCCCATGTGGGTGGGAACAGTGGCACCGCAATCACCGCTTCAATGGTCGAGGAGCAGACCGCCACCAGCCGCGAGATCAACCGCAGCGTCACCGCCGCCGCCGGCGCCCTCCCGCCCGGCTAACCCGGGTCAACGCCCCGGTGCAGGCCCACGGACACGCGAGCGGATGTGCCGACAACAGGCCGCGGTGTAATGGGGCACCTGGGTGTGCTTGGTGAGCTCTCCGACGAAGCCGCAGCCGGCGTCGGTCGGCAACCCCGCCCGGATCGCCGCGAAGGAACTCGGTCATCAAGGGATCGCGGGCGGTGGCGGGGCGTGCACTACGGCGTGCTTGCACCGGGCGGCCCGGCTGCCGCTGGGCGCAGTGCACCGTCCAGGTTTCGCCTGGACCAGCCGACGGCCGACAGATATGTGCCGCCGCGATCTGGCAAGATCCTCGTGTGCTCCCCAGCCGCACACGTGAGGCGCTCCAACGCCTCGAAAAGGGCGAACTGGCAGCGTGGAATTCAACCCACGAGACGCAACAGCGTGCGCCTTTCTGCTTCGGCCGTGCGGAGCTCGGCCTGCGCTGCGGTGACTTGATCCGTGAGCTTGGCATGGATGTCGCAGACGTGCACCAGCAGGCTGTCAATGTGGTCCCGAGCAGCGGTGATCTGGTGGTGGACCGACAAATCAATCAGGATGTTGTCGAGGCTGATGTCGGCAAAGCGAGTGATGACGTCGGCGTACAGCCGATCAGCGGTTGACGACAGCGGCATTCTGGTCAGCCTTTGTCGCAGTGCGGACACGTGTTGATTGGCCTCGGAGGCCAGGTCGAGCGCTTCGTCCAGCTCATTGTTTTTGATCATGCTGATGATGGATCCGCCGCCGAGGATGTCGGCGACGGACCAACCAGCCGTGCAGTCCAGCGCTCTGCCGGTCTGCGCGAGCGCTTGGGCGGTGGTATCAGCCAGGCTCGCGGCATCTGTCAGATCGCGTAGTTCGGCTTGCAGCCGTTCGCGAAGTTCGGCCAGTTCGTTGAGTCGCGGGCCCGGCTCTTCACTAGATGAACGCAGCTGTCGCTCCTTGCGCGTCATTGCCGCCTCGGCCAGGGCCGCGCGAAGGGGGGCTGCGCGTTTCTGACGCGACCTGCGGTGTCTCAGAGACTTCGCCAGAGGAGCTAGCTCGTCATACATCAGTGGTAGCGCCTCATAACTCCAGGTTGCGTCGACGCGGGCCCAGCCCAGCTGTGCGCCAAAGACGACTGTCAGAGTGCCGCACTCCCGCAACCCGGACATCCGCTCATTGCCGCCGACCGTGAGCCGTGTCCAGAGACCAGTGCGCCGCGCATGAATGTGCCTCGCCCTGAGCTGCCGTCTGTCGGATTGGGTCAGCCTGAACGACGAATCTTGCGCATGAGCATTGCCCATACGCCGTATCCGGAGCCGACGTTCCCGGTGATGGCCCCCGCGGCGGATCCCATGAATAGAGCGTTCGCACACTCCGGGCATACCTCCCGCCCGGTGACCGTCTTCTTGAAGGTCGTCCGCACACTGCGGTGGCAGTCAGGGCACTCGCGAGTTGACAGTCCCATCGCGCTCTCCTCAGAACGGGCTGTGCGCAAGCGTACGGATGCGAAGCAAACCTGGAGACACGGAGCTAACTATGCACCGGCAACGGCGGTGTCCTCATCTGCCGCCGTCCGTGCGCGCCGGCCCGCCGCGCGTGGTCACAGTCAGTGAACCGCATGCTGTTCTGCCCGACGGCCTCAACTGCCGAATTCAGTGCACAGCGCAAGAGACGAAACCTGTCAGAAAGAATCCGACGACCGCTCCCCACGCCAGAGCGCTGGCCAGCGGCCTCATTTGGCTCCAGAGAGCCAGCCCGCCACACCCGACCAGCGACCAAAAAAGGAATACGACGGCCGCTAAAAGCTCGAGTTGCGACCGCATCTTATCCTCGTCGCCCGACGAGTCGTGCCCTGAGAGCAGTACCCCCATCGCCAGCAAAATCTGAGGCAGCGCGCCCAGCAAGGCAACAACCCACCACCGCAAAGAAAATCCGCCTGGTCCACCTGTCGCTCCAGATCCTGCGCTTGCCGAGCGCCTACTGCTAGGCACGCTGCGCTCCTCTCGCCTGTGTCGGCCGCCGGCAGGTTTCTGCCTTCCTTGGCAAATCATGCCGCTTGGCAGCGGGAGAGAGCACAGTTCGCCTAGAAAGCGGCGCCACCGTTCTCATCTAATAGGTTTCGTCAGCCTGCTGGTGCAGGATGGCTCCGGTAGCGGCCGGCGGGTCAGCACTCCACTCATTTGACCTTTGAGGTCTTGCGGCAGACCGTGCGCTCGCTGGTCGTGAGGAGATGAGACAGCCGATGGGATGACGTGCCCCGCCCTGGGTGTGGTGAGCACTTGACTATTAGATCGCTGGCGTCTCCTCCGCGCTGCTGCCACCGACACGGTGTCGATACTGGAGGCGAGGATGATCTGGGTCGGAGATGACTGGGCCGAGGACCACCATGACGTCGAGCTTCTCGGCGACGACGGACGTCGGCTGGCCCGTGCACGACTGCCTGAGGGTCTTGAGGGCATCAGCCGGTTGCATGCGCTGATCGCGGAGCACATGCCCGCCTCGTGGGTGGACCTCGAAGCGGCTGAAGCCGCCGCTGGGGTGCAGATCGGCATCGAGACGGACCGCGGAACCTGGGTGCAAGCGCTGCTCACGGCGGGGTATCAGGTGTTCGCGATCAACCCGATGTCGGTAGCCCGATACCGGGAACGGCACTCCACCTCGGGTGCGAAATCCGACGCTGGTGACGCCCACGTTTTGGCCGAGATCGTGCGCTTGGACCATACCCATCACCGTCAGGTCGCTGGTGACAGCGCCCTTGCCGAAGCGGTGAAACTGGTGGCGCGGGCGCATCAGAGCTTGATCTGGGACCGCACCCGGCAGGTTTTGCGGCTGCGCTCGGCGCTGCGGGAGTTCTTCCCCGCCGCGCTGCACGCCTTCGACGACCTGAGCGCAGGTGAAGCCCTGGAACTGCTGGACCGCGCACCCGATCCGGACCGGGCTGCCCGGCTGCCCCGGGTCACCGTTGTCGCCGCCCTGCGCCACGCCGGCCGCAGGGACCTCGACGGGAGAGCCACCGCGATCCAGCAAACGCTGAAAGCAGATCAGTTGCGCCAGCCGCGGCCGGTGCAGAACGCCTATGCGGCGATCGTGTCCAGCCAGGTGCAACTCATCAACATCCTCAACATCGAGATTGCCGAACTCGGGCAGGTGGTGGCATCGCATTTTGGCCGGCACCGGGACGCTGAGCGCTACCTGAGCCTGCCTGGCCTCGGGCCCGTGCTCGGCGCCCGGGTTCTCGGCGAGTTCGGCGACGATCCCCACCGTTACTGCGACGCGAAAGGCCGCCGCAACTACGCGGGTACCTCTCCGATTACCCGCGCGTCCGGCACTCGCCGCATCGTCATCGCTCGCTACGCCCGCAACCGGCGCATCGCCGACGCCGTCCACCAATGGGCGTTCTGCGCCATGCGCGGCTCACCCGGAGCCCGCGCCTACTACCAAACCCTGCGTGAACGCGGCACCGGCCACCAAGCCGCCCTGCGGCAGCTCGGCAACCGCCTGGTCGGCATCCTGCACGGCTGCCTCAAAACCGGCACCACCTACAACGAAGCCACCGCTTGGGCGCATCTCCAACCCCGCACTTGACATCGAAAAACATAGGATGTCTGCCGCCGTCCGTGCGCGGGCTGGTCGAGGGCGGCCACGGACGGTGACCGTCGCGCCACGCCGCTCGGCATCCTGATGGAGTAGCCGAGTTGAGGGCGTTTGGGTCGGCCAGCCGCGTGATGACCTAACGGCGATCATGGTTCGTATGACAACCAACGGTGACCAACGCCCGCCCGCTGCACCATCCGGTGGCCTGCTCGTCGTCATCTGCGGGCTGCCGGGAAGCGGGAAGACCACCAAGGCCAAGGAAGTGGCCGCTCAACGGCGCGGTCTGCGGCTCGGACCTGATGAGTGGATGACAGCACTCGGCGTCAGCCTGTGGGACGCCGCCATGCGAGAACGAGTAGAGGTACTCCAATGGTCGCTAGCCCAGGAGCTCCTACTCCTCGGCAACACCGTGATAGTCGAGTGGGGGACTTGGGCCCGTTCTGAGCGCGACGCCCTCCGGCTCCGGGCGCGCGAGCTCGGGGCTGCGGTGCACCTGATCTACCTGGACGCACCGGATGAAGAACTCTGGCGCCGAATCCACGAGCGCGCTATGGAGGACCCTCCTATCCAACGCTTGGACATCGACGGATGGCGGCGTCACTTCGAAGCGCCCGATGAGCAAGAAATCGGCCTGTACGACGTCTTACCGCCAAGCCCGTAACGCGTGCTCATGCCGCCGTCCGCGCGCGGGCTGGTCGAGGGCGGTGACCGTCGCTCCACGCCGACCAGCATCCTGAACTGCCGAGAAGTGTGCACCCGATCGTGGTCGTGCGGGTGGCATGCATCGACCGCCGGACGTCGGACGCCCGGTGCGCGAGGTACCGGCGGCGCGTGAGAGCGCACCCCATGGCGAGGCGCGGGTTTCTAGGGCCGGGATCAGTTTCAGCCGACGGTGACGTGTAGGGCCGTCGAAAGGTCTGACCAAGACTCGCGGAGGATGGGACCAACTTTCCAACCCGAGCTCTCCTGATTGCCAAACAGCTCTGTCGCCGGCAGGCAAGCTGAGCGTATGGCTTCAGAACCAGCGGAGTACTGGCCGCTTCGACTGCCGTCTATGCGTGCGTCCGGCAAGGGCGTGAAAGCTCCTGAAGGGGCGGTTGCATGACGGCCAGAGTGCTCTTCGACGGATCCGTGTTCTTGTCGTATCACCAGGTCCAACTCTGTGACGAGGCGTATGACGAGTCGGACGACGAAAAGCAGCCGTGGCGTGGCCAGGTCAACGGGTTGTGTGGTGCGGCATCCGCCGGCCGCTTGGACCTCTTCACCGGGCTGCACACCGGCGATGTCCAGTTCCGGGTTGAGCTGCACGACACCGAACCCGTCATCGATGGACGCTGGGAGGAAGTGGTCGAGGCCTCCTTCGTTGCACGTACCGACTCATCGTTTCTCGCGGGTTTGATGAGTGACGGATGGTCCATCGACCTGCCCGCGGGTAGTTACCGCGTCCGGTACTGCGCCGACAAGATGCAGCAGGGCGACGACCAGGACAGCGGAGCGGACGAGATCATCGACTCCTACCTCCTGCAGTTCTGGCCAGCCCAACCGGCTCCGGACCGTATCGTTCGGCGAACCAGCCGGGCGGCCGCCTACTGGCATGACCACAACCCGGAGCCCGCGCTGACTGCTTCTGACCTCGCGGTGCGTACACAGAGAGAGCGAGAGGCCGCCGAGAAGGAAGACGCCGAGTACCAGCGGCTGATGGACCAGGAGGTCTGGGGCGATCGGATTCCCAGCGATCGCCTTCGCGCGGCAGCCGAGTCTGCGAACCCCCTCCAGGAACTGGATCCCGAGTTGCCCCACCTGCTGGCAGAACAGGATGGCGACGTTCTGAAAGCAGTCGCGTTGTGGGCAGCCGAACGGGCCGCCGCAGTGTCCTCGATCGACCAGCTGCCCTGGGTTGTCGCGGCCCTGGCCGCGCTTCGCAAAGGCGAACCGTTGCCACCGCCGTTTGATCACGAAGCCCCGGAGGACGATTACCCGACCGAGGTTTGGGCCCAGCTCGACGCCATCGAGATCACCACGATCCGGATGCCGAGCGTGGTGAACGGGCCAGAAGCACCCGAAATTTCGCTGCAGCATGTCGCCATGCCGGCAGTTCTCGCGAACGCGGACCGTGATCCCCTCACCGCAGCCCTCAACGCTGTTTACGCGTCCGCCTTAGCGCACGGCGAAGCCGGGTACCGCGCCTTTCTGGCCGAACTCAAGTCCACCTTCCCCCAGGTCCAGCGGTGAGCCGCTACTCCGGGCAGTGTGACCTGACCGAGTGCCGATCCTGGGGTTCGGTCGGCCGCGCTGAGTTGCGATCAGACATCCCTCATCTGCTGCCGACCGCGTGCATAGACCATCGGCCAGTCTTCACACTGTGACCGCGGTTCAGTCTCTCGGGCCCTGAACTGCCGAGAAGAGTGCGTGGCGCCTTCTAGCACTATCAGCCAGGAGCGTGAACGCGCCATGGCGTTGCTAACCGCAGAGTCTTCTTCTTCGACGATGCCAGAAATGCTTACGACCTTGTGCGCAATTGCGGATGGTCGTGAGCTGCGAGGACGTGGTACTGGCTACCAGGTGAGGCCGGAGGAGCGGTCGGAGACGAGTCCGGCGACGGCGTTGATGGTCTCGGGTAGTAGTTCCCGGCGGCCGGTGAAGCGTTGCAGCACGCGCCACCACTCGTGCTCGGCGATGGCGTGTTCGACCGGGATGCGTTGCGACGACTGTGCCTTGCGCGCGGTCTGCCACTCAATGTGACGCTCGACAGGGGCGTCAGGGCGCGGTTTCAGGGGCGGGGCGCTCACTTGGTCGGGATGGTCGCGGGCCAGGCCCTGGTAGCCGGCGTCGACGAGCAGCTGCACTGTGGGATGCAGCTGCAGCAGTCCCCCGATGCCTTCGATGCGTGCGGCGGTGGTGTCTTGCATGCGTCCGGGACGGGTGCTGCCGCACCACAGCGTCGCGCCGTGCTCGTCAGCGGCCACGCTCGTCTTGATGGTGTTCTGTTTCAGCTTGCCCGACACGAACGCTTTACGCCCGGCGCGACCGGCCCGCGGCCGGCGCACGCGGATCTCGGTGGCATCCAGCCGCACTGTCACGCCCTCGGCCGCGGCGTAGGCGAACACATCGGCCAGGGTGTGCAGCCGCACCCCGGACGGCGCCGCGCAGCCGCGGCTGGCCAACAGCGGTCGGAGCTGCCCGATCGCCCGGGTGATCGTGGACCGGTCCACCCCGAACACCACCGCGATCGCGCCGTGCGGCAGACCCAACCGCAGATGGGCCAGGGTCACGACGAGCCGGTCGGTGAACCGTAACGTCGGTGGGCGTCCGGCACCGGGCGCCCGGCGGCGGCGCCCACCCCTGCGGGTATGCAACCGACCTTCCCTGCCGGCCTGCCATACCGGGCGCAGCTCGGCTACCAACAGATGCAAGTGCCGTCGGGAGATCCCGGTGAACGCGTGATGGCTGAACACTCGACGAGCCCACCGCATCGACACCCGCAGATCATCGCGCACCCGACTCAGAAGCAACCAGCCGCCTACTGTGCACAAGGTCGTTACTCCGCCGGCTCCCCAACCCGACTGGTGATGCCCCCCAATGGCAGGGCGGGCCCACCACGGTGTGGCTCGACGCCGGACGAAATGGCGGAAGGCGAGCGGTTTCGTATGCAGTCAACTGACCGGCACGCAGCAGTGACGATGTCGCGCCATCTTGGGTACGCTGCCCCGACAGCAGCGCCGAAGGGACCGATCGATGACTCAGGATGTCCGTAGTCCCGCCCGGTGGCGTGACGCCGAGGTAGCGATACTGCGTGCTGCCGACGCTGACCGCCAGCACGTCGTTGAACAGCTGCAGTCGGCCGTCGATCAGGGCCGGCTCACACTATCGGAGTACGACGAACGCCTGCGAATCGCTTATGAGGCACGCACATATGCCGACCTGACTGTCTTGATAGAGGACCTACCCGCTACCACGCTTGCCATCGACGAGGTTCCCGCCAGGACCACCCTCGCACCCGACTCGGCGGGAGGTCTCCCTCACGCCCTGAGGGTTCTCTGGACGATTTGGGGCACTGCGGTGGCCGTCAACTTTGCGGTGTGGGCATTGGCGACCACTGCCGCGGGCGGAGGAATCCACCCGTGGCCGGTATGGGTGGCCGGGCCACCCGGTGCTGCTCTCTTGTCGGTAACCCTGGGAGTGTGGGCAATCCGGCGGCGGTAACCCAGCCCCGATTCGGGCTGATCGACGAACGTACCCCGAGGTGCACTTCTGCCGCCGAGCGTGCTCGGTGAATCCCCGCTCTGCCCGGTCAGCGCAGCCCGTAGTGGAGGTTCGCTGCCTAGAATGCGCCGGTGCGGCGGATCGAGGTAACCGGTGAGGGCATCACGGTGACGGTGGTGACCGAGGCGCTGGTTTCGGTATTCGGCAAGGAGATGCGGCCGGGTAGCACCAGCGTCTACGCGTTGCCGTGGGATGAGATCTCCGCTGTTTCGCTTTCGAGGACGGACCTTGGGTCCGACGGCGACCGCGGTGTCGACCTGACGGTGAACCTCACCTACGGCGAGTTTGTCGAGGTGCATGAGGACGCCGAAGGCTTCGCAGACGCCGTGCGTCAGCTGTGCCGGTTATCCGGGATCCCGGACCCGGACCCGGCCGCCTTGCCCAGGGACGAGGAACCGATCTGGCCAGGCCCCCGGGATTGAAAGCGCATAGTCCAGACCCGGTGGGCTGACCGGTGCAGGCGTGCACTGTTCTGCCGCGTTGGCGGCTCGGATGTGCGACCGAGGTCGTCTCGGCGAGGTCGTTCGGTCGTTGCCGTTGCCGTGGTTGTTGGCACGGGGCCCCCGCGCTGCTGCGAGGCGGGGGCCGGTGGCGGTTGTTCCGAGTTAGGACTTGCGGGAGCGGCCGATGGGATATCCCTGTTCGCGAAGAGTGCTGGCCCAGCCTTGGATGGTGCCGTAGGGCTTGCCGTAGTGCTTGGCCAGCTCGGTCAGTTTGCCGTTTACCTGCTTGTACACCCGCATGATCTCGTCGGCGGGCGGCCGGCCATGCCGTCCGGCGCCGACGACCGGGGCGGCGGTCTTGGTCTTGGCCGGGCCTCGCGCGGACTTCGCGGCTGTCTTCGCGGCCCGCCGGGCCGGCTGGTCGGCTGCCGATGCGGGACTCGGCACTCCTGGCTTCGTGGCCGCAGCCCGGTCGTGGGTCGAGGCACCGCTGTCAACAGCCGAAGCGGGTTCGCCGGTGGCGTCGGCTGCGGGCTCCTCGACCACACTGGTGGAGCCTGGCTCGGTCCTCTGCGGCGCCCTGGCATCGACCTGTCCGGCTATTGTCGACAGGGACGCGGGTTCGGCTTCGTTGAGTGCGGCCTTGACCCACTTCAGAACCCGACGCCGGGCGTGCGAGTCCAGTGGGTGCAACAACTCGAACGTCTGCTGCATGACGGTCAGCTCGGGCAACGCCATCAAAGTCTCCTGGCTCAAACAAGTGGTCAACACAGTGGGCTGCCCACAGTAGGCGAACGGCTTTCAGCCCACCGATCGAGGGCAACATGCCGCCGACGTCATGCGTCAGCGGCAGCGTGAACGACATCGCACGAACACTGGCCGACACCGCGACGTGGTCAACGCACACAAGCGAGTGCTCCTCACCGGCCACCGCAGCGTGCCGTTGCCCCGACGTCATGGAACCAAGCAGGGGGCTGGTCTGGCTATGGGTCGACGCAATGGGGTAGGGCGGTGCCAGCCCATGCAGGCATCGGTGACGCTCTGGCTGTACGCGAGGTCCCCGCCCAATCGGCGCACGCCGTGGCCCGGGTCAGCCCCGCTTCTCAATCTGTCCGCGCAGCTTGAGGAATGCGGACCTGGCCTCGGCGACCTTGCTGAAGTACCAGATCAGGAAGCCCATGCTGCCCTTGTCGGCCCATGCACAGATCGCAACGCTGTTCCCTTGCACGGTCCCGGTGCCACACTTGGCCACGCCACCCAACGTCCCGGCGTCCATCGAGGTGACGTTCTCGAGGGCAAGCCCACTGTGCGACATGCCGGCGAGGAAAGCCGTCAGATCGGTAGAGGGGCTGCGGACCGGCGCTGCGACCGCCTGGACCATCATCATGTCGCGCTTGCTGGCAGTGCCGTACAGGGCGCTGGCCTCACTGGTCCGTCCGGGCGCCTTGGCGAAAGCGGCCGGTATGTCGCTGTCCTTCGGGCGGCCGCCGAGCTGGGCAGGCTCCACGGTCTTGACGGTTGTAGCAGTCTTCGTCGTGTTGGTGGTCTTGGCGTCCTTCGCGTCTTTCGCGGTCTTGGTGGTTTTCGCAGTACTGGGTTTCTTCGCAGGTTTGGTGGTCTTGGCGGCGCTGCTGGACTTGCTCGCCACGGCGACCGCCACGTCGTCGTCCTTCCGGACGCTGTAGGCGGCGACACCGCCGGCGACGATCAGGATGACCACCGCGGCGATCGCGGCGATGAGCCTCGGTATCCTCTTCGACTTCTCCTTCGGCACTCCGAATACCGGGAGGCCGACACCCGGGGGCGGGAAATTCGCCTGCCCGAACGCAGGCTGGCCGGGTCCCGGGTGCGGAGGACCTACTTGCCCGGACGCGGGCGGTTGCTGGCCGTATCCGGGCTGGCCGTATCCGGGCTGGTCCGGCATCGATCCGCCCGGTTGCCCGTACGCGGCTCGATCCGACCCGAGCTCGGCCGGCTGCCCGTACGCGGGCTGGGCCGGCCCGGGCGGAGCGAGTGGTTGCCCGGCACCGGGCATCGGGGGTGCCGCCTCGTACCCGGACGGTCCGTACCCGTAAGCGGGTAGCCATTCCGGGGTGGCCGGCAGACCGGAGCCGGCCGCGAACCCGGGCGCCGCCTCATGACTGGCCGGCAGGCCCGAACCCGACGCGAAGCCCGGCTCCGCGACCACGCCGGCCCACTGCGGAGCAGCCGGTGCCGAGGGCATGCCGGGCGGCACGAGACTGCTCCCCGGGTGCGAACCGGCTGGCGGCAGACCGGGATCCTGGTGGTGCGGGTGGGGCCGACCGACGCCGTACGGTTCTGCGGAAGGCTGGCCGTAAGGGTGGGGCGGCTGCGACATGAGGCTCCATCGATCGGGGTACCGCTGCCGGTGTTCGCCGGCAGCGCATCCGGAAATCTGAACGCATCCTCGATCGGGTGGTTCCCTCAAGACCGGCTCAAGTCCGCCTAATAAACGCCGCAAGGGTGCATGTCGGCGGCGCACTGATCTGCCGCCGAAAACGCGCGTTCGGTCACGTGCCCGGTCTCATGGTGTAGCCAACGCGGTGGAGGGCCGGGCTCCGATTCAACGTCATGTTGTGAGGCTGAGCCCTTCGCAGCACCGACCCCGAACTTGCGCAGCTCAGGTGGCATGGAGCCGCACACGAGCGCGACAGTTCGAGGATCGCCACAACACCGGACTGCGCCGGGGACGCCGTAGACCCGTGATCCGCCGTATCCCCGCCGCGGCTACCGGCTGGCCGGGCGGATCCAGGGGTCAAGGATCAGGTGGTCGAGGCCGATCGCGGCAAGCTTGTCGTAGAGCGGCTGTGTCAGCTGGAGCATGTTGACCCGTAGCTTGCCGTGCTCCGGGGTGATCAGGTAGATGCCCAGAGCTTCGTCGTTCATCAGCGCCCCGATCGCTTTGCCGGTGGTGGCCTGCAGCTTGTTCTCGGCGGCGATGCTGTGTCCGCCGGGTGCGGTGACCACGCAGAGGTTCGCGGGGTAGATGGCGGTCAACGCCGCCCGGGCCTGGTCCACGTCGCCGCTTACCACTTCGACCACCAGGATGCGGGCGTTTCCGCTGTGCGTCGCGAACGGCTCTGCGAACTGGTCGGCATGCCTGCGCAGATAGTCGTCGACCGGTTCGTCGAGGCCCAAGGGGAGCCAGTCCTCACTTCCCGACCAGCCGCCGGCCGGCGCCGGGCACGGCGGGGTATCCGGCAGGTCGGAATCCCCGAGCACGCCGGCCGACGTGGGCGAGTACGGCATCCGCCGGATGGCGGACAGCCGACCCGGATGCCAGCGGCCGCGCAGCGTCGCGCCGTCGGTTGCCCTGACGCCCGGTACCCGGATGCCATACGGGCAGGTATCGCCGCCGACATTGGCCGTGGTTGGGGCCGGCGCGCACAACTCCGCATCCTCGACCGGGCCGCTCGCCGCGACCAGATCGCCGTCCCGGACGATCAGGCGGGCCGGCCCCGCTGGAACGATCCCCGGCACCGAAGGGGGCTCTGGGGGTGTCCGGTAAGTGGCGAACACCAGCGCTCCCGCGGCAAGGATCGTGGCCGCCGCAGCACCGACCGGCACCAGCCAGCCCCGCCGCTTCCGGGTCACCGACCGGCTCACGTCCGATTCGCGCGGCGGTGGCTGGGTCACCTGCCAGAGCTCGCTGGCCGCGGTGCGCGGGTCGTCGATCAGTTCAGGGCCGTGATCACCAGGCACGATTGTCGCTCTGCCATCTCCGAAGTCCGCGCACTGGTCAGACGGTAGGCGTTGATCGAATCCCTTGGCGTCCCCCGAGCCAGCCAACCGCACGTCCGAACGGAGGAGGGTCGTCCGCCACAGGCTGCGCAGCGGGGCCGTGGGCGCACTCAGATGCCGCTGAGCACGCGCGGTGGCCAGGCTTGGTGCGTCGTCACCCTCCGCGCTGGCGGCGTGGTGCCTTCCAGCACTCTCACCCAGGAGCGTGAACGCGCGATGGCGCTGCGAACCGCGGAGTCCTCTTCTTCGACGACGCCAGAGTACTTGCTCCGCCGCCTCCCCGGCCCGGCTGACGGACACCGTCACCGCAGGGCAGGCCGCTCCGCGGCGCCTGGTCGACGGCGGACGGGGATGGCAGCTGGAGAGGGCGGCTCGGAGGGGCCTACCGACGACGGATCAGGTCTTGGAAAGCCGCAATGGTGGCCGCTGACCGGGCTTCCGTGACCTTTTCGCTCGGGAGATCCTGCTCAAGCCGCCGATATCCCCTGGCTGCTAGCACCGAAGCCACAATCACCAGTGCAAGGCCTGCTGCACTGGGCAGCATGAACCAAGTGTTCAGGCCTGTGCAGGTCACGAGTAGAGCAGGGGCCATCATCAGGACGAGCCCACCTGCGTTGAGGCGTGCAACCCTCAGCAACGCCGGGTAGCTCGGCGCTCGACGAACTGATCGCAAGAGCTCGGCTGCCGGCCCTCCATCACTCACGGCCCGATCATCTCAAGACAGCCGCACAGCACGACGCTATCCTCGCGAACCTCCTCACACGCGGGTTTCACGAATGGGCCACATGCCGAATCGCATCGCCCATGAACCTTTAGAACGCCAGGGCAGCTGGCTAGTGCCCCGTGAAGCGTCACCGCGCGAGCCGGGAGCCAGGGGGCCGCATGTGTGGCGAAAGCTTCACTTTCCGTAATCGGGCAGGACTGCTGGGCCTAACCTCTGATCATGGACTCGGCCGATCTGGTCCTGTTCGCTGGAGGATGCACCTTGTCGTTGCTCCTCGCCGGAACAGCTCTCCTGCTGCTCATCCGGGCTCGCAAGCCCGACCGGTCCGTAGTCCTTCGCGGTACTGAGATCGCAGAGCCTCGCACGCTGGCCTACACCTACCTGCTTCTGGGCTTGTCTTTCGGGGTGATCGGGGCAAGCCACCTGCTGCCCAGTTCCCCGGCGATCGACACTATCGAGGCCGTCGCCGCCTTCGGGTCGTTGCTGGCGGCGGCAATCCTCCTGTTCGTGAGGGGCCGCCGACTACGCTCCGGCCGCTCCAGCGGCTAGTACAGCAGCAGTCACCTAAGCTGACCTTCCGGCAGTTCGAGGTGTGTTTCTGGTTCCGCTCGACAGTGTCTGGGCGCAGATTGAGTTTCCAGCGCTGAAGGTCAAGAACGTCAGCTCCATCACGGCCATAAATCCATCGGCAGGCGCTTCGTCGGTGATCTGGAGGCGATGACAATGGACAACGAACTGCTGACGCGCGCGATCGTTGTGTGGACAGGACGGGGACGTAATCCCTGGCCAGAACGCGATGACGAGGCTGTGGTCACCGCCTTCGGTGACGAGCTTGGCCTGGACCTATTGGCGCGAGTTCGCACCCTCGCGGATGACTTCTACAACTCGAAAGCCAACGTCGAGGCCCCTGACATCTCTGCGATGGGGAAACAGGCGGCAGCCGAGTTCCACGCGAAGCATCCTGAGATCGGAGAGGACGCTGTCCGAGCCCTCGCCTGGTGCTACACCTATGACTTCAAGTGACGTCCGCGGCGGTGTCGCCCCCTTGTCGGCCTCTTGACGAGACCTCCCTCGACGACGTCAGAGTTATACACGCCGCCCGGTCGCGAGGCGCCGTGAAGCCCGTTAGATCACTAGGCGTACGTGGCAGCGGACAAGCTCTACGGCGTCCCGCTCGCAGCCTTGGCGAGGATCTCGTCGGCGGCTTTGGTCCAGCGGCGGTATCCCCTGCTGCCCTGCGGCCGTCGACCCAGCATTGCAGTGACGGGGACCCCTCCATCCGGCACCATGATCCGATGGCCGATCCATCCGCTCGTCTCGCCCTGCTCGATCACCTTCGGAACCGCTTCCCCGACCGGCTGATCGACGAGCTGCCCGGGGTAGAAGGACCGATTGAGAGCCGGGTACCAGGATTCCGGGTGTTCCGGGTCCACCCAGGCTCCACCGGAGGCTGGTGGTTGTACGTGACTTCAGGCTGCTGGGCCGCGACCCAGCTGAACGGCCATGGGCTGGAGTTCCTCCTGGCAGCGCCACGTGATGACTGGCAGAACCTGGAAAGCATCACGATGAACGCCTACTACCACTGCGGTCCTGCCCGGCAACGGCTCGATGTCGGACATACGGTCCCGATCGGCCGTCCGTGGCTCGACGGCTCAAACTGTGACCACTACTTGGTGAGTCTGCCGTATCTCTTCGGTCCGGATTTCGAGATCTGCGAATGGGGCACCGGCGCTCACCTCCGGATCCTGTGGCTTTTGCCGATCACCGAAGCGGAGAGGGACTTTCGACGCACCGATGGCCTAGAGGCCTTGGAGAGCCTGCTCGAGGAACGCGCCATCGACCCGGTAGACCCCGGACGAGCATCGGTGGTTTGACCGAATCCCACGCCCTCATGACGACCGCTGCATGCGCCAAGCCGCGCCCGCTAGAGAAGCAGACCTATCGCCCGCGCCGCCGGCGACGCCGACCTCTGCTGCTGGACCCGAGACGGAGTGCACGTGGATGTCCGCCCCAGGGTGCAGCGCGGTCATGAGGGCCCGGGTCAACGGCCTCGCTGGCCACGGCCGCCGCGACTGACTCCTCGTCGGCTTGTGATCTGATTCCCGGACGGACCACGGGCAACTGACTCTTGCATCCGCTCCCCCGGTGGGCTATTCACCCGCTCCGAGACACCATTGAGGAAACATGGCTAAGCAGGTTATTGAAACCCTGATCGACGACCTCGACGGAAGCGTAGCCGCTGAAACCGTCACGTTCTCGCTCGAGGGCACCGACTACACGATCGACTTGAACGAGACCAACGCCGCTGCCCTGCGCGACGCACTGGCGCCGTACCTCGGTGCAGGGGCGAAGGTCGGCCGGGGCTTCGGCACCTGGCGGCCAGGCATGACACCCACGCGGAGTCGACAGACCGCCAAGGCCGACAACAGGGCAATCCGCGCGTGGGCGACGGCCAATGGTCACGAGGTGTCCGAGCGAGGGCGCATCTCACAGGCCGTGGTCGAGGCGTACGAGGCCGCAAAAAAGGCACCCGCCGCGCCGCCCGCCGCCCGCAAGTCGAAGGCCGCAGCGAGCACGCCAGTCAAACCCGTCAAGAAGGTGACGCGTAAGAAGCCCGCCGCTGTGCAGTTCAAGGCGAACTGACCGGCAACACCCGCCGCTCTGCGTGACGAGGCGGGCCCTTCCGGGGAGCCCCGCTCCTGGCGACGTGCCCGGCACCAATGATGCACTCGCCGTCTCGGGCTACCATCGCCGCCACCACGCCGGAGATGTTCCTCGTGGGCGGCGCCCAAGCTTGGCAGTGGTCCACGTAGTCGTTCACCAGATCAGCCGCCCCAACGCGGAGAGTCATCCGGTGACGGCTGGCATGCGCCGACAGCTGTCCCTGGGAAGCGGTCCGCCGTCGACGAGATTGGGTTCATCGAGGTCTTGGGGCCGGTGTACGGCCACCCAGGCCTCTACGTCCTCAACGCGCCAGACCTTGCCCTGATGCAGGTCCGCCACGGGTTTCGGGAAGTCTTTTCGGCTGGTGATTTGATACACCCTTTGCCGGCTGAGCAGGCCCAACCGGACACGGATCTCGTGCGCGCCCATCAAGCGAGGTACCGACCGTGCCACACAGACGACTATAGGCGTACGACAACCCATGGCTGAGGTGCGGTTCCTGGCTCGTGCAGGTTCTCATCCCGAATGGCGGCTCCTCACGATCTTGGCGAACGTATCGGCGCGTCCGCCAAGATCGTGAGAGACGACTTGTGCCGCGTCGCACATGGGATAGCGCCGTAGAGAGACCGGGTCGAGAAAACGCCGCACACCGTCACCGTGGATACGGCACGCTGCCTGCCGATGAGCTGTACTACTGACGACTGCGATCATTCCTGGCATTACCGCAGCCCACGGACGCTGGCTGGTGCACTGCAGCACGGGCTTGGCCGCGGCGCGCACCTCGCAATGTCCGACCCGTCGGCCCCGACGTTGGTGGCAGACTGCCTCCGCCGCGACTACCGCTGGGACTGGCAGGTCGACGAGCGCGACGTCTATCTGGCTCGATTGGTGCGGGATCTGCGACTGCCGGTTGAACCGATCGCCGCAAGGCTGTTCCACGCACCCGCGGAGAAGGCCGACGACGACAATGAGTTCGCCACGACCCTCGGCGTGCTGGAGGTCCTGGGCCGTGCCGGCCTCGACGGAGTCGTCGACGAAGTGCGCCGCTACATCACCCACGGAGAGCGCTGGCTCGAAGCGCTCACCACGGTGGCCATCTCCTGACCGGCCGAGTACTGGGACGACCTGCACCCCGTCGTGAACGATCGGCTGGACACCGCGGCGAGCCAGGATGTGCTGTGGCGATCACCGCCGTGCCCCGGTGGGCTGAACGCGATCCGCGCATCGCCGCCGCGATCCACGCCGCCGCCGCGCGCATTCGCCCGCTCGCTCGGCCATACGCCTCCGAATCCGACGATGACCTGCTCGCCGTGCTGGCCGAGCCGGCCCGCGCCGCCGACTGGCGACCGGTACTGCGCGAGCTGCGCCGCCGCCCACCGGACCTGCGCCTTCTCAACCTCGTCGACGCCATCCTCGCCGCCGATGGCGCCGCCGGAACGCAGATCGCGCCGCTACTGGGCCTCACCCTCGCCCGACTGGGCACCGACGCGGTGCCCGCCGCGCGGGTGTGGGCAGCCACTCCCGACCATCCTCTGCTCTGGACCGCGTTTCGATTGCTGGCAGCGCACGGCGACGACAGCGATGCTCCCGCAGTCGTCGCCGGGCTGGACTGGCTCGACAACCGACCCGAGGACCTGTGCGGCTACGACGAACTCATCGGCGCTCTGGCGCGGATCGGGGGATCGACCGCCACGGCGGCGGTGCCCCGGCTTCGCCGACTGTGGTACAGCCCGCACTCCTACGAGCGCCCGGCCTACCTGCAGGCGCTCGTCGCACTCGACCCGACCGGCGCGGAACGCTTCCTGGTGGAAGGGCTCTGGGACTGCGAGACCAAAGTCAGGTTGCTGGCCGCGCAACGCGCGCCGCTGACCGACATGACGCGCGAGCGGCTGCATTACCTGCGCGACGACCCGATCGAAAACGCGGACGTACGTGCTGCAACGAGCGCCCGACTGGGATAGAAGCGGCTGGCGGTGTCGCCGGCGGTCTTGAGTCGCTGGTTGGGAGCAGCGGGCTGCCCACCACAGGGGCAGTCATTCACACCGAGACATCGGCGAGCGTCCAAGCTACGGCTATTACCGCCAATAGAAGCGCGGTCACCGCCAACACCTTCGGCGCCAATTCCTTCCGGCTATTTTCCGGGATCCGAACTTGAGCGAGGAGTAGAGGCACGGTCGCCATAATGAGGTTGAGCTGCAGCTCCATCAGTACGTGCAGGGCTACCAGCACTGCGATGACGATGCACGTAACCTTGAACGCCTTCCGGTTACGAACAAGTAGCGGAACAACCAGAACGCCGGCGTAAATGGCGAGCGTGGTATTCAAGTAGTCGTACTCATAGTGGTTGAGCGTGTAAACGGTCCAGGTGATCGCAAGCCAAAATAACGCAAGCGAAGCCATCAGGCGCTGCTCCCATGTAACACGACGCCCGCTCTTGACTGGAGTGAAGATCTCTAGCCCCCTCTTGAACATCTGAGCAGCGAGGAATGGGCTGCGCTGGAGGCGCTGCTGCCGGCGCAGCCCGTTCGAGGTGGCCAGTGGCGCGATCCTTAGGTTGCAGTATCTGTCGGACCGTCGACATTCTTCGCCGCATCCCATAGCACCCAATGCAGCAATTGGTCACGCTGGCCCACAGAAGCATTAGACAGGTCCCGGAACCTCGCGATGGCAACATCTAGCCGGGAATACCGCAACTCCGCCCGCTCCGCACTCTCCACTTTATTCAGGTTCGCGACTGCGATTACAAAACACATCCAACACTGCTCTGGAGACGACTCCAATAGGTATGGAATAAGATAATAGTAGGTACCGGCGCGGACCTGAACCTCCTTGGCCTTCCGGCTGTATCCTGACTTTGTGGCGTCGGCAATGAGCGACGACAACTCTTGTGCGGATACCACCTTGGCGATCCGCGGGACGGGCCACCCCAGTCGTGACCTAACGAATCTGCTCCGCCAGAAGGCTTTCATTCATCAATCTCCGTTGCGCGCTCCTTGGTGCCAGCCGAATGCCCATTACTGCAGAACCAGCACCTCTGTATCAGGTGTAATGCCCTTAAAGAACGGGTCGTTCATTCTACGCAGAGCTTCGGCTATTCTGTGGTTCCCGTTGATTACGGTACGCCCATCGAGTACGACGACGCCGCCAAGCTCGTCCGGGTTGTTGATTGAGTTGATTAGTTGCTCGTCGGACATTCCCCTGACCTGCGAAACCTTCGCAGCATCCCCATAGTCCGGAAGCTGAACCCCTCTCAAATCGCTCAACTTCACGCGGGTTCGACCGGCACGCATGGCCTGGTCTGCCTGCTGAGCTTTGGAGAGTATAGATCCCGACAGCTGTCCGGCAGCAGCTTCGTCGCCGCTTGCGCCGCTCAGTATGGATGACCCGACTCCCCGCCCGACATTTCCACCCACGATCGCGCAAAGGAAGAGCGCCTCCACGCACCCTGCCGCGAGGCCGACCACACCGAGGATCACGAGTGGTGCCAGAACGACTGCAATTCCCTCCTTGGCGGTGAGCGGTCGCGGCTTTGTCCAGGGGTTGTTGTCGTTGCAGTAGCCGTCTGACTTGTTGAGTGTGTGCAGACACACCATCATGAAGCCGTCTTCACTACCGGAAGCCCATTCTGCGGCTTCCTTATAGGTGAATGCGTCGGTTCCGTTGTACCCGTGGTTCCGCAGCGCTGTCAGCGGTACGCCGTTGTGCGGAGCGGGCTTCTTGGACAGGCAGCTCCAGTTGCAGCCGGTGGCACCTGTTCCGTTGTTCTTTGCGGCGTCGTTGCTGCGCTTCCTGGCTGCGTTGGCATCGCCGGAGTAGCCGGTGTCTGAGGCCTTGCCGTCGGGGTCGATCCGCAGTCCCGTCGGGTCTGCGTGCACCGCGGGGTTGTTGCCGGCGTAGCCGTATCCGTTGAGCTGGGTGGGGTCTTCCTTCTCGAGGATGGGGTCGAGGGTGATGAAGCGGCCGATGACGGGGTCGTATTGGCGCGCACCGACGACGGTGAGCCCGGTCGCCTTGCTGAGTGGCTTGTTGAGGAAGCCACGGTTGTCGGGCGCGGTGACAGCGCTGCCCCGGGTGTCGCCGTACGGGGTGTACTGCCGCCAGGTCGGGTTGGCTGCGGAGTTGTCGAGGTAGAGGCTCGGGGTGCCGTGGGAGTCGCCGATGACGTACCTGAACGCCGTGGCGGTGGTGCCGGTGCGGATTGCCTGGCCGCCGCCGGGCAGAGTGTAGTAGCGCGTGCCGGTCACGGCGCTGGTGCTGGTGTTGAGGGTGAACTGCTGGTTGCCCAGGTAGAGCGTGACGCTGCCGGGATCTTTCTGGATCAGGAGGTCTCCGCCGGCGTCGTAGAGGAACGTGGAGTTTCCGTCGGTGGACCCCGAGACCGTGTTGACCTTGCCGAGGTCGTTGTAGGCGAGTATCTGGTTGCCTTGTCCAGCATTTCGGCTGGTCATGTTGCCGGCGGTGTCGTAGCCGTAGCCGGTTGACGTGGTGGTTGCACCGGTCGTTGCTGTTGCGGTGAGGGTGTGCGGCTGACTGCCTGCCTTGCCGTACGTGTAGGTCGTGACGGTGTCGGTGGCCGGGCCGGCGGTGAAGGCGTGCTGTGTCTGGCCTGTGCGATCGCCCAGGGTGTCAAAGGTCCAGGTGGTCCAGTAGGCGGAGGCGGGCCCGAGTCCGTCGGCGACCATGGTGGTGTTGCCGGCTGTCGGGGTGGTGCGGCAGGTGTCGTTGGCGGTCCAGGCGCCGACGAGCTGGTCGAGCCCGTCGTAGTCAAAGCACTGGGTTTCGGCGGTGGAGGCGTTGCCCTGGCGGATGCTGGCTTGCGCGAGCAGGTTGCCGGCGTCGTCATGCCGGTATGCCTGTTCGTCCAAGGTTGTGGTGACGCCGTTGGCGGTGCGGCTGGTCAGCTTGTTGGTGAGAAGGCCGCTGTTCGGGTCATAGGTATTGCCGACCGTAGTGAAGGCCGTTGTCGACGGCCCGAAGCTCGTCTGAAGTACTCGGCTGTAGGCGTCGTAGCTGGTGCTCTGGGTGTATCCAGCCAGCCCCGCGAGTCCGTCGGGCAGGTCCATGTGGCTGCGGTAGGTGTGCAGGACCTGTTCGGCCGGCAGGCCGCCCTGCGCGAGGTAGATGTCCTTGAGCAGGAGACCGGCGTTGGCCGTGTAGAGGTGCTTGACGGTGTAGGTGCCAGCAAGAGCCCCTTCGGCAGTCGGGATCGTGACGGCGGTGCCGAGCGGTTTACCGAAGATGTTGAAGCCGGTCTGCTGGGCGGTGTAGGCGTTGCCACCGGTGTAGGACGTGGTGGTGGTCAGCTGGCCGAGTGCGTTAGTGACTCCGGCGACGTTGTTGGCGTTGTCGTACACCCAGGCGGCCAGCTGGTTGCCGGTGGTGCCGGTGGAGGTGTTGGCCGGCTGTTGGGCGTCAGCCGCGGAGGCGAAGACGCCGGTCCTGCGGCCGAGCGCGTCATAGCTGTAGGAGATGGTCTTGCCGCGGGCGTCGGTCGCCTGCTTGAGGTTGCCAGCACCGTCGTACTTGATGTTGGTGGTGGTGCCGGCGTCCGGGTCCGACTTTGCGGTGACCTGCCCCAGGAGATTGAAGGTGTCGATCCAGGTGGGTCCACTGCTGCCGGGCGCACCTTGCACAGTGGTGTTCTGGTTGCCGTGGCTATCGTATCCGTACGACACGGTCTGGGCGGTCCCGCCGCTGACGGTATAGGTGCCGGTGAACGGGTCGGCGGGGCTGTTCAGGGTGGGCCGGGTCAGGTAGTCGTCCTGCCGCGTCTTGCGACCGATCGGGTCGACGACCGTGGTGGTGACGGTGGCGCCGGCCGGTGGGATGACGGTGGTGAGGTCGCCGTTGTAGACGGTGGTGGTACGGGAGACCTCGGTGCCGTTGTTCTGGTTGCGGTCGATGACGACCTGACCGAGCGAGTTGTAGGTGTAGACGTTCTGCATCGGGACCTGCCTCTGCAGGTCGACTGCGGAAATCGTCGCGGTGTTGGGCGTCGTGCTGTCGTCCCACCAGTTGGTGTACTTGGCCGACACCCACCCCCTGGTGTCGTAGAACGTGTCGCTGACGAGTCGCCCGTCGCGCGGTGTGGTCCTCTGGGTCTGCCGGGGTCGCAGCAGGCCGTCGTAGATGAGCGTCGAGGTTTTGTAGCCGAGTGAGTCGTTCAGTTCCTGGGTCGTCACGGCGGTCGGCCCGGCGTTGGACAGCACGTAGGTGAACAGGTAGTTCGCGGCCGCGGTGGTGGCGCGGCTGCTCAGCCACACCGCGCTGATCCGGCCGAGCGCGTCGTATTGGCTGGTGGTGGTGACGCCGTTGATGTCGCTGCTCTTGACGGTGATGCCCCGCTGGGTGTCCAGCGTCGCCGTCGCGGAGGTCTGGCCAAGCCCGTTGGTGACCGTCGCCCCGGTGGTCAGGCCGACGGTGTTGCTGGTGTACGCCGTGTGCGTGTTGCTGCCGTTGCCGTCGTAGGCGTCGGTCTGCCGGCCGACGCTGTCGAACTTGGCCCGCGAGGTGGTCTGCCAGACGTACGCGCCGCCGGTGTAGTCCGCGGCGGCGCGCACCATGGTGACATCACCTTTGGACGGAGCCGTGGCCTGCGGGAAGGTGACGGCGAAGGTGGTGTCGTCGTAGTAGCTGCGGGTAGCGGCGACCACCTGCGCCGGGCGGGACACCGTCGCGGGGGCGGTGAGGGTGTTGAGGCTGCCCGGTACGGAGGGCGCCGCGCCTGCGGTGTAGCCGCCGCAGGCCACGGACACCGTCTCCACCTCGGCGGCCAGCCCCACCAGGTTCTTCGCGGAGTTCGGCGCCGCGTAGGTCGTCGAGCTGCACGTGCTGTAGGCGGGGTCGATCGGCGAGGTGTGGTTGAAAACGCGAACGGGCAGGCCGAAGTTGGCGTCCGTGGGAGACGCGACGTACGAGGTGTCGGTCGCGGTGTAACGCCATGTGGTCGTGCCGGTCGAGGTGACCGCCTGCCGGGTGAACGTCTGGACCGGGGCGACCCAGGTCGACGTCAGCGCCGGCAGCCCTGTCCGGCTCCGGGTGGCCGCGGCGGCGGAGACCCAATAGGAGGTGATGGTCGAGTGGTCCACGTTGGCGCCCAGGTAGGCGCTGGATTCCAGCACCTGACCGGCGAGCTGGTCGACGTCCTCGTGCGTGCCGCCGAGGGAGTCGGTGACGTTGACGATCGTGGTGTTGTTGTTCTTGGACATGCCGCGGTAGTAGGTGGTCTGCGACTTGGCCTTCGGGTTGGTGACGCCGTCGCCGGTGTAGGTGGTGACGTCGCCGTAGCCGCGGAACTGCCCGTAGGTGCGGTACTTGGCCTTGACGAGTTCGTTGTCGTCGAAGTGCCAGGCAGCGCCGCCGTTGTAGTCGTAGCTGGTGACCTGGGCCGGTGCGCCGCCGGTGGGGTCGTCCTGGCTGACCTTGGTCACGGCGTACTTGTTGAACCAGTCGGTGATCGGGGCGGTGTAGCCGTCGGGCACCCAGGAGACGGGATAGCACGACGATGTGTTGGTGGCCGGGGTCGGCTTCGCCGACGCCGAGCACTGATTCGGCCGCCCGTAGGCGACGGTAATGCGCGAGCCGGTCTCGGTGGTGATGGTCCCCAACCGGTACTTGAAGTAGGCGGGCAGGCCGTCGCTCTGGGTGTCGAGCCGGTTCGCCATCGGCGCGGTGGCCCCGAACGTGACCGGCGGCATCGTGATGGCCTTGGTGGTACTCGTGCCGGCCCCGAGCGCGGACGCGGTGTGCACGATCTTGTCCAGCCACAGCGTGGCCGCGGTGCCGTCACCGGTCTGCGGGATCGACTGGGTCAGCGTGTAGGTGTCCAGGGCCGTGTAGGTCGATGTGGCCGTGGAGTACTGCTGCGAGGTGATGCTGGCCAGCCGGACCGTGGAGAAGAACGTCGGAGCGTACGACTTGCACGTGGCACCGGAGGCGCAGATCTGGGTGTACGGCACGTCCGGCCAGTTCGGCGCGGTGGTGGCGCTCAGCGGCGTGCAGGTCCCGGAGACGCATCGCGCGCCGGTGGTGAACACGTACTTGTTCGCGACCGTGCCGTAGGCGTTGCCGTCGGTGAAGCCGTAGTCGATGTGGTCCAGGTACTGGTCGCGGACGTACGGCTTCATGCTGGCACCGTTGTAGGCGCCGTAGTAGTTGGTGTCGAGCTTGTAGTAGTACGACATCGCGTTGGCGTGCGTGTCGACGACGTAGTCCAGGCCCCAGCGGTACGGCATCGTGCAGACCGCGGCGGAGAAGGTGGCGTTGTAGCAGGGGTCGCCGGCGTGCGATGAGTACACCGGCTGGTAGGCGACCGAGTTTGTCGCCGCCTTGCCGCTAGCCCAGCCGGGGAGGCGGTTCGTGCCGAACGAGTAGGTGGTGCCGTCGCGGTTGGTGACCTTCCACCAGTCGTTGAAGTAGGTCGCGGAGCCGTTGTTGGTGCCGGCGGTGCAGGTCGGGTCGCTGAAGGTCGTCTTGCCGGTCGGCAGGGTGCAGTAGTGCACGATCGTGGCACCTTCGGCGGTCTCCGTCTTGAACACCTTCTTGGTGGCGTCCCAGACGAGGGCGCTGGTGCTGCCGTTGAGCGACAGCGTGTAGATCGGCCCGTCGTAGCACCGGTCATAGATCTTCGTCGGCGCGGCAGTGCCTTCCGGGCTCTCCGCGCAGGACTGGAAAGACTGCTCGATGAACGAGTTGGGGGTACCCCACCCCTCACCGGCCCACGAGGCCTGGGACTGAGTTGCGGCCGTCTTGCCGTCGGTGCTCGCCGAGCTGTACGACAGGCCCATGGCCGGCACCAGGTCCGACGGGGCCGAGGCGGAGGCGAGCGGGTAAGAGTAGTTGAAGCTGCCGGAGCTACCGCCGCCCGTCCACGACCCCGAGGGATCCAGACTCGTCGCGTTGTAGGTACCGCCCGGGGCCCCGCCCTGCGGCCCCGTCGATGTCGCAGCAGCAGCAAGCACCATCGTGGAACCCGTGCTGGGCGCCTTGGCCGGAACGGACAGCGCAGCGGTACGGAAGCCCGTCGCCGACGCCGGCGCGGATACAGGTGCCGTCGGGACAGTGACGGTTGCCTCCACCGTCTGCGTGTCCATGTCGTTGACCGATGGTAGGGGCGTGGCTTTCTGACACGCGGGCACCTGCGGCGTGGTCAGGATGCAGCTCGGGTAACGCGACAGGGCCAGGCTGCCGGCGTAGTTGCCGCCATACGCCTGGGCGAAGTCGCTGTAGTCCACCGCGACCCGGGCCGCTCCAGCCTTGTCGGCCGAGACGGTCATCAAGATGCCCGGAATGCCTGCGGCAACAGCTGCGGAGTGGTCAAGGACCTTGACGCGCAGAGACTTCGGGCCGGCGTAGGCGCTTCCACGCGAAGGAGCAATCGACTGGGCCGACACCGGCGTGCCCGCCGCTCGGCTACGGGCGCCCCGGGCGGATCCGGCAGCCGGTGGGGTAAGGGCGACGGTCGCCGCAGCCGCTTGCGGGAAGGTCGTCTTGGTCGGCGTGTACGCCTTCGGCTTGGCCTGCGGGGTGGCGAACCGGGCGGGCACGGCGCTGATCTGCTTGACCGCGCGCAGTCCGGCAGCAGCCTGGGCCAGCGCGCCGGCCGGCGCCGCCGCGTTCGCCGACGGAACGGGCGTACCCAGCAGGCCGCCCATCAACGCGAACGGCAATGCGCCCGCGAGCACCCGTGACCACGGCGACGCTGCCGGCCGCCATGCCCGAGTGTTCCACCGTTGCTGTCGTCGGCCTGCCGACATACTTCACCCCGAGAATTCTGAAAACACGGAAGATCGGCACAGTATTCGCGGCGCGGACTAAGCAAAAGATCTTGACAAGCCGCTCTTGTCAGGCATTGCACGCCGGATGATGCTTCTGTGGCTGATGAGAACTCATGTGGCAATTCATTCACCCGAAGGGCCCGCACGAGGCTCACCATTCGGCTATTGGCCGGTGGTGCGGCGTACTGACGCGGGCACCCGGCCAGCTGTTCTCTCCAGTGTGGGAGGGCCCACAGTGCACAGTGTCGCTCCACGTCGCACTGACTCGCGTGGAGCGAAGTCCCGCAGGAACGCCAGTAGGACCGACGTCGATATCGCGGGCTATCGGTCGCCCACCTTCAGCTGACAATTCTTTGCCGAGTGTCGTAGGCCACGCCGTACTCACCGCCAGGTGAACAGGACACAGATTCCTCAACCGACGCAGCGAGGCACGAATCCTTGCCATGCCGCGGCAAATGGACTGGCCATGGGTGCCCTAAAGGAGGATTTGCGGAGACCTTGCGAGGCCTACGGTTTGGCCGTTGATCATATGAACGGGCGTGGATCCTCCGTGTTCGGCCGCCTTCACCGCGACAGGTGGCGCCGCGACGGGGGTGCCCGGCCGGTCGTCGCTTCGCCCTGTCTTTAGCGGGCACCGGCAGCAGGGGCGGGTTCGTATGACTCGACATACAGGAACGTTGAAGGGCGAGATGAGCCCTCAACGCCGAGCTGATTTGTCGCCGTAGACACCAGCGACCGAGCCGCCGCATCCTTGCGCGCTGCCGGTTCTGGCCGAGCATCATGAAGGGTTCGTGCCGCGTGAGGAACAACGTCCGCCAACGACCGTGGCCGGCTGCCGTCCTGGCCGCCGGAGTGGGTCTCTGCCTGACCGTCGCTGGGACCCCCGCGCTCGCCGCGCCCGTCACACCCTCCGCAGCAGCGATCCCCACACCGAAGACCACGATTGGTGAAGCCGAAGCCGCGGCCCAAGCCGCAACCAAGGGTGAACCCGTCGCTGTCACCGCCGCTACGACGGCCACCAGCACGCTGACCGCGAACCCGGACGGCTCGTTCACGCTGACGCAGGCGGTGCAGCCGGTCCGTAAACTCGTCGGCGGTGTGTGGAAGGACCTGGACGCCACCCTCAAGATCGACGACGACGGCACGATCACCCCGACGCTGGCCACCGGTGACCTGCATCTGTCGGCCGGCGGGAGCGGTCCGTTCGCGACCATGGCCGGTGGCGGCAGTTCACTGGCCCTGACCCTGCCGTTCTCGCTTCCGAAACCGACGCTGGCCGGGCCGACCGCCACCTATGCGGACGTGCTACCCGGCGTGGATCTCACCGTGACCGCTGACAGTCAGGGCGGGTTCTCGCAGGTGTTGGCCGTCGCGGACGCCAAGGCTGCGGCCAACCCTCTGCTGTCGTCGCTGGCGATGGCGACCTCGGCCCGCGGTCTGAACCTTTCAGCGGATGCGGCGGGCAACATCGTCGGTACCGACGTCAACCGCCGGACCGTGGTCACCGCGCCTGCGCCGATCATGTGGGACTCCACCGTTGCCGCGGACGCCGGGCCGACCGTCACCGACCCGAGCACCAAGAGGGTGCTGGACGCACGCACCGGCATGCCGGCCAGGTCGAGCGCGCACTCCCCCGGCCTCGGCGCCCGGACCGCGAAGCTCGGTGTGGCCGTCGCCAAGGACAAGATCACGCTGACGCCGTCCAAGGCGTTGCTGGATTCGGCGGCCTGGCCGGTCTACGTCGACCCGGCCTGGTCCTGGGGTGCGGCGCAGAACGGCTACGCCGTCATCGACAACAGCCGGCCGAGCACCAACTACTGGAAGAGCTCACCCAGCACCCTGGACGACTTGCAGTCCGGCAAGGACCCCGACGGCACCGAGGTTCGCCGCACGCTGCTCAACTTCGGCATTGACACCAGCAAGCTCACCAAGGACGTCATCATCAACAGCGCCACGCTCAACATCACCGAGACGTGGGCGTACAACTGCACCGCTAGCAACGTCGACATCTACGCCCCGAACACGACGCTGACCTCGACGAACGCGACCTGGAACGCCTGGTCCGGGGTGTCGCTGGGCACCCGCAACGACCAGGTGAGCGCCGCCTACGGCTACAACAGCAGCTGCCCCGCCCACGGCGTCGGATTCGACATCAGCACCGGCATCAAAGCCGCCGCGGGCGCAGGCCGTAAGACGCAGACGTTCGTGATCAAGGCGAACGACGAGAGCTCGCAGACCGGGTGGAAGCGGTGGAGCACCAGCACACCGAAGATCACGGTCGACTACGACCACAAGCCGAACGTGCCGACCGGCCTGAAGACCAGTCCGACCACGGCGTGCAGCGGCACGACCGTGGGTGACCACGACATCAAGCTCTACGCCACCGTGTCCGACCCCGACGGCGGCACCGTGTCGGAGAACTTCACTGTGTGGAAGTCGACCGACGGCACGGTCAAGACCAGCGGCACGCTGACCAACGTTGCCTCCGGCAGCGGCAGCACCCCGTTCACCGTCAAGGCGAGCTGGATGAAGACGATCGCGGCCGGTAAGCCGACCGCCTTCCGCTGGAACGTGACCACCAGCCAGAACGGGCTGACCAGCGCCGCGTCGACCACGTGTACGTTCACGTTCGACCCGACCCGGCCGCACGCCCCCGACGTGACTCCGCCGACGGGTGCGACCATCGGCAAGCCCGCCACGTTCGCCGTCTCCTACGTGAAGAACGTCGGCGAGACGACCGCGCCGGCGTCGTACCAGTTCCAGCTCAACGGCGGCGCCGTCGTCACGGTCACGGCTGACAGCAGCGGCAACGCCACGTTCTCCGCCGTGCCGATGCGTACGATCAACTGGATCAACGTCACCAGCGCATCGGCAGGGAGCAACTTCAGCCCGGACGCGGCCAGCGAGCCGTTCACCGCGGTACCGCCGGCACCGGCCGCGGACGCGGACCTGACCGGCGACGGCAACCCGGACCTGCTCGCGGTCGGCGGCGTGAACAACATGCCCGCCGGGGTATGGGTAGCGCCGGGCACCGGACGCGCCGACACCTCACTGAACGTCGTGGCCACCGACATCGGCGCGTTCGGAAACGGCACCAACACGACAGGGTCGCCGGCCGACTTTAACGGTGCGCAGGTGATCAGCGGGGAATTCACCGGCGACCACCTGCAGGACCTGCTGTACTACTACCCGTCCGGCAGCGGCAAGGCCGGCAGCGGCGGTGTACTGGCCGGCAACGGCGACGGCAGCCCAATCACTCCCGGCGTCGATGACGCGCAGCACAGCATCAGCAGCGGCATCCTGACCGACTACTCCGCCACCGGCAACGCCGACGAACCCATGATGCTGGCCAACGCCGGTACCTCGTCCGGGCAGTCCAGCGGCTTCCTCGACCTGATCGGTATCGCCGGCGACGACACCGACGGCTACCACCTGGTCTACTACCCCAACAGCGGCGGGCCGACCCAGTACGCGATGAGCTACCCGCTGACCACCGCCGCACCCGACGGCACCATGAACTGGAAGGCATGGAAGATCGTCACCGCCCAGACACCGGCCGGGACGACGAGCATGTTCCTGTGGAACAGCACCACCGGCGCCCTGTACCTGTGGACCGGGCTGACGTTCACCACCGACGGCAGCAACAACACCCTCACCTACACCTCCCGGGTGATCGCCGACGGCACGGCGAGCACCTTCCAGAAGGCCGCAGCGGTCACCCTGCGCTCCGGCGACATCAACCGCGACGGCACCCCGGACCTGTGGGTTAGCGGGGCGTCGGCCACCGCCACGGCGTGGATCGTCACCACCATGATCGGCACCACGGCCACGCTGGCTGCGCAGACTTCCCAGACCGTGCTGGCCGCCAGCCACGCCTGGCACCTGAACGACTCCGCCGGCGACGCCAGCGTCACCACCGCGCAGGACAGCTCCGGCGCCCTGACCGCCACGATCAGCGGCGCCCAGTGGAACACCGGCGACATGATCAGCCCGGACCTGCAGTTCACCGGCAGCACCACATCCGCCGCGACGACGACGGCCAAGGCGCTGTCCACGATCGCCGACTTCTCCGTCGGGTTCTGGGCCAAGCCGGACGCCTACGACGGCACCGTCGTCTCCCAGGACGGCACAAGCGGTCCCGGGTTCCGGGTCTGGCCCAGCGCCGACGGCGCCTGGAACTTCGCCATGCAGCGCACCGACGCCGCCCCCACCAGCGCCGTGCAGGACACCGCGAAGTCCGCGATCGGCACCGCCCGGCTCGGCCTGTGGTACCACGTCGTCGTCTCCTACCAGGCGTCGAACAAGCAGATGCGCCTGTACGTCAACGACCAGCTGGCCGCGACCGCCACCCACTCGACCCCGTGGTCAGCCGGCGGCGGATTCCAGATCGGCACCATGCGCACCAGCGCCACCGCGCACGACAACCACTTCAAGGGCCAGGTCGCGCACGTATCGACGTACAACGCCGTGATCAACCCGATGCCCGAGGCGCAGCACGCCGTCTGGGACCACGCCCGTGACCCCAACGGGTCCTGGCCCAGCAGCGGCCAGCTGCTCGACAACAACCCAGCCGTGTCCAACACGGCGGCAGCGGCCCTGCCCGACGGCACCGTCCACGCCTTCACGCTCGTGCCGGGCAGCGGCATCTGGGAACGGGTCCGGTCCGCGTCCGGCGTGTGGTCCGGCACCGCAACCAAGATCGACACCAACGGGTCCATCACCGACATCGCCGCTGTCGGTCTGCCCAACGGCACCCTGCACCTCGCCTCGCTCGTGCCCGGCAGCGGCATCTGGTACCGCAGCCGCAGCGCGGCCGGGACGTGGGCAGCCAGCAGCACGAAGATCGACGCGAACACGGCCATCACCGACGTGTCCGGCGCCGGCCTGCCCGACGGGACCCTGCACCTGCAGACGATCGTGCCTGGTTCCGGCGTCTACAACCGGATCCGTAACACCGCCGGCACCTGGGGTTCCGCATCGGTGATCGACACGAACACGGCCATCAGCGACGTGTCCGCAGCTGCTCTGCCGGACGGCACCCTGCACGTGCAGACCCTGGTACCCAGCGCCGGCGTCTACGACAAGACCCGCAGCACCACCGGCACCTGGTCAAGCTCCACAGCGGTCGAATCGACAGCCGCCGCGACCAGTGTCTCCTCCGGCGCCGACGCCGACGGAAACCTGCACGTGGTGACCAGCCTCAACGGCATCGGAGTCTTCGACCGCACCCGCGCAACCTCCGGCACCTGGGCCGTCCACGTCCAGCTCGACACCAACGGAACGGCCATCGCCTCATACACCGCCGTAGCCGTTGACAAGAAGGTGCACGTCGGCGTTCTCACCAACCCGTAACAGGTGACACCGGCTAGGTAGTCAGTCCCGAACGGCTCGCCGTAGACCACTGATGCTGCCCGTTATCCGACCTTAGCAGGTCTCGAGAAACGGCAGCAGAGGGGCTCGGCGAGCCGTCGGGCAGTGCACTGTCACTGAAGTCTGCAGAGCATGAACCCGGGATCGGCAGTTCCACCTATCTGGGACCGAAGCATGGAAACACGACGTCCGTCTTCTCATGCATCTGAACCAGTTAGAAGCACAGCGTCTGCTGGTCGCCATGCAGTGGCAACCCTCCCGCGGAGTCATTGTCGAGCAGGAACTCGATGAGGGCGAAGTGACCCGTCTACTTGCCACCACCTCGACGAGAATCGCAGTCGAAACCTGCCGAGCCAGTCCCGACAATCTGCGCGTTCCTGGTCGTGTTCATCGACGGCGACAACCACTTCGCCTTCTACGCCCGAAGGCGGAGATCTACCGCGCCGACGACTTCAGCGCCTCGGACACCGACCCCAGCAAGCCGCAGCACAGCGTGTTCGACCTGAAGAATGCGGTCGACGTCTTCAAAGTCGTGGACGAAGTATGGGCCCTGCGGGCCACCAGAACGGTGAAGACGGTGGTACAGGGCGACCGAACGACGTACACCATCGACATGGGTCGCAGGATCGGCACCAAGCCGGGCCAGAACTACCTGCGCATCACGGTCGAGTTCGGAAATGAAGTCATCACCGCATTCCCGGACGTCAGGCCACCCAACGTGTAGCCGAGACAGATCAGCGCCGCCCAGAAGTCGACAGGTCGACCTCCAGGCGGCGCTGACTCGTTCAGACGTAGCTGAAGAAGCGGTTCCACCAGTTCTCGAAGAGTCCGGGCCAGCAGCCGTCGTACCCTTCCCAGAGCGGCTCCTCAGGAATCAATGTGTAGTCGAGGTCGGCAAGGACCGATTTTATGCGGCGCGCATCCTCGGGATGGAGCAAATCGGCCGCTTCATCGTCGGCCCAGGCGAATGGCTCATCGACGGACAGGACCGCCAGATAACCGAAGTTGCTGATGGTGATGGTCAGTTGACGGCGGCTGGCCGCGCCCGCGGCAGTGATGATGAGGGAACCGTGCTGGCTCGCGTCCTCCATGCGATCGCCGAAGAAGCACTGCCCGTCGAACTCTTGGTCGAGCCGCGCCGCCAGTTCCCGGAACCCGCCGTCCACCTGCTGATGGTCGTATGAATCGGGGAACTCGGGGTCCTTCGACCGGTCGAGTGATCGCAGCAGTTGCAGCAGATCAGGGTCTTCGATAGCCACACGGGTCATTGTGCACTACACGGACGTTGGACCCGTTGCGGGACGAGCGATTGCCGCGGCCAAGGGGGTGGCGGGGACAGTCGTTGAGCTCCGGCGGTGGATTCGAACCATCACCGTACGGATTAACAGCCCACTGCCCCGCCGATCGGGCGACGTCGCATCGTTCCATTACTGCGTCTCGCCGGGTGGGGCCGAACCACGGCCCTAGTCTTATCAGGGAGACGCTCTGACCTGCAGAGTTACGGTCGATTCCGAGGAACGCCGGGCCCGGTGGGGGCGGTTCCCGTCGGCCGGCTCTTTCAGAGCGGAATGGCCCGTCTGAGGACCGGCTGGGGACCAGGGAGGGGTCCGCTTGTTGCCGTCCGGCTCCGGGTCGTGGCCGGGAATCGGCGGCCGGCAGCGGGCATTTCCAGCTGGCCACGCTCGCGCATGGCGTCGGCATCCGGCAGAGGTACTGCTCACCGGCGTGCGCCTACCGGGCCCGGCACAAGGCTGAACGAGCGAAGCAAGACTCAAGCGCTCGTGGTTCGGGCGTACGCGGCGGCGTTCGTGCCGGCCGCCACGGGGATCAGGTTCTGTCTCGGTGACGGCGGGCTTCGATGTCGCGCAGTACGTCGGGGTCCCATTGGCCGGCGTTCCAGTCGTCGCTGGTCGGAGTGGGCGACAGCGGCCACGCCGGGTCTCCTCCGGCGACCGGCGAGTAGTGTCCGGCGTCGACTCGGCTGGCGTGGGCCATCAGGCGCGCCGCCCTCATCGCCGCGCGTTAAGGGCGTGTCTCAGTTGGTGACTTTGCGGAGTCGGCGGTAGGCAAGTAGGACGCAGGCGAGGTTGGCGAAGGCTTGGAAGTGTTCGGCTTTGCGGTCGTAGCGGCGTACGAGGCGGCGGTTGCGTAGTAGCCAGGACAGGCACGCTTCGACGATCCAGCGGTGCCGGCCGAGGCGGTGAGAGGACTCGACGCCTTTACGTGCGATCCGGACGGTGATGCCTCGGCGGCGGATCTCGGCACGCAGCTGGCGCTGGTCGTAGGCCTTGTCCGCGTGCAGTTTCGCGGGTCGATGGCGCGGTCTGCCTCGCGGGCCGCGGATCGGGGCGATCGAGTCCAGCAGCGGCACCATCAGCTGCGAGTCGTGGGTGTTCGCGGCGGAGATCAAGACGGTCAGTGGTGTCCCGCGGCGGTCGCACAGGACGTGGATCTTCGATCCTGGCTTGCCGCGGTCGACGGGGTTCGGGCCGGTCAGCGGCCCCCTTTTTCCCGCCCCCGACAAGCCGCCCGACCCTCGGCGAACCCTGCCATTGCCGTGCCGGAACGCTCTGCGGTCGCTCCGCGGTCGCTCGGATGTTCCGTACCCCCACCGGACGCAGCCGGACCCGGCCGGATTTCCGCATTTAATGGCTGTTCTCATTCACTCGGACGTACCTGGACGTAGCCGGACCGTGCCGGACTGTGCGAGAATAAGGTCCGCTTTTCTGACCGCCCAGAGAATGGCTCTCACCTATGGACTTTTAATCCATAGGTTCGGGGTTCGAGTCCCCGGCGGCCCACCCTGAACTGGGATCTCCAGTGAGTAACGTTGCGACCACGCCCGTTTCACCCGGCTTTGTCGGCCACTTCGAGCAACCGGCGAGCGGTGAGGGCCTCCTGTATCACTGCTGCTAAAGGCATGTTTTCGCCTACCGGGCGCGTCGTGCGGGGCACGATGGCGGCCGGCGTCGGCTTTGGCACGTTCGGTCTCGAGTTCGTGGATGACCGAGATGTAGGTGTCTCCGGTGATGGCGATGGATGAGTGACCGAGGGCTTCTTGGATGTCTTTGAGGTCGGCGCAGGAGGCTTTGAGGTAGGTGGCGGCGCAGTGGCGTAGGTCGTGCAGCCGGATGGGCGGCAGTTCGCTGCGGCGCACCCACCGTACGGGGTGTATTGGCGCCAGCGTGGATTTCCTGCGGTGTTGTCGAGGTACAGCAGCGGGGTGTCGTGCTGATCGAGGATCGAGAAACCGAAGCTCGCCGCCGTGGTGCCGGTCCGAACGGCCTGGTTGCCGTCGGGCAGCGTGTAGTGCCGTATGGCGGGTAAGGATGAGGGATACCCGTACGTACCGTGAGCCCTTTCGCGCCTCGGCGAGAGGCGACATCGGCAATGCTCAGCCGGCGTCGGGAGCCGCTTGGCCCACTAGTTGGCCACCTTCGCAACCTGTCCCGGTGGAGTACTGAGGAGATCAACGCCGTCGCTCACGCACTCAACAGCCGGCCCGGAAACACTCGGCTGGAAGACCCCGGCCGAAGCCCTCGACGAACACCTACGATTGCTCCAACAACCCGGTGTTGCGACGACCGGTTGAATCCGCCCATGCTTGCCGTGCGGATCTTGGCGCTCGGCTGAGGCACGGGAGCACACCCGGACGTATACCGCGCCGGTGGAGACCGCCCGAACCCCGAGCCGTCTGGACACTCAGGCGGATCGATGGCAGGCGTAGTCTGGTGATTGTCGCTCCAGACCCCGGCGGCTCCACCCGCCGCCGGCAGGTGCCCTCCAGAGAGCAGACAATGAATATTTCCAAGACTGTTGTCATCGCCGTGCTTCGCGAGCGGGGTCAGAACGACAGGGCCGATTTCGTCGACCGAGAGCTCCCTGAATACATCGATACTTCCCGGCATGGCGGGCTGTTGGCTACGCTCCACGTCGATCCGGCCGAGCTGGCTGACGCGGAGCCGGCGTGAGGGTCGGCATCCTGGGGGCGGTGGCATGGCGGACTCCGCCGCATGCTTACGGACCCTGGGAACAGGTCACGGGTCTCCTCGCGGAGGGCCTCGTCGCCGCGGGGGCTGACGTGACGCTCTTCGCGACCTTGGATTCAATCACTACGGCCCGGCTCGACGGCGTGTGCCCGCGCGGGTACGCGGACAATCCGTCGACGGACGGCCGAGTCGCCGAGGCGATGCACGTCTCGCACGCCTTGGCCCGGTCAGGCGAGTTCGACATCGTGCACAGCCACCTCGACTGGCTCCCTCTCGCCTTCGCGGAACACTGGCGCGCGCCGCTGGTCACGACCGTGCACGGGTTCTCCGGCCCCGGGATTTTGCCCGCCTATCAGGCGAGCAGATCCACGTTCGTGTCGATCTCGGATGCCGATCGCAGCCCGGAACTCGACTATGTCGCGACGGTGCATCACGGTGTGGATGTCGACGGGCTCCCGTTCACAGCGTCCGCAGGCGCCGGGCTGGTCAGCTTCGGCAGGATTCACCCGGACAAGGGCACCCACACGGCGATCGAGATCGCCCGCCGGGCCGGACGCACGCTTACCATCTGCGGGATCGTCCAGGATGAACGGTATTTCACGGAGAAGGTGGCGCCGCACATCGACGGCGAACGCGTGGTCTTCCTAGGCGCGGTGGGGCCCCGACGCCGCAGTGAGATCCTCGGCGGCGCGCTGGCCCTGCTGCACCCGATCGACTTCGATGAGCCGTTCGGCTTGTCGGTGGTGGAATCCATGGTTTGCGGCACGCCGGTCATCGCCTACAAGCGTGGCTCCATGCCCGAGATCGTCGACGAAGGCGTCACCGGCTACCTCGTGCGCGGCGTCGACCAGGCCGTTGCGGCCGTGGGCGCGGTCCGCACGATCGACCGGGACGGGTGCCGGGCACGGGCCTGCCTGCGCTTCGGCGCGAACCGGATGGTCGCCGACTACCTGGCCGTCTACGAGCAACTCATCGGCTGACTCGTCCGCTCACTACATGATCCACTTTCTCGGCATGGCCGGCTCCTCGGGGCGCCGGCCCCTCGACCCGTCGTACACGCTGGCGGGTCGGAGCCGTCACCGCGTGAGGTCACCCGGCGTGTCACCCGCGATGGGGCCGACAACCAGAAGGCATGTCCTATGACGATCAGGTACGGATTTCTCAGTACCCATCCGCCCACCCGCTGTGGTTTGGCGACCTTCAACGCGGCGTTGGCCGCCCATCTCGGCGAGGGCGGCGTCGTGCGGGTCGCGGCAAACGGCGACGATCCCACGCCCGCACCCGGCGTGGTGCACACCTGGGCAACCACGACGCCTGCCGGCTGGCGCGACAGCGCCGAGGTGCTGAGCACCTTCGACGTCGCCGTCGTCCAGCACGAGTACGGCATCTATCCCGGCCGCGACGGCGGCGAAGTCCTGTCCGTGCTGCGGCGGCTCACCGTGCCTTGCCTGGTCGTCCTGCACACCGTGCTGACTTACCCCACTGCGAGTCAGAAGTCGCTGCTCGAGGAGATCGTGGCTGCCGCCGACGCGGTCGTGACCATCACCAAGGCCGCGCGCGACCGGCTGCTTGCCGGCTATGCCGTCGACGCTGCGAAGATCTCCGTGATTCCGCACGGCGCCTGCGACTACGCCGGCCCGCCGAACCGCCGGGGCCCCCAGCCACATCTGCTCACCTGGGGCCTACTGGGACCCGGCAAGGGCATCGAGTGGGCGCTACGCGGCCTGGCTCTGCTGCGTGACCTGGAGCCCGCGCCCGTCTACACCGTGGCCGGGCGCACCCACCCCAAGGTCATCGAGCATCATGGCGAGGCATACCGGGCGAGTCTGCACCAGCTCGGCGCGGCCCTGGGCATCGCGCACACGGTGCGCTACGAGTCGTCCTACCTCGACGATGCGGCGCTCGGGGGACTCGTCCGCTCCGCTGATGTCATCGTGCTGCCGTACGACTCGACCGAGCAGGTCACCTCGGGCGTCCTCGTCGAGGCTGTGGCGGCCCGCATCCCGGTCGTCGCCACCGCGTTCCCGCACGCGGTGGAACTGCTCACCGACGGACCCGGCCTGCTCGTGCCCCACAAGAACCCGGTAGCTCTCGCGACTGCCATCAGAAGAATCCTCACCAAGCCCGCGCTGGCCGCCACCCTGCGCCAACGCAACGGTCACGCCGAGCCGGCACTGCGATGGCCCGCCGTCGCCCAGCGGTACCACGAAGTCGCCGCGAGGCTTGTCGCCGCACACCACCGCCCGGTCGCCGTGGCCGGCACGTGACGGTCAAGACCACCAGCACGGTGCCAGGGCGCGGCAGGAACGTTCCCGCCCCCACCTTCACACACCTGGTGCGGCTCACCGACGACACCGGCCTCTTCGAGCATGCCCGGCACGCCATCGCCCGCCGTGAGCACGGCTACTGCACCGACGATGTCGCCCGGGGCCTGCTGGTCACCAGCCGCGAGGCCGACCCGTCCGGCGAGGTGCTCCGGCTCGCGGAGCGCTATCTGACCTTCCTCACCCACGCGCAGGACGCCGAGGGCGCCTTCCACAACCGACTCGGGTTCAACCGGGAGTGGACCGACCAGCCCGGCCTCGGGGACTGGTGGGGGCGCGCCCTCTGGGGCCTCGGGACCGCCGCGGCCCACAGCCCGGCGCCATGGATCCGCCAGGAAGCCCTCCTCGCTTTCACCCGAGGAACCTCCTGCCGGTCCGTCGCCCCGCGAGCGATGGCTTTCGCCGCACTCGGCGCCGCCGAACTGCTCCGCCTCGATCCCGGCAACGAGCCGGCCGCTGCCTTGCTGGGCGACGCTGCCGTCGCCATCGGGCACCCGGATCCCGATCCGGACTGGCCGTGGCCGCACGAGCGGCTCACCTACGCCAACGCCGCCCTCGCCGAAGCCGTCATCGTCGCCGGCCACCTGCTCGACGACCCGCCGGTCCTGGACGCTGGTCTGCGGATGCTGACGTGGCTGCTGAACATCCAGACCAGCGGCCGCCACCTGTCGGTCCTCCCATCAGGAGGCTGGCAACGGGGCGGTCCCCGGCTGCGACACGACCAGCAACCGATCGAAGTGGCGGCACTGGCCGACGCCTGCGCCACGGCCGCCACCATCACCGGCGACGACATCTGGCAATTCGGTGTGCACCAGTCCATCGACTGGTTCCTCGGTGACAACGACATCGGCCAGCTCATGTGGGACCCAGCAACCGGCGGCGGCTACGACGGGCTGACCCTGCACGGCCCCAACCTCAACCAGGGCGCCGAGTCCACCCTTGCCCTGATCTCCACCCTCCAGCACCGAACACCCCGATGAGGCAGGCCGTTTGCGGCGTCGTGGATGACGGCAAATTCTTATCGCCACCCTTGCGTCTTTCAAGGCCTGGCGTGACACCCGTCCAGACCTCGCGACCGTTCCCTGCTTCTTCAACCGTGCATTCGCACGACGACATCGATTGAGCGCAGACGAGATTCGAGGAGCCGCGATGAGCAGGACCCTTGTGCCTCTGAGCCGCCGGGCCGCTGCCGGAATCGGGCAATCATGACAACAGCTGTGCCGCGGCCGAGGGCTGCCTCCGGAAGCAACTTCTCGGCGTTGAACCGGCGGGTCTGCGAGGCGGGCCTCCTCGAAACGGCGCCCCGCCTACCACGCCGTACGCATGAGTGTCGTGGCCGCGATGCTGATCGTAAGTTGGGCGGCTTTCGTCCTGGTCCTCCAGCCCGTAACTAAGGGCTGCCCGTACTCTCATGGAGATCGGGAGCGGTATGCCGGAATCCATGTCGTCGGCGGATTCGTGTGCCTTTACGACGGCGAGTCTGTGGACACCGTGGCCCATACGACCTTGCCGCTGCGGGCGGGCATGGCACCCCAGGCGGCGGCGAGGGCGTGGACGAGCTGCAGTCCCCGGCCGCGCTCGTCGAGTGGAGTTGCCCGTCCTGCGGCAGCCAGCGGGTTGAGGCGCGGATATCGGGTGTCGCCGTCCCGAACGGCGAGGTGCAGTCGGGGGCCGTCTGCGAGCACGGTGGCCACGGCGTCGGTGCGAGCGTGTTCCACGGCGTTGGCGGCAAGTTCCGACATGATCAGTGAGGCGTCGTGCCCTAGTTGTGGTAGCTGCCAGGTGTGACAAGCCTGCGCGACGAGGTCACGTGCGGTCCGCACCGCGGCCGGCCGCGGGGCAAGCCGGACTTGAAACCGTCGATGGGTATGCGCCAGCCGGCCGGCGATCGCTATACGCGCCCGCGGCATGGTGTTGAACAGCAGCGGCTGAGACCTGTCGGCATGCCGTAGCTGGTAGCCCAGCATCGCCCTCGGGGGCAGGCACAACACCAGCTGAACGGGTGTCGGCCCGAGCCGGGCCGCCCGTACCGCCGTCATCCAGAACCGCAGACTCTGTCCATGGACATCATCGACATCGTGCAGATCGATGATGATCGCCACAGTCGGCGCCAGCAGACACAGTCGCAGGCTGGCCGACACCTGACTGCCGAGCGGCTGTGACCACCCGCCATGCACCGTCATCTCGACCACCGTGGCGCTCGCATCAGCCGTAACGTCCACCGACACTGCCCGGCGGTCTGTTCCGGTGGTGAGCAGATATGGCGACTGCACCCGCTGCGCAGTGGTCACGGCTGACCGGCCAGCCGCGCCATGTTCCGGTGTGGCCGCATCCAGGCGAGCCCACCGATCAGCTCCGCCGTCCACGGCGAGCCGTGGGCGGCAGCGGTCAGCGGACGGTGACCGTCGACGGGTCCCCGTGGCGGCTTAGCGATGCGGCAGAAGACCCACCAAAGACCACGGTCCACATACCGCTTGGCGGCGATTCCTTCCCCCGGGTCCAGCGTGAGGCGGACCACGCGTGTTTCAACCATCATGGGGATGCTCCAAAGGGACCTGGTGACAACGGTGGCTACCGAGGTCTGGAGCAGCGACGGCGATGAGGCAACATCGCCACTGGCTTAACCCTACGTCAACCGGTCATTGATCGCTGGTTCCCCCGTCTGAGCGTGGACAATCACCGTGCCGCTCACGGTCCGGCGCGGTCGCCGGGAGCTACCACACCGGGCTGGCAACCCCCGTCACGCCGCACTCGAGTGTTCCGTACGGCGCCCGGTTTGGGCTTTAGCACCGCCTCCATGCGAAGGGGTACGTGGTCTCGATGCTGCCGTCGGTGGAGTCCATCGTCAGGAAGCTGGCGGCGGTCGATGTCCCTTTGCTGACCCGCAGCTCGGTGTTGATGTTGAGGTGCGCGTCTCGCCGCAAGGGTGCCAGACGAGGGCGGCGACCGCGACTTCGTTGCTGGCCATCCAGTTGTCGTCCAGCGGTGCTGCGACAGGGTGTGGGTGGAGGCGCTCTGGCTCATGCCCTGGAAGTAGTAGTTGGCCCGCTGCGAGGCGACGGACCCGGCCCGGAGTAGCCCGTACCCGCGGAAGTCCACCTTGGCGATCGCGTAGGTAGAGCCCTGAGACACGCCGACCAGCACGTTGAGCTGGCAGTCTTCCGGCCCGCCGGTGGTGGGGATAAACGCCACAACGCCGCCCTCACCTGTCCCGCCCGCCGCCGCGTCAACGTCCTGTTCGCCATGATCCGCGACCGCAGCCTCTATCAAGCACGGCCAAGCGATCACGCTCTCGCCGCTTGACGAGACCCATAGGGATACGTCCGCAATCTTCACCGAAGGAGTGGTTGAGCCAACTCGCCAGCACGATCAGCAGCCGGTTGGACCTGGTCGACCCACCGACGTCGAACGGCTTGGTCGCTCCGCGGTCGCTCGGATGTTCCGCACCTTGACGTACGGACGACTATTCTTCGAATAGAGAAAATCAGGAGTGGGTCTTCTTTCTGTGGACTTTTAATCCATAGGTTCGGGGTTCGAGTCCCCGGCGGCCCACCCTGAACTGGGATCTCCAGTGAGTAACGTTGCGACCACGCCCGTTTCACCCGGCTTTGTCGGCCACTTCGAGCAACCGGCGAGCAGTGAGGGCCTCCTGTATCACTGCTGCTAAAGGCATGTTTTCGCCTACCGGGCGCGTCGTGCGGGGCACGATGGCGGCCGGCGTCGGCTTTGGCAC